>NZ_BAABSV010000011.1:0-160631 GCF_040369775.1 Brucella sp. NBRC 12953
GCTTGGGGCCGATTTTACCCAACCCGATGCCTATGTATCCGTCATCATTGGTTGGGGCCTTATGTTGAAGGTCGATCTGACCGCCTATCCGAAGGCTCTTGCTCTGCGCGAACGCGTCATGGCGCGTCCTGCCGTACAGAAGGCTCTAAAAGAAGAAGGCTTGATCTAAAGCGCATCCCGAAAGGTGTGAAACGGCGTTCGGACAAAGATGCGCGTTAAAACAGAAAATTAGAGCGCCGATCGGATCCAATCAGATCGAAACGCGCTCTAAACACTCAAAGCCCGCTGGCAAACTGTCGCCGCGCTTTTTGATTCCAAAACGATGAATTGAAATCTGCTTGCATACACTTGATGCAAGCGACGAAGCTTAAATTCTAACTATTCTCACGAACATGCGGAGGGTTCGGTGTCAGCGCGTTCGAGGAAGGGGCGCGCTGTCATATTGATGTTGGTCGCTATGATGAAGATTTTACAGAATCTATAAGTTCTAAAGCTTTTCAGAGATTGATTACTGAAGACTGCTGGAGCGTCTTTCGCGCAACAGACACAATACACGTCTATAAGTTTGATGATCCGCTTAACTGATTTTTATGACATACATATGCGGACTAGACCTAACTATAATCGTTAAATTACAACTAGTTGTACATTCCTTCACCGAAGACCTTTGTCGCCTTCGATAATAGATTGCGGGTGCGCCTGAATTTAGTTTTGACAAAAGCCGGTGATTATCAATCAAATGTAAAATGAGCTTATTGACATATGTCGAACAATGAGTGATTTTTGTCATGCGTGGTCAAGGAGGATACCGTGCGGACGCTATTGAAAGTTGAGAGCCTGAAAAAATCGTTCGGCGGTGTTGCGGCACTTCGCAATGGCCAGCTGGAACTGCGTGCAGGTTCGGTCCATGCGCTTTGTGGCGGCAATGGCGCAGGTAAATCCACGTTCCTCTCCATTCTGATGGGTATCCAGCAGCGCGACGGCGGCAAGATCTGGCTGCGCGGCGAAGAGGTTCAGTATTCGACGCCTGCGGAAGCGCTTAAATCCGGTATCGCGATTATCGAACAGGAGCTGAGCCCTGTTCCGCATATGAGTGTTGCAGAGAATATCTTTCTTGGTCGTGAACCTTCAGCACGATTTGGCGGCATTGACTTCAAGAAGATGAACAGTGAAGCGCAGGCGCTTCTGGATCGTCTGGAGTTTGACATTCGCGCGACACAGGTGATGAGCCAATTGTCGGTTGCACAGATGCAGCTCGTGGAAATCGCCAAGGCGTTCAGCCACAATGCCGATGTTATCTTCATGGATGAGCCGACATCGGCCATCGGTGAAAAGGAAGCGCAGCAGCTGTTCAAGGCAGTCGAACGTCTCAAGGCTGAAGGCAAGGGCATTGTCTATGTCTCGCATCGCCTGTCCGAGATTTTCCAGATCGCAGATTCCTATACGGTTTTCCGCGACGGCGGTTATGTCGGTTCGGGCGCGCTGAGGGATATCGACCGTCCCGAACTGATCCGTCTGATCGTTGGGCGCGAGCTTGGCGAAGAATTCATCAAGACCAACGAGCCTACCGATCAGATTGGCTTCGAGGTTTCCGATCTCGTTCTTCCTGGCAAGATCGAAGATATTTCGTTCTCGGTCCGTAAAGGCGAAATCTTTGGCATTTACGGCCTGATGGGTTCGGGTCGTTCCGAAATTTTCAACTGCATCTTCGGTCTCGACAAGGCAAGCAAGGGCGAGATTCGGCTTGAGGGCCGCGCCCTCAAAGTGGGCAAGCCTGCTGATGCAATGGCTGAAGGCATTGCCTTTGTCACCGAAGACCGCAAGCTAACGGGACTTAACCTCACAGACAGTGTGCGCGCCAATATCTGCCTTGCCAGTCTTCCTGAAATGAGCCCGTCATTTGTCATGCGTCAGCGCGAAGAAGCTGAAGCAAGCGCTAAGATGATCGCGCATTTCGGCATCAAGGCAGCACGCGACACGATGCCGGTTTCCGGTCTTTCGGGCGGCAACCAGCAGAAAGTTGTGCTGGGGAAATGGTTCTTGCGCAATCCGCGCCTGTTGTTGCTCGATGAGCCGACACGCGGTGTGGATGTGGGCGCAAAACGCGAAATCTATCGCATCATCTGCGAATTCACTGCGTCAGGCGGCACCGTCGTGATGATTTCATCTGAAATCGACGAGGTTCTGGGCATGTCCGACCGTATCCTCGTGATGCGGCAGGGCCGGTCGGCTGGCGTCTATGACAGGGCTGACACTGACGCACAAAAGCTGGTGCATCTGTCAACCTGATGGCGGGCGTTGATCTAAGCGCATCCCAAAAAGCGGGAACCGGTTTTCGGGATGCGCGTAATGCAATGCTTTGCACGCTTGATTGAGATTAGGCCTGACACTGGCAGGCTGGGAAGAGGCTGGAAAACGTGAGCAATATCGAGAAAACACAAACGAACAGCTGGTTCGCTTCCGAGAAGCGCCGGTTGATCATTCAGGAATATGGCATTTTCCTAGCCTTCCTGCTTCTGGTCTTCATTCTGTCGGTGTCGAATCCATACTTCCTGACAACGGGCAATATTTCAAACGTCCTCCTGCAGACCTCGATCAACGGTGTGCTGGCAATCGGTATGACGTTTGTTATTCTGACGCGGGGCATTGACCTATCTGTCGGCTCAGTTGCAGCGCTCACAGGTATTGTTGCAGCCAGCCTTGCCACGACATCTGCCGCTGCAAGCGTTGCGGGCGGCCCTTATCCGGCAATCGTCGCCATTGCTGCCGGTCTTGCAGTCGGTTGTGCGTGTGGCGCATTGGTTGGCTGGATTGTTTCGCGTTTCTCGGTGCCAGCATTCGTAGCAACGCTCGGTATGCTGTCGGCTGCACGCGGCATGACGCTTATCTACGGCGGCGGTAAGCCTGTACCTGCACTGATCCCGGATTTCCGCTGGATCGGAACTGCCAAGATCATGGGCATCCCGATGCCTGTCATTATTCTGGCTATTGTCTTCATCGGGGCCTGGTGGGTTCTCACACGCACGCGCTTTGGCCGTTATGTCTATGCTGTTGGCGGTAATCCACATGCAGCAAAGACATCGGGTATCAATGTCACCCGCGTCCGCTTCTCTGTTTATGTCATCTCCGGCGCACTTTCCGGCCTTGCAGGTATGATGCTTGCTGCCCGCACCGGCTCCGCGCTGCCGCAGGCCGGTATTGCTTACGAACTGGATGCAATTGCTGCGGTTGTTATCGGCGGCACCAGTCTTTCGGGCGGCGTAGGCCGTGTCACGGGAACGCTGATTGGCGCGCTCATCATTGGCGTCATGAACAATGGTCTCGATCTGATGGGGATCGAATCTTACTACCAGCAGGTTCTCAAAGGTGCGTTGATCGTCGGTGCAGTCATGCTCGATCAGAAACGCAACCAGAGCGCCTGATTTCTAAAAATTCTGAATTGCCAGTTTCATGGCGTAACCAAAGCCGCACATTCAATCATTGCGGATATTGTGGAGGAGAATACCAATGAAGAAACTGCTGATTGCCCTGGCATCGGCTACGGCTCTGCTCGCAGGCGCCGCAAATGCTCAGGAAAAGCTGAAGATTGGCGCAGCCCCTTACGGCCTGAACGCTGAATTCATGCAGATCTGGTCTGAAGCGCTGAAAGAACATCCAGCTGTGAAGAGCGGCGAAGTTTCGCTGACGGTTTTCGACGGTCGTTATGACGCGCTCGTTCAGCAGGAACAGTTCAACACCATGATCACCCAGAAGTTCGACGCGATCATTTTCGTGCCGATCGATGTTGAAGCCGGTGCGACTGCCGTTCAGGCAGCTGCCGATGCAAACATTCCGGTTGTTGGTTCCAACACCCGCGTAAACTCTGATCTTCTGGCTTCTTATGTCGGTTCTGACGATGCAGTTTCCGGCTACATGGAAGCCAAGACCGTTCTCGACAAGATCGGCTGCAAGGGCAATGTCGTCATCATCGAAGGCCCGATTGGTCAGTCGTCGCAGGTTTCGCGTCTCGAAGGCAACAAGAAGGCGCTTGCTGAATGCCCGGACGTGAAGGTTCTTGAACAGCAGACCGCAAATTGGTCGCGCGCTGAAGCACAGACGCTGATGGAAAACTGGTTGACCGCACACAAGGGTGAAATCAACGGTGTGATCGGCCAGAACGACGAAATGGCTCTCGGCGCGATTGAAGCCATCAAGTCGGCAGGCCTCAAGGTTGATGACTTTGCTATCGCCGGTATTGATGGTGTGACCGATGCGCTTAACGCAGTTAAGGCCGGTACTATGACGTCGATCCTGCAGGATGCACGCGCTCAGGCGCAGGGTGCAATGGACCTCGCAATCTTCCATGCGAAGAAGGGCGACTACAAGCCACAGTCCGACATCTGGGCTCAGTATCCTGACATGCCGTTCAACGACGGTAAGGACAAGGAATACAATGTTCCTTGGACGCCAGTAACTGCCGACAATGTCGACAAGCTGCTCGAAGCACGCAAGTAATAGAGAACAGCGGGATGGGCAGCCCCCGGCTCATCCCGCAACCCAAACATTCCGCTACCCTCAACACCGAGGATCAAACAATGTCCGACCAATCTCCCCAAATCGACCTGAACTTCCCGCTCAACGGTAAAGTTGCTCTGGTAACTGGCGCTGCTTCCGGTATTGGCGCGGCCGTTGCTGAAGCCTTCGCTGCCAAGGGTGCAAAGGTTGCTGTGCTTGATATCAATGCTGATCAGGCGCGTGCCAAGGCAGAAGCGCTTGGAGACGGTGCAAAGCCTTTCGTCTGCGACGTATCTGATCCGGCTTCGGTGAAGGCTGCGGTATCAGGCGTGGTCGAGGCATTCGGACAGATCGATATCGCTGTAAACAGCGCCGGTGTTGTTTTCCTCGCTCCCGCCGAAGATCTGACCATTTCCGATTGGGATCGCACGATTGCAATCAACCTCAAGGGCAGCTTCCTCGTCACGCAGGAAGTGGGCCGCGCCATGATCGCTGCAGGCAAAGGCGGCAAGATCGTCAATCTCGCCTCGCAGGCCGGTACTGTTGCGATTGAAGAGCATGTTGCTTACTGCGCGTCGAAGTTCGGTGTTATCGGCATGTCGAAAACCTTTGCTGCCGAATGGGGCAAATACGGCATCACCGTCAACACGATCTCTCCGACCATTGTTCTCACAGAACTGGGCAAGAAGGCCTGGAACGGCGAAAAGGGTGAAGCTGCCAAGAAGCGCATTCCAACTGGACGCTTCGCGTTTCCGGAAGAAATTGCAGCCGCCGCAGTCTTTCTGGCGTCAAGCGGTGCGAACATGATAAATGGTGCCGACCTTCTGATCGATGGTGGCTACACAATTCTTTAACAAAGCGAACGGTCTGACGATCGTTCGGGGCCGAAAATACGGCTTTAAAATTATAGAGCGGGAACTCATCTCTCGCCTTCGATAGGTGCAAAATGCAAAGATTTATCAATAACCCTGATGAAGTGGTCGAAGATACCGTCAAGGGTTTCATCAAGGCGCATAAAGACCTGGTCCGGCTTTCGACGGAAAACCCTCGCGTGGTTGTCGCGAAAGATGCACCTATCGAGGGGAAAGTTGGCGTTATTACCGGTGGTGGATCGGGCCATGAGCCTGCTTTCATCGGCTATACCGGCAAGAACCTGCTTGATGCTGTTGCCGTTGGAGAACTGTTCTCTTCCCCAACCGCCAAGAGCTTCTACGATGCTGCTCGTGAAGCCAATGGTGGCAAGGGCGTCGTCTGCCTTTATGGCAACTATGCCGGCGACAACATGAACGTCAAAATGGCGATCAAGCTTGCTGCCAAGGCCGGAATTGAAGTTCTGACCGTCGTTGCCAATGATGATGTCTGCTCAGCTCCTGCTGACGAACGCGAAAAGCGTCGCGGCGTTGCTGGCGAAATCTTCATGTGGAAGGTTGGCGGTGCAAAAGCTGCATCGGGTGCAAGCCTTCAGGAAGTGCAGGCAACGGCACAGAAGGCCATCGACAATTGCCGTTCTATCGGCGTTGGCCTTGGTCCGTGCACGCTGCCAGCCGTCGGCCATCCAAACTTTCAGATCGAGCCAGGCACGATGGAAGTCGGTATCGGCCATCATGGTGAGCCGGGTGTCCGCGTCGAACCGTTGAAGCGTGCTGACGAAGTTGCCAAGGACATGAGCAAGATCGTTCTCGACGATCACAATTTGCCCGAAGGCACCGAAGTTGCGGTTCTGGTTTCCGGACTTGGCGCAACGCCAATCAACGAGCTTTATATCCTCAACGATACCATCGAGCAGGAAATTACCGCGCGCGGCCTCAAGGTTTATCGCACCTATGTCGGCAACTACTTCACGTCGCTCGAAATGGTCGGTGCGACGCTGACAGTCATGGCGTTGGATGATGAACTGAAAGCACTGCTGGATGTAGAAGCCCGCTGCACGGCGGTTTTGTAAGAAAGAGGCATATCATGCAGACATTCAAGAATGCCGGATCGGGTGAGATCGTTCTTTCGCTTGCAGACCGGATTATCGAAAACAAAGCCTACTTAAGCGAAATCGACGGCAAGATCGGCGATGGCGACCATGGTGTGAACATGGCCAAGGGTTTCGGCCTCGCAGCCGAACGCCTGCGTGGTAAAGACGTAACGCTTGCTGAAGGTCTTGATACGCTCGGAACCGTTCTGCTGACCGAAATCGGTGGCTCGATGGGCCCGCTTTACGGCGTGATGTTCAACGAGTTTGCAGAAAAGCTGGAAGGCGTCGAAAATATTGATGCAGCCACGTTCAGCACCATGCTTCATGCAGGTCTTGAAGGCATCCAGTCGATCGGTTCGGCAAAGCTTGGTGACAAGACGCTGCTCGACACGCTGATCCCGGCAATCGATGCTTTTGACGAAGCAAATGGCAAGGGCCAGTCTTTTGCTGAGAGCCTGGACGCTTTGTCGGCGGCTGCTGAAGCCGGTCGCGACTCCACACTTAATCTCGTGGCTAAGATCGGTCGCGCGAGCCGTCTCGGTGAGCGTTCACTGGGTGTCCTTGATGCGGGTGCAACATCCTGCGCACTGATTCTGACTGACCTTGCAGCACAGGCAAAGAGCCGTTTGCAGTAAGGCTTTCTGTCCCGATTTTGAGTTTGGCGTCTGAAAACTGTGTGGGTCCACACGTTCAGGCGCCAAATTCGTTTCATCATGTTGCAATTGCGTTTGAACGCTTTCATGTTTGCTGCGCAGGAGAGAGGCAACAGAAAATCGCATGACGCTCAAGCCCAACCCATCGCGCAAGGTCGGCAAGCCAAAGACCGGTACAAGCGAGAATTCGATCACGATTCCCATGCGTTATGGCGATGATCCCTATGTGTGGGCCTGCTGGCTTTATTACGAAGACGGCCTGACGCAGAGCGAGATTGCCGATGTCATGGGCATTTCGCGCGCAACCGTGAATAGCTATCTGGCCGAAGCGCGCGATAAGGGCATCGTCAACATCTCTCTTGAGGGTGGGCGGTTGGAATCGCTGTCTGTTGCTCAGGAGTTGAAGCGCCATTTCGGCCTGACAGACTGCCTTATCATTCCGCATGACGACAATGCCCGCCCGCTGATTGATCGGCTTGGGGTTGCGGGCGCACATGCGCTTAACAAGATTCTCAAATCCGGCGATACACTCGCGGTTGCCTGGGGACGGACGGTGCTTTCGGTCGGCGAGCAGACCGCTATAGGCTCGTTACAGGACATGACCGTCGTGCAGGCGACAGGCGGCACCACGGCGTCATTTCCCTATACGCCCGAACGTTGTGCGGCAGCACTTGCAGAAGCTGTTTCGGCACGCTGCGTGAATATCATGGCACCCGCTATGGTGCGTTCGCAGCAGACGCGGGATGTGTTGCTCGAAGAGCCTTTGCTTCAGGAACAGTTTGCGACCCTTGAGAATGCCAATCGCATTCTCTTCGGTGTGTCGTCGCTTCGTTCCAATTCCACCATTCACACCAGCGGCTTTTTTGAATCGGTTTCTCTGCAGCAATATCTTGCAGCGGGCGCTGTCGGTGTTGTGGCAGGCCGTTTCATCGATGAGCGTGGGAAGCCGGTTGCAGGTCCGCTTGATGAGCGGACAATCGGCATTTCGCTCGATAAGCTGCGGCAGATTCATACCCGTATTGCGGTTGCAGGCGGTTTCGACAAGGTGCCAGCACTTCTGGCAGCGCTCCGCGGCGGTTTCATCAATGTGCTTGTGACCGATGCTGCGACAGGACTCGGTATTTTGCGCGCCGATGGTGTGATTGATCTTGATGCGCGTCTTTCGCAGAAGCCCAAGACCAATCAGGTTCCTACAGCTTTTCGCGTGCGGGTGAAGAAGCTCCTCAACAATCCAAACGAAGTGGTTGAGGAAATGCTCGACGGTATTGTTCGGGCCCATAGCAAATTCGTGCAGCCGATTGGCGGCTCCAACCGGGCACTGGTCGCGCGAGATGGTCCGCGCCCCGGCAAGGTGGGGCTTGTCATTGGCGGTGGTGCCGGTCACGAGCCATGCTTTGTGGGCTATGTGGGCAAGGGACTGGCTGATGCTGTTGCGGTCGGCAATGTCTTCTCGTCGCCTCCACCCGATCCGATTGTGCAATGCGCGCTGGCAGCTTCCAACGGCGAAGGCGTTCTCTTCGTCTATGGCAATTATGCCGGCGACGTTATGAACTTCGAGATGGCGGCTGAAATGGCCGAGGAAAAGGGCGTCAGGATCAAGACGGTTCTGACCACCGACGATATCGCTTCATCGCCAATCGATGACAAGGACGGACGCCGCGGCGTGGCAGGTAATTTCTTCGTCTTCAAGGTGGCAGGTGCTGCTTGCGACAAGGGCTTGTCGCTTGATGCCTGTGAGATCGTTACCCGCAAGGCCAACTCGCGGACTTATACGATCGGTGTGGCTCTTGAGCCGGGTTCATTGCCGCAAACCGGTCGGCATAATTTTGAAATCGGCCCTGAAGATATGGAAATCGGCGTTGGCATTCACGGCGAGCCGGGTGTATCGCGTGATCGCATTCGTCAGGCTGATGAAATTGTTGACGGCATCATGGACAGAATCTTCAACGAAATGAAGGCTGTACCGGGTGATCGCGTGGCGGTGCTGGTCAATTCATTCGGAGCGACACCGCTGATGGAACTTTACGTTCTCTATCGGCGTGTGGCGCAGCGACTTGAAGCCAAGAATATTCACATTGAAGCCAACTGGATCGGGCATTATTGCACGTCTCTGGATATGGTCGGAGCGTCGATATCAATCATGCATCTTGATCATGAGCTGTCGGACCTGCTGCTGCATCCATGTGAAACGGCAGGCCTCAAAATCAGCTAAAGGCTGTGTTTGGGTTCTATCGTTTCACTGTGCCTGAAAGTAAATTAGCATACGCCTTATGACGAGCGTCGCGCGTTGCAGTTGTAAGGTTTGAGGAGAAAATCCATGTCGGAAACTGCGGCTCGTCGTCTTGCCCATATGTTTGATGCTGTGTCTGCGTCGCTTGAAGCGGAACGTGATCGGCTATCCGAACTTGACGGCGCAATTGGCGACGGCGACCATGGAACGACAATGGCTCTGGGCTTTCAGGCCGTGCGCAGTGAATTGTCGAAGCTTAATCTCGACGAAACTGACATTTCAACGGTTCTAAATACGGCAGCAACCGCATTCATTAATGCGGTCGGCGCATCAACTGGGCCGCTTTATGCCACAGGCTTCCGCCGTGCAGCGCAGGCAACGGCAGGCCGCAACGATCTTGATCTGGCGACGTGTGCGACCATCATTGAGGCCATCGGCGTTGGCATTCGTGAGCGAGGCCACGGACAGCGTGGCGACAAGACAATGCTTGATGCCTGGCTGCCTGCCGCTGAAGCTGCGCAAACGGCGGTGAATGAAAATCAAAGCGCGGGCGAATTCTGGAATAAGATTGTCTCAGCTGCCACGGCCGGTGCGAACACGACCCGATCCATGATTGCAGCCAAAGGGCGTGCCGCGCGTCTTCGCGAACGTTCGCTTGGTCACATTGATCCAGGGGCTGCATCGACGGTCATCATCCTGCAGGCGATGGCGGCATCGGCAAAGAGCTGAGGGCTGGCTTAAAAGCGGAAGCTTGGAGAGTAATAATAGAATATTACTCGAGTTTCCCGCGTCCTAATATAATTTCAATTATTGAACCTCGTAGGATATCAGTCCCAAGCAAACTGGCTGATGTCTGGCAGACGTATCGGTCCAATGCGGACTGACCCTATAGAGCCCTTGGTTAAGTGCGCCAGAAGTCTTCTGTTTCTCGGCATAGACTGCGGGATCGGCGAGGCGACAAGCCTAAACGCACCGCCTTCATTCTCATACTTTCCCCAAAATTTGGATCGTTTGCAGTACTGGTTTCATCAGCATCTAAGATGCTGATGTTTTCAACCTAAGAGCTGACGCATGTTTGGGAAATTGTTTCGGCGTTGGCGTTTCAAACGAAACGTCAGGTTCTTAATAGCTGACGATTGATAATCTATAAATTCACTAGAATTAATTATCGAAAGCTCGTTATGAACATCACATCGCGTGAACAGGAGTTCTGGCTGCAGGCCGAAGAGGGCGCTCATAGCGGGCAGACTCAGCGGATTGTCTTGCGCAAGCTGCCGCGTCGGCGGCGCGATATTCGCCCATCTTTTATCCTGCAAAGGCTCGGTGCGACGGTAATTTCTGTTCTCGGTTCAGTGTCTCTGGTGTTCTTCCTGATTTTTGCAACCGGCAGCCCGGCTACTTTGCTCGCGGGCGGACAGGCGACGAAAGAAGAAATTGCAGCGCTGAATGCCAGCTATGGGTTTGATCGCCCTGTGATTGAGCAGTATGGGCAGTTTTTGTTTAACAGTCTGCGTGGCGAGTTTCCGAAATCCCTGCGTTTTGACATCCCTGCGGTTGATGTTCTGGCGCCTGCCATACCACTGACGCTAGTGCTGGTTTTGACAGCGCTTCTGATCGGTTCAGCATTAGGGCTGATAGCTGGCTATCTATCGGCCACCTCATCGAACCGGTTTCTCCGTGAAGGCCCGCTGGCACTTTTAACCGTTGTGCAGTCCACGCCTGTTTTTGTGACCGGCATTCTTGCGGTTCTATTCTTCTCGTTGACGCTTGGCTGGCTGCCGACGGGAGGCAGTGGCAGTCTGCGTCATCTCGTTTTGCCCGCGATGACTTTGTCTCTGCTGATCGCTCCACCCGTAGCGCGGCTGTTTCGCACCAGTCTTAAACAGCAGCAGGGGGCAGACCATGTCCGCACTGCTTTATCGAAACAGATTTCGCTCGGTCGTGTGCGTTTCAGGCACATCGCAAGCAATGCCCTCGTTCCTGTGATTGCACTCTTGGGCACGCAAACGGGAACCCTGTTGGGCGGCGCTGTTCTGACAGAAACAGTCTTTGGCTGGCCGGGTGTTGGCACGGTTCTGGTTAGCGCCGTTGGTATGAAAGATTACCCAGTCATTCTGGCGGCGATTGTCTTGATCGCCCTGACTGTCAGTCTTTGCAATCTGCTCGCTGATCTTTTCATCGCTATTGTTGATCCGCGAAGTGCGGTGGCAAAATGAGTGAAATTTCCACTTCTGAAATCCTTGATATCCCGCGCGAAATTCCAACGCCAAAGTTGGCTTTGAGAGGCAAGATCGGCTTGCTGATCATCCTGCTCTGGGTGGTGGCTGCCATTTTTGCACCGCTCCTCGCTCCCTATGAGCCCAATTCCAGTGATCTGATGGCGTTTCTGCAAGAGCCGTCATTCAATAGCGGGCATTGGCTCGGCACCGATGATCTTGGTCGAGATATTTTAAGCCGGGTGTTTTACGGCGCACGGCCTGTTCTGCTGGTTGCAACCATTGCAACGCTTCTTTCCGCTTTGATCGGAAGTCTGCTGGGTATTGTTGCAGGATTGAGTAACCGTTTGATCGACCAGATCATTGCCCGGATCGCTGAAATTCAGTTAACAATACCTGGTCTGGTTTTGGCGCTTCTCGCACTGGCATTGTTTGGTTCAAGGCTTGAGAACCTAATCCTTATTCTGGCGCTCGAAAGCTGGCCTCTGCATTTTCGTGTCTCGCGTTCCTATACGCTGAATGCGCGCAATCAGGGCTATATGGAAGCTGCATGGCTTGCAGGCGTTCCGCTTTGGAAGTCCGTTCTGCGCCATATCGTGCCAGGCCTGTTGCCGCTGCTGATTGCAACGTCAACGATAAGCGCTGCCTTCATCATCATGACAGAAGCCGGTCTCAGCTTCATTGGTTTGGGTATTCAGCCGCCAACTGCCGATTGGGGTCTGATGATCGCCCAGGGAAAATCGCAGCTAGGCGCCGCCTGGTGGCTGTCGCTTATGCCAGCTCTCGCTCTGCTCAGCCTTCTCTTTGGTGTGCAGCTTTTGGGTGATGCCCTTTCAAGCAGGCTTTCCGCGCGCGAAACAGGAGAGCCAGCATGACAATTATCAACACGCTTCTGTCCGTTGAAGGGCTGGTTGTCAGGTCAAATGAAACGGCACTTGCAGGTCCGGTGTCATTCACGCTGAAACAAGGCGAAACGCTTGGGATTGTTGGTGAATCCGGTTCCGGTAAAACCCTCACGGCAATGGCTATTGCCGGGCTTCTGCCGCAGAGCCTTCATGCCGATGGACAGAGTTATCTCGATGGGGCACCACTCGCGCTTGGCATATCTGATCGTGGTCGTGACTTTAGAACGTCACAGATTGGTGTGGTTTTTCAAAACCCGACAACGGCTCTTAATCCGCGGCTGAGCGTTGGCGCTCAGCTGTTTGAAGCCCTGTCGCCTGCCATGCGCGGCGATAAGGCCAAGGCTGCGACTATCTGCCTGCACCTTTTGGAAGAGGTAGGCATCAGCGAGCCGGTGAAGAAGCTCACCGCTTGGCCACATGAACTTTCGGGCGGGCTGGCGCAGCGCGTTGTCATTGCGATGGCTTTGGCGCGGCAGCCGAAACTGCTTATCGCGGATGAGCCGACGACAGCACTTGATGTAACGGTGCAGGCGCAAATTCTTGATCTCATTGCCCGACTGCAAAAACGTCATGGGTTCGGTGTTCTGCTGATTACCCACGACATGGGCGTGATCCGGGATCGAGCGGATAGTGTTGCTGTCATGGATGGCGGGGCGATCGTTGAAAGCGGCGCTACGCTCAATCTTTTTACAAATCCCAAGAGCCGCGCTGCGCGATCACTTCTGAAGGCAAGCGAGCTGGTTTTTGCGACCGCGAGTGGTGTGCTTCATGATGCTGCTTCCCAACCTCCACTTGTTGAAGTGAAGGCTCTTCAAAAGACATTCCGCAATGGCCCGCGCGCGCTTGGTGGTGTCGATATTTTGGTGAAGGCTGGAACGACACTGGGGATTGTCGGCGAGAGTGGTTCGGGTAAAACCACGCTGGCGCGGATTATTGCTGGACTGGAGCGCGCAGATGACGGCCATATCCTGATTGATGGCAATGTTCGACCTCCGCGGACACGCTCAGACCACGTACAATATGTGTTTCAGGACCCGTATTCGTCTCTCGATCCACGCATAAGCATCGTGAACACAGTGGCGGAACCCTTGCTTGCCAAGGGGCTTCGCAAAGCTGAAGCTTTGAGAATTGCGCAAGGCTTGCTTGAAGAAGTCGGTATCCATCCCGCTTTGTGGCATCGCTTGCCGGGACGTTTATCGGGAGGACAGCGCCAGCGCGTAGGTTTCGCGCGGGCGATTGCACCCAGCCCCAAACTTCTCATCGCCGATGAGCCAGTTGCTGCACTCGACTCCACATCGCGGGAGCGCGTGCTTGCCTTGATGGAAGACATGCAGCGTCGGCATGGCACTGCGCAAATGCTCATTTCTCACGATTTATCGGTCATTGCACGGCTTTGTCGCGAGGTCGTGGTGATGCGTGGCGGTGAAATCGTCGAACGCGGCGAAACCCGCCGCATCTTTGGGGCTCCTGCTCATCCTTACACTCGACAGTTGCTTGCGGCCATTCCCGGCAGAAAGCCGCTTGTCGCTCCCAAGTTCTGAATCTGAACACAAAAACTGGAAAAAGACACATGATTGTAAAACGATCATTGCACGCATTGAGACTGATGGGAGCAAGCCTGCTTCTCATGTCTGCAACGCTATCGGCGACCCACGCGCAGGCACCTGCGGACTATGGCAAGACCCATGAATTGGTGGTGGCGCTGCCTTATGCCTTGCAGACCCTTGATCCAGCCGTTGGGGGCAATTTGCGCGGCGATCTGAGCATCATCGCCTCAATCTATTCGCCACTGACGCGCCTTGATGGTGAAGGCAAACTGGTGGGTGTTCTGGCCAAGGACTGGAAACAGGAGTCGGATACGCGTTGGGTGTTCGATCTGCGCGACGACGTAGTTTTCTCCAACAATGTGCCATTTGATGCTCAAGTCGTTAAGTGGAACATCGAGCGCATCCTGTCGTCAGAAAAGCCAAGCTGGATCGTCTCGTCGATGAAGGCGGTTGATAAGGTTGAAGTCCTTTCACCGCATCAGGTTGCCTTTACGCTGAAAGCGCCCGACATTGAGTTTCCCAAACGGCTGGCAGGCATTTTCTATCTGGAACCTGAATGGGCCAAGTCACACAACCCAGCGATTGAGGCTCTTGGCACCGGCCCCTATAAGCTGGTGAGCTATAATCCAGAGGGCGAAGTTCGCCTTGAAGCCAATGAACATTACTTCGGCAAGGCAGCACCCTTCACCAAGGCGCAGTTCCGAGTTGTGGTCGATGCTGCAGCCAAGATTAACGGCCTGAAATCCGGCGAGATTGATGCCGCAGCGGTTATCGCTCCGCAGGATCTCGCACAGCTCGAAAGCAATGGTAATCTGGTGGCAGGTGCGCGCCCAAGTACGCGCGTACAGATCATCCGTTTCAACACCAATATCAAGCCGCTTGATGATGCGCGTGTGCGGCAGGCTTTGAACTACGCCATTGATAAGGAAGCTATTACCAAGGCGCTGTTCAAGGGATTGGTAAGCCCCGCCAACAGCCAGATCATCACCAGCTTTCATGAGGGCTATAACACAGACCTGAAGCCATGGCCTTATGATCCCGGGAAGGCCAAAGCGCTGCTTGCGGAAGCAGGCTATCCGGATGGCTTTGATGTCGAGATGGTGTTTGGCAAAGGCACCTATGTCGGTGGAGAGCAGGCAGCGCAGATTATCGCGGCCCAGCTGGCAGCGGTTGGTGTCCGAGCGCAGCTCAATATTCTGCCTGCCTCGTCCCATGCCGAGCGCGCGGCGTCTGACAAAGCCGCTGGCCTGACGTGGTTTGGTTACGCGGATACGGCAAGCATTGCAGCCGAAACACTGACCTATCTCGGCAGCACGCATTTTCAGACAATTGGACCCGTCCCAGCCGCCTTTGACGAAGCAGTGAAGCAGGCAAAAGGCGCACTCACCAAGGACGCCGAGCTTGCATCGGTCAAACGCGCGACCGAAGTGGCATCTGACGAAGCGCTTGCCGTCTTCCTTTGGGATCTGCCGCAAACCTATGCCTACAGCAACAAAGTCGTATGGGACATCCGCCGGGATGACTGGACGCTGCCATACGAAATCAAACCTGCTGAATAAGCGTCTCTTCCAACATACCGAATACAGGAAATACCTATGACCAGTGGTCTGACGAAATATATCCGACACAAGAGAAAGCTGCACGACGCACGAAAGGGACAGCCAGCAGGCACCGGCCAGCTTTCTGCCCGCGTTGTTGCCGAAGGACGCAGCGGTATCCGTCGTCTTTTCATTCGTGATTTTCAGATTATCACCGATGGATCGCCCGCTGGCGGTGGCTTTGATCTTGGTCCGGCCCCGGGTGAATTGCTGATCGGCGCCGTTGCTGGTTGCCTCAATCATGGCTTTCTTATTCAGGCATCCCTGCTCGATATCGAGATCGATGCGCTGGAAGTTGTCGCCGAAGCTGTGAGCAAGCCGGGACAAATCGGAACAGGCTCAAGCGAGCCAGTCGATCTGGAACTTCGCTACACCGCGAAAATCCAGTCTCCCGCTTCTGACGCTGAGCTGGAAGACCTGCGCCAGCGTGTTGAGCTTAACAGCTTTGTTTATAACGTCGTTACCCGCGGCGCTTCGATTGCAGGGCGTCTGGAAAGGATCACCGCATGACCATTCGAGTTATCGAAACAGATAAGGCAACTTCCGGCGGTCTGCGTTTCGCCACGCGAACGACCCCTGAGCCGGGTTACGGGGAAGTGCTTATCGATGTCACACACACCTCGCTGAATTTCGGTGAAACCCGGCGTGGTGCGCGCGGTCTTGAGGCTGATGGTACGGTTCTTGGATGGGATGCGTCTGGTGTGATTGTAGCCGTTGGCCCACAAACCAAAGCGCCTCCCATTGGAACATTAGTTGTCACACGCGCCCCACTTGGAGCCTGGGCTGAAAAGCGCATTGCACATGTTGAGGATATCGCGGTCATTCCGGAGGGTGTTGATCCGGCAGAAGCTGCAACTCTGCCGACGGCAGCTGTCACGGCGCTGGCGACCTTGCAGCTTGGTGGGCCTATTCTCGGCAAGACAGTTCTGATCACCGGTGCTTCTGGCGGTGTAGGCCGCTTTGCAATTCAGCTTGCACGGCTGGGTGGTGCGCGCGTCATCGCTTCTGTGGGATCTAAAGCCAGTGCAGCGGGTCTGACAGAACTTGGTGCGGACCTTGTCGTGACCAGCCTTGATGATGTGAAGGAAGGTATCGATCTGGTGATCGAGAGTGTCGGCGGGGCGCAGCTCGTTCAATCTTTCAAGCTTCTTAACCGGCATGGCAATGTGCAGAGCCTCGGCTGGGCTTCAGGCGAAGACGCAGTGTTTGGTCATCTCGGCACGGTTGGTCCGGTCGGGCGTCACATTCATGGCTTCCTGATTTCCGAGTATCGGGTGGGCTCTTATCTCACTGCACTGCTGCGATGGCTGGTTGAGGGCAAGCTCAAGACAGAAGTTAAGTGGCGCGGCGACTGGAACCAATTTGACCAGGCTGTAGCTGCCCTTCTTGACCGGCGTTTGCATGGTAAAGCTGTTTTGGATGTGAAACCATGAATGCACATGCCCAATCCTTCCGGCATACGCAATGGTTTGATCCGCCAATCGAGGCGGACATCCGGGCGCGTGTCGAGCAGGTGAAAACTGAGCTTGCGCCGCATGTGGTAGAGCGGGACCGTAAAGGTTCCGCCCCCATTGAGGAAGCATCGCTTCTTCGGCAGTCCGGTCTGGCAGCACTAACGGTTGATGATGGTCTGGCGTTGTTTCGTAATGCTAGAAGCCGCCGCGAAGCGATCGGTGCGCGCTGGCAACATGCGCTTTTTGCGATCCGAGAGATTTCACGCATCGATTTATCGAGTGCAGCACTTCTCGGCTATAATTACATGCATCTGCTGCGCATTGAGATTGCCGGGTGTGGGCCGGTCTTCTCAAAAGCCGTGGCAGATTCGTTGCAGACGCCGACGCTTTGGGGTGGTGCCAACAATCCAGGTGGTCCTGCCGCAGATCTTAAGCGGGTTGATGGCGGATATATTGCCAATGGCAGGAAAAGCTTCGCAACCGCTGCACAAACAGCTGACCGTTTGGTCGTCGGCGAAAGCTATCGCGCGCCCGATGGCCATGAGAAACGTTTGACGTTCGTTCTTGATGCGTCAACACCGGGCATTGTCCATGCTGATGACTGGGATGGCATTGGTGCGCGTCGCTCCGCTTCAGGCAGTCTGGTATTTGAAAATGTATTTATACCGGATGATGCGATTTTCAGCACATCGGCAGCCGATTCAACAAAGCGTCCCCTCAATGAATCGATAGGCTCGCTGGCCTTTCAGATCATGTTCGTCAATTTTCTCAATGGAACGGCGTTAGGGGCAATTGATACTGCATTGTCGCAATTGCACTTGCGCAAAAACGGCCAGAACACATCAGTGCCGGACTATATCGCCGATACAATTGGCAATTCTATCACCACAGCCAACGCATCTTTTGCGCTTTCAACTGTCGCCAACAAGGCGTTTGGCGAACTGGTTGCAGACATTGATGAGAACCGTCTGACACCGGAACGCCGTGGCGAGATTGCTGATCTCATATCACAGGCCAAGGTAGCTTCGGACGCAGCAGCGCTCTCAGTAACATCGCGCATTTTTGAAGCCGTTGGCGCGCGTTCCGCGACTTTGAAACAAGGGCTGGATCGCTATTGGCGTGATGCTCGCATCTACACGCTGCATGATCCTGTGGCTGTAAAAATACAGGAAATTGGCAGATATGCCGTTGATCTTGAGTTGGCGACGCCTTCGGCGAACAGTTGATTTTGTCAGCACTTATCTCATAAGTATCGTCCAGCTTTCAAAGCTGGACGGGCCTGTCAAGCAAAGAGCGAACTGATGGACATGATTGACGCAAAATCCACGCATCCGAAAGAACGCCGGAAAAAGGGAAGCTGGCGCTTCCTGTTCCGCTCGGACAGTGTTGCGCTCAATCTTGTTGCGACCGTCGCTGCTTCAAAAGACAGGGCCAAGGGGATTGACCGCTTTTCAGAGCCTTCACTGCTGGACAGATGGCTTTGTGAAGCGGAGTTACCACCGCTTGCCGGTTCTGTGACGGACGAGGAACTTGCAAAGACAAAGTCTTTGCGAGAGGCAATATTCAGGCTGGCGGATAATCGCATCAATCAAGGTGAGATATCGGTATCGGATATTGCTTTGATCAACGCTCATGCCCGTTCAGGTATGCCGGTTTTGCGTATCGCCTGTGATGGCTGCAGTACCGAGCCGCCTGATGCAGCCGAAATGAACGAAATTCTTGGCTTGATCGCGCGTGATGCGATCGACGTTTTCACCGGGCCATATCGCACGCGTATCAAGCAATGCGCGTCGCCACATTGTCATGTCATGTTCGTTGATAAATCACGGGCAGGTAATCGGGTTTGGTGTGCCATGTCTCCCTGTGGGGATCAGGCAAGTGCGCGCGCTTATCGAAAGCGAAAAGCGAAAGAGAGTGCATAGAGGCTGGGTCGAGACGAGCGATAAGCATGTTATCGCTGAGAAGCTGACGATTGTGGCTGCACCCAATTGTCTCGAGACGTTTAGCCCTTAGTGTTTCTGTTTTCGCATTCTCATGCCGCGCGGACAAAACATGCAAGATGCCGGTTGGTGTTTCGCTCGACAAGCGATGGCGGGGCTTCACGACATTCTGCGACAGCGAGAGGACATCTTGTCGAGAAGCCGCAGCCCTTTGGCGGGTTGGCCGGACTTGGCAGATCACCGCGCAATACAATACGCTTGCGTTGCCGTTGGGCGATTGGGTCAGGCAATGGAATGGCTGATATCAGTGCTTCAGTATAGGGATGTTCTGGACGATCAAAAACATCGGAGGTTTCGCCGGTTTCAACGATGCGCCCCAGATACATGACAGCTACGCGATCCGCGAAATGCCTTACAACTGAAAGATCGTGACTGATGAACAGATAGGACAGTCCAAATTGGCGCTGAAGATCGAGAAGCAGGTTGAGTATTTGCGAGCGGATGGAAACATCAAGCGCTGAAACAGGCTCATCCAAAATCATTAGTTTTGGGTTGAGCGCAAGCGCTCTGGCAATCACGATGCGCTGCCTTTGTCCGCCCGAAAAAGCGCCGGGTTTTCTCATTGCATGTTCCGGATGCAGCCCGACCAGCTTGAGCAGCTCGGCGACACGAGCGCGTTGCTCCGCCGCTGTCCCGATATTATGGATTGCAAGCGGTTCGGCAATGCTTTCGCCTATTGTGAGCTTTGGGTTCAGTGCCGATGCCGGATCCTGAAAGACGATCTGAATGTCGCGTGAAAGTCCGCGGATTGTTTCTGACAAGCCATGAGCAACCGGCTTTCCATCAAAACTGATATTGCCCGATGTCGCTTTCGTCATGCCGAGGATTGCAGTGCCGAGCGTGGACTTGCCACAGCCTGACTCACCAACAAGTGCAACGCTTTCCCCGCGTGCGATATTGAGACTGACCCCATCGACAGCTTTGACGAAGTTGACGGTGCGCCCTAGCAAGCCACCACGAATAGGATAATGAACTTTAAGATTGTCGACCGAAAGCAGTGTCTCGCTCATAGCAGCGCTCCCACTTGTTGCGAACGCCAGCAGGCAGCAGCACCAACATCAATTCGTGTTGAAAGCTTTGGAGCGACCTCATGACATTGATCTTCTGCAATGGGGCAACGCGGTGCAAAGCGACAGCCTTCAGGCCATGAACCGATATTGGGTACGATACCTTCAATCGTTCGCAAATGCGTTTTAGGTTCACCATCGAGACGCGGAATGGTCGAAAGCAAAAGCTTCGTATAAGGATGCTCTTGTCGTGCGAAGATCGCTTCGACCGGAGCTTGTTCGATGATGCGCCCCGCATACATCACTGCCACACGGTCTGCCATGTCCGCAACAACGCCCATATCGTGGGTGATGAGCAGTATCGCCGTTCCGGTCTCATCGCGGAGTTTTTTCATAAGGTCAAGGATCTGCGCCTGAATGGTAACGTCAAGCGCTGTCGTCGGCTCGTCGGCGATTAGAAGACGGGGGCGGCAGATCAAAGCCATAGCAATCATGGCACGCTGGCACATGCCGCCGGACAGCTCGAACGGATATTGCCCGAAACGAATTTCCGGCTCCGGAATGCCCACTTCTTCGAGCATGGCAATAGCAGCATGGCGGGCTGCTTTGCCGCTCAAGTTGCGATGCACGACGAGGCTTTCCTCTATCTGCCTGCCAATTTTCATCAGCGGGTTAAGTGAAGCAACGGGTTCCTGAAAAATCATCGCAAGATCATTGCCACGCAGGCCTCGCCGCGCTTTATCAGATATGCTGACCAGATCACTTTCGCCGAACCGAATGCTGCCGGATGCAATTTTAGCCACTTTGGGGAGTAAGCCCATCACGGAAAACGCAGTCAGGGATTTTCCGCAGCCGGACTCGCCTACAACGGACAGGATCTCTCCTTCGTTGACTTGAAAACTGACGCCATCCACGACCGGCTGATCTGCAATGTGAACGACAAGTTCATCAACTTTGAGCACAGGTTTTGTCATTCCGCCTCCGTACCCACGGCTGCCCAAGGACTGTAAGGATGCGCCATACCAATATTGTGGCCGTCTTCACGCATGACAACAGAAGGGATGGAGAAGTTCACCGGATAGAGTGTGTCTTCGATGATCTCGACAGGAAATTCTTCGCTCAGCCGTGTGGCAACATCCGCCTGTGCACGCTCGCTGACGCGAAGTTTTACACCGCTGGCATCTATCCGTGGCGCGTGCAGCGCTGCCTCCGGCGAAATGCCGAATACATCGATATATGACAATATCTGTGCCACAGCGGGCATAATCTGCCGCCCACCTGCAGCGCCGAGTGCCAAATGAGGTATGCCATCTTTACTGGCAATAATGGGGCACATATTGGCAAGGGGCTTCACGCCAGCTGCAATTGAGTTTGGCTGGCCGGGACGAGGGTCGAACCACATCATGCCATTGTTCATGAGAAGATCGAGTGACGGCGCGACGACCTTCGAACCAAAGCGCGATAATAACGTGTTGGTGAGTGAAACCATGCTGCCATCACGATCAACAACACTGATATGGGTAGTGCAGCTTTCTCCAGTGCTCCCGTGGCCAAGCGTTCTAAGCCGTTCTTCAGATGCGCGCCGAATGGCTCTTGCAAAGGCGAGCGCAGTTTTCCCCGAAAGTGCATTTTCTTGCGGTAGTGTCCTGTTGAGCTCTTCAAGAACGCGTGCAAGCGTAGGCCCTCCGGAAAGCCCCGGCATGGCGTGGACGGAGGAGTTGCGATAATCAATCGTCAGCGGCTTCTTCCACTCCGGCTGAAAGTCGCGCAGATCGTCGCTTTCAATGCGACTGCCACCAGCACGTAAATCGGTAATGAGAGTTTGGGCGATTTGACCTTCGTAGAAATCGCGTGCGCCTGCTTGTGCCAGCCGTTCCAGCATTGCAGCTTTTTTCGGCATAGGAATACTGCGCGGCGAGCCTGTTTCCGGCACACGAGGCGCACGGCCATTATCGAGAAAGAGCGCACTTGATGCAGGAAAGCGGTTTAAGCCTTCGCTATCGATAGCCAGACAAAGCGTGGTGAACCAGTCGATTTGCAATCCCCGTCGGGCATGGTCGATTGCTGGCTGCAGCGCATCGGCGAAGCTGATGGAACCAAAGCGTTCCAGTGCAGATGCGAGGCCCGCGATGGCGCCCGGCACACATATGGAGCTGTAACCTATAAGGTTCCGGTCTCCGACAACTTTGGGCCAGTTAAACCAATCGCCGTCACTGCCGGCTGCTACCGGATAATCGTTGGGGTCAAGACGGCTCGCGGACACCACGTTGAAATCAAGCGCGTCTACACTTCCGTCTTTGCCATCCGCACGCAGCAAAAAGCCGCCTCCACCAACACCGGAAAGCCATGGTTCAACGACACTCAAGGTAAGTGCTGTGGTTACTGCGGCATCCATGGCATTGCCGCCACGGCGTAAAACGGCGGCACCTGCTTCGGCGGCGAGCCAGTTCTGGCAGGTGACCATGCCGCCTTCGCTGCGGATTTGCTTTTTCTGGATTTCCCAGTTCTCAGCCATGCGTCTGTCCAAATCTGCGGTTTCCGATAGCGTCGGGTATTTTCGCCCCGACAGCAAAGCGCCCTGCATTGGCGGACGAAGCATGGTGCGCTGCTATCTCTTTCGCCGTGGCAACCCACGCGTCTGACTGGCCGGTGATCTTATCCAGCAGTTCCTCCAGAAGAGCGATGCGTTGCGCCCGACCCGAAATCCAGTCATGCACGGTCAGCGTAAACAATCCGCCAAAGCGGTGCAGGGTGCGCCATTCGGAAATCCAGTCTTGCAATATTGCCTGTCCGGATTGAAACGGCCACTTGTCGCGTCCGCCACCTTCAAACTTGAAGAAAATGGCGTCATCGGTTGCCCACTGCACCGGAATTTCCGTAACACCATCGATCTCATAGGGATGGTCAAAGCCGGAGAGCGAGGAGTCATAAGCCAATCCCGCACGCTTGATCTCACGCAGCATATGCGGCGTAATTTCCCATGCGGGCGAACGAAAGCCGACCGGCTTCTTGCCGGTTTGTTTGACGAATAGTTCTATGCTTGCTTCCAGCGCGCCGGTGAATTCCGCATCTGATGCGTCGGCAACGATTTCATGAAAATAGCCATGCAGGCCAACCTCGTGCCCGGCTTCAACGAGGGCAGGCAGGATTTCCGGATTGGTTTCTGCGGTTAGCCCAGGAACGTAGAAGCTCGCTTTGACGTTATAACGAGCAAAAAGGTCAATCAGTCGATAAAGCCCTGTGCGTGGTCCGAAGTTACGGATTTCCAGCGTCGCAAGTCGATCAGGAAGGCCGTCGCGGTGCGCCCACATGAACGGCACCTGCGCATCCACATCAACTGACAGAAGCGTTGCAGATTGTTTTCCGGCTGGCCATTGATAGCTGGGCCAAGGTGATTTGATGTTTAGCCTGTCGGTCATAGCGCCTTCTTCTTTTGCTGGAATACGGCGAGGGAGCCGATGGAGTTGCCGCCATCGACCGTCAATGTAGCGCCGGTGACATAGGCGGCGGCCGACGATGTGACATAAAGAACAGCGGACGCCACATCAGGAGCGGACGATGCGCGTCCAAGCGGGATCGATGCAGTGACGGTCTTCACATGCTCATCGGATAAGGAGCTGACATCGCTTCCGGCTGCAAAGCCTGGTTCCACGGCATTGACGCGAATGCCATATTCAGCAAGCTCAAGAGCGAAACCTTTTGTGAGGCGGTCGAGAGCGGTTTTAGAGGTGCAATAAGGAACGGCTGTAGTCCGCATCTTGCGTGCGGCACCTGACGAGATGTTAACGATGGAACCGGCGGTTTGTGTTTCAACCATCTGTTTTGCGAAAAGCTGTGACAGCAGAAATGGCGCGCGCAGATTGACGCCCATGATGCGATCCCAGTCTTCCAGCGAAATATCAAGCAGGAACCCTGACGGATATATGCCCGCATTGTTGACGAGAATATCCGGTGCGTCCCAGCGTGCCGCAACTGCGTCTGCAAAGCTGGTGATCGAAGCCGCATCGGTAAGGTCTGAGATGATGCTGAAATGGCCGTCGCCGGGAAGTTCCGCGACGCGTGCATCAAGCTTTGACTGATCCTGATCAGTAAGGCAGAGGATTGCGCCTTCCTTTGCAAAAGCTTTGGCAATCCATCCGCCAATTATGCCACCAGCGCCAGTAACGATAACTTTTTTGCCTTGGAATTCATTCTCAAAATTCACGGACAAAACTCCTATCTGCCGCGCGGATCGAGCCGGTCGCGGACATGATCGCCGATGAGGTTGATGGAAAGGACGAGCAGGAACAAAGCGAGGCCTGGAAATGTCGCTATCCACCACGCAGAGGCGACATAGTTGCGTCCGGTTGAAAGCATCGCGCCCCAGCTTGCCGTTGGTGGCTGCACGCCTAATCCAAGAAAGGATAGTCCGGCTTCAAACAGCACCATCAGCCCGAACTCGAGTGTAGCAACGACAATAAGCGCGCCTGCGATATTGGGCAGAATGTGCCGCCACAAGAGACGAAACCAGCCTGCACCCATGAAACGAGACAGGCGGACATAAGGCATGTTTGCAATTGAAAGCGTCTGTCCATATGCAACACGCGCATAACGCGGCCAGCGTGTGAGCGCGAGTACGATAACGACATTGGCAAGGCTCGGCCCCAGAATGGCCACGGTGATGATTGCCAGAAGAATGGCGGGAACTGACAGAACCATGTCCACCAGCCGCATAATGATGGTTTCAGTCCAGCCACGATAAAATGCAGCCAGCATACCCAGAATACTTCCCAGAATGCCCGAAAGCACGACTGAGGAAACAGCAACCAGTAGCGAAATACGCGCGCCATAAATCAGGCGGCTTAAAACATCGCGGCCCAGTTCATCGGAGCCAAGATAATAAACGATACCACGGCTTTCAAAACCCGGCGCCTTGAGGCGAGCCAGGAGGTTCTGCTTGTTTGGATCCATGGGAGCAAACAAGGGCGCAAAAATTGCGATCAGGAGCAAGAGAACCAAGATCGCGAGAAAAGGGGAAACCGTGAGCGGTAGCTTTTTCGACCATTTGGCAAATGTACCGGATGATGAAGTGAGGGACGTCATGCCTTACCTCCCATCCGAATGCGCGGGTCGATGATACTGTAAAGCACATCGGCAACAAGATTGAGTGCAATTGCGGTGACCGCGCCCAGCAGAACAACCCCTTGAACAAGCATGAAATCCCGCGCGGCGATTGCCTGTACGGTCAATTGTCCGAGACCCGGCCAGGCGAAAACAGTTTCGACAATCACAGCTCCGGCCAGAAGATTGGCAATTTCGAGTGCTGCGACAGTCACGACTGGAATGGAAGCGTTGCGCAACAAATGACGAATAACGATGCGCGTTATTGGAACGCCCTTGGCATGAGCGGTGCGCACATAATCTTTTTCCAGTTCATCGAGAACTGCTGTACGCGCTACGCGAGCAAATGTTGCCATCGACAAAAGCCCAAGCGCAATGGACGGCATAATCAGGCTTGGCCAGTCACGGGCACCTGAAGGCGGCAACCATCCAAGCCAGACCGCGAAGACCATGATCATCAGGATCGCGCTCCAGAATGTCGGCATGGATTGCCCGGCCAACACAAAGCCCATAATGGCTTTTGATTCAGCCCGTCCCCGACGTACAGCCATGATAACGCCAAGCGGAATACCGAGGCCAATCGCCACGAGAAGAGCGCCTCCGGCAAGCATGAGAGTGTAGGGCAGGCGGCTTGCTATAAGTGTCCAGACCGACACATTTTGCACGTAGGAACGACCAAGATCGAAAGTCAGCAGACCGCGCAAATATTCGAGGTATTGAATGGCGAGCGGGCGATCAAAGCCAAGTGCCGAGCGCATAGCTTCAATATCGGCCTGTGTCGCATTCTGTGGAACAAGCAGCAGAACGGGATCGCCTGCGAGACGTTGTAGAAAGAAAATGAGCGTCATGACGCCGAGAATGGCGATCAAAGCCTGCACAATGCGGGTCACAAAAAAGGCTGGCACGCGTCTATAGTTCCCTTGTTATTTTTATTTAGAGCCGGCGCATGACTGCGCCGGCCTTTGGCTTTTTAGTCCTGCCAGCTCATGCGGTTCAGGAAGAGGCTTTCATTTGCGGTTGGTTTCCACTGAAGCTGCTTTGCCGCGCCATAAATAATCGCAGCCTGATAAAGCGGCACGAGTGGGACTTCCTGGGCAACAAACGTGCTGACGGTCTTGTAGTTTTCAAGGCGGGTCTTTTCGTCCAGAGTGCCGCGTGCGGCTTCCAGTGCCTTGTTGATCTCAGGATTGTTCGTCGACGACCATGAACTTGAAGAATGCAGCAACGGGAAAAGCACGCCGTCTGCATCCTGACAGGCGCAGGACCAGCGGCCAAAAGCGATAGCGGGCTGGCTTTTGGGTTCACTCTGCGCGCTTTTCAGATAGGTCGCCATATCGGTCATTTCGATGTTAACGGTAAGTCCCGTTTCACCGACCATCTGTGCCACTGCCTGCACAATGCGCTGGTCGAAAGTGGGGGCCGTGGCGAAGCTTACTGCCTTGCCGGTCGCACCTGCATCCTTGATGAGTTGTTTTGCTTTATCGAGATCGTAGGCATAGCCTTCAATGCCTTCGACATAGCCGAAATGCGATGGCGTCACCATCTGGGCAACAGGTTGATCGACACCACCCAGAAGACCCTCAGTAATTGCTTCCTTATCGATTGCGCGCGCTACGGCCTCGCGGACGCGTTTATCATCGAAAGGCGGAAGATTTGGATTAAGCTTCACATAGCCGACGCGTTCGGTCAAAACAGAGAGCGGTTTGGCGTTTGCGGAGCCTTCGATCTGTGCTGCGAGATCGGCATCAAGACCAACTGCCAAATCGGTAGTGCCGGATTGCAGATTGGCAATTCGGGTTGCCGCATCGGGGACCGCGCGGAATTCGGCGGTTTTGAATGCGCCCTTGTCACCCCAGTAATCGTCATTGCGTTCCAGTGCAACGGATACGCCACGTTGCCAATTTACAAATTTATATGGGCCGGAGCCAACAGGTGCGGCATTGAAAGCATCGTCGCCTTTGGCTTCCACGATTTTTTCCGGAACGATGGAAAGTTTCACGAGCTGGGCGAGGAGCGCCGGATAAGCACCGTCGGTTTTGACGGTTACCTCATGCTCCCCCGTTGCTTCTGCCGATACGATCTTGTTGAACTGGCCGAGCTGCGGGCTGGCAAAAGCCGGGTTGATGATACGATTGATGCTGAAGGCAACATCCTTCGCTGTCAGCGGAGAGCCATCGTGAAATTTCACATCATTGCGTAGCTTGAAGACAATTTCCGTATCGGAATTGTATTTCCATTCGGTAGCAATCTGCGGAGCGATTTCACCCGCATCGCTGCGTGTCACCAGATTGTCGAAAATGTTGCGATAAACGTAGTAGCTGTCCGGGTTCCATTGCTTGTGTGGATCAAGCGATGACGGTTCGTTCACAAGGTCAATAACTAGCTGATCCTTGGCAAAAGCCGTGGTCATTGCAAGCGGTGAACAGGCCAGAATGAGGCCTGCAATGGCGGAACGGATCGAACGGCTGACTACTTTCATATTTATAATGCCCCTGGTTTGTCCAAATGCGGTTCTGGACGAGATTGCTTCTCAATTTTGTTTTTGCCCGCGGTGCGGCGGGCAGGTTTTGCGCCGACCATTGCTTCTGATTCAAGAAAGCGGTCGAGGAGATATGTTTCGAGTGCCGTGTTGGCAGCGCCAAACAGATCCAGAGCTTCACTCTTTCGCCCTTCGATAATCGCACTGATTAACAGTGATCGATTGGCGGGGATTAGTTTCACTCGGCCTGTCTTTTCAAAGAAATTGACCAGTCGTACCGCACGATCCCAAAGATCGGTCAGCCAGCCGGAAACGATCGGCATGTTGAGACGGGTAGCAAGAAGCTCCAATATTTCACGTTCGTAGCGGCGGATTGTCGGAAGAATGTCGCCGCCAAGTTCATTGCGTTGCGTTAGCGCAAGATGCATTTCACCGAGCGCATTCAGCCGCTGGATGGAGGTCTCATCCAACACAGCCGCGAAAAGGAGTGGCTCCAAGTGCCGTCTTGCTGCGCTCAGTTCACGGATTTCACCTGCAGAAATTGGTGTGACGACCCAACCGCTGCGCGCTGAGGACGATACCAATCCACTTGCTTTAAGACGTGCGAGCGCTGCGCGAAGTGCTCCGCGTCCAAGCGCAAATTCGGTTGCAAGTGCAGATTCCGACAGCCGTTCACCCGGTGCCAGAACACAGTTCACAATCGCACTTCGCAGCGCCTTTTCCGCCAAATCTCCCTTGCCTTCAAGCGATATGGGAGACGTATAGGCATCATTATCCAACATTTATAACTGACCTCTCAGTTTTATATTTTGAAATCTCTTTTATCTATTTTAAAGGGCATATTTTCTGTTCCTGATCGCTTAAGTGAAGAAATTATCTCCATATCGCGCTCCGAAAGAAACAGTGTCATGTTGCCTTCACTATTCCTATAAATCAACCATTTCTCTTTAAAGTGAAAAAATGAAATGACATTTTTCTATTGCGCGCAGATTTAGAAAATACACCGGTTGCGGCAATTTCTATAAGGTGACAGTATCAAATATTAATATTGCAAATAATAAAACTGAGATGTCAAAATGGCTCTTTGATTTGCAATTAGCTTTCCGTAGTCATGATAATCGGGGAAACCTTAGGGGAGATAATTTGATGCGCTTTAGAAACGCACTCTTCGCCGCGCTGCTTGCCGCGACAGCTCTGGCGGCTTTGCCGCAAAATGCTGGTGCCAAGGATTTGTTGGCGGTGGATTTCATAGCAGAGCCAAGCTCGCTTGACCCGCATGTGCAGTGGAACACCGATAGCTTTAATGTTTATCGCAATATCTTCGATAACCTTCTCACCCGTGATGACAAGGGGGAAATCGCCCCGCAAATCGCAACGGAGTGGAAATATTTATCCGATGCAGAAATAGAGTTTAAAATCCGCGATGATGTAAAATTTCATGACGGAAAGCCGCTAACTGCTGAGGACGTTGCCTTCAGCATCAAGCGCATTATTGATCCGGCCTTCGCAAGTCCGCAGATTGGTCAGTTCAACCAGATCAATGACGCTGTAGCTAAAGATGGTACGACCGTTGTCGTCACCACAAAGGGTCCTTATCCTGTACTGCTTGCACAGTTGACCAAGCTTTCCATCGTGCCAAAGCATGTGGTTGAGACAGTCAGCAAGGATGAGTTTAACATTAAGCCCGTGGGCTCTGGTCCTTATAAGCTTGAAAACTGGAATCGCGGTGTCGAAGTACTGCTTGCGCGCAATGATGATTATTGGGGCAAGAAGGGTGAATTTCCTAAAGTTGCATTTCGTGCCGTGCCGGATGGTTCAACCCGTATCGCAAACTTGCAGGCCGGAACGACCGATCTTGTCAGTAATCTCGATAATGATCTAGCGGCACAGCTCGAAGCCTCGGGTCAAGGGAACGTTCTGCCAGTTCGTGGTGAACGCATTGCCTTTTTCTCGCTCAACATCAATAAAGCGCCGCTTAATGATCCGCGTATTCGCCTGGCTATCGCTCATGCGATTGATAAACAGGGCATCGTTGAAGGTATTCTCGGTGGCTATGACGCACCACTCGATGAGTTGACCTCTCCCGTTTCATTCGGCTTTGTCGAAGGCATCAAAGCACCGGACTACAATCCTGAAAAGGCCAAAGAGCTTGTGGCCGAAGTGGGTGATGCGGCAAAAACTGAGATCACACTACTCACGACACCAACATACGATCAGCGTGTGGTGCAGGCAATTCAGCAGATGCTTAACGAGGTCGGTCTGAATGTAAAAATCGTTACCACCGATATGGGCAACTGGATGCAACAGATGCAATCAGGCGCCGATACAATTCCATCGGCCGCGTTTGGTCGCTGGAGCTGTGGTTGTCAGGATGCTGATGGTACGCTTTATCCGCTCTTGCACTCGTCCAGCAGCTGGTCGACCATTAAAGATGACCGTTTGGACAAGGCACTTGATGAAGCAAGAAACGTCATCAATCCTGAGCGACGCCTTGAACTCTATAAGTCTGTGCATGAGATAGTGGCTGCAGAAAACTATATTATTCCGCTCTATCAGGCATCGGTGATTTATGGTGCAGCCAAGAGTGTGGAGTTTACCCCGCTACCAAATGAGAACCTCTTCCTGAACCGCGTTGGCTGGTCGGAGAAATAAGTCAGATTAAGAAACGGTAAAAGCCGGGCACATATGTAGTCCGGCTTTTACCGTTTCCAAGTTTCACCTCAGGAACACAATGCAGTGATTACAATTCTCGAAAATGCCAATGTCGTTGACGTTGAAAACGGTATCATTCTCGCCGACCAGTACCTCGTACTGGAAAACGGTTTTATTCGCGAACTTAGCGAAGCCAAACCATCGCATTCAGATGCAAAACGGATTGATCTCAAAGGCTCTTACGTTATTCCGGGTCTCATTGATGCCCATGTTCATGTTACAGCCTACACTGCCAATCTGGGTGAACTGCCTCGTCAGTCTCCAATGTATGTGGCTGCGCGTGCAGCGAAGGTGCTTGATGGAATGCTTTCGCGGGGTTTTACGACTGTACGGGATGTCGGGGGGGCAGAATTTGGTCTTGCGCAATCTGTTGAAGAAAGACTGATTTCAGGGCCAAGGCTTCTTTATGGTGGCAAGGCGCTTTCCGCGAGTGGTGGTCATGGCGACCATCGATCCATGGGTGTAGATCGGTCCGATGAAACCTATGCTCAAGTGAGCCTTGGTCGACGTTGCGATGGAGTTGATGACGTTCGCCGAGCCGCGCGAGATGAAATTAGACGCGGCGCCCACCATATCAAAATCATGGCAAATGGAGGCATATCTTCGCCAACTGACCGCATCACATCAGATCAGTTTTCAGAAGAAGAGATTGCGGCCATTGTCGATGAGGCCAACATGGCCAATCTCTACGTGGTGTCGCATACCTATACCGCTCGTTCTGTTGCGCGTGCTGTGCGCAATGGCGTCCGCTCAATTGAGCATGGCAATCTTTTGGACGAAGAGACGGTCGCACTTATGAAAGGAGCCGGAAGTTATCTGACACCGACGCTTTCCTGCTTTCGTGCGCTTGCCGAAGTGGGTGCGGAGAGTGGCTTTCCAAAAGACCGAATGGACAAGATCAAGCTGGTGCTCGATTCCGGGCTTCATGCAGTCGAACTTGCTTACCGCGCGGGCGTGCCCATGGCTTATGGTACAGATCTCATCGGCCCGATGCATTCTCGACAGCTGCACGAGTTTGAATTGCGTGCTGACGTAGTCCCGCCGCTCGATCTGTTGCGGGCTGCAACAAGCACTGCAGCAGAACTCGTGCGCCTCGAACATGAAATCGGACACGTTAAGGAAAATTACCGCGCCGACCTCAATATTCTCTCAGCCAATCCGCTTGATAAGGGGGTTCTGGAGAGTTTTGCCGATCATCTGCAGCTCGTCATCCAAGGCGGCGCAGTCGTCAAAAGCTACCTTTCATAGCTTTCGAAATGCTATCTCGCATTCTTCTGTAACCTGACTATCCCATTCGTTTTTATCGAGTGGGGCGAGTGGAAGAATGCGGGTCGCCCGTTTGGTGAAAGGAAACTTGGTGGCATTTGTCGAAGCAAAGCCGCCACTATCGACCACAAATACACCTTGCTCAGCCAGTGGAGTAAAGGATGTGCGGAAATGGTTGCTCGATTTGACGTGAATAATCGCCTTGCTTTCGAGATTGATGCCCATACTACGGAAAGCCTGGGTATCATATGCCTGAATGCGTTCTGTAACGATTACGATATGGCCGCCATCGCGAATACGAAGGACCGCTCCTAAACCGCCTTCCAGCAGTTCACCATGCAGATTTGCGCCTTCATTGCGGTAGCGAACCTCCATAACGCGCTCCACAAATGCATCCACGATAAATGGTTCGCCGTTCTGCAAACGCCCCATGGCAACCCTGCCGCGATTGCCTTCGCCAATCAGCTGAGCATCCAGAACCGCCTTGCCATCAACCATGAAACCTGCAGCAAAGGGTAGATCCTGCGCTGCTAAACTGGCGAAAACATTGGCGACATTAGCTACCCCACCCGACCCAGGGTTATCGCCTGCGTCGCCAATGACGACGCGGCCTTTGACTGCGCGCGCATAGATCTCTGCTGCTGCTTCTTCAAATGAAGGTGCCGGGCGAGTGATTGCTTCTCGCTGTTGCCATATGACTTCGGCCATGTCGCGATAGGCCTGTTTCATAGCTTCTTCGTTGTTGCCTGTGACGAGAACCGAGCTTCCAACATCATCGGAATCCACATAAGGGAAACCACCCATCACGACGACATCGGCCAGCCCGTCTCGAAGCTCAATTTCGTTAGAAAGCGCAACGAGGCTTTTGAAGGGCTCTGCGTCACTGGTTTGAGCGCTCATGGGGGCCGCTACTGGTAAACGGAAGCGTCGCGTGCGCCAGGCGGTGGGATCAAGTGTCAACTGCATCAATTTTTTTCCGCGCGCATGTGTGTCGGCGTGCGGATAGAGCTTGCCGCCGATAACGACGTCAACAACCTGTGGCAACATTGGCTCGACATTGGCATGAAAATCGAGCGGAACCGCTATGCGGACATCAGGCCCGACGATTTTACGTACTTTGCGTGCAAGATCAGTTTCAGGTGTGGCTAGACCTTCAACGACCAAAGCCCCATGCAGCAACAGTGCTACAACATCGATCGGACCATTGGCGGAAATATGTTCCAGCGACCGAATGATTTCAGCCACGATCCGGTGGTAACTTTCTGCTTCAAGCGTTCCGCCGGGCAGGCACCCTGTACATACGCCATAAGCAATCTCGTAACCGGCTTCATCAAGCGCTTCAGTTACTCCGCCAAGCCAATTGCTGGTCGAGCCGAATTCACGCCTTACATCTTCGCCCTGAAAATATTGCGCTGATAGGAAGCCGTCATAGTTTGCTTTGACCGGTGTGAATGCATTGGCTTCGTGAAAGAGCTGTATAACGGCAGCACGGGGCATCGGCTTTCCTTTAGTTACGATCAGACTTCACGACTGTCCTGCCATCGCAGATAGGGCAGAATGAAGCGCGCTGTTCGGCTAACAATTGGGTGAAATGCAACTTGTGGGATTGGTGTCGGGCGTAGGGCAAGTTGATTGTCAGCGACACCACATACAGCATCAGCGATTACATCCGCCATGGCACAAGCAAGTGCCAGTCCGCGACCGTTACAGCCAATCCAGCTGTAAAGACCGTCTTCGCGTCTGTGTAGATGCGGTAAACGATCAACCGTCATGGCGATACGTCCACCCCAGAAGGTTTTCACTGTGTTGCGCGGCAGGCAAGGGAAAAGTTCGCGCAAACGATGGTCGACCATCGTGGGCAGCCGATATGCTGCACCGGCCTGAATGGCAAGCGCGCCGCCAGAAACCAGTCGTCCCTCACGATCCTTACGGAAGTAACGGAGGTCAAAGCGGGTGTCCGACGATGCTTCATTGCCCGGCAGGATTGTACGAACCAAGTCACCTAGAGGCTCAGTAGCTACTTGGTAAGAGGTAACGGGGACAATGGAACGCTGAAGCTCTGGCCAGAGATTACCAGTGTGTGCTGCGGTTGCGAGCACGACTTTTTCAGCGTGAATTTCGCCGTTTGGAGTCTTGATCTGCCAGCCTGTATGCGTTCGCTTCAGATTAAGTGCTGGGCTTTGCTCGTATATTGCAACACCTTCTGAAGCTGCACCACGCGCAAGCCCAACTGTAAATGCATAAGGGTTGATGTGACCGCCGCCAAGATGTTCCCAACCCCCATCATAGGCTTTAGTGCCTAGCCGTTCAGTCATCTCATCAGGAGAAATAACTCCAGTGGGTGCGCCTGCTTCTGCCCATTGTGCTGCGAGCGCTGAAACACGTTTGAAACGACCAGGACTGTGCGCTGGTTGCAGCCATCCAGCACGGCTTAAATCGCAATCAATGCTGTACCGATCGGCCAAGGCATAAAGCTTGTCGGCCGCACCTTTTACGAGCTCGATAAATTTTTCGGCTTGTTCTCCCGGCCAAATATTCCGTAACGCGCTTGGACCGTGGCGTGTTAGCGCTGAGATAACCTGTCCATTGGCGCGACCAGAAGCACCATGACCCACTTTGGCAGCTTCAAGCACCGTGACCTTTCGACCGCGTCTCGCAAGCTCGATAGTTGCGGCCAGACCAGCAATTCCGCCGCCGATGATAGCGATCTCGGTGTGAGCCGCCCCTTCAAGTGGATTGCTCTCAAATGTCTCGCGTGAAAGTGTCATCCATAGTGGTGACGGCTTATCTGATGGCCAGGATTTCATGCGCGTACCATCGCTATTTCCAATCCACAACTCGCGCGCAAATCAAAAAGAGCATCACTGTTTCCCGTAAGGGTCAGGCGATCCTGCCCTGTTGAGACAATTGTGTCCGAAGAGTTGGTACTCGATAACGCACCAAGTTCGGATGCGTTTGGTGTGGAAACCGATAGCAGACGTCGCGCTCCATTTGAGTGTTTTAAAGCGTCGGATACCCAAAGCAGCTCGGGGGTGTGGTGCTGACAGAGCAAGCATTGATAGGAGGGCGTGACACTATCTTTGAAGCGACTTATCGAAAACCGTAACTCTCCAATATCTGTTTGCCGCGAAAAGTGCCGAACTGTTTCCATTCCGATCGAATTCTGTTCAAAGGTTTGAGCGTCGTTCTCAATGTCTTTGCTCCGTAGAGCAACGCCGCCCAAACCTGATCCCTTATCGAGAAGCCTGCGCCACCTGGCATTGGCTTCCGTTGGCTCCACTATTGCGAGGATTTCAATATAGGAACCATCCAGCATAACACAGCGATTTGCGGTGCCCATGGCAGCACTATGCTTTGCGAATGGCGTTACGGAGAACCCGATATTCTCGAAAGCTTTTCCAGCTTGAGCGAGATCACTTGTCAGAATGATAACGTGGTCGATGGGGAGATTAAAGCTCATGCTGCCACCGTCATTTTGCGAATGCCATAAATGCGGTCGACAATGACTAGCGTGATGATTGCCATAAGCAGTTGCAACGTACTTAATGCCGCGATTGTCGGGTCAAATTGATGTTCGAGATAGCTCAGCATAACGACAGGTAAAGTGTTGGTTTTGGCGCTGGCGAAGAAATAGCTGACCGGCAGATTGTCGAAAGATGTGAGGAAGGAAAATAACGATCCAGCCATAACACCTGGACGGATTAGTGGCAGCGTGACGTGCCAGAAAACCTGTAAGGGATTGGCACCGAGGATTGCTGCAGCTTCTTCATAGCGACGCGGCAAGTTGCCATAAACACCCGCAACCGTTCGCACAACGTAAGGCAGACAGACCACTGTGTGGGTAATGAGCAGCGCGGTGAAAGAAATGCCGAGCCCAAGCCAACTCATGAAGAAAAGTGATGCGAAACCGATCACGATCATGGGCATAGACAGGGGCGATAGCAGAAAGGTCATGATTGCGTTCGCCCATCCAGCACGAGACCGCGCAAGATACAGGCAAGCTGGAATACCGATGAGGCTGGAGAGAATGGTTGCACCCAGACCGATCTTTAGGCTCACGATCATAGCATCGACGAAAGGCTGATAAGCGAAAATATTCGCAAACCATTTTAGTGACCAACCGGGGATTGGAAAAGCGACATAACCGGCTGAGGTGAAGGAGACTACGACGACTACCAGAATTGGTGCCAGCATAAAAATGAAGAAGACCACAACGAAAATGGTTAGCGCTATACCAGCCCAGTCTTTGTCAAATGGCTTCATCATTTCACGCCCCCCGCTGTCGCACGAGGCGAAGTTGCAGGAAGAGACACGCGACTGCGATTATCAGAAGGATTGTGCTCATCGCACTTGCCATGCCGAAATCGCGCGTGGTGTTGAATTGCTGATAGATCATCAATGGTAAGGTCTGCAAACCACCACCCAGCATTACGAGTGTCACGAAGCTACCATTAGCGATCATGAATACCAGAATTGCTCCGGTACCGATGCCGTCGAGTGAAAGTGGTAGTGTCACTTCCCAGAATGTTCGGAGGCGGCTTGCGCCCAGAATTTTTGCAGATTCTTCAAGGCGACGATCAATCCCCTGCAGAACCGTGCTGATAGACAGCACCATGAATGGAACCAAAACATGCACTAGCGCAGCGATGGTAATTTCAGGTGAATTCGTAAAACGCAGAGGCACTGAAAGAATACCAAGCTGATCGACTAGCAGATTGTTGATGAGGCCGCGTCTCGCAAACAGAACCTGCCAACCGAAGGTACGCATAATGATGGAGGTCAGAAGTGGTGCGATTAACAAAAAAACGATGAGGCTTGCCCACCGGCCAGCCTTGCGCACCAGAAAATAAGCGACAGGATATCCAATCACCACGCATATCAGTGTCACGCCACCGGAAAGCAGAAGCGTTTCACCAATGATGCGCAGGTAGAACGGGTCGCTGAGCAGCGTGATATAGCGAGTGACCGTCAGACCACCTTCAGCATCGACAAAACTGCGGATGCTGTTGTCAAAAAGTGGAAGTACGAAAAATGCCAGCAGAAAGGCCAAAGCGGGCAGGGCAAGTAGCCAACCCGGCAGGGCCAGCCACTTTGCTGCAATTGTGTCTGATGTTTCCGTCTGGCTCATATTTCCACTCCAAGAAGCGCCGAGGCACTGTCTTACTGGCCGATTTCCCTGTTCCAGCGATCTACCCATTCATTGCGAACCTGTGCAATCTGTTCATAGGGTGGGAAAGCGGTTTTCTGCCATGGTGTAATGCGCGGCCTCAGCTTCTCACTGTAGACCACGTCCACATTGGTAACGCCGTAGTTCATGATATCAGCAAACTTAGTCTGGTTGGCTGCATCAAGCACTTCGTTAATGTAGTCCCAAGCGAGCGGATTGGCATTTTTTGGCTTTTGCACAGCAAGTCCGTTGAGCGAACCGCCTTCTTCAGGGTTGATGAAGTCGATCCAGGTTGCACCCGCATCATAATGGTTCCAGGTGCGACCATCGAAATAGATACCGATATCAGCTTCACCCGAGGACAGATGATTGAAAAAGTCGTTGGGGCTAGCCCAGTAGATGAGGTTATCCTTCATCTTCTCAACAGCCTTGAAAAAGGGGTCAACATTGTCAGCGCCGCCGCCGAGCGCTTTCGCCATCGCCCAGATGAGCATGATAGGGGTCACCGCGTAGCTAATCGATGGGATTGAGGCGACGAATTCTCCACTGGCAACACGGTCTACAAATTCGGCAAATGATTTTGGTGGGTTTTTCACCCGATCCTTATTGTAGGTAATGCCGGCTACACCATAATCGAACAGTGTGCCTTTGCCTTCGACGGAATCCGTTAATTCTTGCGGGATTTTTGCAAGGTTCGGTAGTTTGTCGAGTGTAAATTCATCAACGAGCCCGGCTTTCGCGGCAATTAAGGCGAGGTCCGGTGTCATGATGAGCACGTCAAGTGGTGGCTTCTGAGGGGCTGCTTCTATCTGTGCCAGCCATTGTGGTGGGCCGCCGAGCGCAACGCTCGCTTTGGCTCCTGACTTGGCTTCAAATGGTGTGACGAAGCAGGTGCGAACCGCTTCTTCCCACACACCTCCAAATGCAGTGACGGTAATTTCTTTTGCACTCTGTGCTTGAGCAAAGCGGGGCAGATTACCAGCCGCGAGCCCCAGTCCAAGCAGGGCACCGGAGCCGAGGAAGTTGCGTCTTGTCAAAATAGGCATTTCGGTTCTCCGATCAAAGGGGTCAGGTGTTTTCGAGCAGGTTTTCTACAGCCGATGCGAGAGCCGCATGTGCTGTTGATGTGGCGACTGCTGTTGCATCAATACGGGGAAATTCATCCGGCAATTTACTTAGCACGACATCGAAGATGTCTTTGCGACGCCGCTGCCGTACAGTTGCAGGTAATGCAACCAATGCTTGGTTAAGTTGGTCCATAAACGCTGGTTCAAAGACTTCATCCCACCGTCGACGTTCAGGTCCTTGGCTATCTGTTGACTTGCCTTTGGATGGGTTTGAACGGCACTGCCTGGTGGTTGTCGGATCGAGTTCTCCGTCTTTGATTGCTACGCCATAGTCGGCGAGGGCTGCGTCGACAGAGACGAAGCCGTCTTGAACATCCCGCATCACAGCTGCCGGGTCACGGTCATATGGATTGCCCCAGCCACCGGCGCCGGGTGTCAAAAATGTAACCGTGTCGCCTGCATTGACGATCAAGACGTCTATCTTACCCAGTCTGCGCTCATCGGGTTTACCGCGATTAACGATCAGCTCACCGGGTAATCCCGCTTTGCCGCCGTGGGCGCCCCATGGGCGAAACAGCAGACGCTCCATGCCACGTCCAAGCACATTGCTATCATCCGTCAGCACGCGGAAAGTCAGTTCCATGCCGCAACCGCCACGCCATTGACCTGCGCCACCTGAATTCGGGCGCAAAGCGTAGCGCATAATCTCAATGCCGAGTTCTGCTTCAACCGTCTCGACGGGATTGTTTGCGAGGTTTGAGATACCGCTGTCGCGACCATCAACACCATCTTGCCCTGAACGCGCGCCGGTGCCACCGATCATTGGTTCAATCACCTGCACGCGGCGGCCACCCTTGCCATCGGGTTCAGCCATCACCACCGGAATAACGGTTCCGGATGAAGCTGCAGGCATGATCGCTGGCAGAGCCTGACCGAAAGCACCATTGAGTACATCATTGACGCGAATGGCTGCTGCATGACGAACGCCCGTAGCAGCAGGTTCCTGCGGATTGACCAAAGTTCCTTCGGGCGCGGTGATGCGAACCGAACCAAGCAAACCAACATTGAGTGGGACTGTTGAATCAAGTGTATTGACCAATGCAAGGACACGAAGCGTAAGCCATGCGTGCGGCCGTCCGCGCGATGGAATGTTCATCGCTGTCGCCACTTGTGGGTCGGTGCCAGTGAAATCGAGATGTACTCTGCCGTCGTCGAACGTCACCTTCAAGGCTATGCGGACGGGCAGTTTTCCAGCTGCATCGTCATCAAGATAATCCGAGAACTTATAGGTTCCGGTTGGGACTTTACTCAGTACCGAGCGGGCCTTTTCAGCGGCATAGGAAACAAGATCGATACTTGCGGTGGAAACCGCGTCGACACCGTGCTGCGCGATTGCCTGCTCGAAGCGACGGCGACCGGCAGCAAGAGCTGCGAGCATGGCGCGAATGTCACCCATATTGGCTTCCGGTGTGCGGCTGTTTGCATCGAGAAACAGCTTCACTTCCGGCGACATTTCCCCTCGCTTCATCAGCTTGACGGGTGGAATGCGCAGGCCTTCCTGAAAGATTTCTGTATTGACCGGTGAGATACTTGAAGGCACGCGTCCGCCGACATCCGAGCAATGTACGAAGCACCATCCGTAAGCGACAATGCGGCCATCATGGAAATAGGGTTCGATCATATGCAGGTCCGGCAAATGTGTCGCAAGACCCTCAGAGCGATACGGGTCGTTGGTCAGAATAACATCGCCGGGCTCGAGTTTACCGACTGCTTCGATAGTCGGACCGCATTCAAGCCCGACAAATCCTGAAACGCCAATAGAGCGAGGATAGGCGAAGAAACGCCCATCGAGTCCTGCCAGCGCGCAAGCAAAATCGGCTGTTTCTTTGACGTAGAGCGTGCGTCCTGTACGTTGTAGCGTAAGACACATCTCTTCGCTGATGGCTGCAAGCTTGTTACCTAGAATGGCAAGTGTGACCGGATCGAGTTTCATTTGGTCAGCCTTTCAAGATGCAAATTTCCGGATTTGTCGCAACGCGCAGTCCAGTTGGGCAGGACAACTGTGGTGGTATCATCCTGTTCAATGATTGCGGGGCCAGTGATTAGATCACCATTCCCAAAAGAGCTCCGATTGAGCACTGCCGCATCAAGCCACGCGCCCTTATGAAATAGCGGGCGCATGCCTTTGGTTGCAGGAACACCGGAGCCCGCAGCAAAGTCAGGTGATGCAATATTGGGGGTGACGCCGATCACCGCGAGACGGGCTGTACCAAGCTCGACCTCGGCCTGTGTGTCACGAAAACCATAAATGCGTTTGTGTTCGCGATGGAACGCCTCTGCAAGTGAATTGGGATCAGTTGTGACCTCGTTGAGGGTGACGCGGAGCTCGTAGGCCTGGCCGACATAGCGCATGTCGGCGGCTTTTTCGAACAGGCGCCCTGTGCTCTGTTCTCCTTCCTGATCCAACCATTCAATGCCTTCCGATTGAAGCAGCTTGAATGTTTCGTTCAGCAAGGCAGCACTTGCTTTGTCGAGTGGACGACGCAGGCTGCGAACGAAGTCGCGGCGTAGGTCCGCCGCAGCTGCGCCCAGCGCACAGAACGTGCCTGCTGCAGGTGGAATGATAATATGGGCGATCCCAACTTCTTCAGCCAGAAGATTGGCGTGGGTTGGGCCTGCGCCACCGAAAGGCACGAGGGCAAAGGTCGCCGGATCAAGACCACGCGATGCGAGTGTCTTATATAGTTCAGTGGCCATGCCAGCTGTCGTTACAGCAAGCGCGCCTTCTGCGGCTTTTGCAGCTGCATTATCATCATCAAAACCAATACGATTACCGATGATCGTCAGCGCGTCTTTGGCGGCCCGATTGTCAAGTTGCATACGCCCACCGAGGAAGCCCATCGGGTTAATATAACCCAGTGCGAGGTAGCAGTCGGTGACGGCAGGCTCCACGCCTCCACGTCCATATGAAACAGGACCTGGTGAGGCACCTGCGCTGCGAGGTCCGACTTTCAAAACACCATGATCGTCAACCCAGATGATTGAACCGCCGCCTGCGCCAATTGCGGAAACATCCACGACCGGCAGAACCAGCGGCAAGCCACCAATGTCGGTCTTGGTCGCCAATTGTGCCGCGCCATCTTGGGCTACCGCTATATCTGAGGAGGTCCCACCCATGTCGAATGTAATGATCGATCGCGCGCCGGATATTTCGGCAAGGCGGGCTGCTGCCATGACGCCGGAGGCAGGTCCGGAAAGAATGGTTTCAACCGGACGCTCTTGCGCAGATGAGAGGCTGAGTGAACCGCCATTGGATGCAGTAACAAGGATGGGGGCCGTCACCCCATCGCGGGCAAGCCCGGCTTTCAGTCCGTCGAAATAGCGTCCCATCAGTGGTTGGATATAGGCGTTGAGGCAGGCAACAAGAGTGCGCTCATATTCACGAATTTCAGGCCAAATGACAGCGGCGGAAGTAACTGAAAGGCCATTTGATTTGGCAGAAATCTTCGCTGCAAGCTCTTGCTCGATAGCGGGGTTGGTATAGCCGTTGATAAGCACAAGAGCTGCGGCCTCAACATCAAGCGCTTTCAGTTTTTCCGCAACTTCTTCCAGCGCTGCATCGTCCGGAAACTGTGAGGTTGCACCATGCGCGGAAAGCCTGGCACCAATTTCGATGATGCGATGGCGCGGGACGAGGGGCTCTTCCTTGCTGGCATGAAAATCGAAGGAGGAGGGCATGCGGCTGCGCGCGATTTCAAGAATATCGCGATAGCCTTCGCTGACGATCAAGGCGATTTTTGCGCCTCGACGCTGAATGATCGCGTTGAGGCCAATCGTTGTGCCATGCATCAGCGTATCGATTTGATCCGCCTTGCGATCGGCTTTTTTCAAAAGCGCCTGCAGCCCGACGATCAATGCACGCGATGGCTCGTCAGGTGTCGACGGTTCTTTATAGTGGATCAGGCTTTTTTGGTCTGGATCGAACAGAACAAAATCTGTAAATGTTCCACCTACATCGATGCCAATACGCGCGCCATTCTTCTGCATATGCCAAGCTTTCAGTTTATTCCGGTGTTACGACGACGGCATCTTCTGATTTCCAACCGAGCGTAATTTCTTGATTAAGGTGATAGGCAAGCTCACCGAGGCTGCTTTCGGCCTGCCGATAGATGAAAACCTCACGACCCAGCGCGGGAATTTCGATCTGATATGCGGCGTAATTGCCACGGAAAACAGCGCCAACGACACGCCCGTCCAGTATTCCTTGGCCCTTCGCGACGGGCACGATGCGTTCTGGACGAATGGATAGCGTCAGTGGTTTCTCTGCAGGCCGCCGGGTTGCGAGCGGGATAGCTATTGAGCTCTGGGGGCCAGGTATGTGAAGTGCTGTGCCATCGCCAGATGTCGTGCCTTCAAAAATGTTTGAGGCGCCGAGAAATTCGGCAACAAAACGGCTTTGCGGTCTGTCGTAAATATCGCCCGGCGTGCCGAGCTGGAGGATGCGTCCGCTTTTCATCACAGCCACCTGATCGGCCATGGAAAGTGCTTCCTCCTGATCGTGCGTGACAAGCAAAGTCGTAATGCCAAGACGCGCCTGCATGGCCCGAATTTCGAACTGCATGCTTTCACGTAATGATTTGTCGAGTGCGCTCAGGGGCTCATCCAGCAACAGAATCTTTGGGTTGACCACAAGCGAGCGGGCAAGGGCAACGCGCTGTTGTTGACCACCGGAAAGCTTAGCGGGGTAGGTGTCTCCGCGACCGGACAATTGAATAAGATCGAGCATGGATTTGACACGCTCATCACGAGCACCGCGGCCAAGACCTTGCATCTTCAGGCCAAAGCCAATGTTCTCGGCCACCGTGCGATGTGGAAACAGGCTGTAATTTTGAAAGACCATGCCGAGTTGGCGTTGGTGTGGGGGAAGGGCGGTTACGTTGGTTGCACCGATTTGAATTATTCCGGCATCAGGGCGCTCAAAGCCTGCAACCATGCGCAAGGTGGTCGTCTTACCACACCCCGAAGGCCCAAGTAGCGAGACAAGCTTGCCTGCTTCGATGGTCAGATCAAGATTGTCGACAGCAAGGCTTGAGCTGTAACGTTTCGTCAGAGTGCGCAGCACTAGCGTACTGGCTGTATCGCCTGGAAAAGAATTCATGAGGGCATCTCGCAATCTGCCCCTTTATTAACGCTAAAGACCATGTGCATTTCCAAAACTTACAATATATTGTAGCGCTACAATCGGTCTTTAGGCTGTTTTCGTCAAGGATAGGTTTTTTGCGATATAGCTTTTTATGAGTACAAAAAACCTTGAGAGGAGTGTCTCGTGAGAATAATTTGTGCGATAAGCCATGAATAACTTAGTCCGCAGCAAAAACGTTATAACGATGCAGTCGGTAGCGAAAGCCGCTGGCGTGTCGCCCATGACCGTATCAAACGCCTTTCGCTACCCTGAGCGGGTGCTGGAAGAAACGCGGATTCGCGTGTTTCAAATCGCCGCTGAACTTGGCTATGTGCCTAATCACTCTGCGGGTATTTTGTCCTCGGGACAAAGCCGGGTTATCGGTGCTGTTATTCCCTCGATGAAGAATTCAAGCTTTTATAAATATGTGCGCGGAATGCAGGATCGCGCCGGTGAAAGCGGCTATGAGCTGATCTTGAAACTTGCCGAAACCAGACAGGACGAGACGGCCGCTATTCAGACCTTTATCGGTTTGCGTGTTGCGGGAATTTCGTTGGTTGGTAATCAGCATTCCGAAGAGGCTATAGACCTCATCCGCAAGACGGAAACGCCGGTTGTAGAAGGTTGGGTCACAGACAACGTGCTTGATATGGCCGTCGGCTATTCAATGACCGATGCCACGCGTGCCATGGCGCTGTTACTTATTGAACGGGGTTGTCAACGTATCGGGTTTGTCGGTTATGGCGGCATCTCGGCCCGGCGATATAGCGACCGTTTGCCAGCATTCCAAGCGACGATGGCAGAAGCGGGGCTCGAACATCATCGTGTCTGTTTTATAGATGAGGCAGATGGGTTTGGAGCGGGTCCGAAGGCGCTCGACGCATTGCGTCTTATTGATCCTGAGGTCGATGGAGTCATCTGCCCCACCGACATTGTTGCTGCTGGCGTAATTTTTGAATGCACCCGCTTGGGTTGGCATGTGCCTGAACGGTTAGCGGTGACCGGCTGGGGTGATTATGAAATCGCATCCGAGATAACGCCTGGTCTTTCGACCATACAGCCAAATGCCTATGAGATGGGTGCGAAGAGCATGGAGATGATCCTCGACCGTGTATCAGGAATTAAGGCATACGAACCCGTGCTTGATATTGGTTATGATGTCGTAAAGCGTGAGAGTGCCTAAAGCGCGTCTTTCTTTCTGAAAGATGATGCATCGATACCGAGCTTTTGCAAGCGCGCATAAAGGCTGCGCCGCGGGAGTTTCAGAATGTTTGCAGCCTCACCGACATCGCCGTTCAAACGCTCCAGTGTTTCACGCAAGACTTTCGCCTCAAACTGATCCATTTGTTCGGCAAGCGGCAACTGGTTTGCCTCTTTTGCCGGACTGCTCCCAAGCCCAAGAACAACCTGTTTGGCAAAATTGCGCAATTCACGCACATTGCCCGGCCAGTCATCCGAGTTCAGACGTGTTTCAACTGCTGCATCTATTGTTGGGCGCGGCTGGCCAAATTGGGCAGCAGCTTCATCAAGGAAATAGGAGAAAAGCAGTCCGATGTCCTTGCGACGTTCTCGCAAAGGGGGAACACGCAGCCTGACTGTTTCCAGCCGATACAGGAGGTCCGACCGGAAGCGGCCAGCTTTTACCGCATCTTCCAGATCGCCCTTCGCAGCAGCAATGATCCGCAGGTTCACTGCTCTCGGCTCACCCATTGTGCTGGGCAATTCGCGCTCTTCAACAACACGCAGAAGCTTGCCCTGTAAAGAAGAGGACATGCTGTCGATTTCATCGAGAAAAAGCGTGCCGCGATCAGCATCGGCGATCCTCCCGCGCTGAATGCGATTGCCGAACAGCACATCATCCGCAATGGCATCGGGCAATGCCGCGCAGTCAATTGCAACGAAGCCGCGTGCATGACGTGAACTCCAGCGGTGAAGCAGCCGCGCCACGAGTTCTTTGCCGGTTCCCGTCTCGCCCTCAATCAAGACATCAACGTCGACACTCGCAAGCTGTCGAATTGTTTCACGCAGCCTTACCATGACCGGGGTTTCGCCAAAGAGCGGGAAGTCCTGCTCGGCTTCTGCTGCAGCCTTGCGCAGTCTCCGGTTTTCCAGCACCAGCCGCCGCATTTCCAACGCACGCCGGACGCTTGAGATCATGTGATCGGCAGCAAAAGGCTTGGCGATAAAATCAAATGCACCTTTTTTGAGAGCCGCCACGGCCATGCCGATGTCTCCGTGCCCGGTCATCAGAATGACCGGCAGTTCAGGATCGCGCGCCAGCAACGCTTCCATCACTGCATGGCCGTCGATTTTCGGCATCCGAATATCGGTAACGACTATGCCCGGAAAGTCAGCGCTCAGATTGGCGAGGGCGGATTGTCCGTCCCCATAGGTTTCGATGTCGAGCCCGGCTATTTCAAAGGAATCCGCCAATGCTGTGCGAAAGGCCATGTCGTCATCGACCAACATTACGCGGAGTGGTTCTATGCCTGTCATGCTTGTTTTGCTCGCTTCACAGTGGCTGCGAAGGCGGCACCTCCCAAAGGTGAAGGCACAATACGCAGGGTGCCTTCAAGTTCTGTCATAATATCGCGTGCAATGCCCAGACCGAGACCCAGTCCTTCAGGCTTGCCGGTCACAAAAGGGCTGAACACTTCATCGCCCAATGCGGGATCGATGCCAGGACCGTTATCGGCGACAGTCAGTGTTACGTGCTGGTCTTCTTCTGAGATGAATAGGGCGATGCGCGGTTTTGGTTGGTTTGCTACCGCATCAAGAGCGTTCTGAAACAGATTGACCAGCACCTGTTCGAGACGAACGCGATTTGCAAAGACCTGAAAATCGCACCCGTTCGGCGTTTCGAGCGTCACGCCTGCACTCCGGAAACGATCACCCATGATAAGAAGCGTGCCTTCCAGCAATTCATCCAGCCGGGTAGGGGCAAGCTCGCGATGTCCGCGCCGTGCAAAGCGCCGCATTTCCTGTGTGATAAAACCGATGCGAGCCGTTAGCTCCACGGTTGTTGAAAGATTGGCTGCGACTTTCTCGAGTTTGCCTTTGCCAAGATGATGTTGTGCGTTTTCCGCCAGTGTCTGAATGGTAGCCACTGGCTGGTTGATCTCGTGGACGAGCCCGGCGGTAATCGAGCCCAGCGACGCGAGCCTGTTGGCTTGCGCAAGTTCTTCTCGCGCTTCGCGAAAGCGTTTATCCGCGCGTTCGCGCCGCACCATTTCCGCGCTCAGTTCTGCTGTGCGTTCGCTAACAGCTGTTTCCAGTGCCGCTCGATCTGCAGCCAGACGTGCCGCACGGGTGATGCGCCAGTAGATCGCGCCAACAAACGTCATGGCAATCAGAAGCACTGCAACGGTGATGAGGCGGGCCAGATCATGGGCAGCCCGCATGGAAGGTGCGACTGCTTCGATATGCATGAGTTTAAGTTCGGTCCCGGCTATTGGCTCATCAACGGCGAGGAACTTGGAGCCAGATGGACCACGCATCATGTTTTCAGGTTCGAATGCGTAGTGGCTTGGCTGAAGATCTGCGACGCTGAATTGTCCGCTCTGGCTGATTTTCGTACGTTCTTCGGCTGAAATGGGCTGGAATGACCGCAAATCCTCTGCCTTATCGGTCGAGGCGAGAATAATGCCGCGCGGATCGATAACGAATGTCTGGCCGGGATCGTTCGACCAGGTTCGCACCAGCCGGTGAAATTCAAACTTAACGACCACAACACCCACTGGATTAGCCTCATCGCCGATCCGTCTGGAAAGAAACAGACCGAAACGTCCGCTAAGATCACCAATGGCATAATATTCGGCGGCACTCGCCGACATCGCGCCCTGAAAATACGGTCGATAGCCGTAATTACGACCAACGAAACTCTCAGGCGTGTTTGCATTGGAGGAGGCTATCACCATGCCGTCGCGCTTGATCACATAGATGATCGGAGAGCCGATCTGTTCTGCAAGGAATTCGAGCTTTTCGTTCAATCGCGCTGTTGCGTCCCGCGAGCCGCCATCCAGAACATCGTGCAAATCGCTATATTCTTTAAGCACCACCGGTAGCAGGCGAAACTTGGCCAGCTCGCTGTCAATCAGTCTCGTCTGCTGTCGCGCAACAAGGGTCGCGTCCTCGCTCAACCGATCAAGCGCATCCGTCTCTGTCCAAAGTTTTGCGGCTGTCCAGAATATCGTTGCCAAAAGCACTGCCAAAGCAACGAGAAGGATTCTGGTCGCGTTCCACGATATCCTCATTTGTGCAGGATTATGCACTAATGTTGGAAAAGTCACGCAGAATTTTGCACAAAAGCCCTTCTACGATTGTGTCAAAATTGAGATTAATTGAGTTAATTCAACAAACTAAACTTTTTAATCCACGGCTATAGCGGTCGCAAATCTTGTCCCGCATTTTAGCGCCACTTCGAAAATGGGAGTTTCGTAGGGAGGAGCTAATCCGTGCAACCGAAAGAATATGATCTTTTTGACGCTCAGTTTTCTGAAATTCAGGCGTGCGTATTTTTCTATGCGCAAACGAGCGAAGACCGAACCGGTCGAGGGGCACGGATCTAGAAACCAACCATTAGCAATCGCTTCGGGGAGGGTTCGGTTTCAAAGCATCTGAAAGATGCGCAGCGGACCATCTTGAAAGCAGTCAAAACACCCGGAACAAGCGCTGCTTCGCGCTCATACAACGGGTGAACCTCAAAGATCGAGAGATTTGAAGGAGCAACCGCATGGTCTCAATAACATCCGAACGGAGTGATGCGCAAAGCACCAATAGCCGTCTTAAATCCATCATAGGTGGATCGACCGGTAATCTTGTCGAATGGTTCGACTGGTATGTTTATGCAGCTTTTACGCTTTATTTTGCGCCGCACTTCTTTCCGTCGGAAAGTCAGACTGCGCAGCTTCTGAGTGCTGCCGCGGTTTTTGCCGTTGGCTTCATCATGCGCCCGATTGGTGCGTGGATCATGGGTATTTATGCCGATCGCAAGGGTCGTAAAGCGGGTCTGGCTCTATCCGTTACGCTGATGTGCGCGGGTTCGCTCATTATTGCAGTGACCCCCGGTTACGAAACCATCGGTCTTGTCGCTCCTGCTCTTCTGGTACTTGCACGTTTGATGCAGGGCCTGTCGGTTGGTGGTGAATATGGTGCGAGCGCCACTTATCTGTCCGAAATGGCTGGCAAGAGCCGTCGTGGTTTCTTCTCGTCTTTTCAGTATGTGACGCTTATTTCCGGTCAGCTTCTGGCAATTCTGTTGTTGATCGTGCTTCAGAGCACAATGGAAACGTCGGCGCTCGAATCCTGGGGCTGGCGTATTCCGTTCTTCATTGGCGCATTGCTTGCAGTTGTCGTTTTCTGGCTGCGTCGCGGCCTTGCTGAAACCGAAAGCTTCAAGAACGCAAAAACCAAGGATGCACCAAAGTCGGGCTTCTGGACGCTTATCAAGCATCACCCGAAGGAAACCGCGCTGGTCATGCTTCTGACCGCCGGTGGCACGCTCGCTTTCTATGCGTACTCGATCTACATGCAGAAGTTTCTCGTCAACACGTCCGGTTTTAGTCGTGAAGTCGCCAGCCAGATCAACGCAATCACGCTTTTCATCTTCATGTGTCTGCAACCGATCGCGGGTGCCCTTTCCGACAAGATTGGCCGTAAGCCGCTGATGGTTGCTTTTGGTGCAGCCGGTGTGTTGTTCACTTATCCGATCTTCTCGACGCTTGAGCAGACGCGTGATCCGATCATCGCTGGTTTGCTGGTCATGGGCGCTTTGATCATTGTTACGGGTTACACCTCGATCAATGCGGTGGTGAAAGCTGAACTCTTCCCGGCTCATATCCGCGCACTTGGCGTGGCGCTGCCTTATGCTCTCGCCAACACATTGTTTGGCGGAACGGCTGAGTATGTTGCGCTGAGTTTCAAGAATGGCGGCTGGGAACGCGGCTTTTACTGGTACGTCACTGTCATGATCGGTATTTCGCTGATCGTTTATCTTCGGATGCGCGATACCAGCAAAGACAGCCTGATCAAGGAAGACTAATAGATGAAAATGCCGGGCTAAAAGCCCGGCATTTTTGTTCGGTAAAGCTTTCAATCAGCGTCGATGCGTCACTTACCGGAGGGAGACGATTTCTCCGAAATTGTCTGCGCCGCATTTTGGATCAGTGGCCCAAAACTATCGCTAAAGCCTTCAGCAGTCCATTCTTGAAGGCTTCCCGCCACATGGATTGCACCAACGGGCGTGCCTCTCCAATCCATGATTGGGGCACCGATGACTACTTCATGATTGAGCAATTGTTTACACAACAGTGAGTGTCCGCGTTCACGTGTGGCGCGTACGTATTCCATCACACCTTCCAAATCGCGAACGGTGTGCTGCGTAAATGGAGTAAGATCAGAGCGGCTGACGATATCGGCAATAATTTCGTCCGACAGGCGCGAAAGTATCGCCACGCCACCTGCGGTGCAGTAAGTCGGCACAGCATTCCCAACAATCGTCGCGCTGAACACCTCATGTTTGGAGGGCATACGCAGTGCGTAGATCACGCGCACATCATCGAAAAGCGATAGATCAACACGCTCACTGACACGTCGCCGTAGTTCCAACATAACAGGATTTGCACGCTGCAACATGGGGTTGAGTCGCAAAAGATCGTGGGTCATATCGAGAGTGCGCAAGCCCGGCAGATAACCGCGATCGTCCGGGTCTCGCGCCAGCATATTCAGCTTGAGCAGCGTATGGACGATTCTTTGTGCGGCACTTCGATCAATGCCAGCAGCACTGGCTACCTGGCTGAGTGACAGGGGATGTCGTGCAGTTTGAAATGCCGACATCACCGCTACCGTTCGCGCGACTGAACGCAAGAATAGCGGATCATCCGCGAAAGCGTCTGCCTCATCCGGGTCGAAAGTGGATATGCCGCGCAGGTCTCGAAATGTGTTCATGAGAAAAAGCTTTAATCCAGATTCAATGATTGACAAGCGTCAAAGTTGGTCCCTATCATAAAAAATCAATATAGATGTATCGCTGACAGATACACGTAATAGCCCGAGGGGGCAAATCAGGAAAATGGGAGTACGCTCGTGTCAAAACGCGTGGCTGTAGCTGGCTTTTTGCATGAAACGAACACTTTTGCTGCAACTCCAGCAACATTGGCAGCGTTCGTTCAGGGTGGCGGATATATCCCGCTTTCGCGCGGTGACGCGATTTTCAAAAATGCGCAGAACGTCAATCTTGGTATCGCCGGGGCACTAAAATTTGCGCATGAAGCGGCCTGGGAAATTGTGCCAATCCTATGGGCCGGCGCCATTCCTTCTGCTCCTGTCACAAAGGACGCTTATGAAACAATCGTCTCTGAGATTGTCGAAGGCTTAAAGGGATGCGGTCCGCTTGATGGTATCTTCATCGACCTTCATGGCGCCATGGTTGCCGAGCACATCGATGATGGAGAAGGCGAACTTCTGGAACGTGTGCGTGCGGTGCGCCCAAGTGAGCCGCTATCAGTAGCGCTGGATCTGCATGGCAATATCACAAAGCGCATGTTCGACCATGCAGATGTCATGGTTGGCTTCCGCACCTATCCGCATATCGATATGGCCGAAACCGGTTATCGTGCGGCGGATGCGTTGCAGGCGCTGATGGACAAGCCTCATGGCTGGCATAAGGCAATGCGACAAGGTGATTATCTCATTCCGATTGCGTGGCAGTGCACAGATGAACAGCCTGCCAAAGGCCTTTACGGCATGACCATTGATCTGCCGGAAAATGTACTGACGGCTTCGCTGTTCATGGGCTTTCCTGCGGCTGATTTTGCCGAATGCGGCCCCTCAGTCTTTGCCTATGGCTGGAACGGCCAGGCGGTTGAAGCCTGTGCCGATGAGATCATGGCAGCCCTGTCTGCGGCAGAGCCTGCCTTTGCGGGCACAGCCTATCAGCCTGAAGAAGGCGTTGCGAAAGCCATTGAGCTTTCCCGCGATGCAAGCCGTCCGATCGTCATTGCTGATACACAGGATAATCCCGGTGCGGGTGGTAGTTCAGATACCACAGGAATGCTACGCGCACTCGTTTCTGGTGGCGCGGAACGCGCTGCCATCGGCTGTATTCACGACGCAGAAGCAGCAAAGATTGCACATCAGGCAGGTGAGGGTGCGGAAGTTGAAATCGCACTCGGCGGCAAGTCGGGTATTGCAGGTGACGAGCCCTACAGAGCAAAGTTCATCGTTGAAAAACTGTCCGACGGTAAGGCACATGCAACTGGTCCCTATTATGGCGGAACATGGCTCGACATGGGACCATCCGCTTGTTTGCGGCTCGGCGGAACGCGGGTTGTCGTGACCACAAATCTGGCGCAGATGGCGGATCGTGCGCTTTATCGCATGGTTGGCATCGAGCCTGAACAGGAAGCCATTCTGGTCAATAAAAGTTCGGTACATTTCAGGGCGGATTTTGCACCAATCGCCGAAAAGCTTCTCGTTTGCACCGCTCCCGGCGCAATGCCTCTCAGCCCTGCACAATTGACGTGGAAGAATTTGCGTTCAGGCATCCGGCTTGAGCCGCTGGGAGACACATTCAAATAAAACAATAATAACAACCTTCAGAGGAACCAAGTATATGACGTTTTTTAAACCACCACACACTGGGCCTATCCTCCGCAAACTTAAATATGGCATTGCCGCTTCGCTGATTGCGCTCAGTGCTGGCCAAGCCGCAGCAGAAACAACACTAACTGCTGTTATGCACTCGGATCTGCGTATGCTCGACCCGGTAATCACTACCGCTCACATTACGCGCGATCATGCCTATATGATTTATGACGTGCTGATTGCCGTTGATGAAAACTTCAAACCTCAGCCGCAAATGGCAGAGTGGACCGTCTCAGATGACGGTAAGACCTATACTTTCACGTTACGCGATGGTCTCAAATTTCATGATGGTGCCCCGGTAACGGCTACTGACGTTGTCGCTTCGCTTGAACGCTGGGCCAAGCGCGATACCGGCGGCCAGCTGATCATGGACATCACAGATTCGCTCAAAGCAAACGACGATAAAACGATTGTCTGGACGCTGAAGGAGCCATTCGCACCGTTCCTCGATACGATTGCTAAGCAGTCTGCATTGCCTCCATTCATTATGCCAGCGCGTATCGCAGCAACGCCTGCTGATACTGCAATCACCGAACATATTGGTTCGGGACCGTTCAAGTTCGTACCTGCCGAGTTCCAGCCGGGTGTCGGCGTGACTTACATCAAGAATGAAGATTATGTACCGCGCAGCGAGCCAGCCAGCTGGATGGCAGGCGGTAAGGTCGTCAACGTCGATAAGGTGCGTTGGGTCACGATGACCGATGCTCAGACCGCCGCGAATGCGCTGACAAGTGGTGAAATCGACTATATCGAGCAGGTGCCCGTTGATCTTGTGCCGCTTTTTGAAGGCGATGATACAGTCGTTCTGGAGCAGCGCGACCCGCTTGGCTATCAGACCATGGGTCGTCTCAATTTCAAGCATGCGCCTTTTGATAATCCGGATATTCGCCGCGCGGCGTTCCGTGCCATGTCGCAGGAGCCAGTGCTGGCAGCTCTGATGGCTGATCCAAATTACTATAAGGTTTGTGGTGCGATTTTTGGTTGCGGCACACCCAATGCAACAGATGTCGGCTCTGAAAGTCTTGTAGCAAAGGGCAACATCGAAGAAGCGAAAGAGCTTCTCAAGAAGGCGGGCTATGATGGCAAGCCGGTTGTCCTGATGCAGCCAACTGACGTGTCCAGCCTGTCACCGCAGCCAGTTGTTGCAGCTCAACAACTGCGCGCAGCTGGCTTTACGGTCGATATGCAGCCAATGGACTGGCAAACCCTTGTCGGTCGCCGCGCATCGAAAGATGAGCCTGCAAAGGGTGGCTGGAATATGTTCTTCACCAATTGGCAGATTCCGGAAATTGCAACACCTTTGAATTCGGTCATGCTCAATGGTCGTGGAGATCAGGCTTGGTTTGGCTGGCCGGAAGACGAGAAGATAGAAGCTCTGAAAAAGGAATATATCGCAGCCAAGACGCCTGAGGAGCAGAAAGCTGCGGTAGAGAAGATACAGGCTCAGACGTTGGAAAATGTTCTCTACATTCCGCTGGGTGAATATAACCCGCCGCAGGGCCGCAGAACCAATGTCGTCGATATGCTTGGTTCGCCTGTTCCGGTCTTCTGGAATGTGAAAAAGACCGAAGAGTAATCCGCCCGCAGCTATCGCGCTTAGTGCGATAGCTCCCAGTTCAACGTGGGTCCGACGCTCTGTCGGTCCCACCTCAAGCGGGACGCGCATATGGCTGTCTATCTGTTAAAACGCATCTTCGCACTCGTGCCGGTTTTGTTGCTGGTATCGGTGTTTGTATTCCTCCTCCTGAGACTGACGCCGGGTGATCCGGCTGCAATTCTGGCTGGCGATGCCGCCACCACCGAACAGCTTGAACGCATCCGCGAAGCCATGGGCCTTAACGAGCCAATCCTCACCCAGTATTTCACCTGGATGGGTAAGATCATGCAGGGCGATCTCGGAGTGTCGCTGATTTCGGGCGTACCAGTTCTCGATATGGTTTCGCAGCGTATCGGCCCCACAATCTCTATCGCTGTGCTGACCATTATCATTGCAGTGCTTGTCGCTATTCCAATGGGTGTGATTGCTGCATGGCGCCACCGTTCATGGGCAGACTATCTTGTCATGAGCTTTTCAGTTCTTGGCTTTTCCGTTCCGGTCTTTCTTGTTGGCTATGTGCTACTGTTGATTTTCTCGGTCAATCTTGGCTGGCTTCCGGTACAGGGCTTCAAGCCGATTTCATCAGGCTTGGGTGGCTTTCTGGAGCGCGCAATCCTGCCTGCTCTTACACTTGCTTCGATCTACATCGCGCTGATCGCCCGCATGACCCGTGCGGCAATGCTAGATGTACTTGGCGAAGATTATATTCGCACCGCCCGTGCCAAAGGCGTGAGTGATCGCCGCCTGCTCTTCGTTCACGCGCTCAAAAACGCAGCTGTGCCGGTTGTGACCATCGTTGGCACCGGATTTGCCCTGCTGATTTCCGGTGTGGTCGTAACCGAAAGCATTTTCAATATTCCGGGCATCGGTCGCCTGACGGTCGATGCAGTTCTTGCGCGCGATTATCCGGTCATTCAGGCGATGATCCTGCTGACAAGTGCGCTTTATGTGTTCGTCAATCTGCTGATCGACCTTTCCTATACACTGTTCGACCCAAGGATTCGTTATTGATGCGCTCAGAAAAAACATCAGCGGGTATGCACTGGATGCTCCGCATGTTCTCGCTGCCGCGCGTTGCACGCGTTGGTATCGGGCCGATGATTGCCGCCATTCTTCTCGGTGCAATCCTTCTTCTCACCCTCATTTCGCCGTGGATTGCTCCACACGATCCGCTCGCCATGAACCCCATGATGCGGCTTAAGCCTGCTTCGGATGAATATCTGCTTGGAACGGACAATTATGGTCGCGATCTCTTTTCGCGCATGATCCTCGGCGGGCGTATTTCGCTGCTGATCGGACTTCTGGCCGCCGCCGCATCTATTGGTGTTGGCGTGATCATAGGCCTTATTGCCGGTTTCTTTCGTACCGCAGATGCCATCATCATGCGTATGATGGATGCTCTGATGGCGATGCCATCGATCCTGATCGCGATTGCTCTGGTCGCTCTCAACGGTCCGTCGATTGGCTCTGTCATCATAGCGATCACCATTCCGGAAATTCCCCGCGTCGTGCGTCTGGTCCGCTCTGTCATTCTGACCGCGCGTGAGGAACCCTATGTTGAAGCAGCCTTAGCACTTGGTTCAAGCACACCGAAGATTCTGTTCCGGCATCTGCTGCCCAATACGATGGCACCGCTCATCGTGCAGGGCACTTACATCATTGCGTCGGCAATCCTGACCGAAGCAATCCTGTCGTTTCTTGGTGCCGGTATCAGCACGGAAATCCCAACCTGGGGCAACATCATGGCAGAAGGTCGCCAGTTTTTCCGCATCAAGCCATCGATCGTGCTTTGGCCGGGTCTGTTGCTGACACTCTGCGTTTTGTCGATCAATCTATTGGGTGACGCAGCGCGCGATACACTCGACCCACGTCTGAAAAAGCGGGAGGGCTGATATGGAACTGCGCAATCGTGATTTCACACATGAACCTGTCGTTCTGGAAGTCGAAAATCTTGTTGTGGCACTTCCCGGCGGCACACCAGTTCTGCGTAGCGTAAGCTTTGACATTCGCAAGGGCGAAACCGTCTGTCTCGTGGGCGAATCCGGTTCAGGTAAGTCGGTAACGTCGCTCACCGCAATGGGGCTCTTGCCGAAAGATGCACTTCTGGTCAAAGAAGGGGCGATCAGGCTCGACGGCACCGATTTGCTCAAGCTGTCGGCTGCGGACATGAAAAAGATGCGTGCAACACGTATCTCCATGATCTTTCAGGAACCGATGACGGCGCTTAATCCTGTTATGCGGGTGGGTGAGCAGATCACGGAAGTTCTGGATGTTCATACCAGCCTTTCGTCAGAGGCCAAGCGTGCCAAAGTCATCAACATCATGGAGCAGGTACATCTGCCCGATGTGGAGCGTATTTATCAGAGCTATCCGCACCAGCTTTCAGGTGGGCAGCGTCAGCGTATCATGATCGCTATGGCGCTCATCCTGGAGCCGATGGTTCTGATTGCCGATGAGCCGACCACTGCGCTTGACGTGACAACACAAAAACAAATCCTGTCGCTTATTGCAGAATTGCAGGAGAAGCATGGAACAGCCGTGCTGTTCATCACCCATGATATGGGCGTAGTTGCCGAAATTGCTGATCGCGTCTGTGTTATGCGCAGCGGTGAGATCGTGGAACGCGGGACCATCCGTGACGTTCTGACATCGCCACAGCAGCAATATACCAAAGACCTGCTTGGCTCTGTGCCAAGCCTTATTCCGCGACTGGCGCGTGAGCCACAGGGACATAAAGCGGTGATCCGCGTTCGTGACCTTGGCATGACCTATAAAACTGGTGGACTATTCAGCACCAAGCCCGGCGTTAAAGCCTCGTATGAAGTGAATTTCGAGCTGCAACCGGGGCGGACGCTTGGCATCGTCGGGGAATCCGGTTCCGGAAAAACAACTGTTGCCCGCTCAATTATGCGTTTGATCGAGCCGACGGAGGGTGAAGTCGTCGTAGATGGGCGGGACATTGCGCATCTTGGAAAACGCGAAATGAAGCCGTTCCGCAAGAAGCTTCAGGTCGTGTTTCAGGACCCGTTCCGCTCATTGAACCCGCGTTGGACAATTGAGCAAAGCCTGACGGAAGGCCCGGTCAATTATGGTGTGCCTTATGAAGAGGCGGTCGCTGAAGCAAAGCGTCTTTTGAAGATCGTTTCGCTTCCGGAGGATTCGCTGAAGCGTTATCCGCATCAGTTTTCCGGTGGCCAGCGACAGCGTATTGCCATTGCGCGTGCGGTAGCCCTTCGACCAGATATTCTGGTGGCCGACGAGGCTGTGTCGGCGCTTGATGTTTCGGTACAGGCGCAGGTTCTCGAACTTCTCGCCGAATTGCAGCGCGATACCGGCATCGCCATCATTTTTATCACCCACGATCTGCGTGTGGCCGCGCAGATTTGCGACGATGTACTGGTGATGAAACGCGGACAGGTTGTCGAGCAGGGCAATGCTTCCGACGTGCTTGGCAAGCCTTCGCATGAATATACGCGCTCTTTGATAGAGGCGGCGCCCGGTCGCTTCTGGGATTTTGCGGCGGGACGTCCGGCCGCTTGAATTATCTTCAGTATTTCAGACAGGAATGAAATCATGCCCATCATACCGTTTATTGAGGAGAAAGCCGGCGAGATGCGCGCGGTTTTCGAAGATCTACATCGTCATCCGCAAATTGGCTTTGAGGAACAACATGCTTCAGGCGTTGTAGCGGAACTCTTAGAAAAATGGGGCTTTGACGAGGTGCATACGGGCATCGCCGAAACCGGTGTCGTTGGCATTCTGAAAGGCAGAAACCCAGGCAATCGCCGTGTGGGTCTGCGTGCAGATATGGATGCGCTGCCGATCGACGAGATTTCGGGCGTGTCTTACACGTCGCAAAATCCCGGCCGGATGCATGCCTGTGGGCATGATGGTCATACAACCATGCTGCTTGGTGCGGCTCAATATCTTGCTGAGACGCGCAATTTCGAAGGCACTGCCGTCTTTGTTTTCCAGCCCGCCGAAGAAGGTCTGGGTGGAGCACGCGGCATGATTGCCGAAGGACTGTTTGAGCGTTTCCCTTGCGACGAAATCTACGGAATGCATAACCAGCCTATGGGCACACTCGGCAAAGCGCTTATCCGCAAGGGTGCGGCTATGGCTGGCGCAAGCTTCTTCGACATCAAACTGACCGGCAAGGGCAGTCATGCAGCCCAGCCGCACAATGCCCGCGATGTGCTGGTGATTGGCGCTGATCTGGTTGGACAGTTGCAGACCATCGTGTCACGCAACATCCCTGCAACGGATGCCTGCGTTGTATCCTGCACGCAGTTTCATACCGGCAGCGCCTATAATATCGTGCCGGAAGTGGCAACCATCACCGGCACCATCCGCTATTTCGAGCAGCGTGTCTGTGAGCTTGCGGAAAGCCGTATCCGTGAAATCTGTGCAGGTGTGGCTGCGGGTTACGGTATCACGGTTGATGTCGATCTTCGCAACGTCTTTGACGTCCTGCGCAACGACCATGAACTCTCCGATGCTTATATGGCGGCAGCGCGCGATGTGCTGGGTGACGACAATGTGAGCGATGATTGCCCGGCATTTATGGGCAGTGAAGATTTTGCCGACATGCTCGCGCGTGTACCGGGCGCTTACATCAATGTGATGCATGGCGGTAAAGCTGCGCTGCATAATCCAGCTTTCGTACTTGAGCCTGAAACACTGCCAATCGGAGCGTCGATCTATGCCCGGATCGTGGAAACCCGCCTGCCAGTAAACAAGGACTTAGCAGCATGAGTATGCATGAATTGCCATTTAACCTCGATGACATGATTGCGCGCCTGCGCCCTTGGATCGAAACGGAAAGCCCGACCTTCGATGCAAGTGCTGTTAATCGCATGGTTGAGGTTGCCGCTTATGATTTTGCGGCAGCAGGTGCCACAATTGAATTCATTCCGGGTCGCATGGGGTTCGGCGGCTCCCTGCGCGCTCGTTTCCCGCATAAGGATCAGGGCAAGCCGGGTATTCTGGTGTCAGGTCATCTTGATACGGTTCATCCGCTCGGTGTGATCAACATCAATCCCTATCGCCGCGAGGACGGTAAACTTTACGGCCCCGGTATTCAGGATATGAAGGGTGGCAACTTCGTGGCCCTTGAAGCCATGCGTGAGATCGCACGGAGCGGGCTTACAACAAAGCTTCCCGTTACGTTTCTTTTGACACCGGATGAAGAAGTCGGCACACCTTCGACCCGCGATTTGATTGAGCAGGAAGCGCTCAAGAACAAATATGTTCTGGTGCCAGAACCAGCATTGCGTGATGGTGGCGCGGTTGTCGGTCGTTATGCAATCGCTCGATACAATCTTGAGACTGTCGGCAAGCCAAGCCATGCCGGTTGGCTGCTCAAAGAAGGCCGTTCGGCAATCCGTCGTATGGCCGAAAAAATTATCGAGATCGAAGCACTAACGACAGACGATTGCACTTTCTCGGTAGGTGTTATTCATGCAGGCCAATGGGTCAATTGCGTCTCATCAAGCTGTAATGCCGAAGCGCTTAGCATGGCCAAAACGCAAAAAGACCTGGAAGACGGCGTTGCGCGGATCATGGCGCTTGGCGGAGATAAAGACGGGGTTGAATTGATCGTCACCCGTGGTGTCACGCGTCCTGTGTGGGAGCCGGGTCAGCCGCAGGATACGAAACTCTTCAACTTTGCCAATGATATCGCAAAGGAGATCGGCTTCACCATGTCGGTCCAGAGTTCGGGCGGCGGCTCGGACGGTAATTTTACCGGAGCGCTTGGTGTCCCGACGCTCGATTCCATCGGTGTGCGTGGTGAAGGCCTGCATACGCTGGGCGAGCATATTTTCGAAGACAGTCTGGTCGAACGTGCTCGCCTTCATGCGGGCCTGTTTCTCTCACTGGAATAACAGCCAGAGGTGCGGCCATGGCCGATGCTACAAGATCAACGGCAACCCGCATCGCGGGTTTGCTGAGTGAAGTCACGATTAGTGTGGATCAATGGGGCGTCGCCCATATCAGGGCGGAAAACCTGCATGATCTTTTTTTCGCACAAGGTTTTAATGCCGCGCGCGATCGGCTCTGGCAGATCGATATAGCACGCAAGCGCGGGCTTGGTCTGCTGGCGCGTGATTTTGGCCCCGGCTATCTTGAGCAGGACAGGGCTGCACGCCTGCTGCTTTATCGCGGAGACATGGCGCCGGAATGGAAGGCCTATGATCCAGATTCTGAACAGATATGCGCGGCTTTTGCTCAAGGAATCAATGCATATATCGATGCCTGTGAAGCAGGCGAGAGGACACTTCCGCCGGAGTTCTCTCTGCTCGGTCACAAGCCTGACCGTTGGTGTGCTGAAGACGTAGTGCGCGTACGCACCCATTCGCTGACACGAAATGCATCATCCGAGCTTTTGCGCTCAAAAGTCATGGCAAAAGCGGGTGTGGAGCTGGGTGGTAAGCTCGATCAGTTGCGCAAGGAATTGTCGCAGGGCGTGGTACCAAAGCCGGTCGACGGCTTTGATCCCCACATCATGACTGACAGGGTTTTGCGTGACTTCCAGCTCGCTGTCAGTCCTGCCACCTTCTCCAAAGAACGATTGGCTGCAACACTTGATGAAGCAGGTCTCTGGACGGTTGTTTCGGCGTCCGGCGACATCGCGCGCGCCTCTTTTGAAGAGGGTTCTAATAATTGGGCAATCGCAGCTGAAAAGACCACGACCGGGCGACCGATATTGGCACTCGATCCCCATCGGACTCACGGCCTGCCATCAATCCGTTATGTGGTTCACCTGTCCATGCCGGGCCTTGATGTGATTGGCGCAGGGGAGCCAATGGTTCCCGGGATTTCCATGGGTCACAACGGCACCGCTGCCTTTGGCCTCACCATCTTTGGAGCCGATCAGGAAGATATCTACGTTTATCAGACTGATGAAAACAACCACGACCAATATGCCTACCAAGGCAATTGGGAGCGGTTCACGACGATTACTGAAGCCATCCCCGTTAAAGGGCATCTGGATCAAACCGTCGAACTGAAATTCACGCGGCATGGTCCTGTGCTCTATGAGGATAAAGCGAACAACCGCGCTTTTGGCCTGCGTACAGTCTGGATGGATGCGGGCATGGCACCTTATATGGCCAGCCTGTCCGTTATGCGGGCTAAAAACTATGCTGATTATGCCAGAGCGCTGGATGGCTGGGGATGCCCGTCGGTTAATCACATCTATGCAGATACCACAAACACCATTGCATGGAAGCCTTCAGGGGCCACGCCTGTTCGCGAGAACTGGGACGGACTTTTACCTGTCCCCGGTGATGGGCGTTATGAGTGGAATGGCTATCTGGCTCCGCAGTCTGGCCCTGTTGAAGTTAATCCAGAACGCGGCTTTATCGCGACCGCCAACGCCATGAATGTGCCCGATGCGTGGACAGCCAACAATCCGGCCATTGGTTATGAATGGCTGGATAGCAGTCGTCACGACACCTTACATCAAGCGCTGTCGCGCAAAGCGCCCATATCGCTTGAAGACTGTGCACGCTTGCAAGCCTCCACTTTTTCGCCCATTGCCGCGCGGACACTAAAAAGCCTCAAGGGACTGCTCCAGCATAGTGATGATCCGGCTGTGCTGCTTCTTCGCGATTGGGGTGCGGACCTTTCGGCAAAATCTGCAACGGCAGCGCTTTTTGAAGTCTGGCTGAACAAGTATCTTGGACCGCTTGTTGCAAAGGCCGAGGGTGCGACCCCGGAAGTTGTACCACTGCTCATGCCATTCGATTCACCGAGCATTGTGTCATGGCTGGAAAATGCGGAAACATCCTCCAGGCATATTGCGGCAATTCAACAAAGTCTCACCGATGCCTGGGCTGAATGCGCCTCTTTGATGGGGGCGGATGCTACGCAATGGGCATGGGGTGACATCCATAAGCTTGAGCTGCGCCATCCCTTACAGTCGTTGACAGAGGACGACTGGTCGATTGAGCCGTTAGCTTTGGGTGGTAGCAGTTCGACGCTTAATTATGCCACGTACCGATTGCACGACTTCTCGGTTGTCGCAGGTCCATCTGTCCGGATGGTCATTGATGTGGGGGATTGGGATAACAGTTTGTTTGTCAACAATCCCGGACAATCGGGTTTGCCTTCATCGGAGCACTATAAGGATCTTCTAGCAAATTGGCAGGAAGCAAGCCCAGTTCCACTGCTCTATTCAAGAGAACGTATTGATAACGTGACCACAACTAAAATAATGCTGAGAGCGCGTTGAAGATGCCTATGCTGCAGGGTGTTATTACTTCATTGTTACAACGACATAGGTTGGATAGACCTCAACGAAAATCACGGGCGTTGCATTGATAATGGTCGCCTGATCAATCGGTGAGATTCGAACGTTCGCAAGCATATTCTCCAGTTTGGCGCGGTTCTCTTTGCTGCTGAAGAATTTATCTTTTTCGTCTTCTGCGTCGACTTTGCCAAACTGGTGCACATTGGCTCGGTCCTGTCGGATGATGCCTGCAACTTTTGTAAGGCGCTGGCCAGATGAACTATAGTGGTCGCGCTCGCTTAAACGTGCGTAATAAGTGTCAATAGGCTTATCAGCTGCATTTGCAATTCCCGTAACCACCAGCATCATAGCTGCCATGATAATCAAGCGCATGATTTCTCCTTATATCCACCATTAAGCCACTAGCAGTTTCGTGCGTGTTCTTCAGTCTATTCTTATCGTTTTACCCTCTTTTTTTGCAGCGAGCTGATAAAGGCGGAATTTTATAGTTTTGCCTCGCCTGCTGGCTGAGACCCGCCTGTACTGTTTCGAATAATTAGTGGAGACGCGATAACAGATTGGTGGTCGCGCTCGCCAATCTGCCCGGGCTCGCTTTCAGCGAGGATTCCTATCGCTCGCTCAACCATTTTTTCGCCGTCGTGAACCAGTGTGGTAAGGTTGTAAGATGCCCAGCCAGCTTCTGCTATATTGTCATAACCTCCAACGATGATGTCATCAGGGATACGAACACCGATTTCCTTCCGTAACGCATCTATAGCGCCAAGCGCCAATAGGTCGTTTGCACAGTAAATCGCATCTGGTAGCTCTTTTGTCGAACTCATCATGTCTTTAAGCTGCTTGATCGCAGCATATCCCGCTTCATAACGATAGTTGCCCTCTAAAATGAGAGGGGGCTCGAAGCCAGTTTCCTCAAGACGCTTACAAAAACCGAACTGTCGATCAATGTTTGCCTGACTATCGACTGGGCCGGTAATATAGGCAAACTTGCGTGCGCCACGTTCAATGAAATGCTCGGCCATAACACGCGATGCACCAACACTATCGCAGCTAATCGAATGCACCCATTCGCCGGAAAAGCGGGTGTTAAAAGAGATTACTGGTACGCGCAGTTGCGATAATTGTTCCAGCGCTTCTGGACTAAGAACCGCGAGTGCGCTGACGATGGCATCAACACGATAGCCTGCCAGCATTGGCACAATATCATCGAAGGTGTGGCCACTTTCGACGTGCACCAGCAAGATGCGCCAGCCTTCTGCCTGGAGCATTTTGGAGAAGGTTTCAAGAACGGATGTATAGAAGGGGTTGTATAGGCCGCCTATTACCACCGCTACTAGTCGAGAGCGATGGCTTAGCATGATGCTCGGGATGAAGCTTGGGCGATACCCCAGTTCTTCCGCTGCAGCCAAGACTTTTTTGCGTGTTTCGGGTGAAACGCTAGCGCCCGGCTTAAAGGTTCGTGAAACAGCGGATTGAGAAACGCCTGCCAGTCTCGCCACATCAGTGGATGATGCGTAGGGCTTATCACGTTTCATTCCATATCCTTTGCGGCTTCATGTCCCGTTTTTGAACAATCATCAGGTTTCGTTTTGCCATTATGTTCAAATGCTTTCAAGGATTTGAACTGACTTTCGCGTTGTCAGATAGCAATCACCAAAAATTTTCTATTGACGACACGCAATCTCTTTGCATAGCTATGCACTACTAGTGACTAGCTAGTCAATGCGGGTTTTGGGAGGAAAAACGCATGAGCCTAATTCGTACGACGCCATTCAGCAGGCGCGCCTTCATGAAGGGTGCTGCAGGTCTTGGTGCACTTTCAGCTTTCAGTGGAATGTCTTCGCTGCGCGCACTTGCCGAGCAGAAGCCAACGCTGGTGAATGCGATCCGTTCGCTTTCAAATCCATATCACGCCGCATGGAATAAAGGCGGCGAAGCTTTCGCAAAATCGCTTGGTCTGGACTATGTGACGCTCGTTACTGAAGGCGATAGCGAGAAGGGCATTGCCGATATTCGTGCAATTTTGGCACGCACAGGCGGTAATGCGGTTATCAATGTCGATCCAAACGACGCTGCCGATGCACGCCCTATTGTGGAAGCTTGCGCTGCAGCTAAAGCACATGTGCTGACGCAGTGGAACAAGCCTGCCGATCTGCATCCTTGGGATCATGATCCATATTACGTTGCGCATGTGAGCTTCGATGGTCAGCGCTATGGCGCGGAGACTGCCGAAATCCTCATTAAGTCCATTGGTGGCAAGGGCGGAATTCTGGGTCTCGGCGGCACACTGTCGAACACGGTTGCTATTGATCGTCGTCAGGGCCTTGAGAAGGCGCTTGCAGCACATCCTGATGTGCAGCTTCTGGATTTTCAGGTTGCTGATTGGCAGTCAAGCAAAGCTTTCGACGTTGTCAGTGCATGGCTGACCCGTTTTGGCGATGACATCAAAGGCATCTGGTGCGCGAATGATGATATGGGTATCGGCGCGCTGGAAGCATTGCGTGCGGAAGGTCTCGCCGGGCAGATTCCAATCACCGGCGTTGATGGCATCGGAACAGCTGTTGAAGCTGTGAAGAATGGCGAGTTTGCCGCGACCGTGTCGTCTGATCCGTTCTGGCAGGGGGCGATGGGGCTTGCAATTCCTTACAGCGCGCGCGCTGGCGTCTTTGATCCATCGAAAGAGCCAAAAGATCATCGCGAGTTCTACGGTACGGCCTTGGTCGTGACCAAAGACAATGTTGATGACTTTTACGAAAACAACATCAAGAACACACCGAACCTTGATTTCAAGGACCTTTGGGGGCGTGCAAGCGGACAAATCCGCGAGGGTTAAGCCCCTCGCAGTCTGATGCGACACGCCGTATTCGGCGGAACATTGCCTGACAGGAAAAGCATATGAGAGTTGCGAGCCAGGATTTCAGTCCGGCTGACGCTAAAGGCGTTGCCATATCTAAAAACGGCCCTCAAAGCCGATTGCCGGAGCTGATGCGCCGGCTCGCACCTCTTATCGTGTTGGTCGTTCTATGCATTGGGTTGGGGCTGATCAGCCCTAACTTCTTCTCGGTCAATAACTTCGTGCGTATTGCATCGGCTTCGTCCATTCCAGTGGTGCTGACACTTGGCGCGACGTTTGTGATCCTGCTTGGCAGCATCGATCTTTCCGTAGAAGGCGTCATGGCGCTGGCAGGCGTGGTGCTTGCATCTATGGTGGCCGCGGACAGTTCATGGTTGGGCAGTGTGTTGGGCGTGATTGCGGCGATTGCAGTAGGTGCCGCAATGGGCGCGTTTTCCGGCCTGTTGCATGTCATCTTGCGCATACCGTCTTTCATGGTGACGCTTGGCATGTGGTTTATCGGGCTTGGCATTGCCACTTTGATGGTTGGCGGCGGGACGATTGCTATTCGTGAAGCTGCAGTGCGTAGCTTTGCACTTGAGCGTTTTGCGGGACTTCCCTTTACCGTCTGGATTGCGCTTGCTGCTCTGTTCGTCGCTTGGGTGGTACAAAACCATACGCGCCTTGGTCGCCATATCTATGCGCTTGGTGGCGGCGAGGACATTGCGGTTCTTTCCGGTGTATCGGTCCTGCGCACCAAGTTGTTTGTTTTCGCGATGGCTGGCGCATTTTATGGCCTCGGTGCCGTGCTTGCTGCCGCGCAGCTTGGGCAGGGCAATGCCGATATTGGCACGGGTCGCCTGTTCACCACAATCACGGCTGTTGTTGTCGGCGGAACCTCGCTTCTTGGCGGACAGGGTGGTGTGCTGCAATCGCTCATCGGTGTTCTCATAGTTTCCGTTCTGGCTAACGGCATGGTTCTGCTCGGCATCCCGCCTTATCTGCAACAGGCATTTCTTGGTCTGATGATCATCGGAGCCGTTGCTTATGCCACGCGCCGCACCCGCTTCAAGATTGTGAAATAAGCCATGTTGACGATTAGTGGACTGACAAAATCATTTGGCAGTGTTCATGCTCTCAAGGGTGTGGATCTAGAAATTCGCCCCGGCGAAGTGGTTGGACTCGTGGGCGAAAACGGCGCGGGTAAATCGACCCTTATGCGCATTCTCGCAGGCACCCAGCGTCCTAGCACTGGCACAATCACCCGCAACGGAAAGCCTTTCGCCGTCAACTCGCCGCAACAGGCGAACGACCAAGGCGTCGCTATGGTGTTTCAGGAGCAGTCGCTGCTGCTGAACCTCTCCATCGCGCAAAATATATTTCTAGGACAAGAACAACGCTTCATCCGCTTTGGTCTGGTGAACTGGCGCAAGATGAATGACGCAGCCGCCAAGCATTTGAAGCAGGTCGGTATTCACGCCGATCCGTCTAAGTTTGCGGGTGATCTCTCATTTGCTGAGCGGCAGATGGTAGAGCTTGCCAAGGCGTTGTCATTGGCTGATCGGGTTGAAGGCGATCTGATCATTTTGCTCGATGAGCCGACATCGGTTCTGGAGCAATCAGAAATCGACATTTTGTTTGACCGTGTTCGGGCGCTCAAATCTCGTGCAAGCTTTGTGTTCGTTTCGCACCGCCTTGATGAAGTATTGGAAATCAGCGACCGCATCTACGTGATGAAAGACGGGCAGGGCGTTGCCACTATGGATGCGGCGGGTGTCGATGGTGCGGATCTTCACCGGATCATGGTGGGCCGTGAGATGCACACGGAATATTATCTGGAGTCAGAACAGGCTGAGCCGAGTGACAAGATTGCGCTCGAAGCGCGCAATCTGTCCTGCACGGGTAAATATCACAATGTCGATCTGTCGCTTCGCGAAGGTGAGATACTTGGAATTGCCGGTGTCATTGGCTCTGGCCGTGAAGAACTTATCCGTAGTTTCTTTGGCTTTGAGACACCAACGTCGGGCGAAATGTTGCTTAATGGCAAGGCGGTTAAGCTCGCCAATCCTACCGAGGCTGTAGCGCGTGGTATTGGCTATATTCCAAGCGAGCGCAGGCTTGAAGGCCTCGTGATGATGATGCCGATTGCCTCCAACATCACGTTATCGCGTCTTGATGTTGTGGAAGGCCCGATTGGTATTCAGCATCATCGCGAGACGACTCTGGCTGAAGACTGGATTAAGAAACTCACGATCCGTGCACCGGGACCGCACGCTCTGTGTCAGGCATTAAGCGGCGGCAACCAGCAGAAGGTCGTCTTGGCCAAGTGGCTGACGGCAGGCTCGCGCATTCTTATTCTTGATCACCCGACACGCGGCGTGGACGTGGGTGCAAAGGAAGAAATTTTCCGCCTGATGCGTCAGCTAAGCCGCGAGGGTTATGCGATCATCCTTATCGCCGACACTCTCGAAGAGACTATCGGTCTGTCGCACAACATTCTTGTCATGCGTGATGGAGAAGTCACCGCACGCATTCCCGCTTCGACAGGCGCAAAGCCGTCGCAGGTGCAACTGGTCGAGCACATGGTGTGATTATGAACGAGAAAACCGCTCTCCCCAACGTTTCAGGTGCATCTACATTGTTTACTGCTGCACAGCTTCGACAATATGCACCGCTCGGCTTTCTGGTCGTTATGGTGGTGCTCATTTCGGCCTATTCGCCGGGCTTTGCCAGCGTCAATACTGGTTTGATTTTACTTGCAGATACCATGGCGCTATTCACGCTTGCGGCCGGCTTATCCTTTGTCATCGTGATTGGTGGCATTGATCTGAGCCTGCCAGCCGTGGCGTCACTTGCAAGCGTAGTGACGGCAATGCTCTTGCCTGAAGTCGGACTGCTGGCCTTTCCGGTTGCGCTTCTTTGCGGCGTTGGTGCCGGATTGTTCAGTGGCCTTGTGCATGTGCGCTTGAAAATTCCCTCCTTCATTGCAACGCTTGCCACTGGCGGCGTGGTCTCAGGTATGGCGCTTTATCTTTCCAAAGCGCGCAGCATTGGTATCAGCGCAGCTGATCGTCCAATGCTCAACTGGATTGCCGGTACGACGCTTGGTGTTCCAAACATCATTCTGCTTGGCCTGCTGATGTGTCTCATCGGCATTTATATCCAGCGATATACCCGCTTCGGTCGCTATTGCTACGCCATTGGCGCAGGTGAACCCGCTGCTATTGCTGCCGGTATCCATGTGGACCGACAGAAAGTTTATGCCTTTGTCTTGTCTGCGCTTTTTGCAGCGGTTGCAGGCGTCATGCTGGCAGCGCGCATGACCAGCGGTTCGCCAACAGGTGCCAGTCAGTTGCTGCTTCCAGCCATCGCCGCAGTCCTCGTAGGTGGTACGCCAATTACTGGCGGTCTTGGCGGTGTTGGGCGCACGCTGGTCGGTGCGCTGATCGTGTCGGTCGTGCGCATTGGTATGACATTTGTCGGCATCGACATCTTCGCCCAGCAGATCGTTTTTGGCGCTGTGCTCATTCTAACCGTCGCCGTCACCATGGATCGCGACAACATCCTCATCGCAAAATAGGCAGCCATACGGCTGTATCGCAGGAGTTATTATGGATCTGCAATTAAAGGGAAAGACCGCCGTGATCACCGGCGCGTCGGTGGGTATCGGTTTGGCTATTGCTGAAGGCTTGGCCGCGGAAGGCACTAATCTTGTGCTGGTAGCGCGTGGTAAAGAACGCGTGGAAGCAGAAGCACTGCGCATTGCTGAAAAATTCGGCGTTAATGCCATCGGTGTGGCGGCTGATATGGCGACTGTGGAAGGCACTGACGCCGTTATCGCCGCTGCGGCTTCCGCAGGTGGCGCGGATATTCTCATCAACAATGCAGGTACTGGCTCCAATGAGACCATCATGGATGCGCCGGATGAAAAATGGCAATTCTATTGGGACCTGCATGTCATGGCTGCAGTCCGCCTAGCGCGTGGATTGGTGCCGCAGATGAAGGCCAAGGGCGGCGGTGTTGTACTGCACAATGCTTCGATCTGCGCTGTACAGCCGCTTTGGTATGAGCCGATTTACAATGTCACCAAGTCCGCCTTGATGATGTTCTCGAAAACGCTTTCTACCGAAGTCATTGGCGATAATATCCGCGTCAATTGCGTTAATCCGGGCCTCATCCTGACGCCTGACTGGGTGAAGACTGCTAAGCAGTTGACTGCTGATAAGGGCGGAGACTGGGAGGGCTATCTGCAAGACGTAGCCAATGAACACGCTGCCTCCAAGCGTTTCGGTACGCCGGAAGAGCTCGCGCATTTCTTCGTTTTCCTATGCTCCCCACGTGCAAGCTACAGCGTTGGTTCGACTTATTTTGTCGATGGCGGGATGCTCAAAACCCTTTAACGGGGTCGTTCAAGAATTCTCTACCTGGAGAACAACTGGCCGGAATTGCTCCTACAATTCCGGCATTTTTTTATCCTGAATTTAGATTGGCTGCATCTTGCGCATGTCGCTAAGCAAACGCTTCATGCGGTGAATGCGGTCTTGTTCGCCTGTTGGGCGACGCATGGCGACACTGGTCGAAAGAATATCGATTACCACCAAAGCGGCAATGCGCGAAATGGTCGGCGTGTACATATTGGTATTTTCGAGTGTTTCGACGATGAGAGAAACATCGCAATAATTGGTAAGCGGCGAGTCCGAGCCAGTAAGGCAGATTACCGCTGCACCGTTTTCGCGTGCAATACGAGCGATCTCGATGATTGAACGCGTCGTGCCGGTGTTGGAAATAACAAAGGCGACCGCGCCCGGTTTCATCATCGACGCGACCATTAATTGCTGGTGCGAGTCGAGTTCCGCACCGCAAGGCACGCCAAACAACGGGAACTTCTGCTGTGCATCGCGCGCAACTATACCCGAAGCGCCGAAGCCAAAAAATACGATTGCGTTGCAGTTCGAGAGAATGTCGATTGCTTTATGCAGCGCATCTTTATCTAGGCGCGACCGCGCCCAGTCGAGACTGGTCATCGTATAGTCGAAGATTTTTTCAGCAACCACTTCCGGCTCATCCGTTTCGACCAGAACCGAGTGTGTCGCAGGGGTGCCGAGTGCAAGGCTTTGCGCGAGCTTGATTTTTAAATCCTGAAAACCAGAACAGCCCACTGCCGTTGCAAAACGCAGGACTGTCGGTTGGCTGACGTCTGCAAGCGTTGCGGTCTCGCTGACCGTCGCGTTCATGATACGGTGGGGATCTTCTAGCACGACATCAGCAACCTTGCGGTCCGATTTGCGCAGTTCAGGTCGCATGGTGCGAATGACTTCAATGATGTTGCGGCTGTTGAGGCCACGCGTCTCGCTGCGCCCTTCAATATCCATTCAAAAATCCCTCTCGCGGCCGCGTGGTTCGGGCCGCATTCTCAATATGTTACAGTATCAATTCGCAAATCGGAATCGGTTTTTGACAAATATTCAATAGGTTAGGGCGCGGCTTACGAACGTTACTCCCGTGCGTGCTCTGTGAATAGCAATGTCACTCGTTGCGTTAACCGCAGCGTCAATGTTTTCCGGTGCTTCGGCGTTGAAGTCAAACATACCGTAATGATGGGCGATCATGTCTGTGCACTGAAGTGTTCTTGCTAGCGCAATCGCTTCTGTAAGTGTGAAATTGCCAGGAACGCCATTGTTCGAGAGTTCGGGTCTGCGGCCATTTACCGGTAACAATGCAACGTCGGGATTGAGAGCCGAAACTTCGGCTTCCAAGCCTTCAAAGGGAATGCAGTCGCCAGAGTGCCAGATGCGTAAAGCACCGCAATCAAACACATAGCCTAGAAATTTGTGGTAGCCGTTTGTGTCGGTTTCAAGCGTCTCATGGGCGGCGCGTGTTGCTGTGATTTTGATCGATCCGAGTTCGTATGCTTCTCCAGCATCAATCAAAGCCATACGGTACTCTGATACGTCTGAGCGGATAAGGGCCTGTTCTTTCATCGCACAGGGGCTAAGCAACAGTGCATTGGGGTTTTGCTTGAGAAGTGTCGGCAAAGTGCCGGGGTCCATATGGTCCGTGTGCGCATGGGTACATGCGACCAGATCAACATAATGAATGCCATCGGGTGAAACCGGCGGCGACATCATGCGTGTATGCGGACGCGGGGTACCTTTGTATTTTCCGGCCAGGCTATCGGACAGATAGGGATCGATAACGATGCGCTTTTCGTGCGCTTCGAGTACAAAGCCCGCTTGTCCCAGCCAGGAAAGACGAATGCCGGGTTGCGGCGGTTTACGCAGATAGTCCTCCAATGGAAGCGTCTGAGCAATTTCCTGCAAACATCCCGGCATATCGAAGTCCTTTAATTCTTAAGCGCAGCGACCAGATTGTCAGCAGCAATTTTGGTGGCTCTGTCAACGCTTTCCGCAGTGAAACCGCCAATATGGCTTGTTGCAATAACGGCTGGGTGCGAGGCAAGGTCCAGTGACAAAGGCGGCTCCTGCTCGAACACGTCTGTTGCGTAGTTTGACAGTTGCCCGCTGTTGAGAGCGTCGATAATCGCTTGATCATCGACCAGCTTTGCGCGGGCAGTGTTGACGAGGATAAGCCCCGGTTTTGCGGTCGCAAGTCGTTCACGCGAGATCAGTGTCGAGCCATCGCGCGGGGCCGGGCAATGCAGCGTCACAATATCTGCCTGAGCAATGATATCGTCCACTTCGGCAAAGCTGAATTTGTCCGCAGGCAGGCCAAGGTCAGGTTTGAGCGGGTCATAGCCCATAACCTTTGCACCAACTGCCACCAGCATACGCGCAACTTCGCGACCAATCGCGCCGCAGCCGATAACGCCAACGGTGCGACCGCGAATTTCAATGCCGCGCTGACGAGGCCAGCCACCGGCTTTAATGCCCGTATCAGCTTGTGGAATGGAGCGTAGTGCGCTGAAGATCAGGCCTATGGCCAGTTCTGCAACGCCCAGCGAGTTCGCACCCTCTGCAATCAGCACCTTGATGCCGCGTTCGGTTAGAAGTTCGACCGGCAAATTATCGGTTCCAACTCCATTGCGGCTGATAGCTTTGAGCGAACGTGCTGCTTCAATGACACGTGGCGAGACGGGTTCTACACCCGCCAGCCAACCCGAAACATCGCTTACCAGCTGCACGAGTTCGTCCTCGTCGGGCGTTTTTCCCGCCGTGGAATAGACGATTTCGAAGCCTGAATTGCGCAGGCTTTCAATATGCGGATGCGGCTCGGCTGTGAGCGAGCGCGGCGTAACGAGAATACGCTGTGCCATCATTACCGTCCTGCTGCCTCAATAGCGATTTCCGAAATGCGATCAAAAGCAGGACCGCTTGTTGGAATGTCGATATGAAAGACTTCTGCGATCACCTGTGTCCAACCGTGGATGAAGTAGGTCCAACCGTCCACAACTTGCAGCGACTTCGCCTCCTCCTGTGCGCGCGCTTGATCAAGGAAAACGAGATTGCCGCGATAGTTGAGATCCCAGATGACCGACTTTTCCGGGAAGATGGCAGCATCGGATAAAGGCGAGCCGGGCGCATCTTTGCCAAGGCCTGTCGCATTGATGATAAATGAACCGGGCTTGAGGCTGTTAAGCACAGCGTCATTGTCTTCCGGGCGCGGGGCCAGAATATATTCAACCGTAACGCCGCTGGCGACTTCAGCATGAATACGCTTGATTTCATCAAGGCGATGCTGACTGCGGTTGGACACAATGATGCGACCCGGTACGTTTTTACCACGCGACTGGCGCATCAGGTGCCATGTTATTGCAATGGTTGAGCCGCCTGCACCCATCGAGAAAAGATCGGCTCCCGTGCGTTCGAAATAGTCTGAACCAAGGAAGCCATCGATGGAAAGACCGGAAGAAATCGGATCTTTCGCATGACAAATAAGCTTGCCGTCTTTTTTGGAAATGCAGCTTGTTTCATCCATCAGTAGCGCGTGCGGATCGATCACATCGAACATGTCACGGCAAGCATGGAAAAGGTCGATCTTGTGGGTGGTGACAAGCGCACCCATGGATAGCGGGTCGTTGCGGATGAATTCAACCGCTTCACGATAGGCTTCCGGCTCGTCATGCAGCTTAAAATCGATGCCCTTGATCACAGCGTCTTTCAGGCCAAGATATTCAGCCCAGGCCGGGAAAACTTTCATGATCGAGCTTTTGCCGGTGGTGACGCCGATGAAATAGAGTGTCGGCTGGGTCGCTGGCTGATACTTGCTCATGCACGCTTCTCCAGAGCTTCGCGCGCCACTTTCACAGCGCTGGCGGCATTCTTCTTGATTTCGTCAAAGCGGCCTTCGCGAATGTCTTCGGTCTTGGCAATCCATGTGCCGCCGACGGCTACGACCTGCTTGATCGCAAGCCAGTCGCCGATTGTGCCTTCGGTGACACCGCCGGTCGGAATGAAGCGCACACCAAGATGTGCGAATGGTGCGGCAATGCCGGAAAGTGCCTTCGGTCCGCCTGCAATACCTGCCGGGAAGAATTTCGCTAGACGCACGCCTTGTGCAGTCGCAAGTGTCAGGTCGGTTGGCGTCATGATGCCAGGGCAGAAAGGCAGATTGGCTTTGGATGCCGCGTCAACGATACGCGGGTCGTAGCCGGGCGCCAAACCAAAACGTGCGCCGCTTTCGATTGCTTTGTCGAGATTGGCAGTGTCGAGAATCGTTCCCGCGCCAATGCAAAGCTCAGGACGTGCATCGCGGATTGCCGCGAGAACGTCCGCCGCAGCGTCGGTACGGAACGTGATTTCAGCAACCGGCAAGCCGCCTTCGAGCAGTGCATCGGCCAGAGGAACGGCATCTTCGACGCGCTCAATCGCGATCACAGGGACGACGCCAAGGCTGGCGATTAGGTCAATAGGATTGCTCATGGCAATATCCTTCAGGTTGAATTTTTAGGCGTATTCGCGCATCAGCGCATCGACGGTCGCTGCATCGCGTGGCTTGTAATTCGGGTTTTCGATCAGCTCCCAGCCGCCGTCTGCCTTGGCGATCACGCGATGGCGCATGCCATTCGACTTCTCGATGATTCCATAGTCCTGTCCGCTGTCGGACGGATAGGCGAAGACCATGACAAGGTCTGTGTCGCCAATATTGATCGAGCGATGAATCCAAAATGGTGGAACGTAGCAAATGGTTTGGGCAGTGATTTCAACGATGCGGGTTTCGCCAGCAGGCGATTCGAGTTGCATCAAGCCGTGACCGCTCTGTCCGTAATAGATTTCCGGACGATCAGCCTTAGCGTGAATATGACCGCGGGTAAGAAAGAACTCGCTCCCAACGCGGCCCGGATTCATGCGGGTAACACCATAGATCAGGTCACCGCTATGGCTGCCGGGCTTGAAGTCCTCGACATCGTAAACAACCGTATTTCCATGCGTTTCGCGCAAGACTTCAAAAGCTTGTTCGTCACCATAGAGACCAACAAGGTCATTCAGGCGTTTTTCGTAGCGGCCAGTATTGCCGCTCATGCCGCCAGATTTCGGATCGACGACGCTCGCTACAGGTTCGCGTAACATTTATTCCTCCATTACGTAGTGAAATTACATAAAATATGATATGAACACAATCAAGTGGGTAATTACGGTTATATACCTGGTAGAAACGTTACAAAACTGACGTTAATTTTGTTGACGTAGAATTTTTGTGTAATTATGCTACCCAAATACGACATAAGATCGGTAGGAGCCGATCCATATCCAGGAGGAGAAGCCCGTATGCATTCTTTGAAATCCGTCACGCTGAAATTATCGCTGGCTGTTGCCACGTCTTTCATTGCGCTTGCCGCTGCGCAGGCTGCTGATTGCAAGATTGGTATCTCGATGAAGACGCTCGATGCGCCTTATTTTGCAGCGCAGGAAGTTTCGGCGAAGAAACGCGCGGAAGAGCTGGGTTGTGAAGTATTGACCGCCGACGGTCAGAATGATCTCAACAAGCAGGTTTCGGACGTTGAAGATATGGTTGCGCAGGGCATCAATGCGCTCATCATCAATCCACGCGACAGCAAGGGCCTTGTTCCAGCTGTTAACGCTGCAACTGCCGCTGGCGTAAAGGTTTTTGTGGTTGATTCCACGCTCGATCCATCGGCTAATTTCGTTACACTGGTTCAGTCTTCGAATGCCAATAACGGCCAGCTCGTTGGCCAGTGGCTCGCTAACCAGACCAAGGGAAAAGATCTCAAGATCGCTCTGATTTCCGGCGATAAGGGCAATGAAGTTGGTCAGGAGCGTCGTCTTGGTGTGCTCGCTGGTCTGGTTGAAGGCCAGTTGCGCAACGAAGGCCGCGTCCGTTTTGAAGTTGTCGGTCAGGGCTGGGGCATGTGGAACAACGAAGGTGGCCTGAAGGCTATGGAAGACCTTCTGACCGCAAATCCGGACATTAATGTTGTCTTGGGTGAAAACGATTCAATGGTACTTGGTGCGCGCAAGGCATTGGAGCAGTCCAATCAGCTCGACGGCGTTGTTCTCGTTGCCGCAGCCGATGGCCAGAAAGAAGCCATGGCGATGATCAAAGAAGGCAATTACGGCGCGACCGGCCTTAATGATCCGGCACTTGTAGCTGCAACCGCAGTTGATCTAGCGAAGAAGGCAATTGATGGCGCGCTGCCAGCCGATACCTCAAAGATCACCTATACAACACCAGTCGCCATCACCAAGGATAATGTGGACAAGTATTACAAGCCAGACGCTGTATTCTAAGAATGCCCGCCTTCATAATGCAGCCGGTCTGGTACTTAAGCATCGGCTGCATTATGGGAATGCCTGAGGAGGCCGGCGAGGCTGATGTTATGTGTCAGTTGTGTTCGTGAAAGCGGTCGTAGTGAGACCATTTCTTCCGGGCTGAAGTGAAATGCGGGTGGAGCGTCCTGGATCTTGACGGTCTGGAATGATTGAAATGGAAAATCTTGTAGAGCTGACGGGCATAGCGAAGTCGTTTGGCGGCGTTCATGCACTTCGTGGTGTCGATTTTTCGCTCCGCGCTGGTGAGGTTCATGCCTTGCTGGGTGAAAATGGCGCCGGTAAATCAACGCTGATGCGTGTTCTCGGCGGTGAGTTTGTCCCGACTCGAGGCACAGTCAAAATTGGCGGTGAAGAACAGCATTTTCGCGGGCCAATGGACGCGATGTCCAAAGGCATCGCTGTTATTCATCAGGAAATGGCGCTCGCAACGGACCTGACCGTTGCTGAAAACATCTTCATGTGGATGTTGCCATCGGTTATCTCGTGGCCGGAACTCAACAAACGCGCCAAAGAACTCACCACGAGCCTCGGCTTTTCCATTGCGCCAAGTGCACTTGTTGGCGATCTCCCCATCGCACATCGGCAGGTTGTCGAGATTGCGAAAGCCTTGTCGCGTAATGCGCAAGTGATGGTGTTTGACGAGCCGACTGCCGTTTTGTCCGCGCGCGATGCAAATCGTCTTCTTGATATTATTCGTACACTGCGCGAGCGCGGCGTTGGAATTATCTATATCTCGCATCGCCTTGATGAAGTGTTCAGCATTGCTGATCGCATTACGATCATGAAGGACGGTGCTTCTGTCACGACGACAGAATGTGCATCTGTGACCGTTGACGATGTAATCCGTCTTATGGTCGGGCGTCCGCTAAAGGCGCTTTTCGGTGAGGATCTTGAGCGCAAAGTTGGAAATGAAGTTCTTCGCCTTGAAGAACTTTCCGATGGATCGCGTATCAAGGGCGTGTCACTGACAGTCAAGGCTGGTGAGATCATCGGTCTTGGTGGACTTGTCGGGGCAGGGCGCACAGAATTGATGCGACTGGTTTTTGGTGCGGAGCGCGCGAAATCAGGACGTATTTTTATCCATGGCAAAGAAAAGACCATTCGCAATCCACGCGATGGCGTCAAGGCTGGTGTTGGTCTTGTGCCGGAAAGCCGCAAGGATCAGGGCTTGATCCTTGATTTCCCGATCCGCGTTAATTCCACCATGGCAAAGCTTTCGCCCTTGGTGAACCTGTTTGGTTTCGTGAAGGCGCGCGCCGAACGTTCTACGGTCGAAACGCTGTCAAAGCGGTTGCGTCTCAAAGCTGGCAGCATCGAAGACCCGGCGTCCAGCCTTTCCGGCGGCAACCAACAAAAGGTCGTTCTTGCCAAGTGGTTTCATGCTGACGGCGACGTACTGATTTTCGACGAGCCGACCCGTGGCGTCGATGTTGGCGCAAAGACAGAAATCTACTCGCTGATCAAATCGCTTGCGGCTGAGGGCCGGGCGGTTGTGGTGATCTCCTCTGAGCATCTTGAGCTTTTCGGTCTGTGCGACCGCATTCTGGTCATGCGTGAAGGCGCGGTGACAGGCTCGTTGCAGCCAGAGGAATATTCCGAAGAAAATTTGCTGAAGCTTGCCATGGTCAATACGGCCAGCCCCGAGCCTTCTGCATTAGCTAATTGATTGGGTAAAACCGTGACCGAAGTTGTTGAAACGCCGAAGAAAACTTTCAATGCCGGAGCTCTGCTCAATCGTTATGGCACTGTGGCCATTCTGATTGCAGTTCTGATCGTGGCTGCTTCCTTGTCAAATGTCTTCCTGACAGAACGCAATATCATGAACGTGCTACGTCAGGTGGCAGGTCCGAGCCTTATGGCAGTAGGAATGCTGTTTGTCATTCTGACACGCGGCATTGATCTGTCGGTTGGTTCTGTGGCCGCACTTGGCAGTGTTTTATCCGCTATCCTCATTCAGCAATATGGAACCGGCATGGCCATTGGCGGTGTACTGCTGGCCGGTGCTGCGTGCGGTCTGGTTTCCGGCATTCTGGTTGCTTATCTCAAGCTACCGCCTTTTGTGACGACGCTTGCTGTCATGACCATCGCGCGCGGTCTTGCGTTTATTTTCTCATCGGGTCAGCCGATCATGATGGGCGACGCCGGTTCTGCCGTAACCGCATTTGGTTCGGGTACGCTTGGCAGTGTCCCATATCCGGTCATTCTCATGATCGTTGTCTTTCTGATTGCCGGTGCGGTTTTGACCTTCACGCGTTTTGGTCGTCTGGTTAAGGCTATTGGTTCGAATTCTGAAGCTGTCCGCCTGTCGGGAATCTCAGTCTCCTATTATACCCTGGCGGTTTACGTGATTTCGGGCGTGCTTGCTGCTGCTGCCGGTATCATCTCGACCAGCCGTACTGGTATCGGTTCGGCCAATATCAGTGTTGGCGCAGAGCTTGATGCAATCGCGGCGGTTGTTATCGGTGGTGCGAGCCTGATGGGTGGTCGCGGCGGTGCGTTTAACACCTTCATCGGCGTTATCATTCTTGGCATTATCGCCAATATGATGAACCTTGCTCGCGTCCCGGGCTATCATCAGCAGGTCTTCATGGGCTGCATCATCATCGGCGCGATGCTTCTGCAATATGCATCAACCTGGCTGCGTAAGAACTAAGCCGATTATATCCTCCTCCAAACCCGATGACGTGTTCCATGCCAAATGAACTCTCACTTGCAATCGACGTCGGAACGGGCAGCGTGCGCGCTGCCCTCATGGATGGCCGGGGCAATATCGTAGTCGTTGCCGCTCGTGAGCACGAACAGATCGTGCCACAATTTGGCTGGTCGGAACAGCGTCCGGCGGATTGGTGGCAGGGTGTAGCTGCGTCTATCCGCGATGTGTTGGACAAGGTTCCAGACGCTCGTGATCGGATCATAGCCGTTGCTGCTTGCGGGCAAATGCATGGAACGGTTCTGGTTGGTGACAAGGGCGAATTGGTGCGCGATACCGCGCCTTTGTGGAACGATAAACGCACCGTTGATTATGTAACCGCCTTTGAAGCAAAGCATCGCCCGGCCGACTATCTTGCGCACAGCGCCAATCCAGCGGCACCTTCATGGCCAGGTTTCAAGCTGCAATGGCTGCGCGATCACGATGCACAGGCCTTCGCGCGTACCGCCGCCGTTTTGATGCCGAAGGATTATATCAATCTCAAGCTGACCGGCGAAATCGCGATGGATCGTAATGATGGTGGCGCAAGCTTCCTGATGGACCCGCGTATCGGCGACTGGTCGCAGCATATGGTTGATCTGCTTGGGCTTGAGCGCAAGCAACTGGCACCATTGCGCAATCCCACGGAAATCCTTGGTACTATCACGGCAGAAGCCGCACGCGAGACAGGTCTTCGCGAGGGTACGCCAGTTTTGGTCGGCGGCGCAGATTATCCGGTTGCTTTGCTCGGCTCTGGCGTTTGCCGACCGGGTGTCGGCTCCGAAGTAATGGGCACTTCTGCCATCATCACCGCGATTACCCAAAAGCCTTTGCTTGATCCATCCGTCTGCAATGTTGGCACGGTGGAAGGTAACTGGGGGGCTTTCATGCTGCTGGAATCCGGCGGCGATGCTATGCGCTGGGCGCGCCGCGCTTTTCATGACAAGCAGGTTTCCTATGAGGAAATCGTCGCGAAAGCTGCAGAAGCGCCTGCCGGTTCCGAGCGTCTATTCTTCATGCCATATCTTTCCGGCGAACGCCTTGGCGAACATCGTAATGTGCGGGCACAGTATTTTGGTATCGGCGCTGCACATGGCATTGAGCATTTGCATCGTTCGGTGCTGGAAGGCGTAGCCTTCGCCGTCAAACGGCATATCAATATTCTCGACAGCATTTCCGGTTCCAAGCTTGAGCGCGTGATTGCCTCCGGCGGTGGTGCGAAGACGGAGTTGTGGCTGAAAATCAAAGCCAGCGTCTATGGCATTCCGATCCTTGTGCCAAAGGAAGCGGAATGCGGTCTAGTTGGTTGCGCGATCATGACGGCGGCAGCAACCGGACGCTATTCAAGCGTTGAAGATGCCGCCGATGCACTTGTGCAATATTCGACTGAGATAAAGCCCGACCCGCAATGGTCAGAAATCTATGCGCCGATGCAGGCCTTCTTCGAGAAGCTCTATACGCATAGCCAGTCGCTCTATGACGATCTCGATAGGTTGCCGCAATGAGTGCGTGTGCAGTTCTTTTCGATATGGATGGCACGCTCGTTGATAGCGAGCCATTTCATTATGAAACGCTTTTAGAAGCTATTGCGGCCTTTTCGGGTGTGGTTCCGGATAATTTCGAAAAGCGCATAACGGGCACAACGATCGCCGATTGCCACGCCATGTTGCGGGACGAGACCGGTTTTACGGCTGATCTCGATACATTCGTCAAAGCGAAATATGCAGCTTATGTCAGTGGGGCGATCCGGTTGAAATTGCGTCCCGGTGCGACGGAAGTTCTGGCCTATCTCGATAAGGCCGGCATTCCTTACGCCATCGTTTCCAATTCGGACCGTATGCTCATGGATGCAAATCTGCGTGCAGTCGGGTTGCAGCGCCCTGATTTCATAAGTGTATCACGCAATGATGTGCGCGAGGGCAAACCTTCGGCAGAACCCTATTTGCGTGGGGCTTATCTGCTAGGCGTCGAGCCGTTACGCTGCGTCGTCATCGAAGACAGCGTGCCGGGCGCACGTGCAGGCCTTTCGGCAGGCATGACCGTTATCGGATGGCCAGAGCCGCACCGCACCGATCTCATGTTTCCGAATGGTGTTCTAATCGCCGATCCTGAAAACCTTCTTTCCAGTTTACAGCCGCTTTTAAGCGCGGTTGTCCAATAGCAAGTCAGACAAGGATAGCATTTCCATGTTTCTCGAAAAGTTCAGAATTGACGGCAAGATTGCAGTCGTCACGGGTGCTGCGCGCGGCATCGGCCTTTCTGCCTCTGAGGCGCTGGCAGAAGCTGGCGCGAAGGTTGTGCTCACCGACATGAGCCAGGAACTGCTGGACAAGGCTCTGGCTGAGTTATCCGCCAAGGGCTACAACGTTGAGGGTGAGCTGCTGGACGTGACGGATGTTGAAGGCGTTCAGCGTGTACATGATGCGGTTATTGCGCGTCATGGCCGCGTCGATATTCTCGTCAATAATGCCGGTATCGCGATCAGCAATCATCCAGCCGAAACCATGGCCGATAATGTCTGGAACAAGGTTATCGACGTCAATCTCAATGGTGTGTTCTGGTGCTGCCGCGCGTTCGGTAAGACGATGCTCGAAAATGGTTCGGGCAACATTGTGAATGTTGGTTCCATGTCCGGTTTCATTGTGAACCGCCCGCAGGAACAGGCCAATTACAATGCATCCAAGGCCGCAGTGCATCATCTTACGCGCTCGCTGGCTGCTGAATGGGGTGCGCGTGGTGTTCGCGTCAACTCGGTCGCACCGACCTACATCGACACCGAAATGAACAAATACGTTTATGACGATCCTGAAATGTACCGTCATTGGGTAGGGGGCACTCCAATGAACCGTCTTGGTCGCACGGATGAAGTTGCATCCGTCATTCTTTTCCTTGCAAGCGAAGCATCAAGCCTCATGACCGGCTCGATTGTTTTGGCCGATGGAGGCTATGTATGCTGGTAAATGCAGCTTCAACCGTGCGCGGTGCACGTTTTCCCGGTCGCTATATTCAGGGTGCTGGCGTTATTGCGCGTCTTGGCGAAGAGGCCGCTAGCTTTGGTGACAAGGCTGTTGTTCTTCTCGATAATGGCATTTTCGACATTCTGAAACCAAAGGTCGATGCAGCATTTGCTTCTGGTCCAGAGGCGCGTATCGTGCGCCATGGCGGCGAATGCTCGGAAAGCCAAATTGCAGCACTTGTGGCAGAAGCTCGCGAAGCGGGTGCAAAAGTCGTTATCGGTGTTGGTGGCGGTAAGGCGCTTGATACTGCAAAAGCTGCTGCACGCGATCTTGGCCTTCCGTCGATCATCTTCCCAACAATTGCAGCATCCGATGCACCATGCAGTGCGCTTGCCGTCGTTTATAATGACGATGGATCGGTGGCTTACGACACCTTCCTGCCAAGCAACCCTAATCTGGTTCTGGTTGATACGGCGCTGATTGCACAGTCACCTGCACGTTTCCTCGCTGCTGGTATCGGTGATGCACTTGCAACTTTCTATGAAGCAGATTCTTGCCGCCAGTCGGGCGCTTTCAACTGCATGAAAATGCAGGGTGTTAGCCTCGCCTATGAAGTTGCACGCTTCTGCCGCGATACGATCTTTGAATTCGGCGCAACGTCACTCAAGGAATGCGATTCCAAACAAGCTGGATCTGCGATGGAGCGCGTGATCGAAGCTAATATCCTGCTTTCCGGCGTCGGTTTCGAATCCGGCGGTGTTGCAGCAGCCCATGCTATCCATCACGGGCTTTGCGAACTCGATGATGTTCATCATCATCTGCATGGGGAGAAAGTTGCCATTGGTGTTCTCGCTGGCCTCAAGCTGCACGGCGCAGAAGAAGAATTTCAGAAAGTCCGTGAATTCTGTCTTTCCGTGCGTCTGCCAACCCGTCTCGCCGATATTGGTATTGAAGACGCGACGGACGAGAAGCTTGAAATCGTTGCCAAGCGCGCCTGTCGTGCAGGCGAAATCATTCATAATGAGCCGATCAAGGTAACGCCCGATATGGTAGTCGCCGCACTAAAGCAGCTCATTTAGTATTTAGAGCGGTTGTAGTACCGCTCTATCTCACTGTTTTTACGCATTATCCTTCGCAAAACCGCTACGCACTTTTGCTGGAAATGCTCTTAGGGAGGTTATCATGCAGGAAGTTATTTCGTCTTTTGCCAAGGATCTGTTCGCTGGCAAGCGCGTGCTGGTTTCGGGTGCGACGAGCGGTATTGGCCTTGAAATCGCACGCGGCTTTGCGGCGCTGGGCGCTTCGGTTGCCGCAAGCGGCAGCTCGGTCGCGAAGATTGAAAAGGCGGAGAAGGACGAAGCCAATAAGGGCATTGAGTTCTATGAACTCGATGTGCGTAGCAATGACGACGCAATTGCATTCATGGCAAAGCAGCCGCGCATCGACGTGCTGGTCAATGCACAGGGCATCGCGCGTGACCAGATCGAATGGGAGAATGACGTTTTCAATGACGTCATGGACGTCAATCTGAACAGTGTTTTCCGCCTATCTATGGCGGCATATCCAAAGCTGAAAGAAAGCAAAGGCTCGGTTATCGCGATTGCTTCGATGCTGAGCTACCTAGCCGACGCTGGTGTGCCATCTTATACCGCGAGTAAGACAGGCATTCTTGGCCTTACGCGCGTTCTGGCACATAAATTTGGTCCAGATGGCGTGCGCGTCAACGCAATCGGGCCGGGCTATCATCGCACGGATATGACCCGCGCTCTTTGGGAAAATCCGGCAACAGAACAGCCAATTGCACAACGTTCAGCCTTAAAGCGTTGGGGTGAGACCGACGATCTGGTTGGTGCGGCACTCTTTCTTGCTTCGCCTGCGGCAAACTTCATCACTGGCGTTACACTGCCGGTTGATGGCGGCTTCCATAGCGGCTAATTTTATTTATTGAATTCAAAACGCGACCGAGCTTTCAGCACGTTGAAGCTTGGTCGCATTTTAAGTTTGCGATCAATTTTGATTTTACACCTTTCGTCTCGCCACTGTCTGGCGCTCGATCAGTTTGAACCCAACATCAATTAGTGACGATGCGGCTGCCGATATTTCTTCGGTATCGCTTTTTTCAAAAAGATTAAGTAACAATTCACCCGTTTTCACACCAATCCCAACAGCATCGACACGTATCGTTGTCATTGCCGGAACGCACTGACGCGCAATATCGAAGTCGCCGAACCCCATCAATGATAGTTGATCGGGCACCTTAATACCGCGACGATGGCATTCCATAAGTGCACCAAAAGCCGAAATATCCGAAACTGCGAATACAGCTTCCACATCTGGTGCGCGCTCTAGCAGAGTTGATATGGTCCGCGCGCCGTGATCATGCGAAACAGGTGCTGTTCCTTCACGCACTATTAGTTCATCGCTCACTCCCGCCTCACGCAACACGGAGGCAAACCCCATCAATCGACTTTCGCCGCGAAGATCTATAGCGTCCGCGTCTGTACGAGAGCCAAGTGCCCCTATGCGACGATGGCCAAGTGATAAAAGATGGCGTGCGGCGGCGCGCCCAACTTCATAGTTAGAAAAGCCTACAGAATGATCGATTGGCTTGTCGGGTTTCCCCCATATTTCGACGATCGGAATATCGGCACGCAGCAGCATTTCTGTGGCAGCTTTTGTATGGACCGTACCTGCTACTACAATTGCATCAGGACGTCGTTCAAGCATCGCTCGAATAATACGCTCTTCTTCCTCAAGCTTATACATCGTAAAGCCGATAAGCAGCTGATAACCTTTTGGACGCAACGACTCTGCAAGTCCCTGGGCGGTATCCGCAAAATTGGAGTTGGTCAGCGTCGGTAGAATGGCGGTGATGAAATTCGTACGCCGTGATGAGAGACTGCCAGCAACTCGGTCTGGTACATAGCTTAGCTGCTCGATAGCTTCCATCACTCGCTTGCGGGTAGCTTCAGATACCAGTTCCGGATCTGCAAGAACGCGCGAGACAGTCATTTGCGATACGCCTGCAAGACGTGAAACATCTCGCATAGTTGCTTTTCTAGGGGCCGAGGCGATCATTCAAAGTCCTGTCCGGTCTGTTGTTTCATCAGGCGGTTTGCCTCAGGTCGCCCGTGGGAATGCTCTCATAGACAACGTGGTAGAAACGTCCGTCGAACATTTCCATCATTCGGTCTGTAATAACGCGCCCTTCTAGTCGTACCGGAGATGCCAAAGCTTCCTCAACCGCTTTCATGGACGGATAGTCTATTTCCTGAACCATGGCGATAGGCGGTGAACCGGGGTCGACATTCATCATACGCATAACACGCACTGCCTGTGCGTTTGGCATTCGTTTCCAAACGGGAAGTAGTTGCTCTTTCACAATGCGAAAGAATTCCTCTTCTCGGCCTGGGTGAATTGTACCTTCGAAAATTGCTGAACGTGTATGCATGGAAATTTCCCGTTACCCATTTTATGTTGCAATGATATCGATAACATGCACTATTGCAAGCAGTAAGAATGAGGACTTGTTCATTCTCAGCAGATTTAAATACTGGGGGAGATGTATTAGAAAATGCCGTCTAGAGGATGATTTTTGCCGGTTAGACGGTGCTTTTCTGGAGAGAAATTGAGAATCAAGTAGCGTTTTACTAGCTGCCCTTTCTCGAGTTCTCAGTGTTATCGAAAACATCAAACGATAAGTCAAAAAAGCGAATTTCACCATATAGCGATGATGTCTTGCTTTCACTCAAGGAGGATTGATTGAAAGCGAGAAACTGGAGGAGCGATCATGCATATTCTGAAAGCAATTCGTAACATTGCCATGGGTTTGACCATGGTGGGCATGGCAGGTGTGGTAGATGCTCACGCCGTGACGATCAGTGACATTACGGCACGAGGCACCGTCAAGATCGGTGTGTTGACCGGTGCTCCTCCGATGGGCATGGTTGATGAAAAGGGCAATCCAACCGGCTATGATGTGGACGTGGCCAATCTGCTTGGTACCTATCTCAATTTGCCTGTTGAAGTTGTTCCGCTGACCCCACCAGCACGTATCCCCGCACTGCAAACAGGCAAGGTCGACTTTCTTGTAGCAACGCTATCTCCTACTGGTGAACGAGCAAAGACAGTGATGTTCACTCAGCCATATAATGCATTCAATATGGATATCATTTCCGGTCCTGATCAGAACTTTGCAAAGCTCGAAGATCTTGCTGGGAAGCGTGTATCTGTGAACCGTGGTTCCACGCAGGAAACAGCGCTTCGCAAAGCGGCAATTCAGGGCCTTGAAATCGTGGTTTACGAGGATGATTCCACAAGCGCGCAGGCATTGATCGCGGGGCAGGTGGATGCTGTAGCACTACCTTCCACTGTGGGTGAGGCTATTATTAAGCAGCGCCCAGAAGCGGGTTTGAAGGTTGGCTTTACATTCTTCCAGCAGGGCAACTCCATGGCGACCAAGCTTGAAGATTTTGAGCTACGTCAATGGCTCAATACAGCAATCTATCTTATGAAGATTTCCGGAGATTTGGACAAGATTGCCGTCAAGTGGACAGGTCGCCCTATGCCAGATCTGCCATCTTTCTAATTGATGGCTCCGTCGGCGGTTAGAGTGCATCTGGAAAAATGCTCTAGCCGTTCTGACGGGATTTTTCACGCTCTTGCATAGAGATATCCGCACAAGCGCTGACATTCAGCGGGAGGCCGGACCATGTCCTATACATTTCAGTTTGGAGTCATCGCCCAATATCAGGATGCCCTTCTTGCTGGCATTTGGCTGACTATTAAACTGTCGATCATGTCGATCATTCTTGGCTGCGCGGGTGGTGTTCTCTTTGCCTCTTTGCGCTCGATGAACAGCGGGATAATCCGCTTCTTGATTGATGCCTATGTCGAAATTATCCGTAATACACCATTTCTGGTGCAGTTGTTTATCATCTATTTCGGTTTACCGGCGGTGGGCTTTCGCGTGGGTGCGGAAGTTGCAGCGCTCATTGGTATGACCATTAATTTGACAGCCTATTCGACCGAAATCATTCGCTCCGGTATCGAGGCGGTACACAGATCACAGATCGAAGCTGGCGAAGCGCTCGGCTTTACACGGCTGCAGATTTATCGCCATGTCATTATTTTACCGGCCTTGGCAAAGGTCTATCCGGCTCTTTGCAGTCAGTTCGTTCTTATGATGCTCGCATCCAGTGTTTGCTCGGTTATTTCGACCCAAGAGCTTGCGGCATCTGCAGCGTTTGTTGAGTCGCAGACCTACCGCTCATTCGAGGTCTATATTGTCGTTACGCTGATCTATCTTCTGCTGGCTTTGTGCTTGCGCGCAGTACTTGCATTGGTAGGTCTCTGGCTCTTTGGCCGTCGTGTCGCTCGCCGCTCGGTGGTTGCCATTCCGGAGGCTTCGGCATGAATTTCAGAAGTTTCGGACCAGACGAATTTCTCTTTCTATTGACGGGCTTACAATGGACCGTTCTGCTGACAGCCATAGCCCTGATAGGTGGTGGTCTTGCTGGCTTTCTGATTGCGCTCGCGCGTGTCTCAACGTTCAAATGGCTGCGTGTGTTCGCTGGCACCTATATCCAGATCATTCAGGGTATTCCTGTGTTGATGATCCTGTTTCTATCCTATTATGGGTTGAGCCTTGCAGGATTTGATCTGCACCCGCTGCTGGCTGCAGGGGCATCGATGTCAATATATGCATCGGGCTATTTGGCAGAAATCTGGCGTGGTTGTATTCAGTCGGTACCTAAGCAGCAGTGGGAAGCATCTGAGTCTCTCGCCATGACGAGGCTGCAGCAATATCGCTATGTGATCCTACCGCAAGCCGTGCGTATATCGCTGCCGTCGACAGTTGGTTTCGCCGTTCAGGTGGTCAAGAACACTTCGATCGCGTCGATTATCGGCTTTGTCGAACTTGCCCGTGCAGGCACGCTTATTAATAACGCAACATTCCAGCCGTTCCGCGTCTTTATCGTGGTTGCAGCGCTCTATTTTGCCGTTTGCTACCCGCTTTCATTGCTGTCGCGTTGGCTGGAAAGGAGGCTAAATGTCTGAAGTCGTCATCAACAATGTTCATAAAAGCTTCGGTAATGTGGAAGTCCTCAAGGGTGTTTCACTGACAGTCGAGCGCGGTGAGGTCTTTGCTCTCATCGGGCGTTCCGGCTCGGGGAAAAGCACACTGCTGCGCTGTATAAACGGGCTTGAGAAGATCAATTCAGGCAAGATCGAAATTGCTGGTCACAAGGTAACAAGTGATGCGGCACAGTTGCGCAAACTACGCAAGGATGTCGGCATTGTCTTCCAAAGCTACAATCTTTTTCCGCATCTTACGGTGGGTGAAAATATCACGCTCGCGCCAAAGATTGTGAAGGATGTTTCGAAGGCTGAAGCCCGCAAGAAGGCGGAAGAGGTCCTGAAGCTTGTTGGTCTGTCTGAAAAGTTTGATGCCTATCCAGATCAGTTGTCGGGTGGTCAGCAACAGCGTGTCGCCATTGCTCGTTCTTTGGCTATGCAGCCTAAGGTGATGTTGTTTGATGAAGTGACTTCTGCGCTTGATCCTGAGCTGACCGAGGAAGTGCTGAACGTAATGGAGGAGCTGGCGCGCGGTGGTATGACGATGATCCTCGTCACTCACGAAATGGCCTTTGCCCGGCGCGTGGCGACACAGACGATCTTCATGCATCAAGGTAAGATTTGGGAAGAAGGACCTTCAGCAGAGCTGTTTGCTAATCCCAAGACTGCTGAGCTGCGCCAGTTCGTGAAGTCAGACGTCAAGTAACTCCCCAACATGAAATAAAGAGCCACATTATGTCAGTCGAAATACTACAGCTTTGCCCTTTGATCCCTGCAATGGAGCAAAGCCTGAATGAACAATACGAAGTCCACCGCTGGTTTGAGATTGCGGATCAAAGCGAATTTTTGAATGCCAATGGTAATCGGATTAGAGGCGTCGTCACTGGCGGTCATATAGGTATTCCAAATGAGCTGGCAGATCGCTTGCCCGCACTTGAAATTGTGGCCGTTAACGGTGTTGGTTTTGACAAGGTTGATCTGTCGAAAGCTCGACAACGTGGCTATCGCGTTTCTAACACACCAGATGTTCTCACGACTGATGTAGCTGACACTGCGATTGGTCTCATCATCGCACAGGCTCGCCATATAGCGGCGGCTGACGCGCATGTGCGCAAGGGAGGCTGGTCGAAGTCGGAAATCGGCCTGGGTACGCGCGTAAGTGGGCGGCGCTATGGCATATTTGGTCTCGGTCGCATCGGGAAAGCGATTGCCAAACGATTGGAAGGGTTTGAGGGTAAGATCAGCTATACGGGTCGCGCAAAACAGGTTGTCGGCTATGACTATTATCCAAGTCTGACTGAGCTTGCTAAAAATTGTGATGTGCTGGTGATCGCGGCTGCGGCCAGTGCAGAAACGCGCCATTCGATCGACGCTGCAGTGCTTGCGGCGCTTGGTCCGGATGGTGTTGTGATCAATATTGCACGCGGTTCGCTCGTTGATGAAGGGGCACTGGTCAAGGCTTTGCAACTAGGTCAGCTTGGCGGGGCGGGGTTGGATGTTTTTGAAGATGAGCCCAACGTACCGCTAGAGCTCTATGAGATGTCGAATGTTGTGCTGACACCACATATCGGCAGTGGTACGCATCAGACCCGTAAAGCAATGGCTGATCTGGTGCTGGCGAATTTAAGTGCGCATTTTAGCGGTAAGGAACTGGTGACACCGGTCGTTTAACAAAACACTGACGGAAAAGCGGCCATTGGCCGCTTTTTTATGACAGCTTACCGTCAAGCAGGCGCATCATTTCGGTTGAATCCTTGTCTCCTAATCCTGCTGCACACAGCAGTCGATGGATTTCCACGACCTGACCGGTCATTGGCAACGGAGTTTTGGTTTTCATAGCAAATGCCTGAAGAGAGTCCAGGTCTTTCAGCATGTTGTCTATGCGGCCTGTGGGGCTGTAATCGCGCGCGGCGAATTTGCCCATGAACTCCTGCATAATGTGGTTGTCGGCGCGTCCACCTGCGAGTGCTTCTGGAATAATGATGGGGTTCACCCCCCCAGCTTCTGCAAGCTTTACGGCCTCCGCGACGGCCTGAAATGCTACCGCGCAGAAGAGCTGGTTGATGAGCTTGGTTGTCTGTCCAGCGCCACTTGGTCCCATCAATGTGTAGTTTGCACTAAGATGTTGCATGACGGCAAAGGCGTTATCGAAATCCGCTTTCTCACCACCAGCCATAATAGTCAATTCACCGGTGAGTGCGCGTGGTGCGCCACCTGAAAGTGGGCAATCAACCCATTTCATGCCGGTTTCAGACGCGAGTTGGTTTGCCATTTTCGCAGTCTCAGCTGGATCGATAGAAGACATGTCGATGAGTGTTTTTCCAGCCGTCGCAGAGGTAGCTACTCCGTTCTGGCCGAAAACAACATTACGTACAATATCAGCATGGTTGAGGCTCAGGATAACGAAGTCGCTGTCTTTGGTGGCTTCACCCGGAGATTTCGAGGCTGCTGCTCCTCTTTCGACAAGTTTCGTTATTTTTTCTGTATCAAGGTCAAAAACTCTCACCCGATTATTGGTTTCCAGCAGTCGCGTGGCGATGGCCGTACCCATAATACCCGCACCAATAACTGCGACATCTGATGTCTTATTCATCAATCTTCTCCCATGATTGACGTGAATTCTTTGCTCAAACGCTAGCGGTCATACCGCCATCGACATGAAGCACTTGACCATTGACAAAAGACGAGGCGTTGCTGCTCAGATAAACTGCCGCCCCAACCAACTCTTCAACATTGCCCCAACGACCTGCCGGTGTGCGCTTTTCCAACCAGCCGGTAAACTCGGGATTGTCTACGAGCGCTTGATTGAGTGGTGTCTTGAAGTAGCCTGGCGCAATGGCATTGATCTGTAGACCGTGCTTTGCCCAATCTGTCGCCATGCCGCGTGTCAGATTGCGAACGGCCCCCTTTGTTGCGGTATAAGGTGCGATCGACGGGCGAGCCAATTCGCTTTGTACTGACGCAATGTTTATTATCTTGCCGTGTTTGCGTCCGATCATATGACGCGCCACAGCCTGTCCAACATAGAAGACACTGGAAATATTGGTTTGAAGCAGTTGCTGCCACTTATCTTCCGGGAAATCCTCGAGTGGCGCACGAAACTGCATTCCGGCATTGTTGATGAGAATTTCTATAGCACCTATCTCGCGCTCGATTGCGTTCACACCCGCTTTTACAGCCTCGATGTCGGTGACATCGAATTTGGATACATGTGCTTTATGACCTGCATTGCGAAGGTCTTTTACCGCTGCATCAACTTTGGTCTGATCTCGGCCGTTTATAATCAACTCCGCGCCGTGTTCGGCCAATCCTTTTGCAAGGGCCAATCCAATGCCCTGGCTCGAACCGGTTATCAAAGCCAGTTTGCCCGACAAATCGAACAGCGGAAATGTCATGAGTTCCTCCCGGGTAATATGACGCACGAATGGTGTTTCATGTGATTAGCCTTGCATAAATGTTATCGATAACATATGCAAGCTTCTACAGGGAGGAGCGCATGAAAACTGTTGTCATTCACGCCGCCAAAGACCTTCGGCTTGAAGAGCGTGAAGTCGAGGCCGTTGGGTCGGGCCAGGTTGAGGTTGCCATTCAAGCGGGTGGTATTTGTGGCTCCGATCTCCATTATTACAATCATGGCGGTATCGGTGCCATTCGACTGCGCGAACCGATGATATTGGGGCATGAAGTAGCGGGAGTAATTACCGCGCTGGGCAGTGGTGTGGTTGGTTTGGCGGTTGGCGATCAGGTGGCTGTATCGCCAAGCAGGCCCTGCAATGCTTGCCAATATTGCCTGAAAGGTATGCAGAACCACTGCCTGAATATGCGCTTTTATGGTAGTGCTATGCCGATGCCCCACATTCAGGGGGCGTTTCGCCAGAAGCTGGTTGCTGAGAGCTGGCAGTGTCACAAGGTTGATAACGGCATCTCTATCCATGAGGCGGCATTCGCCGAACCATTAGCCGTTACACTTCATGCTGTGACACGCGCCGGTTCACTGCTGAACAAGCGTGTTCTTGTGACGGGATGTGGGCCAATTGGTGCATTAATCATCATTGCCGCTCGTGCTCACGGCGCTCGCGAAGTGATTGTAACAGATGTCATGGAGCCAGTTCTGAAAAAGGCACGCGAAATTGGGGCCGATCGCACCATCAATGTAGCGGAAGATCCAGAGCAGTTAGCAAACTATGCGGCGAATAAAGGCTATTTCGACATTATGTTTGAGGCATCGGGCAATGAACGTGCCATGCGGGCAGGACTTGAAGTGCTAAAACCTCTTGGCATTTTGGTACAAGTCGGGCTTGGCGGCGATGTATCCATCCCACAAAATATCGTCGTCTCTAAAGAAATTGATATGCGTGGTTCTTTCCGCTTTCACGAAGAGTTCGGCCTCGCGGTTGATATGATTAATCGGAAGGCTGTCGATGTGAAGCCGCTTTTGAGTTCAGTCTATCCGTTGGAAGATGTTCTTGCGGCATTCGAAATTGCGGGTGACAGGAACCAGTCCATGAAAGTTCAACTGGCTTTTTAAATCTATCTCGCGTCAGGCGTGCTGACATAACGGTTCATGCCAATGTTCTTTGATGTGGCGCGGCGATGAATTTCAGCCATGGTTGAATGAAACGCTGCGTTGCGCTGTTCAAGCCTTGCATGTTCTGCCAGATGAGCTGGTACGAGTTCACGGATTTCCGCAAGGATTGCGGCTTCATCAATGGAACACATGCGCCCCCGATTAACGACAATGTCGCCCGCCACCATGACGGTCTCGATTGATGAACCGTTTTCGGCATAAACAAGGTGTTTGGCTACATCATTGAGTGGCATAAAGCTTAACGTTGTCAGGTCGAGTATCAGTAAGTCGGCAGCTTTACCGACTTCAAGCGATCCTGTGATGTCTTCAAGAAGAGCGCTGCGTGCACCATTAATCGTGGCCATTTTGAGAATCTCATCAGCATAGATCCACTGCTTGTAATCCGGGCCGGATACACTGTGTATCAGTCCTGCAACTCGCATGACGTCAAAAATACGTGCGGTATCATTGGAAGAAACACCATCTGTTCCCAGGGCAATGGTGACACCCGCGTCCATCAACTGGCGAATAGGAGCAATGCCGGCACCAAGCTTCTGGTTGGATATTGCGTTATGAGCGACAGAGCATTTTGCAGCGCCCATCAGTTCGATGTCGTGAGGGCTTACCCATACGGAATGTGCGACGGTTGTATTGCGCGAAAGAACGCCAAGGTCATCCATATAGGCGATTAGGCTCTTGCCATAGAGTTCATGGCCGGTGACGGCTTGAGTTTTGGTTTCAAGCACATGAGTATGCAAAGGCACGCGCATCTTGATCGCGAGCTCATGACAAGCCTGCAGCAAATCTGCTGTGCAGCGCTGTGGTGCAGATGGTGCCAGCATAAAATTGAGACGTCCCGCCTTGCCGTGCAGCGTTGAAAATGCGGATTGGCAATAATCAATATAGGCATCGGCGGACATGGGCGGCCCGAAATCGAGCTGTTCTTGCAGAGCAGGCGGCATAACCTCACGCGCATAGGGCAGGGCGTCAAGCGTATGGATATTCATAGCGGCGCTCGAAACATTAGCGCGAATACCCGCATCTTCATATGCTTTGAAAACAGTCGTAAGCCGTGAGAGATCGTGAGTTGGAGGGTCGAAAAAGTCGTCGCAAATTGTAGTGACGCCGTTGCGTAATGACTCGATAGCTAGAAGCAGGCTGCGCAGATAAAGCAATCTTTCGCCAATTACGGGGCCCATCAGCATCGGATATGCGTATAGCAACCAGATTTCGAGTGGCATGCCTTCATATCGCCCTCGGAAAAAGGTCTCGCTGGAATGCGTATGGGCATTAATCAGCCCTGGCATCACCAGACGGTTTTTGCCTTCGATGACGGAAGCATCCGGAGCAGAAGGCAAGTTCTGACCGATAGCTGAAATTTTGCTGCCTTCTATCAGAATGTCGCCCTCGAACGGGCGGCTTCCTTGGTGCGCGCACATTGTAAGAATGGTCGCGTTCCTGATTAGCGTCTGCTTCTGTTTAAAAGTCATGGGCTTATCCTGGTACTTTTACTGATCCCGCAGTTCACTGAAACCGCTGGCTGCTTTTGTGCCACCGCGCAATTGCGTGCTTAGCCAGACACCGACAACTGTGGCGATATAGGGTAGTGCAAGCAGCAGGTCGTGTGGAACACGATTACCAAAGGTAAGCTGCGCCCTGATGCCAAGTGCGCCGGCAATTGCGAAGAAGGCCGCAGCCAGACTTGCACCGATTGGATGTCCCGCACCAAAAATGACTGCTGCGAAGCCCATGAAGCCACGTCCGGCAGTCATGTTCTGGGCAAAGATCTGAAGACTTCCGGCTGCAAGTTCCGCACCAGCTAACGCACACAATACGCCGCCAATCATCAGGGCTACCAGACGCATAATAGCTGGGTTTACACCGACGCTTCGTGCGGCGAAGGGATGTTCACCAGCGGCAGCCAATCGCAATCCAAAGCGAGTACGCCGCAAAGTGACCCACATCGCCAACACAACAAAAGGCATGAGAAGAACAAGGATTGAAAGGGAGCCAAAAGCACCGAAGGCCACACCGATACGCGGAAGCCCAAAGGGGGCACTGATTGCTGCCTGTGTCCCGAAAATCGATTGAACCGCGAGTGCAGTGCCGCCGAGCCCCAAGCCGGTGAGTCCTAGTCCGGCAATGATCTGGTTGGCTTTGAGCTTCTCGACAACAAACCAAAACAGGATTGAACCGATCACGCAGACGATTACAGCACTTAAAAGCGCAAGCCAGATTGATTGTGTGAGCACAATACCAAGAATAGTTGCACAGGCGCCCACAATCATCAGTCCTTCAAGGCCGAGATGCCAGATGCCGGTACGCTGTGCAATAACACCTGCTAGCGTGACGTAAATGAGCGGCGTGCCTGAACGCAGGATAGCGATTACGAAGTCTTCCATATCCGTCCTCCGAGTTTTGCGATCCGGTCGACGACACTGGATTTTGCGGTGATGAAGAGAGCAATGGATGCGTTGATGATGTCGATTGCCGATGAGGGCAAGCCAGCCATGATTGGTAGATAAAGCGCTGCGGATGCCAGTCCGCCAAAGAACAGCGAGACAAAAGCTGTTCCTACGACTGAGAAATTCGCAACAAGCGCAATCAAAATGGCGGTAAATCCATGTCCGGGCAGGAAGCCGCCTGTCAGGCGGCCGTTGGGGCCCATGAACTCAATCGTTCCGGCGAGGCCAGCAAGCGCGCCGCTTAGCAGAAAGCTTGCAAGGCCGATGCGCCATGTTCGTGCTCCTTGCCATTGTACCATGGTAGGATTGCGACCAGCCAGGCCCGAAAGCACGCCAAAGGCTGTACGGTTGACAAGTAACCACATGGCCAGACCAACGATTACAGCGATTGTGATGATTGTTGGTGATAGCCCCAAAGAGTCGCTGATACGATAGGCGCTTGCCAATGGGCGGCTTGACGATTGCTGACCAGTGCCAGATGGATCTTTGAGAGGTCCGGCTGTGACATAGAGCAGGAAAAGTCCGGCGATGAAGTTTCCCATCAGCGTGGTAATGACTTCATCCGTTCCTGATTTCAGACGTAGCAGCCCCGGCCACAGCGCCCAGAGTGCACCACCCGTCATACCCGCAAGAAAACACATGGCAATGAGGATAGGTGCTGGGGCACCGTTAAGCCATTCGGCCATGAATGCGGCCGCGATGGCACCCATGTAAAACTGTCCCTGCGCGCCAATGTTGAAATAGCCGGCGCGGAATGACACCGCAACGCCAACCGCAGTAATGAAGAGTGGTAAACCCCATCGCAAAGCCTGCTGCAACGCCCCGGGCCGAAGGAAGGCGCCCTCAGCAATTGACTGGAACATCAAGCTTGTCGAGTAGCCCGCAGTTTGAAAGATGATACCACACAATATGAGGCCGATCAGAATGAAGATCAGCGCGCGGAAAACGGAGACGAGCCGGTCAATCATTGATGGACTCCTGTCATAGCGGCTCCCACCGCAGCAAGGTCATAGGGCGGACGGAATTCGGCAACAATGCGTCCCGAAAGCATGACGATGACGCGGTCGGAGATATCGAATATTTCATCTAAGTCAGATGAGATGAACAAAAGACCGCAACCGCGAATCCGTGCTTTGCGCATTGAATCCCAAACGAAGGAGGTAGCGCCGATATCAAGGCCGCGTGTTGGCTGCGCAGCAAGTATGAGCCGCGCATCCTGATCCATTTCACGAGAAAGGATTACTTTTTGCGCATTGCCGCCAGAGAGCGAACCTGCCCGCTGACCTACTTCGGAATAACGTACGTCCCATTCTTTGAGCGCCGTGTCGCATTGTTTGCGGATAGCTGACGGGCTGATCGTTGACAACAGTGACTTCTGAAGGAGGCTACGTGCTGCCCAGTTTTCCCAGAGTGAACTGGTCAGGCTTAAGCCTTCGACATTGCGTTCAAAAGGAATAATACGCAGACCCGCACTGCGTCTTGCAGCAAGCGGCGCGGCGGTCAAATCCTGGTTGTCGATGATGATATTGCCGTCAACCACGTCGGCCATCGCGGCAATTGCGCGAACAAGTGTGCGTTGTCCATTGCCTTCCACGCCTGCCACGCCGATAATTTCGCCAGAACGAATGTCGAGACTGACCTGATCGAGCGCGGGGCCTTCTGAATCTGGTCGCGTTGAAACCTTGGTCATGCGCAGTATCGGCGCGCTGCCCTGATCCACAGCTGGTTGATGCATATGGGGCGTTATGTTTGTGCCTGTGAGGGCAGCCTTGTCGTCAGCATTAAGCTTTTTTGCAGCAGCTGATCCGATAATCAGTTCGGCCAGCTTATCGGCATCAATGCCGTCGCATGGTAGCGGTCCATCGACGAGCTTACCGCCGCGTAACACCGTGACCGTATCTGCAATTGCCAGAACTTCTCTGATTTTGTGCAAAATAAGGATAACGGTCACACCGCGTTCTTTCAGACGGCGTACACGCTCGAATAATTTGTCTGCGCCTTCAGGTGAAAGAACTGCTGTGGGTTCATCGAGGATGAGAAGTTTTGCGTCGGAAACAAGGGCGCGAGCGATTTCAACGCCTTGCTGCGTCTCGACCGGAAGATCGCGGATCCGTTGTCGGGCTTTAACCTTTACATCGAGCGCGTCGAGATGTGGTTGCCAGCGTTTTTCCAGTTGGGCTTTGGAAAACAGGATTCCACCTTCTGCACCGAACTGCATGGCTTCTGCCACAGTGAAAGAGGGTGGTAGTGCAAAGCTTTGATGAACCAGTTCGACACCGGAGCGTCGTGCATCTTTAACATTGCCTCCCAGGAGTGGGCGGCCGCCGATCTTAAGTTCTCCGGAACTGGGGCGGACAAGGCCAGCCAGCACTCTGGCGAAGGTCGTCTTTCCGGCGCCGTTCTGGCCGACAACGGCGTGGATTTTTCCACGCTCGAAGACGACGCCGACATCGGAGAGCGCAATGATGGAACCATATCGAACGGTTACATCATTGCATTCAAATATTGGAGGGCTGGCCTTGTTCATAGCAGCATGTTCTCGTCACAGATCAGAGCGTTGTGTTGAACGGGACTTTGAGAGATCCATCGAGGATCGCTGCACGCGCTGCGGCGATTTCCGGTTCGATTTCCTTTACCTTGGCGACGAGATCCGCGGGTCCCTGTTCTGCAAACAGTGGTGAAGGTATAAAGTCGATCACGCCTGTTCCCAGCCCGGTGTGTTCATGTGTGCCACCAGCAAAATTATCGCCAACAGCTTTGGTCACCTCGTTGTAAAGCGAGTTGCCGAAGTCCAGCCCGACGATGGAAACAACGTTCTTCGGGCCTTGCGGGAACTGCGCCGGATCAAGCACGCTCACGAGGCGGCCTTCTCCTTCCTTCGCGGCGGCAATGATACCGAAATCGGTTGCGGCAGCGTCGGTTTGGATGAAATCAATGCCGCTTGAATACATTTGCGTTGCGATTTCCTGCCCCTTCGCCGGGTCCTGAAACGAGCCTGCAAAGGCAACCGCAACCGATGCATCGGGCCGGACCGACAGTGCACCTGCCTTGAACGCATTATAGTCAGCATTGATCGGCGGAATAGATACACCGCCAATAAAGCCAAGTTTGCCGGATTTGCTCATACGTGCTGCAAAAATACCCGACAGATAGCAGCCAAGATAATAGTCGTAAGAGACGGTTACGACATTTGGGATTGCAGGTTCAAACGGATCGGCGAAAAGCTGAACCCATTTGGTGTTCGGATAAGACGGTGCGAGCGCTTTGAAAGGTTCCGCAACTTCATTGAATGTCGAAACGATCACTGAAGCGCCAGCATCACCAAGTGTGCGGAAAATGGTTTCATAGGTTGCGGGATCCTGCGCATAGACGGCGCGCGACTGAAAGCCATGTTCGTCCGCAAGTTGCTTGAGCTTAGCGATCATCGAATCTACGGCGCTTGCGTCACCTGCGGCTTGCGTGTGCACGAGTGCGACGAGGCCACCAGCGGCGTGTGCAGCTGCCGTTAAAAGGCCGCTGGTCATGCTGAACGCTGCCAGGCCCGCAGTGGTCTTGAGGAAATTTCTGCGGTCGATTGATCGACGCAGAAGATTGAGTTCTGTTGAATTTCTGTTTGTCATGTTCCCATTTCCTTGCTCTGGAAGTTCGGTATCAGTTTTTTATTGGGGCGGCTTTTATGCCGCCCTTGGTTTTGCAGCTGCCCAATCGCAGCCGAATGATTTATGCGCCGGGCGAAAACGATGCCGGGTTCATAATCATCACATCCTGCGTCTGAATTGCATCGAGCGCCCAGACACCTGCAATGAAGCTTTGCCATTCCGGGTCCGCATACATGGCCGCACGTCGCGCTTCACGATCGGCGAGGCTGTCATAGCGCCACATTAAAACAGTGCGGTGCAGATGACCGATCTCGCTGACGTAAAGGCCGAGAAACGTGTTGAGGTGCCGCTTCTGGATCGGCAAGCCTTCGGTTTCATACTTTTTGAGCCAGCCATCGACAGTGCCTGGCTTGAATGTATATGTGCGATGTTCGACAATCACAGGGAGGCCTCCTTGAGAATGAATTCGGCAGCGCGCTCGCCGATCATGATCGCCGGAGCATTGGTGTTGCCGCTGGATATAATCGGCATGATTGATGCGTCTGCGACGCGCAGCCCTTCAATGCCGTGGACTTTTAATCGAGCATCGACCACAGACATCGGGTCGTTACCCATCTTGCAGGTGCCAACGGGATGGAACGTTGTCATTGCATTGGCACGTAGCCATTTGATGAGTTCGGCATCGCTTTCGACGGCTGGCCCTGGTGCGAGTTCCTTGCCGCGATATTTGTCGAATGCTTTCTGCTGGATAATGTCGCGTGTCATACGTATCGCGTTGATCATCGTGCGAATGTCGAACTCGGTCTGAAGGTAGTTTGCGTTAATGCGTGGACGATCTGCCGGATCGGCAGAACGCAAACGGATTTCGCCGCGGCTTTCCGGATTTACCGGACCGACACGCAATGAGAAGCCGTGATTGGCTTCAACACGCTCCTTCTTGAACGGGTTGGGAAAGTGCAGATTTGCAGTCTTTTCCAGTGCGGGCATAAAGTGAAGCTGGATATCAGGTGCCGCCAGATCGGTGCGCGATTTGACGAATGCGCCTGCTTCGTAAGGGAAGGTTGTGGTGATACCTTCCCCAAACAACATACCCTGAATGACGGACCATGTGAGCTTGTCGGCTCGCAGATCAGAATAAAGCGTGACCGGTTCGCGGCATTCATAGGCCATGACGCAATCGACATGATCCTGAAGGTTTTTGCCAACGCCCGGCAGATCCTGAACAACATGAATATTGTGTTGCGTTAGTTCGTCTGCAGCGCCAATGCCGGAAAGCATAAGGATTTGCGGTGAGTTGACGACGCCGGCCGAGAGGATCACCTCCCGGTTTGCATGAGTCCTGATGACATTGCCTTTGCGCGCGTATTCGACGCCGATCGCGCGGCCATTCTCAATAAGAATGCGCCTTGTATGCGCCCGCGTAACGATGGTGAGATTGGGCCGCGACTTTGCAGGGCGCAGGAAAGCATAGGCAGTTGAACAGCGCTTGCCTTTGGTGATGGTGAAATCATAGCGACCAAAACCCTCCTGTTCTGCACCGTTGAAGTCATCATTGAGTGGGTAGCCTGCTTGCTCGCCTGCTTCGTTGAAAACATTCAGCAGTCCGTTCCAGCCCCGCGCGCGGCAGACGGTAAGTTCGCCTTCGGTACTATGAAAGGCATCCTTGCGTTGCACATGGGTTTCGGAACGAAGAAATGCTGGTAACACTTCGTCATAAGACCAGCCGTTAGCGCCCATTTGCGCCCAGCGATCATAATCATGGCGATTACCGCGCACATAGATCATGCCATTGATGGTGGAGGTCCCACCAAGCACTTTGCCACGCGGCCAATAGAGCGAGCGCCCATTAAGATGAGGTTCGGGTTCGGTATGGTAATGCCAATTATAGATGCCTGAGTGAAAGAGTTTTCCCATCAGCATTGGAAGGCGAAACAAGGGGTTCAGGTCGCGGCCGCCTGCTTCGAGCAATAATACTTTATTGGCAGGATCGGCCGAAAGACGGTTTGCAAGCACGCAGCCTGCCGAACCGGCACCAATGATTATGTAATCGAATGTCTTGGTTGCGGCCATATTACCAAGCAATGGGTTTGGAACCCATTTCCTCTAGAAAATTGTTGCAAAGAATGAATGGGTTGGGGAGCGCCAGAACTTCATCGGCCCGCGCCGGGTGCTCACGCAGAACACAGCGCACATTGCCGCCAATGGTTTCGTCAATGCCTGCCAGTTTGAGTGCCTGTGCCGCGGCATCACCAAAACATAGAAACACCAATGGTTTTCCGCGCGCAGCAAGTAAACGGAGCGTTTTAACGATCAGCGGACGCCAAAGCACGAGATGTCCCTGAGATTGATGTGGGTCGATATCCACCTTGAAACGCGTAAGCGTTAGCGACGCGTTAAGAAGCAGTGCGCCTTCGTTAACCCACCGATCTGCAATCTCGGAAGGCTGTTCCAGCTCCACCGCACCATTTTCTATTGCCTCCAAAGTCTTTGGCCAATCGGCGAAGCTTCGTGCATAGGACAAGTCGCCTGTGCGAGCTGCGATTATCTGCTGGGTGTGTGCGCGGATACTTTTGGAAAACATCTTGTCTAGCTCGTTCCAGCCCGCGAGGTTACCCGCCTCAAACGCCCGTCCGGTGGCAAAGCCCGGTTCAGGATAAGGATCCTGTCCCAGAACGACGCAACGAACGCTGTCAGGCAAAATGCCATCAAATGCGCGAAGGCAATGTGTGCCTTGAGGCATTCCCGGAAAATGCTTTCCACGACGAACGGGAAAAATCGGCTCCCAGATTTCCAGTTCGAGCTCAGGCGAAATGCCATCGAAATCAAGGGTGACATTACCGAGGAACGAACGCCAGGGTTCGCTCAGATCGGCAGGCCATTCCGCCAGAAATTCCTCCATTGCAGCTTTTAACCGCACAGTCATTCGCACCCTCCCCAAGGTTGCGTGGTCAGGAAATTTCAAGAACCTGACCGTTTTGTCAGCTTTTTATGAAAAGAAGTTGACCATTTTGTCAACTTCTTTTTTATTGGTGCTTCGATTCCAAAGGTCCCGTAGAGTTGTTTAGTCAGACTTGTGTCGAGCCTTTGATTGAACGAACGTTAATGACCGGGGCGAATGAACCGGGAAAAGATATTTGGAAATAATGGGATAACCAATGGTAGACCAAAGCAGATCGATTGAGATGGAGCCAGAAAACCAAGTGGCTTCGGATGAGCCGATCAGAGCGCGAAACGTTCTTAAAATTCTCACTGCCGCTGTTGAGATTTTTTCTCGCAAGGGCCTTGATGGTGCACGTATCGTTGAGATTGCAAAGGCTTCGGGACTGCCAAAGGGAAATGTCTATTATTATTTCTCGTCCAAAGAAGAGATTTATAATGCTGCTATAGACCGGCTGATCCACAGCTGGGATGATGCTTTCAGACACATATCAGCCGAACGTGAACCGGCTGAGGCGATCGAAGCTTATGTTCGTGCGAAGCTTAATCATGCGTGGGAAAATGCAGCGGAAACGCGACTTTTTGCCAATGAGATTCTGCAGGGTGCAGAACATCTCTCTACAGATGCCCGAGAACACATGCGTAGGGTCACCTCAGAAAAAGCGGGCGTGATCGATGCATGGGCTGCTGCGGGTAAAATTGTGCCTGTTGATGCGCGTCATCTTTTCATTTTGCTTTGGTCTGCGACGCAATTTTATGTCGAGTTTGAAGCTCTCGCCTGTGATGCACTCGATGTCAGTCAGCTGGAAGAAGGTGATTATGCGAAAGCTGCCAAGACAATAACCGAGACGATTCTACGCGGGCTCATAGTCAGATAAAGAGCATTTGGAGCTGATCACAACAGCGCCAAATGCCTAATTTATCGGGGCAGCTTAGTACTTTTGCTGGCTGAGTGTGTCGCGCAATTCCAACATATCTGTACAAACTTCCTCCAGATCAGCGACTTCGAAGCCGTCTGCATAGCTGAAACCATGACGAGTAAGAGCGGTCTTTAAGTCGCCGGTATATTCAACACGACCATTTCTAATGATAAGCCCTTTTTCTTCTTCGAAAGAGGCATTCCAAGCAATGGCTTCTTGTTCGGTAACACTGTGTGGCAGGTTCAAGTGTAAAACTCTGTCTTGGAGTTTTACGGGGTAGCCGCCCGGCAAGCCATTCGGACCAGGCACATGGCCAGTCCATGGTTTGTTTGCTGCATAGGCGGCAATGAGTGTGACACCGCTTGCGCCTGATATTTCAATTGCCGGTTCAGTTGTAAGCTTGACACCTTCAAATTCTTTGAAGACGTCTGCTACTTCGTTGCCATCGATGAAGACGCGACAAGGGCGAGTTCCCACTCGCTCCGACGACGGCCTGCGCCATGCTGCGAGATTCTGATAATGTGCTATCACTTGAATGCGGGCCTGGTCTGTGATTCCTTTTGCGCCCGCAAAAACATTTGAGAGAATGGCGACATTGCCTGTGCCGCTCAAAACGTTGAAACCAAGTGCTGAGATGATGCCGTTCACGACGTCGGGAAAGCCACAATTAATCAACGCAGTTTCAGGTGAAAACTTACTGATAGAGCGTGCCATGCGGCTTGAAATGAGCGCCTGAAATACTGCTGTCGCTGAAAGTCCACCTTCAGCGACAAGCGCTGTCCATTGGTTGCCAGTATCGGAAATAACGCTGGAAGTCTGAATAGAGGCACCTTGCACAGCTATGGTCGGTCGCGTATCTGCGATCAGCTGCTCTGTTGCCCCTTCCTTCACCAGATCGATCTCATAAGTATCGAAAGTGATAGGTTTGCTGAACATGGAGGCGCGTGCATTGCACGCTGTCTTAAGCCACATGAGACGATCACGGTTGCGGCCGGCGATCACTACATGCAGGGGTTCCTGAGATGTAGCGGCAAGGTCTAACGCAATGCGACCCGAAAAAGCACCCGTGCCGGAAATCAGAATGTCGGTCTTCGGTTTCTCGACTGGTGAAGCCATGGTGTTGTTCCTCCCTTTTATTGATTGAGTCTATCCCAGACCTTGACGCCGTCGTTTGGCAACTTGTGTTTCATGATGCGTTGGCTGGGTGTTCGTTCGAACGAACTGACGAATGCGATGTAACGGGGCAGCTGATAATGTGCGAGACGGCTTCTCAGCCAGTCGTTTAACCCATGAGCATCAGGGATGCTTCCGCTCTTAAGCTGGACAAAAAGCTTGATATCCTGCTCACCGATCTCGGCTGCAACGCCGATCATCGCGCAGTCTTCTACATCTGGATGATCAGCGACCACATGCTCGACTTCCCAAGCGGAAACATTTTCGCCTTTGCAACGCACGCTATCGGTCATGCGCCCGTGGAAGAAAAGGTTGCCATCTTCATCCCATGATCCAAGATCACCGGTAAAAAAGCCTTCGGCGCGCAATGCCTTGGCAGTTGCTTCGGGGTTGCGGTAATAGCCGGGAAAAATAGCGCCATCGATGGAAGCGTTGACGACAATTTCGCCTTTCCCCTGTCTGACGATCGCACCATGCTCGTCAATGAGTTTGACTGTAAACCATGGAACTGTGCGCCCGACTGAACCAACAACACCCCTGTCATTGAATGTGGTAAGGCTCGAGGCTTCGGTCATGCCGTAGCACTCACGGATTTGCACACCGAAGCGTTCTTCGAATGCGCGCCACACTTCGATGGCACAACCACCACCCCATGCAATCCGCACGTTATGATCGCGATCTTTCTCCGATACTGGTTGTTTCAAAAGGATTTGAACTATGCCGCCGAGATGGTGGATATGCGTCGATCCCGCCTGTCGCAGTTCATCCCAAAAGCGGCTTGCACTAAAACGATCGGAGATGGTGAGGGTGACATTGCGCACCAATGGCAGAAGTAAAACCTGAGCACCACCAATGTGGAAGAATGGCTCCCACATGTAAAAATTGTCGTGATCCTTAGCGTCTGAACAAACTGCTACAGCTTCTGCTGCCAACCGCAACATTCTGTGTGTCACCAACACGCCCTTTGCAGGGCCAGTTGTGCCCGACGTGTACATGATTGCAGCGACATCGTCGGCAGTAGGCAGTTTTGCCACAAACTCTACTGCAGCATCTAAATCTGGCATTGCTTGATTATCAATTTCTACGACGTTCGGTAAATTCGAAACACCGCAATCGGTGATAATTGGGTAATATTCGCTGTCGGCAACAATCAGTGCAGGCTGACTATGGCTAATAATGTACTCGAGCCCAGCCCCTTTAAGTGCCGTGTTGACCGGTACCCAGGATGCGCCCGAGCGGGTTATCGCATAGATGATAGCTAAAGCAGCGGGGCTGTTGCGCATCATCACTGCCACACGGTCCTTTGGCTTGATGCCGCTGTCACGCAGTTTTTGAGCGAAGATTGCTGAGGCGTTTTCGAGCTTTGCAAAGCTGATGTCGCCGGTCGGGTGTCGCGCAAAAAGTTGTTCAGGTGTTTTTGCCGCTTTCTCAAGCAGAAGGTCGATATAAGTATGGGAGGTCAGCATGGTCTCTAAACCTGTAAATCTGGATTATCTCGTCCCAGGCTGTCGGCCTCATAAAGAAGGCCAACAGCCGAGAAAGAATTTGGGAGAATGTTTCGAAATTTAGAAAGCTCAACTCCGCTTCAGCTTATCAGCGAGCAGCAGTATCACCGTGACGATAGTCAGAACCACAACTGATACTGCAGCCAATGTTGGGTTGAGCTGGAGGATCATGTCGTCCCACATCTGTTTTGGCAGCGTCGATTTCAGTCCACCACTTACGAAGATCGCGATTGTGAGTTCGTCAAAGGACGTGACAAAAGCAAACAGAAACGCTGAAACAATGCCACCACTGATCAGTGGAACTGTGATGAGACGTAAGGTCTGGAAGCGACCGGCACCCAGCGACTGAGCTGCTTGGTCAAGTCGCCAGTCATAACTCTTTAAAACCGCTGCAATTGCGACAAAGGTGAAAGGAATAGAGAGGACAGTGTGGCCGATTACCAATCCTGTATTAGTTGCCACTAGCCCGATTTGGGCGAAAAGATAGAAGAGGCCGACAGCGATAACGATCCGCGGAACAATCATCGGTGCAAGCATGAAGGCGAAGATCAATCCACTCCAGCGTGACCGCGAGCGCGCAACAGCAAGTGCCGCAAATCCACCAATGAGCGTTGCAAGGATAGCCGTAACGAAGGCGACGCCAAATGATCGTATAGTGGCGGAAGTCCAGATTGGAGAATTGAAGTAGGTCTCGAACCATCGAAGACTATAGCCGGGTGGTGGGAACTCTAGAAAGTTAGAACTAGTAAAGGCAATCGGGATAACCAGCAGTGTCGGAGCAATCAAGAACAGCAAAACAGCGGTCACATAAGCCGGCAGAACGCGCAGACGTGATGGTAGATGATCGCTGAAGATCGCCGTTACACTTGCAAGCTTTTCGAGAAAAAAAAGTCCCCAGCGACGCAAAATTCCATCCGACGATGCATCACGGGTTCCTGCACCTGATGAAAGCGAAGACAAACCAAAGAGATGGTTATAAATCCAGCATGCAAGCATGGCTGTAACAAGCAACATGGTGGCAAGCACACCTGCAAAAGCCCAATTTACCAACTCCTGCACTTGTACGATGATCAACTGTGCCAACATTGTCTGTTGACGACCACCCAGGAATGCCGGAACGATAAAGAAGCCGAGTGATGTAATGAAGGTGAGCAAACCACCTGCGGCCATACCCGGAATGGACAAGGGGAAATAGACCATCCAAAAGCGATGTGAATTACCTGCTCCAAGAGTTCCTGCTGCTTGGCCAAGCCTGCGATCAATGCCCGCCATAACAGGCATCATTGTGAGAACGGCGAGCGGCATCATGGCATGAACCATGCCGACAATGACGCCAAACTCATTATACATCAGCGGTAGCGGTCCGCTTATGAGACCTGCACCATTGAGTAGACGGTTTAGAATGCCATCATTGCCAAGAAGTAGCATCCAAGAAAATGTCTTGACGAGGTAGCTGGTCCAGAATGGGACAAGGACCAGAAGGAGCATCTGATTGCGGCGGCTTTCTTTGAGGCCAGACAACCAATAAGCGAGAGGATATCCCAACAGGAGAGAGAATAAAGCAGTCAGCGCCGCTATACGGAATGTAATACTCAGAATGCGCCAGTAAACTTCTCTATCGACCAGTTTGGCATAATGCAGGGTCGTCAGACTGCCGTCTGCATCTTGTACGCTCAATGCCAAGAGCCGAAACACCGGCACAAGAAAAAAAATGCAAAGAAAGGCAATCGCAGGTAGCGCGAGCCACAAAGGACCAAACCTGAATGGGCCTGATCTCAGGAACAGAGTGCGTGAAGTATTTGTTGCTATATTCATGCCACCAACACCGCCTGTTGGTTTGACCAATGATAGGTAATCGGATCACCGGCGGCAGGCATGGTACTTGTACCATCGTGGAGAACGATCAGAGTCGCCCCATCCCTCAGTGTCACGAGGAAACGCGTATCCGAACCAACATAAACCACTTCGGAAACGGTGCCATTGATATTGCTGACATCGGCACTTTCACTGCTTCCCTGTTGCATCTGTTCGGGACGCAAAACAATATGCGCCACGCGACCGACCGGCAAGTTGTTCCTGTTCAGAACCGGGAACCGTCCGTGTTGCGTTTCGACAAGCGCGGAATCACCAGACTGCTCAACGATTTTGCCGTCAAGGATATTGGACATACCGATGAACTTTGCAGCAAACACACTTGTTGGTTCGCTATAGATCTCGCGTGGTGTTCCAAGCTGTTCGATTTTGGCGTGGTTCATAAGGCAGATGCGATCAGAGAGAACAAGCGCCTCTTCCTGATCATGCGTCACGTAAATGACTGTGGTACCGAATTCACGATGCAGGCGTTTGATTTCAAACTGCATATGCTCGCGCAGGTTTTTGTCCAACGCGCCGAGCGGCTCATCCATCAAAATGATTTGCGGGCGATAAACAAAGCATCGGGCAAGCGCAACACGTTGTTGCTGCCCACCTGAAAGCTCGCGCGGAAAGCGTGATGCGAATTTTTCGAGCTGCACCTTCGCCAGTGTTTCGGTAACGCGCGCGCTTACTTCCGTGCTTGAGGTGCCGCGCATTTTCAATGGAAAGGCGATGTTTTCGCTGACTGTCATATGAGGAAACAGCGCGTAATGTTGGAAAACCAATCCCATGTCACGCTTGTTTACAGCGGTATGTGTGTAGTTTTTTCCGTCGACCCAAAGCTCACCATGCGTGGGGTCTACCAAACCAGAGATCATCTGTAAAAGCGTTGTTTTTCCAGAACCGGAGGGGCCGAGAAGGGTGACGAACTCACCAGTGTTAACAGTCAGATTGCTAGGTTCAAGCGCGGTAACGCTGCCATACTCTTTGCCCAACCCTTTTATCAGCATCTTTGGAGTTTGTTGTGATGTCACTGCATTCATGTTGAAGCCCTGATGCGCTGCAAACAGCGCAATTTAGTATATGGAAGTAAGGGAAGGGATCAGACAGGCACTGGCTCGCTACTTTTACGTATGGTGCAAAAGCAAATCGATGTGCCTATCTGGCCGCATAAGCTGACGGGCTTTAAAACAGCAGCCAGCTGTTGAACCGCTCGGTCATCTCTGCACGATTTGCGCTCCACCAATCCTCATCGGCAAGACGCATCTTGCTAATGTTCTGTGGCGCAGTTGGCAGAATTTTAGCGCGCTCAGCTGGAATAAAGTCGTAGGCTTTCTTGTTCGTAGGGCCATAGGCGAGTTCTTCGGTGAACAAGGCCTGCTGTTCGGCGCGCGAGCAGAACTTAATGAATTCGCGTGCCTGATCCGCGCGCGGGTTACCTTTAGGAATGGCCCAACCTTCAATGGAGTAAAGTCCCTGGTCCCAGTGAATCTCTGCGGGCACATTGCCATCGATGGCTGATTGCAATCGAGCATTCCAGCCGCTGATCATCGAAACTTCACCGCTCTGGAGCAGTTGTGTTGATTGCGCGCCGCCAGTCCACCAGACCGAGATGTGGTCCTTAATCTTATCAAGGCTCGCAAAAGCGCGGTCTACGTCCAGCGGATAAAGCTCAGCGAGCGGCACACCGTCGGCAAGAAGAGCCTGTTCCAATGTGTCGATTGGATTTTTGCGCAAGGAACGACGACCAGGGAATTTCTCGACATTCCAGTAGTCCTCCCAATTTTGCGGAATATTGTCTTTTAGCAGGTCAGTGCGGGTTGCAAAAATATGGCAATAGATTGTGATGCCGAGGAAGTCATCAAAAACTGCCTCCGGCATAATATCAGGTACTTGATCTTTGGTTATGCCGGTTGGTTCCAGAAGTCCGGATTCCGAAAGAATCTTACGTGCTGAAAGCGTTAGGGTACTCAAATCCCATATGTAGCTTTTTGTTTCAACAATCGACTTGAACTGCGCTGTCGGCTCCGCTTCACGGGCGACATTGACGATCTTGATGCCAGTTTCTTTTTCAAATGGATCGTAAAACGCTTTGCGAAACGCACTATTGAAAGGGCCGCCTGGATCAGCCAGGGTGAGTGTTGTCTGAGCCAGTGCGGGGCGCAGAATAGCGGGTGTTGCGAGTACCGCACTCGCACCTGCAAGCAGCGTGCGGCGGGTTAGCGTGAAAGACGATTTCGTAGTCATGGTGCTCCCTTTATTATTGTTTCAAAACCGTTCTGATGTTTTGAGTGGGTTCCCCTGCCTGAGCAGTTTTGATTATGATCGGTTTGCCGATCTTATGATGCGGGACAGGCGTACCCATCCCGCAATGTTTGACGGCGTTAAGTTATGAAGCTTTTCGCGCCTTACGTGCAGCAAAGAAGGCTTCCATCATGCGAGCAGGTTCCCCTGTCGCATAGGCTTCGCGCTGAATGCGAACACCAGAGGAAAGTGCATCCTGTAGGCCCGCTTCGGTCATTTCATAGAAACGCTGGCGATTGAGGCGCATGGCCACTGGTGGCTTGGCAGCCAATTCTTCACCAAGTGATTGAGCTGCAGCGTGAACCTGATCCTGTGGAACTATGGTGTTGATGAGGCCGATGCGGTGCGCCTCGTGGGAATCAAGCAGACGTCCCGTTAAAACCAGATCGACAGTGCGGGAAAAGCCGATCATTTCCCGCATAATCCAAGAGCCGGTCGTGGTTGGAATACCGGAATTGATTTCCGGCTGGCCGATACGGACATCAGCATGTGCGATACGAATATCGCAGAGAAGAGCCACCTGAAAAGCCGATCCCGCTGCGACACCGTTAAGTGCAGCAATGATAGGCTTGGATAGGGTTCTGATCCGTGTGTAGAGGCGTTCCCATTCCCCCATCCAGATTTCTGCACGATCTGCATCGAATGTCTTGGTTTCATTTAGGTCCTGACCCGCTCCGAATGCGCGATTGCCAGCGCCGGTCAGAATGACGGCCTTAACTTCAGCGTTATCTTCCGCGGCCTGAAATGCCTTGATCAGCTGATCGCGCATCGCAGTGTTCCAGGCATTCATCACTTCCGGTCGGTTCAAAGTGATCGTTAGAACCGAATTTTTGAGAGAGGTGAGGATGAACTCAGACATCAATGTGTTCCCATTTACTATTGTAATGCAATAATTGTTATTGTATTTAGAATATCGCAATTGCAGTTTGTCAAGGCCGTTTTACTAATTTATGGAAAACCCGTGACCAGACGGGAGAATTGCTCGACCGTTTCAAGGCTGATCTGATGATGTATAAACAGGTAAAAATTTGGAGATGGGCCGCCTACGCGGGCAACGGTTCAGAGGGCAAAGCTCTCCTTAATTCAAGGCGCGATAATGAAAGAACCATTGAATTTGACAAAAGAAAAACAGTTGAGATCGTCGGAAGATTTGGCAGATACTGGCGGTGAAGCTTCAGGTCGCGGCGATGCGCTCATGGTGCGTTCGGTTGAAAAAGCATTCCGTGTATTGAGGGCTTTTAATTCTGACCAGTCCACACTGAGTCTTTCTCAGATTGTCAGCTTGACCGATCTAGATATGAGCGCTGCGCAGCGCTTTACGCATACGCTGATGAAGCTTGGTTTTCTCGCTAAAGACCCAATCACGCGTCAGTTCGAGTTGACTGCGAAGACGCTGGATTTGGGTTTTCATTACGTTCGAGCGAACAAGCTGATAGATCGTGCGATGCCTTATCTGCAGCATCTGAGTAAAGAAACCGAAGAGACGATTAATTTAACCGTGCCCGATGGCACCGAAATTGTGTTCGTTTCGCGTTTTCTGAGCCGCCATGTGCTGAATACAGACGTCATTATCGGGACGCGTATGCCTGCTTATTGCACAGCACCCGGTTTGGCTATTCTTTCGCGTTTGCCGGAAAGCGAAGCGCAGGCGATTCTCGATCAGACACACTTTCGTAGTTATAATGCCAATACGATCACTGATCCAAAATCGATCATGAATGATATTCGTCGGTTCCGCGAGGATGGTTATGCGACGGCCTTCGAACAGGTCTATCACGGCGATGGATCAATTGCCTCGGCGATCACCGGACCGGATGGACGACCTATTGCGGCGATCAACATTGCAGCATCTTTGGCTCGATACTCGCGTGAAGATATCGTGTCGCGTTTCAGCCCTTATGTAATTGCAGCTTCAAGGACAATTTCCAAAGCCTGAGACAAGGCTACGACTTTTATCAAAAGTCTAAACACTATCCCACTCTGTCGCAGTCCCCAAAAACACTGTTGACAGAATTACCACGGTACGGAATGTTTGCATAAAAATAATGAATATTGCATTGCAATAGTAAGTGGGAAATCCGATGAATGCCACTCTTGGAAAAGGGCAGCTTGTTGCCGCAGTCGCGTCACTAGGGAGCCCACTGACGTTTACTTTTGACGGAGTTGAATTTCAGGGATTTGAGGGGCAGTCAGTTCTCGCGGCACTTCTGCAAAGTGGTAAGGTTTTGCGATATTCTGAGTTCGACGGAATGCCGCGTGCAGGGTTCTGTTTAATGGCCGCTTGTCAGGATTGCTGGGTTTGGACAGTTGAAGGCAAGCGTTTGCGTTCGTGCTCAACCGTGCTGCGCCAAGGTATGGAGTTGCTGAGTGCTTTTGAAGCGTGGGGACAGCAATGATACGTCCTCTTATTATCGGATCGGGACCGGCGGGTATTAGTGCTGCACAAACACTGATTGAGAACGCTGCGCTTATCGGTCAACCAATCGAACCAACTTTATTGAGCGAGGCACCGTTTCCCGGCGGGCAGGGGTTACGCAGGCTCAATGCCCAAATGCAATTTGATCCGCAGAAACTCTTTCGCAATGAAGAGGAAAAATACCTGAATTTCCATATTCAGGCCAATAGGCTGATAGGACATATAGACTATCGACCGCTGACCACAGTGTGGTCTCTATATGAAGGCACAGCTTTTGTGGAGAGTGCTGGTCAAGTGGATGAACTGGCCTATTCGCACGTCATCATTGCCACCGGTGCAACAGACAAGATCATTCCGACAAAAGGTTGGACCTTACCCGGCGTTTATTCTCTCGGAGGCTCTCAGGTTGCGTTGAAAGATCAGGGCAGTTTTATTGGTCGACAAGTAATTTTTGCAGGAAGTTCGCCTTTGCTACTTCTCGCGGCACTGCAATATCATCGTCTGGGTGCAAAGAATATTGTCGTGCTGGATACGACACCGCTCTGTAGCAAGCTTAAGGGGCTGAACGGGCTTCGGCACAGCTTCAAGACCGCATTTCAGGGCGCGCGCTATATGGCTGAGCTGAAACGTGCGTGTATTCCGGTTTACAGCGGCGTCTCTCTCGATGAGATTAAAGGTACCACAAATGTTGAAGGCCTAAGTTTTCGTGATCGGAAAGGCAAACGCTTTAGTCTTTCCTGCGATGCAGTTGCCCTTGGTTATGGACTGCGTGCCGAAACACAGCTTGCAGAATTAGCAGGCTGCCAATTTGAGTTTGATCCGGATTTTCGTCAGTGGTTACCTGTGACAGATAACGATGGTCGCGGAGGCAAAGGTGTCTATCTGGCAGGTGATGGCGCTTCAATTGGGGGCGCCGACTGCGCCATTCAAAGTGGAAGGCTTGCTGCCTTTGCAATGCTCGAGGATATCGCGGCACAGGCAAACATAGAATTGCGGCATGAACAACGAATGGCTTTGCGCCAAAAGAAGCTTCAAGCAGCGTGTGCCGTGGCCCGATATCGTTCATTTCAGCGTAACCTTGCCAAAATTTTCCGCTGGCCGAGTGATAAGGTATCGGTAATTGGTGACGATACTGTTGTCTGCCGTTGCGAAGGTGTTTCAGCTGGTGAAATCCGCAAAAGCATCACCCAACAAGTTGGTCCTGTCGAGGTAAACCGCGTGAAGGCTATCACCCGTTGCGGGATGGGTCGCTGCCAAGGACGATTCTGTGGTTTGGCTCTTGCTGAAATTACGTCTCAGGCGACTGGTCTTAAGATCGAAGAAGTTGGTCGGTTACGTGCGCAAGCGCCCGTCAAACCATTGAATGTTGCTGCTGCCACTCTGGTTAGCTCAACATGACGTCACCCAAAGAAACGCAAACGCTTATCATTGGCGGCGGCTTAAACGGTGCATTTACAGCTTTCTTTTTAGCGCGTGCTGGCCATCGCGTTACGGTACTGGAAAAAGGATTTGTGGGCGCTCAGTCCAGCGGCGCAAACTTCGGCAATCTCCGCCTTCAGGGCCGCGATGTTCGGCAATACCCATTATCGATGCGTTCACAGGAGCTGTGGGAGCAGCTTGATCACCTGATTGGTGATACATGTGAGTATGACCGCTCAGGCCACATCTACCTCGCATATAATGACGAGGAGGTCAGTAAACTTGAAGCTTATGCGATAAATTCTCGCAATTTTGGGCTCAATATCGAGGATGTTGACGGGGCGGAGATACGCAAGCGTTTTCCCTATCTGAGCAAGAATATCGTTGCGGGTACTTATTCAGCTCGCGATGCAACGGCCAATCCACGTCTAGCAACGCCAGCAGTTATGCGTGCTGCAAAAGCTTATGGTGCCGAGTTGATTGAGAACTGCGAGGTACTTGATGCAAAGCCTGCACCTGGCGGCTTTGTAATAGAAACGCGTGAACATGGCATGTTTCGTTCAGAGCAGTTGGTGAATGCTGCTGGAGCGTGGGGAGGGGCCGTTGCACTGCAATTTGGCGAGGAAACGCCGCTCTTTTCTGCGGGGCCACCGCAATTCGTAACAGAGCCGCTTCCATACTTCATTCGGCCATCTGTGCAAGCTGTGGCTGGCAATGTGATTTTCCGACAAATATCGCGTGGCAATGTCATTGCTGCGGGGTATCCGCGCACGGCGAGTGATCTCAAAAATCAGCGTACAGTGGTGCCACCACATAAAACTTTAGCTGGGATGCAGAGCCTTGCCGAAGTAGCGCCTATTCTGAGAAATGCGCAGATCATTCGGGTGTGGTCTGGCATGGAGGGCTACTTACCAGACATGATCCCTATAATTGGCCCAAGTGCTACAACACCAGGCCTATTTCATGCCTTCGGTTGTTGCGGCCACGGCTTTCAGATAGCACCGGGAGTTGGTGTCGTTTTGTCGGAGATGATTTTACAAGGCGGTTCAAATACCCCCGTAGGAGACTTCAGTATCGAACGATTCCGCAATGCTGTGACCGCACATGATAAAATTAAGAAAGAGTTTGATTGAAGCTGAAGTCCAGCCGACTTCATTTGTATTGTCTGAAAAGAGTATCGATTAATCTCTGTCCTGATGAATTATCCCCTTCAAATTGCATTGATTGAAGGATAAATTGTCATGGGTGGAGTTCCTATAAATAGGACAATCAATGTCTTGTAATGATCCTGTGACCTTCGATGTATGGCAACCTGTTCTGGAATTGCGCAAAGGTTCGACCAAGCATCGCCTCCTAACAGACAAGATCGTGGAAGATATTGAAAAAGGTGTGCTTAAATCCGAGACGCAGATGCCAACGCATCGCGATTTGGCACATAGGCTCGGGTTGTCCGTTCAGACAGTAAGTATCAGCTATAAAGAGGCTGAGCGACGTGGTTACTTGCGCGGCGAAGTTGGACGCGGCACCTATGTTTGTAATCGTGTGACAGAACGGGCTGATCGCTTCATGCTTGATCGCGATCCAAGCGGTACAGCTGATCTTTCTATCATACGCGCTGTCTATATGGGCGCTCATGAGCGCGCTTCTCGAAAACTGTTTGAAGAGATGAGCCAGACAGATAATGCGAGCTTCATGCGGCCCTGTCGTCCAATTGCTGGTCTCGATCACCATCGCAATGTGGCTTGTGAATGGCTGCGTGGCTTATCGGTCGACGTTGATCCCGGTCGAGTGATTATCACGAATGGCGCAGCACATGGGCTTTTCCTCGCCGTCGCTGCTGTGGTGCAGCCCGGCGAAGTAGTTCTGACAGAAAACCTAACTGATCACGGTATTATCGGTATGGCCAATGTGCTGGGTTTTACGCTGCGCGGTCTGCCAACTGATCGAGAGGGTATATTACCTGAAGCCCTAGAAAACGCATGTAAAGCGGGCGATGTGAAAGCGCTGGTAATCATTCCAACACTTGGGAATCCGACCAGTCATCTGATGAGCGCAGAAAGACGTATCACAGTGGCTGATATCGCTCGCCGATACGGTGTTTTTGTCATCGAGGATGAAGTCTATAAACCTATCCTTGAAGAGCGATTGCCATCAATGCCGGAATTATTGCCAGAGCTTGGCTTTTTCGTCACCAGTTTCACCAAGACAGTGATGACGGGATTGCGTACAGGTTATCTGGTTGTTCCAGCAAATTACTCTATCCGAGTAACGTCAATCCTGCGTGTGACGAGCTGGAGCGGCGTTAATCTGGTTGCAGAAATGGCCAGTCGTTGGATTGAAGATGGCACCGCAACACAACTACTAGAAATCCAGCGGAATGAACTACGCCTGAGACAGTCTCTGGTAAGCGACATTCTCGGAACGCATGTCATTGGAAGCAATCCGCTGTCGCTTTGTGCCTGGTTGCAGATTCCACGTAACTGGTCTGAGGATGGTTTAGTCCGGGCCTTGGCCAGCAAAGGTGTCGCAGTGACACCGTCCGATCCATTTGTTGCCGGTGCAGAACGGGGCAATGGTGGTATCCGTATCTGCCTTGGCGGAAGGCTTTCACAGTCCGCCTTGCAGATGGCGCTTGAGACAATTCGCGAGACATTCGCACAGTTGCCGCCGGTTTATGACGTGAGTTCAATCGCCTGAGATCAGAGTACTGATTGCAAAAACTCTTTGGTTCGTGCTTCACTTGGCGACTGGAAAATCTTTTCGGGCGTGCCTTCCTCGCAAATTCGCCCTTTATCGAAGAAACACACTCGATCTGATACTTCGCGTGCAAATCGCATCTCGTGGGTGACTAGAAGCATAGTCAGATCATGTTCTTTTGCGAGGCTGCGAATAACGGATAACACTTCGCCCACAAGCTGAGGATCAAGCGCGGAGGTCGGTTCATCGAAGAGAAGAACGCGTGGTCGCATTGCAAGTGAACGGGCAATTGCCACACGTTGCTGCTGACCGCCAGAGAGCTGAGACGGATAATGGTCCTTTTTATCGGTGAGGCCAACAAGCGATAAGAGCTCAAGGGCACGGGCCTCAGCTTCTCCACGTTTCATGCCCAGTACATGTATAGGGGCTTCTATGATGTTTCTGAGAACAGACATATGCGGGAAAAGATTGAAGCTTTGGAAGACCATCCCAACATGGGATCTGATCTTGCGCAAATGCGTTTCACTTGCCTTAAAATGTCCTTTACCGCTGGGTTCATGATAGGGCTCCCCAGAAAGCTCTAAACTGCCTTCCTGAAATGGCTCGAGCGTCATCAAAATTCGAAGCACTGTCGACTTCCCGGAACCGGATGGGCCAATCAGCGTGACTTTCTCGCCGGTTTTAACCGAGAAATTGAAGCGATCAAGCACGGTCAGCGCACCAAAGCGTTTCGTTACGTCCTTAAAGCGGATAATTTCCTTGGTCATTTAAGAGCAATCCCGTTCTTTGGAAGTGTGCGTTCGAGCAGACGGATTAGAGCTGAACAGATGAGTGTCAGCACTAGGAAGATCAGGCCGACCATGGATAGTGGAACCAGATATTCGAAGGTTCGATCACCAATCAGATTGGCTAGGTTGAGCATATCCACAATGCTGACAACCGATAAAACCGGCGTCTCTTTGAGCATGGAGACGAGGTAATTTCCCATTGCAGGAATAATGCGCGGGATGGCCTGCGGAACAATAATATCCCGATAGGTGCGCCAGGGCGTGAGGTTTAACGCACGCGCTGCTTCCCACTGGCCACGCGGAATTGCTTCTATGCCGCTGCGATAGACCTCAGATGTATAAGCTGAATACTGTAAGCCGAGTGCTAAAGCACCGGTGAGGAATGCAGGTAACACGATACCGTACACGGGCAGCACGTAATAGAGAAAGAACAATTGAACTAGCAGCGGTGTGTCACGCAGAAATTCCACTACAACCACTGTTGGCCAGGAAATGATCTTGTATGGGCTGCGCCGCAAAAGCGCAAAAACAAGACCAAGCACCAGCGCGATGGCAAAACCAGTAGCAGCTGCCTTAAGCGTTACCGTCAGGCCAATCGCCAGAATGGGCAGAATGGAAATAGCAAAAGAGAGTGTAGACGAAGTGTCCCAGGCGTATCCGTAAATCATGCGAAACCTCCGGCCATCGTTTTGCGACGAAGGTGCCTTTCGAGCCAGCGAATGGCTGTGGCAAGAACGAGTGCCATAGCGAAGTAACCAAGCAGCGTCAGAGAATAAATCGTGACATTATCAAGTGTCAGATTACGCAGACGTTGAGCTTGGAAGGTGAGGTCGCTTATCGCAATGAGTGAAGCGAGAGCCGTATCTTTGAGATTGTGAATAGCGAGATTGCCAAAAGCAGGCATCATTTCAACGATGGCCTGAGGTAAAACGATGTGAAACAGTGTGTGGGTTTTGCCGAAGTTTAATGCGCGCGCCGCTTCATGTTGCGCCTCCGGTACTGCCTGAAGTGCTCCACGCACCACTTCCGCGCCATAAGCACCGATGTTCAGCCCAAGCCCCATGATACCAGTGGTGATAGGGTCGAAAGAAATGCCCACCAAAGGAAGTGCGTAATAGAGCCAGAACAATTGTACGAGCAGCGACGTGCCGCGAAAAATCTCGATATAGATGATGGCAACTGTAGACAGGATCGGCCCACCGGCAAACCGGGCAATGCCAGCAGCAAATGCGAGTATAGTACCTATGGCCATCGAACTTAGCGCGAGGACAATTGTGATTTGAGCCCCTTTGAACAGGGCGGGAAGATATTCCGTCCAGTGCATATGGTCCTCTCCCGTCTAAGATGAGATGAAGTCTGCCAAGCCGTTCTCAAGCCTGGCAGACAGCAAAAACATTACTTTGCGTTGCAGAGGCTTGCTGTATCGACGGAGCGCGCGGCTTCAACGCTTTCTTCGCTAAGCCCATATGTCATGAGAATTTTCTCGTAGTCGTCAGTTTTCTTAAATTCGATCAGCGCCGTGTTGAACGCTTCATAGAATTCTTTGTCTTCCGGGCGGAAGCTGAATGCTCCAAAACTGCGCGCGGATTTTCCATCCACAACTGGATCGGTAAACGGGTGTGCCTGTTCAAGCTCTGGCGAGTTTTCAACGAGCTTTGCTACGGTCAATTCAGTGGCTGCATAGGCATCAGCTCGGCCGGTTTGAACCGTTGATGGTGCGTCGGCATTGCCTTGGATCATAACGATCTGGGATTCATCAATGCCCATACCATGCAGAAAGTCGATCTGATCGGCGCCCGAAACAATGGCAACCTTCAGCGATGGGTCTTTCTTGATGTCGTCATAGGAGTGGATGTTTTTCGGGTTGCCCTTGGGAACCAGAAGGCCCTCGCCATAGCTTGAATTTGCGACAGTAAACTGGACCTGCTTGCAGCGATCCGGCAGGACGTTCTGCTCCGCTCCCACAAATTCAAAGCGTTTGGCCTTTAACCCCGGGATAAGCGAACCGAATGGGGTTACTGTCCAGTCAATCTCCTCAATACCAAGTTTCTTAAAAACTGCTGCCGCGACATCCGGACCGATACCCTTAGCAGCGCCGCTGGCATCCATATATCCGTAAGGAACTTCGTTTGCGGTTGCCCCACGAACAAAGCCCGCGCTTTTCAAGTCATCAATCGTGGTTGCCTGTGACGGGAGAGCCATTACAACGACAGCTACAGTCGCAAACAGGGTAGAGATTGCAGTGAGTTTAATACGCATTGTGTTCACTCCTCTTTATGAATGCCGGTTGATTTTTGTTCCGGCTTGTCAATTGGATGGTAATTATCTGCTTATCCGGAAGCGGGCTCTCCGCTTATGGTCGCGATAACTGAGAGGCAATCGCCCATCTTGATAAGACCTGGAAAGTGGCGGGCGGCAAGGATACCATCGAGGGCCGCACGATATTCCTGCGGTACTGCTCCCGTACGTGTCACCGAATGGACGCGGGCGATAACATCACCTTTACGAAGCACAGCACCTAAATCAACTAAAGGCTCTAAAAGCCCATCCGTATCTGCAAAACCAAAACATTCCTGCGATGGCATATCAAGCCAGGTGGTCGGCGATAGCTCGACTTCGCCTTCCATAATTCCTGCATGGCGCAAAAGATTGCGAATACCACGTTTGGCGATTGTCGCCGTATAGGCTGAGATCGTGCCGCCACCAGAAAGCTCAGTCGTAACAAAGACTTTGCCTGCTTCTTCAGCTGTAGTGTCGTACATTCCAACTGCATCGATCTCAATCATCTGCATAGAAAAGGGTGCTGAAAAAGCCTTGACGGCGGCAAAGCAGCGCGCTTCCTGAGCCTTATCTGGCAAGGCATGTGCTGCTGCATAGGGTAGAAAATCCAGTGTCCGACCGCCCGAGTGAAAATCCATTACAATGTCTGCGGTGGGCAATAGATAGCGGGTAAAATAGTCAGCAATTTTTTCCGTAACCGAACCATCCGGACGCCCCGGAAAGCTGCGATTGAGATTACCCTTATCTATAGGCGATGTACGTGTACCAGCTATAAATGCCGGATAGTTCATCGCGGGTACAATGATAATGCGACCGTTAATCTGCTCGGGCTTTAGATTGGAAGCGAGATCAAAAAGTGCAACCGGACCTTCATACTCGTCACCATGATTACCTCCTGTCAAAAGCGCGGTCGGGCCATCACCATTGCGGATCACACAGATGGGAAGCATTAATGATCCCCAGGCTGAATCATCTCTAGACCACGGCAGACGTAAGTGACCGTGCTGCACACCGTCGCGATTAAGATCAACACTCAGTGTAATAGGTGAGGGTCGGGACGGAGGGGATGCGTGCATCATCATGGCACCCTAATCCTTTACAACCAGCTTGCGTGGTACGTTAGAAAGACATTCGACACCTGTTTCTGTAATCACAATGCTTTCTGTTATTTCGAGCCCCATTGTCTCAAGCCAAAGACCTGTCATGAAGTGGAATGTCATGCCGGGTTTGAGTTCCGTGCGGTCACCGGGACGCAGGCTCATTGTACGCTCGCCCCAATCGGGTGGATAAGAAAGCCCGATTGAGTAGCCGGTACGGTTGTCTTTGATGATCCCATATTTTCTTAATACGGCAAAAAATCCGTTAGCGATGTCTTCGCATGTGTTGCCCGGGCGTGCCGCTAAAAGGCCCGCTTCCATGCCCTCCAATGTTGCTTTTTCCGCATCAAGGAATGCCTGGGTGGGCTTACCAAGAAAAACTGTTCGGGAGAGCGGGCAGTGATATCGCTTGAAGCAACCTGCGATCTCGAAGAATGTGCCTTCGCCCGATTTCATAGGTAGATCGTTCCAGGTAAGGTGGGGTGCAGAGGCGTCAGCGCCTGATGGTAAAAGGGGAACGATTGCGGGATAATCGCCGCCAAATCCATCTACGCCACGAGTTCCGGCGTCATAGATTTCTGCGACCAGATCACATTTGCGCATACCCGGTTCGATCTTTTCGACAATTCGCTGATGCATTACTTCAACTATGCGACCAGCCTTGCGCATATAGTCGATCTCGGTCGGACTTTTGATTGCGCGTTGCAAGTTCACAAGACCCTGCGCGTCTTTGAATTGCGCGTTCGGCAAATGTTTTTGCAGTGCATGGTGGGCGGCGGCGGTGTACCAATAATTATCGAATTCGACTGCGATGGTTTTTTTACCCCAACCCCTGTCTTCAAGAATGGACGCAAGCAAATCCATTGGGTGTCGTTCCAGCGACTGCACATAATGATCGGGGTAGCCGATAATACTATCATGGCTGATCCAGGCAGTGCGCTTTGCGCCGTTGCCGTCCTGGCCGCGCCCATACCAGAGTGGCTCACCGTCCATGGCAAGCACAACGCATTGGTGGACGTAGAACGACCAGCCATCATATCCGGTCAGCCAATGCATGTTGGACGGATCGGTGACGATAATGACGTCAAAGCCTGCCTTCTCCATAGCGCGCCGGGTTTTGGCAATTCGCTCGTCGTATTCCCCGCGGCTGAAATTGAGTTCCACACTCATTGGCTGGCTCCTGCGTTTTTGCTTGAATCAATCTTTGCACCGACATCGACAAGGATGGCGCGTTGTGTGGCGAGGCGGGCAATGGCGGTGTCCTGAACACCAGTTCCAGTCAGGTCACAAACAGTAATGGCATCGGGCTCGCGTTTTGCTGTATCAGCATCAAGAATGATCTGGCCCAATTCCAAAAGATTGGCTTCGGATTTGACAGTACCGACTCTTATGGCGTGATGGAGTTCCCCAAGTCTGCTGGTCTGGTTTGTGCTATCCGCGACATAGATTATTGGGAGCTTGAAAATCGCAGGGTCGAGCTCGTTTTTATGTTCAGCATCTGAGCCCATCGCCGTGACATGCTGCCCTGCCTCCAGCCACTCAGCCATAAGGATCGGTGTTTGAGAAGGTGTGGTTGTTACGATGATATCTGCACCTTGACAGGCATCTTTGGCATCCGATTTAGCCGTAACGAAAAAGCCGAGCGTATCCATAAGCTCTTGCGCGGTACGTGCTGCTTTCTCTGGATCGCGCGCCCAGATGCGCGCTTCGGTGACGGGGCGCACCAGAGCAAGCGCCTGCAACTGGAGTTTCGCCTGCATCCCTGCACCAAAAATCGTTGCAATATGTGCATTCTCTCGGGCGAGATATTTTGCGGCAACTGCGCCTGCTGCAGCCGTGCGTATATCGGTCAGATATCCGTTGTCGAGCAAAAGCGCTTCAATCAATCCTGTCTTGGCGGAAAACTGGATCATCAGCCCGTTTGTGGATGGAAGGCCGATTGATGGATTATTAAAAAAGCCGGGGCTTATCTTAATGGCAAAGCTGTCTAAGCCCGGAATATAAGCGGTTTTGACGTCTACTTCCCCACGTTGAGCAGGAATGTCGAGACGTAGGATAGGCGGCATACTGACGTCGCCATCTGCAAGCGCACGAAACGCATCTTCCACGCAAGCAATGCTTTCAAGATCAAGAGATATGATCTCTCGAAGATCGGCTTCGGTCAGGATTCTCATTTTTGCCATCAGCCAGCCCTCAGATATTGGTTGTTCATGATTGCGCGGTGTTGCTCTGGATCGATGTTGCCTCCAGATATAATGATGGCTGTTTGTCCGGCAGGTCGAATTTTGCCGCTTAGCAAGGCGCCTATACCAACCGCTGCGGCTCCCTCAATGATTTGCCCGTCTTGCAATGCGGAGTGCTTTACGCCGGCAGCGATTTCTTCTTCATCGAGAAGGATTACGTCGTCCAGCAACGCCCTGCACATCGCAAAGGTCCAGCGGTTGTTAATCCCGATGCCTCCGCCAAGAGAATCCGCCAGCGTATCCAGCTCTTCGACGTTGATTGGCTTGTCCGCTTTAAGGCTTGCATTCATCGCTGCCCCCCGCTTCATTGAGATGCCAATGATCCGGGTCCGTGGGCGCTTTGCTTTGATTGCTGCAGCGATGCCCCCCGCCAAGCCGCCGCCAGAAAGCGGTATAAGGACGGTGTCCACATCTGAAAGATCATCCATTATTTCAAGTCCGATGGTGCCTTGACCCGCGATCACGCGAGGATCATCAAAAGGCGGAACAGCCTTCATGCCTTCTTCTAATACAAGGCGGGAGACTTCCTCCATGGCATCATCCTGCGACTTGCCAATAATGCGGATGTTAGCTCCCAGATCGCGTATCGCCTCGACCTTGTTGTGTGGAACAAGGGAGGACAGACATATTGTGGCATTCAGGCATTGAGCAGATGCAGCATGTGCAAGTGCGCGCCCATGATTGCCGGTAGATGCTGTGACAACTCCATTCTGCCGTTCATTTGGTGCGATGGTGAGAATGGCATTGGTTGCACCGCGTAGTTTGAAGCTGCCAGTCTGCTGATGATTTTCAAGCTTGAGAAACACAGGTGCACCTGAATGCTTGGTCAGGCTTTCTGAGCGCACGAGCGGTGTTCGTACGATATGGCCTTGCAGCCTTTCGCGCGCTTCTTCTATTTCAAAAAGGCCAACATTCTCAGACACGTCGTCCGCCTCTCACTCAATCGCAGAAAATGGAGAAACGTTGCGCCGCCTGAGTTTTGGCCGCGCAGTAAACGAGCTGAAATTAGGCGCAAAGATACACCGTCTGCGAAACCGTAAGGCCGCGTTCTCGTTCCCCATATGCTTACTTTTTATCGTTGAGACTAAGATTGGTAGACCAAATAGATCATGTCAATAATTATATTGGATCATTACAATTAAGATCTGAAATGACTTTCGGTGGCTTGCTCTTGAATGGTGGTGGCGACCATGCCAATGAGAGTGGAGCATAGACGCACTCACATTGGACCGGTTGAATGAAATCCGCACTCAAGCTAGACGCTGTTGATCTTCGTATTCTCGAAGCTGTGCAGGAAAATGCGCGGATCACTAAGATTGCTTTGGCCGAAAAGGTCGGACTGTCGCCAACCCCTTGCTGGCTGCGGCTGCGTAAGCTTGAAGAGGCGGGTGTTGTCACAGGCTATCATGCGCGTATCGCTTTTCGCAAAATTGCTCCCATCGCGCATATCATGGTGCAGATTACGCTCGGCAATCATCGTCAGAGTGATTTTGACCGGTTCGAGCGCGCGATCACGGTCATTCCTGAGATTGTTTCGTGCTGGTCTGTCGGGGGGGGCGTTGATTATTTCCTGATGATTATGGCGCGTGACGTTGATGCATATCAACGCCTCATCGACCGCCTTCTCGACCAGAATATAGGTATAGAGCGCTATTTCACTTACATTGTGACCAAGCTGGTAAAAGATGAGAGAACTGGAACGCCGTTGTCGATCCTCGCAGACGATATCGAATAGTCCAAACGATCTGTTTAACCAACAAAATTTAGACCAATCCTACTGTTCCCCAATGCGCATTTGGTCCGAATATGGGCTCAAAATATGAGATGTTTCTTCCCGAATTGGGAGAAGCACAATGAATGCTGTTCTGGATCATCCGACACAACATCACGGGCTTAACAGGCTTCGGGACAAACATCTCTTTCGCGAACTGAGCTATGTCAACGGCCGTTGGGTTGCGGGCGACAAGGCCGAGACTTTTGCTTTGTCTGATCCGGCTACGGGAAAGCGACTGGCGCGAGTGGCTAGTTTAAACGAAGCTCAAACCCATCTTGCTATTGATGCAGCTCAAGCGATTTTCCCGCAGTGGCGCAACAAACTGCCTCAAGAGCGCGCTGCGATCTTACGTCGGTGGTATGAGCTCATTCTGGCAAATCGCGAAGATCTCGCTTTGCTGATGACACTGGAGCAAGGCAAACCGCTGAATGAATCCCGTGGTGAGATAGACTATGGTGCTGCGTTCATCGAATGGTTTGCCGAAGAAGGCAAACGGCTTAATGGTGAGACCATAGCAAGCCACTTGCGCAATGCCGAAATGCTGGTGCGGCCAGAAGCACTGGGTGTTGTAGGGTTGGTGACCCCGTGGAATTTTCCAAATGCAATGATTACTCGTAAAGCGGCAGCAGCTATTGCTGCAGGTTGCCCGGTTGTAGTGCATCCTTCGTCAGAGACACCGTTATCGGCGCTTGCATTGGCTGAGCTTGCGGAACGTGCCGGAATGCCAGCAGGTCTTTTCAATGTCATTACAGGAAAAGCTGAGCCAATTGTTGACGCATTGTGTCGGGATGAACGCGTGCGTGCAATAAGCTTTACAGGCTCTACGGAAATTGGCAAACTCATCGCCACAAAATGCGCAGCTACTCTCAAGCGCCTGGTGATGGAGCTTGGTGGCCATGCACCTCTGATTGTTTTTGACGATGCCGATATCGAGCGCGCGGTCGATGTTGCTATGGCTGCAAAATTTGCAACCTCTGGCCAGGATTGTCTTGCGGCGAACCGAATTTTTGTCCAGCGAAGTATTCTTCCAGCGTTCACTAAAGCCTTTGGCGCGCGCATAAACTCTTTGAAGGTGGGCAACGGTCTTGATGCGGATGTCGAAATTGGCCCGATGATGCATAGTCGGGCCGTTGACAAAATTGAAGCGCATGTTCGCGACGCAGTCAAACGTGGTGCCAAAATTGAAATTGGCGGCAACCGTATTGAGAAACAATCTCTGTTCTTCGAACCAACACTGCTGACCAAGGTGCCCGATGATGCTGCAATCATGCATGAGGAAACTTTTGGCCCGGTCGCGGCAATGTCTGTTTTTGATGACGAAGACGAGGTGATCGCACGCGCTAATGCAACGCAATATGGTCTCGTCGCTTATGTCGTGACCACAAATGGTGCACGCCAGCTACGCATGGGCCGCGCACTGGAATACGGAATGATCGCAATAAATCGCGCGAAAATTACCGGCGCTCCGATCCCATTTGGTGGCTGGAAACAATCGGGTCTCGGTCGCGAAGGCTCTCATCAGGGCATCGAGGCTTTCACCGAACTCAAATATCTCTGCATTGATACCGCCGCGTGAAAACGTGGCGATTAGAAAGGAACATGACCATGTTGAACAATAGTAATGAACTCACCGCCTGGGATCGCGATCATTTTTTTCATCCTTCTACACATATGGGAATGCATGCTCGTGGTGAAACTCCAACACGCGTATTGGAAGGTGGTGAAGGCGTTTACATCACTGATGTGAATGGTCGTAAAAGTCTTGATGCCTTTGCGGGGCTCTATTGCGTCAATGTTGGTTATGGTCGCACGGAAGTCGCCGATGCGATTGCAGAACAGGCGCGTAAACTTGCCTATTATCATGCCTATGTGGGGCATGGCACTGAAGTATCGATCACGCTTGCCAAAATGATTATAGATCGTGCGCCTGCGCATATGAGCCGTGTTTATTTTGGTCTCTCAGGTTCGGATGCCAACGAAACAAACATCAAACTGATCTGGTACTACAATAATATTCTTGGTCGTCCGGAAAAGAAGAAAATCATCTCGCGTTGGCGTGGCTATCATGGCTCGGGCGTGATGACAGGGAGCCTGACCGGCCTCGCAACCTTCCACAATGCCTTCGACTTGCCGCGCGCGCCGATCCTTCATACAGAGTCACCTTACTATTTCCGTCGCGAGGATCGCTCTATGAGCGAAGAGCAGTTTTCGCAACATTGTGCTGACAAGCTTGAAGAGATGATCCTGGCTGAAGGACCCGATACAATTGCAGCCTTCATCGGCGAACCAGTTCTAGGCACGGGCGGCATTGTACCACCACCCGCTGGTTACTGGCAAAAGATTCAAGCTGTTCTGGATCGATATGATATCGTGCTTGTTGCCGACGAAGTCGTCACAGGGTTTGGCCGGCTTGGTAGCATGTTTGGTTCTGATCATTACGGAATGAAGCCGGATCTCATTACTATCGCGAAAGGATTGACCTCGGCCTATGCCCCGCTTTCGGGTTCGATTGTTTCCGATCGTATGTGGCAGGTTTTGGTGCAAGGATCGGATAAAATGGGGCCAATTGGTCATGGCTGGACATATTCAGCGCATCCGATCTGTGCGGCTGCAGGTATAGCCAATCTCAAGTTAATTGATGAGCTGAACCTTGTTGAAAACGCAGGCTCGACTGGTGTCTATTTCCGTAAGGCGCTTGAGGACGCAATTGGTGGTCACAAGCATGTCGGTGATGTGCGCGGGGAAGGTCTGATGACGGCGGTTGAGTTTGTCGAAGATCGTGATGATCGTAAATTCTTTGACGCTTCGCTGAAGATCGGTGCACAGGTTTCGACGGCACTTCTGGCCAACGGCGTCATTGCTCGCGCCATGCCGGAGGGCGATATCCTTGGCTTTGCACCTCCACTCTGCTTGACACGCGAAGAAGCCGATAAGGTCGTTGATGCAACGGCAAAAGCGATTACAACGGTATTTGCTTAATCGGAATTGCTGAAATGTAGTGGCTGAAGTCATGCTTCGGCCTTACTGCCCTCGAAAGTTTGACCCTCACCGTCTTATGCGATGGTGAGGATTTTCTTTTGACACTGCAGAATTGTCGATTCATAGAACCCGCATGTCGATTGGTCCTAAAGCTATTGCTGATTTAGGCAAACAGATCAGAACATAAATGCCGATTTGAATATATTTCGGGGCGGCGGAATGACTGTTTTTGTTTTTGGGAAGAATAATACTCATATTCAACACCATCTTGGACAGGCAAACTTCGTTGTTCCTTTAACACCCAATATTCAATTGAGAATGCAAGAACTCAAGGCGTCGACCGCTATGCCGTGCGTTCTTGCCATGATCGCTATTGTAGCGGCGTTTTCCGGTCTAATTTTGTCAACAAGCCCGACGTCAGCCCAGCAGGTTTCGGGGCAGGGAGGAGCTGGGGGACAGCACGCAATCAGCCCTCCTCGGGCAGGGGGCTCTGGAGCCGCTGCCACCTCTTATTCAGGTGGTGGAGGCGGTGGAGGCGGTGGAGGCGGTGGAAAGAACGCAACCTCGGCATCCGGTGGTATCGGCGGGCATGGTGGAAGCGGGCCACATGCCCGGGGCGGAGGTGTGGGTGGGTCGTATAACAGCCCGGGTCACGATGGTACGAAGGGTGCGGATGGTGTCGGAAAAGGCTGGATCTGGGCACCGGGCAATTTCGGCCATGACGGGGGAAGTGGCGGCGGCGGTGGAGGTGGCGGCTCTCCATCGCCACTCAGATCGGGACTTATTCACAATATTTCCAACTCTATGGTTGGAGGCGTTGGTGGCACAGGTGGAAATGGTGCCGTTGGCGGGATAGGTTATTCAGCAGCATATTTCCCCTTTTCGTCATACTGGGATGGGACCGGCGGCGGTGGTGGTGCAGGCGGCGGCGGTGGTGGTGGTGGAGCCGGACTGTATTTTACATCGTCCACGCAAGGTTACCTGCCTGCCGATCAGGTTGCCGCAAATATTTCAGCCAATATTACTGGGGGCACCGGCGGCGATGGCGGATATGGCGGTGATGGAGGGGCTGGCGAAACCAGAGCGAGCAAGAATTATGCCGTTGGCGGTGACGGCGGTTCAGGCGGTAATGGCGGTAATGGCGGCGCGGGCATCTTAGCAGGCGGCTATATAGCATCCCTCTACCTTACAGCTGGCACGGCCGTTTCGGGTGGCAGCGGCGGTAAAGGTGGCAATGGCGGCTGGGGTGGTAACAGCGACTATGCCAGCAACTATAATCTTGGTAACGGCGGCAATGGTGGCAATGGCGGGGTTGGCGGAACTGGCATTGTATTGGGTGGCCTGAATGCGGATCATAGCCATATCATTCTGGGCGAAGGCGCAAGCGTTAAAGGTGGGCAGGGCGGAGACCGGGGATTTCGTGGAGACCATGGTTCAGTCCAGGAAGGCACGATGTCGCCAAGCAATGGCAAACCAGGTCTGGCGGGCAAGGGCGGTCAGGGCATATGGCTCAACTCTGGCGCCGACTTGCGAATAGATGTCGGTAAAGGCGCAGTTATTCAGGGCGGCGACGGTTCAACTGGTGGCATCGGGATTGAAGGTTCTGCATCCCAATCCATCGTCGGTGTGGCGGGAATAGTGTCCGGTGGCCTTGGTTCTGATGGAACACGCGCAAACGCTGTTTCCATCAATGGCACGGACAATGTGCTGCAGCTTCGCAATGGCTATCAATTGGTCGGTGAAGTCAATCTGGGCACTGATGTCATGCTTTCCTTGGCAGGTAGTGAGAATGCGACCTTTGATCTCAGTGGTATTGGAACCCAGTATCTGGGCTTGAACCATCTGATGAAGCAGGATGGAAGCACTTGGACACTCAACGGAAAATCCAGTTCACGCTTTGCGGATGTGAGCGTTAGTGCTGGCCGTTTGGTGGTTGGAAGCCAGTCTTATCTGAAATCCGACATTGGTTTCGTTGATAGTGGTGAAGTTGCCGTCAATGGAAACGGCACTGCAGATTCCGCGAAATGGACTGTCGATCAGTCTCTTCTCGTTGGCAATATCAATACAGGCAGCCTTGAGATTTCCGATGGTGGCACTGTCAAAGTTGGAAAAGATCTGCTGATCGGCGAGAATAGTTCTGTCTCGGGTATGGTCAATATTACCGGCTCGCAGTCGAAACTCACTGTAGGTGGCATGTTGGCTGTTGGCGATTCCGGTCAGGGATCCATGACTGTTTCTGACGGCGCACAGGTTCAATCCGGTAAAGTTGCTATCGGGCGAAACTCTGGTTCAATAGGCTCTGTTGTCGTCACTGGCACAGGTACAAAATGGACCGCGCAGGAAATCTTTGTCAGCGGCGGCAATGTTGATAATGATGGCGGTCGTGGCTCACTGACCATTTCGGATGGCGCGACCATCGGTGCTCCGCGTGGCTTTATTGATGTTGGCGATCATGGGGCCTATGGGGTTGTGAATATTGGCGCTGCCGAACGAGAGAACGCAGTAGCACCAGGTTTCTTCGTCGGAAGTGATCTCCTGCTCGCTCCCTTTACAGACGCAGTCTTTAATCACAATGCAACTGGCTACAGTTTTGATGCGTCGATATCGGGTTTTGCAAACCTCAAATTTCTTTCGGGAACAACGAAACTGACGGGTGACAGTTCGCTTTTCAACGGCAATGCGACCGTCACCAATAGTACCCTGGACATGGCCGAAAGAGCAAAACTCGGTGGTACGCTGACGGTCGGCAGTGCCGGTCGGCTGGAAGGTTCAGGCCAGGTCGGAACGACAATCATTAGTGCAGGTGGCACTCTCGCACCGAGCGGCACGCGGTCGATGACCATCAATGGTGACCTCACACTGAATTCCGGCGGGGCATTTTTACCAAGCGATACAGCCTCACTCATCGTGAACGGCAATGCGACGTTTAATAGCGGCGCGGCTTATAATTATAATCTCGCCGTTGGTGGGATAGCGACCAGCGCAACAACTGTCGTTAACGGTAACGTTGCTTTGAATGGTACGACCTTGAATATCTCAGGTGAACCAGCAATCGGTTATCACCGCTTGATCTCCTATACAGGTAGCCTTACGCAGGAGAATGGCGGACTGAATGTAGGTTCAACGCCTGACACCACACCTTTTGGCTACAATTATGCCATCGACACTTCCGTTTCGCGGTCAGTTGACCTGCTTGTCAGTCCTCAGGGGCTGAATATTCTCCAGCTGTGGGATGGCGGCATTCCTGGTGGCAACAATCAGGATGGCACATGGAACACTGCAAGCCAGAACTGGTCAGACCCAATTGGCGGCACGGCTGACACAACATGGGGCCATGGCTATGCCATCTTCCGCGGGTTTGGTGGTCTGGTCACGATTGAAGGCGCTCAATCAGCGGTCGGATTGCAGTTTGCGGGCGGCAATTACAGAATTGATGGGAGTTCAGGTGCCACACTCAATCTGGTGGGCTACAGCGGTCCCGGCCTTGAAATTGATGTGCCGGAAATACGTGTCCTCAACAATGAAGGGGCTGTGATCAGCGCCGATATTACCGGCACATCAGGTCTTGAAAAAACCGGAGACGGCCTGCTCGTTCTATGGGGAAACAACACATATAGCGGCAATACTTACGTCAGCGGTGGCATACTTCAAATAGCCTCGATGCAGAACCTTGGTGCATCGAGCAATACTCTCATTATCGACAATGCCATGCTACGAACCGCGAACAGCTTTGACATGACCCAGGCCATAACGCTTGGCGGCGTGTCGACGATTAATGTTCTCCTCGGCGAAGAAATGAAGCTTTCGGGCGGCGTTACCGGCGATGGTATGTTGTTCAAGGACGGCGGCGGTACGCTTCTGCTCAGTGGAGCTAACAGCTGGTCCGGGGGCACTTGGATTAACGACGGTACGTTGCGTATCGAAGAGGGTAACTATTCGGCGATCGCTTACAACTCCGACTATGTGATCACGGGCGGCTTGCTCGACCTCAATGGTATGGATTTGCGAATGCGTTCGCTGATCGGAAGTGACGGCGAAATTTCGATTAATGCTTCCACACTCACAATCGCGCAGGATACCGATACTATTTTCGCTGGAAGAATAACCGGCAACAACTTTGACAGCAATCTGATCAAAACCGGCAACGGAATGCTCGTGCTTACCGGCAATAGTTCTTATTACGGCAGCACCACAATTTACGGTGGCTCGCTTGCGATCTCCGATGCACGGAACATTGGGCTGAACTCTGGGTCTTCCAGACTTGAAATCAACAATAACACTGCGCTGATAACTCGTGCCGATATCGAGCTTAATCGTCAGGTGACTTTGGTTGGAAATGCCACAATCAATACAATCTTCGGCACAACACTCGAATTAAGCGGCCCAGTAACCGGATCTTTGGGCACGCTCTACAAGGATGGCGCCGGACGGCTCATCATCTCTGGCACTGGCACCTATGGTCAGGGAACTGTAATTGCTGGGGGCATATTGCAAATTGGTGATGGAGGCACGACCGGCTCCCTTACAGGCAATATCGCCAACAACAGTCTGCTGACCTTTGATCGTTCAAACACCTATACCTACAACGGCGTCATTTCCGGAGAAGGCGCGGTTCTTCAGGCAGGCTTGGGGACAACCATCCTGACCGGCGATCACAACTATACCGGCAACACATTCATCACTTCAGGTACGTTACAGGTCGGTAACGGTGGCGAAACCGGATCGATTGGCGGCTACGTGCTCAATGATGGCACGCTCGCATTCAATCGCAGCGATGATTATACTTTTTCAGGTCTGATCGTGGGCACCGGCGCACTGGTGCAGGCAGGGTCCGGCACACTTATCCTTGATGCCGATAATTACTATACAAGTGGCACGAGCATCGAGAGCGGCACGCTTCAGATCGGTAGCGGTGGCAAATCAGGCTGGATCACAGGCGATGTTGCCAATGATGGAACGCTGGCCTTCAATCGCTCTGACGCATTTGGATTTGCAGGGAAAATCAGCGGGACCGGCGGCTTTCAGCAGAAAGGCGAAGGCGCTGTCATTCTCACAGGAGATAGCAGTTACACAGGGGCAACCGATGTACTGGCCGGGCGGCTTGCCGTTAATGGTTCCATCGGTTCTTCGATACTGACAAGAGTGTACGAAGGTGCAGAACTTGGCGGCAACGGTACTGTCGGGCAAACCTTTGTCGATGGTGGCACACTTGCGCCCGGCAATTCAATCGGCACCTTAAACGTAGCAGGTGATCTGCAGCTTACCGCATCATCCACTTATCAGGTTGAGGTTTCACCGACCAATTCAGATAAGGTCAACGTTTCAGGACAAGCGGATTTGGGCGGTGCCACTGTCCAGGCTATGTTTGATCCTGGCGCTTACATAATGAAGCGTTACAATATTCTCTCCGCGAACGGTGGCCTTTCAGGCACAACCTTTGGCGAAGAAGTAACAACAGATCTGCCAGAGAATTTCGCCTCGCTTCTGCGATATGATGCCAATAATGTTTATCTTGATCTCGAAATGAGCATTGGTGGTTTGAATGTAAACCAGCAAAATGTTTCGACAGCGCTCGTCAACTACTTTGACGAGAACGGCCAGATTCCCGTCGCCTTCGGAGCATTGGACGCGGATGGGCTGAGCGCGGTTTCCGGAGAACTTGCAACAGCAGCGCAGCAAACCACCGTTGATGCTATGAGCCAGTTTATGAATACGCTTGCCGATCCGCTGGTAACGGGTCGAGCCGGACGTATCACAACATCACAAACAACGGATGCGAGCGCTTTTGAAAATCGCTGGAGTGTTTGGGGTGCTGGCTACGGTAGCGCTCGTTCAACCGATGGCAATGCGACTATAGGTTCGCATGATACTCGCGGTCGCGTTTATGGCGTCGCTGTTGGCGCGGACTATCTGGTTTCGCCCGATACGATCATCGGCTTTGCAGTTGCTGGGGGAGGCACCAAATTCAGCCTCGCAGATGGCATGGGTAGCGGCGACTCCGATCTGTTTCAGGCAGGTATCTACGGCAGACATAATATTGGCAATGCCTATATCACTGGTGCCCTTGCTTATGGTTGGCAGAGCATTGATACCGAACGTACAGTTTCATTCTACGAAGCGGATCAGCTCAAAGGCAGCTATCGTGCCAATTCATGGTCGGGGCGACTTGAGGCTGGCTATCGCTTTGAAACGCCATGGCTCGGCATAACGCCTTATGCTGCAGGCCAGTTTGTGAGTTTCGATCTGCCATCCTATTCGGAAAAAGCCTATGCAGGCAGCGACACCTATGCGCTTAGCTATTCTTCTCAAAAGGAAACGGTTGGACGCAGCGAACTGGGCTTGAGCCTCGACAAGTCTATCGCACTTTCCGACGGTGTGTTTACAGCCCGTGGACGCCTTGCCTGGGCCCGCAATTTCAACAATGAGCGAAATGTTTTCGCTGCAATAAACGCCCTGCCCGGAGCAGGCTTTGTGGTCAATGGCGCATTGCAGCCCAAAGATGTTGGACTTGCCAGCATTTCAGCCGAGATGAGCTGGACCAATGGCCTTTCACTCGGAGCAGCTTTTGATGCCGAGTTTTCCGCTTCCAGTGCCAATTATGCTGGCAAAGGCGTGCTTCGTTACAAATGGTAGAAACGCGAGCTTGGGCTATTGTGGCCCAAGCTCTGCAGCAAGTTCGTGAACGCTTGAGCGAATATCATTGAACATCCCGAAATTAACGCGGTTTGCGACGACGAAAATACCGAGTTTACGGTTGGGTGAAAGTACCACATAAGTCATAAAGCCGCCGAGGCCGCCGCTCTTACCCAGAAGCATAGGTGTACCATTGCGCGGCATCGTTACAACCCAGCCGAGGCCCATTCCTTCCCCGCCGGTCACTTCCGTGCCAACGACACGTTCGAGGCCGTCATAAGGCAGCCACATTGTATGATCGAGCGTATGTGCTTCCATTGTTGCAGCGGTTGGATTGAGATGCCATTGCATCCACTTCACCATGTCATCGGCCGTCGAATAAACACCGGCACTGGCATACATGATGTCTGGTACGATGTTGTTCGGATCATTCTTGTTGAATGGATCAAGGCCAACCATCATGCGCTTTTTCTGCTCGTCGTTCAGCGCTGTTGTTGTGTCAGCCATGCTCGCAGCTTCGAATACTCTACTCTTCAGCAGATCGGCAAAGCTGCTATTGCCTGCTTTGGCGAGTGCATCCCCCATAAGTCCATAACCGAAATTGGAATAGAGCGTGGTCGTGCCGGGCACGTAAGCAGGTGCATTTGATCCGATCCATTTCCAGTAATAGTTGCGATTAAAGGCATCAAACGGATTGTCGGAAGGTTTCACGCTCGGATCTGCAAGCTCGCGTGGCAAGCCTGCAGAATGCGTGGCAAGATCAAGAAATGTAATTGGTCGACCCGTCTGCTTGACGCTCGCACCATCTGGAGCGTACTTCGCGAGCGGGTCTGTCAGCTTCAATTTACCATCGGCTGCCAGCGAGGTAAGCACATCGGTTGCAAACACCTTCGAAATGGAACCCAATCGAAATATTGATTTCCCGTTTGGCTCCATATCGTTGCCTGGCACCGTCTCGCCAAAACCTTGTATGATACTTTCGTCGCCGCGAACCACTGCGATGGTGAGTGCTGGCGCGCCGGAATTGAGAAACAGTGCCATGCCGGTCATGGAGACGGCGTCCTTTAAAGCGAGGTCCTCAGCACTGGATTGCTGGCTTGCCATGACGACCAAACTGCTCGATATCAGCAAAGCGCGGATAAGGCTTGAAGTGCGATAGTCAAACGATTGGCTCGAACGCATATTGATCCCCTGTGCACAAACTGGCGCCGCTATTTTGATGCCGCAAGCATTGAAAACAAGCCTTGTCCCGAGCAATAACAGAAGGATGAATCAACCTGCCCGTTGGATGAGTGGTCTTTGTGTTTTGAGTGTTGAATGATTGGGTTGTATTACACGCCAAGTCGTTCGCGTAATGGTTTACGATAAACGCGAGAAACTGGCCAAGACTGCTGTATGGCGCGCATTTTGATCAACCATTTATCCGGCTTGCTGCGATCGACATCTGAGACGTACAGAACGTTTACGAAGGCCGTGCGATGCACTCGGAAGAAGAGGCTTTCCGGTAATATGCTCATCCATATGCCGAGTGCGCGTGAATCAAGCACCATTGAACCATCGCTGAGCCAGATTTCACTGTAGTTTCCTGCAGACCGCACGCCGACGATAGTTTCAGGGCCGACACCACGTACAACGCCGCGTTTTCTCAGATAAACAAGTGCTGCCGTCTCATCGGTGATTTCTGGTTCCGGCATGTGGTTTTCGCGTGGGGCATAACGTGCCTGCGCAATAAGCCTTGCGCAATGAAACATGGCCTTTACCTCTGAGCCGGACCAGTTCTGGTATTCATGCGTGGTATCGAAGCCGATAATCCCGCGCAAACGTTCGTTATGAAAGATCGGGATGCTGAGGATGCTCTTATTGCCTTGACGAATGAACTCGACCTGTATCGCCCGTGCTGCGCGGGGGAGATTATGAACATTGTTGACCGCAACAGCACTGCCCGCTGCAAGATAACGATGCAGCCACGCTATCAGTGTAGTGGGTGTTTCCTGAAGCTCTTCTAGATAAGAGGTTGTTTCAACGCGGCACCATTCATGCGTATTGCGAAAACGCAGGAGATCTTGTCCATACTCGATCATCCAGGCTCGATCTGCTCCGGATATATCGCCAACAAAGCGAAGAAACTCGGCTATTGCAGTGTCGATAGGGAGTTTGAGAAGATCCATCGCACAGGCAAAGGGCCAGTCCAGAGCTGACGCGTCTGCGCAGTCTGCTTCCGAATAGATACGGTAAGACTCACCGATACTGTCCAAACTTGGCCCCGAAGTTTGTTTGTGTTGCCTGGTGTTCTGATTGTTGCCACCTTTTTGCACGCAAGACTGTGCGGAGGTGATCTATGGATAGGCTTGGTATTATCCATCTTTTGACAATAATATCCAGAATTTTGGCTGAAATTTTTATGAAAAATTCCTTTTATTACTGAAAATAGACTTATCGTTACATATTTAGGTGTTTCTCTATTTTAGGTTGCATGGCGTATTTCTCAATTTGGCTGTCGGCTGTGAATTTTCGAATTCAACCCTTGCGGATGCGAATATTAATGTAATAACATAACAAATATTGGTTTTGACCATGTCCCAATTTTGAAAGAATGCCTGAGCTTATGAGTGACGCCTGTCTGACTTTTCGCGATCTGACGCTTGGCTATAACAGCCACCCGGCGGTTCACCATCTCAGCGGTGCAATCCTGACTGGCTCACTGACTGCGATTGTCGGCGCTAATGGCTGCGGAAAATCGACCTTGATGAAGGGTATTGCCGGTATTCTGCGGCCCATGGCGGGAAGCTGCATTGTCCAGGAAGGAAAGAGCATTGCTTACCTGCCGCAGCAATCGGAACTGGACCGTTCCTTCCCCGCACGCGTTATTGATCTGGTAGGGCTTGGTTTGTGGACCAGGCGTGGGCTTTTGGGCCGTCGTACTGCCGATGACCGCAAGGCTCTGGCTGATGCGCTGATTGCGGTGGGGCTCAAGGGCTTCGAAAACCGTTCGCTTGATAGTCTGTCTGGCGGTCAGCTGCAGCGTACACTTTTTGCGCGTGTTCTGGTTCAGAATGCTGATCTGATTTTGCTGGATGAACCATTCAATGCAGTCGATGAAAAGACGGTTGCTGATCTGATAGAGCTTATCAGGGCGTGGCATCGTGAAAAGCGCACGGTGCTGGTGGTCGCGCATGATCTCGATCTGGTGCGTGAACATTTTCCGGATGCATTGCTTCTGGCGCGCCGACCCGTTGCCTGGGGTGACACACGCGAAGTGCTGACATCAGAAAATCTGGCACGCGCCCGGCATTTTAACGAAGCATGGGATGAGACGGCGCATTGGTGCGATGTGGGGAACACGAAGCATCAGGAACATGCCGCTCTGTCGGGCAGGGAAGCCGCCTGATGTCAGCAATCCATGAATGGCTTATAAGCCCGTTTCTCGAATTTGCCTTTATGCAGCGTGCCTTGGCTGGTGCGATCATGCTCTCGATTAGTGCATGCCCGGTGGGTGTGTTTCTGATGCTGCGACGCATGAGCCTAACTGGTGATGCGATGTCCCATGCAATCCTGCCGGGTGCGGCTGCAGGTTTCCTGTTTTACGGATTGGAAATTGTCCCCATGACGATTGGCGGAATGATTGCAGGCGTCATCGTGGCACTCTCCGCAGGCGTCGTGTCCAGACTGACAATACAGAAAGAAGATGCCTCCATGGCTGCTTTCTATCTGATTTCACTGGCGATTGGCGTGCTGCTCGTCTCCATGCGTGGATCGAGTGTTGATCTCATGCATGTTCTGTTTGGAACAGTATTGGCACTCAATAATGATGCGCTGGTTCTCATCGGATTGGCTGCGATTGTGACTTTATCCGCACTGACAATTCTCTGGCGGGCATTGATCGCGGAGTGCCTTGATCCGCTGTTTCTACGCTCGGTCTCGCGGTTGGGTTCGCCTGTGCATTTCATCTTTCTCGGGCTTGTGGTGTTCAATCTCGTTGCAGGTTTTCAGGCGCTGGGAACACTGCTTTCGGTGGGGTTGATGATCCTGCCTGCTGCGGCCGCGCGGTTCTGGGCAAACCGGGTCGAGACAATGTGCATTCTGGCGACATTGTTCGGCTTGGCAGCGTCTCTGTTCGGTCTACTGTTGTCTTACCACCTCTCTCTGCCATCGGGACCGGCAATCATCCTGTCTGCTGGCGGGCTTTATTTCGTGTCGGTGATCGCTGGAACGCGCGGGCTTTTGCTCACGCGGCGAACCCGGCGCGCGCATAGAATAGCTTAATTGAAAGAAGGACGAACCAAATGATGAGGCAATGGAAACTTGCCCTTGCGACCGGTGTTGCGGTCACGTCAATCTGCCTGCCAGCCATGGCTGCGGATAAGAAGCTGAATGTCATCGCAAGCTTCTCCATCCTTGGCGATATGGCGCAAAAGATTGGCGGAGATCGCATTGAACTCCGCACACTGGTCGGTCCAAATGGTGATGCACATGTTTATGAGCCCAAGCCTTCGGACGCTATTGCCATGGCAAAAGCTGATGTCGTGCTGGTCAACGGGCTGCAGCTTGAGGGTTTTCTGTCCCGTCTCGTTGAGGCGAGCGAAACGAATGCAGTCATCCTCGAAGCAACCAAGGGTGCGAATATATTGCGCGATCCGCATGGCGGTCACTACCACTATTACGGCACAAAGGCTGTGTTCCACGAAGCGCCCTTTGATCCGCACGCATGGCAGTCGGTCGGCAATGCCAAGGTCTATGTGCAGAACATTGCCGATGCCTTTTGTGCGGCAGATGCGAATGGTTGCGATACCTACAAGCAGAATGCATCTGCCTATAAAGCCGATCTCGACAAGCTGGATACCGAAATCAAGAATACGGTCAGATCAATTCCGCAGGAAAAGCGCGTGGTCGTCGTCGCCCATAATGCATTTCGGTATTTTGAGAATGACTATGGCATAAAGTTCCTGTCGCCACAGGGGGTCTCTACGGAATCTGAAGCGTCAGCTGCCGATGTTGCTGGCGTGGTTCGTGATATCAAACAAGATCACGCTTCAGCAGTTTTCGCAGAAAACATTGCCGACTCCCGGCTTGTCGAACAAATCGCATCTGAATCTGAGCTCAAGCTTGGTGGTGTTCTCTATTCGGATGCCCTGTCTGCCGCTGATGGTAAAGCAGCGACTTATATCGATATGATGCGGCACAATGCCGAGACCATTCGCAACGCAATCATCCCCCAATAAGCGCAGCTCATATCACTACGGCTGTGACTTTGAATGTTATGTAATATCATTAAATAGGAGAGTTCTATGAAGAAGCTTATGCTGACAGCCTCGGCGATTGCCATGGCAGCGGTTTTGGCTGGCGGAAGCGCGAAAGCAGAGGATGACGTAACCGCCTGGCGGCTCTTTGTCTCCGATCATGCAGAGCCTGTCGTCAATGTGATTGATGCGCTTGATGGCGACAAGCTTGCCAGCTTCAAGGTGAAAGGCCCGGCTTCGCTTTATCGTAGCGAAAGCGGTGAGACTGTTTATGCTGTGCAGGGTGCTGACGGCACAGTTTCAGCTATTTCATCGGGAATTTCGTTCCACGATCACGGCGATCATGCAGATATCGATATCGATGATGCAAAGCTTCTGGACGTATCGCTGACGGGAACGAAGCCTGCGCATTTTGTCGAGCGTCAGGGTAATATAGCTCAGTGGTTCGACGGTGAAGATCAGGCACGTTTTTTCACCGAAAAGGCCGTTGAAGAGGGCAAGCTGGATGTGAAAACGGCCAGCGTTGGTGCTGCACACCATGGCGTTGCCGTTCCTTATGATAAATATGCCGTCGTCACGATCCCAAATCCGGACGATGCATCCAAGCGTCCGATCGGTGCGCGAATTGTTGACTTTGATGGGAATAAGGTTGGTGAAGACGTTGCTTGCCCCGGCTTGCACGGTTCTGCCGGATCGGGAAGCATTTATGCTCTTGCCTGTGATACCGGCCTGTTGCTGATCTCGCAGGACGGCGACAAGCCTGTCATCAAGCATCTTCCTTATGATCCATCGCTGCCTAAAGCCAGCGCTTCAACTTTGATCGGCGGCAAGGGTCTGCAGTATTTCGCGGGCAACTACGGACCTGACCGTATCGTTCTGGTTGATCCATCTGAAGCGGATGGTGGTTTCCGTCTCGTGCAACTGCCGACCCGGCGCGTGCATTTTGCTGTCGATCCGGTGCGTCCAAAGTTTGCCTATGTCTTCACGGAGGACGGCCAGCTGCACCAGATCGATATTCTGAAGGGTGAAATCATTCATTCCATCAAGTTGACCGAGCCTTACTCGATGGATGGTCACTGGAGCGATCCGCGTCCGCGCATCGCCGTCGCGGGAGACAATGTTGTGGTGAGCGATCCTCTCCAGAGCAAGCTGCATCTCGTCAATGCTGTTTCATTTGAAAAGGCAGGCGATATCAAGGTTGATGGCAAGCCATTCAACATCGTTGCGGTTGGTGGTTCCGGCAAGGTTCATGAAGGCGAAGAAGGCCATAACCACGAGGGACACAAGCACGAGGAACACAAGCACACAGAACATAAACACGACTGATAGTTTTACCTATCTCCGTCCGTCGTGAACTTGGCCCGGCCTTAATGGTCGGGCTCTTTTTTAGTAATTGATAGTGACGATTACCGTGTCCGTATAGGTGCCCGATGTGGGCGTTGTTTGTGGTGCAACGCGGCCATAAATAGTAACATTTTGCACTGCCCCTGTTCCTGTGCCGGGAACGATCTGGTTCGCAGCGCTGCCCCATGCCACGGTGCGGGCAGCATTTGAGTAAAGTCCATAGATGATCGCATTTGACCCAAGTGTCATTCTGCGCTGTGTCGGCTGAGCATTGCTCAGACCACCACTCAAGGCAATACTGTATGGCAGTCCAAGTGTGCAGTTGATGGTCAGGGTGCCCGTTGCATCGACGTTGTTGAGCAGATTACTCTGTGAACCGAAATTGATGTTTGTTGCGGAAACCGTGCAGGAGCGGTTGATGTTTGCCTGAACGGTAAAGGTTGGTTGAATAGGGTTGTCTACAACCGTCGAGCAGTCAGGTGCTCCCAACAGATAGCGAACATAGTTTACGCGCGCTTGCCCACCAGCGAATGTTGATAGGTAAGTCCCCGCGAGTTTCGATGCCTGCGAGCCCAGAATACGACCATAAATCGTGCGGGTTGCCGTTCCCGGACCCAGAATAGGAGCGACAACATCAATTGGAGGCACTGTTCCCAAAGTCGCGTTTGTCGATGAGCCCCACGGGATCGTGCGGTTCGCATCCTGATAAAATTGGTAAGTCAAATTATTAGTGCCATTCAACATCAGGCGATTGCCACCAGAACTTCCGCCGCTGCCGGCGTCAAAGTTTGGGCACAAGCGCATAAGAAGGGCGAGATTGAGTGAACTCGTGCAGGTGACACTCAATGTTGCAGTTGTGTCCACCGCAGCACCTGACTGGAGATTGACGGTTCCGAAGTTCATGTCGGTGATGCTGGCCGTACAAGTTTGAGCAAGCGCTACACTCATACCTGTGAGGCTCAGGAATATTGTGGCAATGATCGTCAGAAATTGTTTTCTCATTGGTCTTTCCGGCACACGGCATCAGGTATTGTGGTGCGTCCGCTTGCAGTTGCAGGGGCGTTGAATGTGACGGTGCAGTTTTCACCGTTTGATTGCTGTACGCTAAGCGTATTGGAACTGGCCGCATTCTCGATATAGACCTGTCCCTCATAGCCAACGATTGTATCCTCGCTACCGTTGAGCTTAGCGGAAGCGCCTGTTTCAATATATTCGCCTGCCTCGTCACGGATGGTCACTAGAACCGGGGTGTTCTCGGCAGAGACATTGAAATCAACGACTGCGCCGCTGCGATCACTTGGACGAACGACCTGGCGGGTTGTTTCAACGCTGGCATCAAGCGGCAGGTTCGAAGGATCGATCGAGATGGCATTGGCCTCATAAGAACGGAGATCCGTCACCAGGAACTTACCGCGTTTGTCAGTTTTTCCAATGGGGCGGTTTTCGTAAAACACTTCAACGTCAGGCGCGCCAACATCCACCACGCTGAAGGCATCATCGACGCGGTTAGACAAGAACACGCCGCCACCAGCCGCGATAATCGAGCCTTCAAACTGCGCATTCGCCCTTACGTTGTCGTTATATTTTTCGACGCCTGCTTCCGCGCGACCGATAGCGCTGCGGTAGCTTCCGCTCGCCGCCACGACGTCGTTCTGACCATAGGAACCTCGCACGCGCCAGCCCGTGCTTCCAACAACTGGCTGCTCTGACTTCATCAGCTCTGCGGTGACACTGGTGCCTTTATCGTCTGAGGATATGCCGCTTGAGGCTGTCATGTTGCCGTCCAGTGTCCACGACAGGCCCGCAAAGACACCAAATGATCCTTTGCGTTCCAAATCCGTGAAAGTTGATAAAAAGACGTTGCCTTTGTGCCCGATCCCCTTCGTTGCTGTCATGCTGAGGATGCGCGATTTGTCGAAGTCTGCTGTTTCAAGCTGCGCATAGGAAAAATTGAGGTTCATATTTTCAAATATCGGCGGCAGGGAAACCGACGCCTGATCAAGCGATCGCGGAGGTTTGGCACTATAGATTGTTGAAGGGAGTCCGAACTTTGCGATGTCAGCGGTGACGGAAGCGATGTCGTTGAAATCACCGAAAGTCCGCTGCGTTCTGGCAAAAAACTTGATGTCCCAGAGTTCGGCTTCAAGACTGGCAGCAACCTGGTAGCCTGTTTCGTCACCAAAACGGCTGGCAGATGCAGCTACGGAGCCAATGCCGAAAGTGCCGATATTGAAGACGCCACCTGCGCCTCCATTGTAAAAATCTTCGGCACCTTCGACATGGGCTTCGAGGGTCAGTTGATTGGTGAGACCATAGCGCAGTGTCGCTGAACCAACGGGCCTTTCATCGTAATCATTTGACTCAACGCCGTAATAGCGACGCGCAAAGCCTATTTCAGCGGAGAAATCTGCCAGTCCCTTCGCCAGAAGGTCAGAGGATGCATAGAACGGTGTTTCCGAAACCGTTTCGCGGCCAAGTGCATCGCGAACAACCAGCCGTGCGGTGCCTGAGCCGGTCACAATCGGCAGATTGGTGATCGAAAATGGACCGGACGGCACCGAGCGTGACGCACGCTGGGCATTATCGACATAGACATCGACAGTTGATGGAACTGCTGCCGAACCTGAAAGCTCGGGCAAAGGCATCGTCACCAGATCAGGGCGAAGGTTGAAATTGCGGCGTATCTGTATGCCACCCAGACGGGTAGGACGGGTCCAGGAAAGGCCGCCGGAGATGATGTCACCAACATTGTACGTCATCAGGCGATCTGGATCGGAGTAAGACCAGCGCGTATCAAGGCGCGTCGTACCGAAGTTTTCTGCATCTGAAGAGCTTAGAATTTGCGATGAGGTGAGAACGCCATAGGGTCCGAACAATCGGCCTTCAAGCAAGCTGGAAACACCCTGGAATGATGTGAGGTCGTCCCATTTCGGGCCGCTGGTCGAGCCATAGATGGTATAGTTGACCAACCCTCCCATATTGCTGGTTATGACAGGCTTTTCCTCCTCTTCTGTGGGCGGAACGTCGTCAGCCTGCGCGTCGATCACGCGCGTCGCACGGCTTCCCTCCACTGCGTCAAAACTCACAGTCTGGTTTTCTTCATCATAAGTCGCCACCACACCGGGTAGCCGACCTATATCAACCCAGCCATCCTCTCTTGTTGCTTCTTTCGCAGGCTTGATGCCCACATTCTTCAGTTGCTCTGGCTCGATCAAAAGGAGCCCGTCGGGTGTTTGACGAAAGGCAGCAATCAACTCACTAGGCGAACCATTTACGAAGACTTCAAGTTGCAGCTCCAGAAATTCGCTGTCAGAATGATTTAATTCCGCCAACGGGGGTGGCAAATCCTGAGCCGCAGCCTTCGGAAAGGCTGAGAAGATCGTCAGACAGGCAATCGTCAGAACAGCAAGGTCAACCGCCCCTGGCGTTCGCTTGAGCATTAAACGGGCCAGCTTCGCTTTGTGCCGAGATTATCAGCGAGCCACCACCTCGATTGCCACCGGTTCCGGGTATGAACCAGGAAGCGCTGGAATTACCCAAGACGTATCCGACAAGTCCCTTTTGCTGTGCGACTGATGCGCCGCCTTTGCTTTTTACAGCCAGATCGGAAACGCGCAACCGTTTGTCGCCGGTATTGCGTGCTGTTACCTGATAGCCGCCTGACTTTGGCTGTGCGCTCCAGGCTACAGCAGCGCCGGAATTTTCTGGCGGCGAGAAAAATACCGGAATGGAATGCCGAACGACGAAGGTAACGGTTCCGGATTTCTTTCTGGAAGCACTTGGCAGTTCATCGACAATCAAACGATAGCTTTCTTCGGCCTTGACGGGGCGCTTGGATGTACGCACCACGCGAACCATATTTTCACCGCCCGGTTTGAGCTGTGAAATTGGCGGGCTTACTGCGACATCGGTGGCCGGGCTATAGGTGTCAACGCCGTTGCTCTGGCTCCATTTGAAGATTCTGACCTGCACGCTGATTGGGCGTTTCGCATCATTGGATATACGTACGCTCGATGCTGCCGTGGGCGCGCTAAGATCGACAAGCACCGGTGAAACACGCAACGATACGCTTTGCGAAAGCGCAGGAGTTACGTGCAGACCGGCAAATAATGCCGCCGCTAACACTAGACTACGCATGATATTCTTCCTTTATGCTCAGTACGTGATCGTCGCCGTTACCGTATCGGTATAGACGCCCGGCGCGGGGGTGTTCTGAGGTGGCACGCGGCCATAAACAGTGAACTGTTGCGGTGCGCCGGTGCCAGTTCCCGCGAGTGTGTTGGTGCCGACAGTCGTGCCCCAGACAGTGTCTCTCGCAGCTGTCCGATAAAGAGAATAGGTAACTGTTGCGCCACCAGTGCCTGTCATAAGGCGATTGGTTACTGTTGCGCCTGAGCCGCCGCTGCCAGCACTGAGTGCCAGATTAAAGGGCGTGGTGTTTGTGCATTGCACTGTAACAAGGCTGGTCGCATCGGTGTTCGTCGTGAGCACCCCATGAGAGCCAAAATCCATGTTGGTCGCTGAATTGATCTGGCAGGCGCCAGCAATCGTTATCTGCACTGTAAACTGCGCAGTTGTTGTCTGAGCAAAGACGATTGACGGAGATAGAACTGCCACCGCCAAAGAAGCTACAAGCGTACTAAACTTAATACACATATTCCCTCCTGTATGCCGAAAACAGACTGATATCAGCCGTCCTCCGATGTTGTTCGCATCACAAGTATATGTATCTATTTCAATTCACTGATTTGGAACTCTATGGGTATTCCAAATCCATATCAATGTTCATTTGGTGGAATTGTTAGAAAATTTTATGTATCAATCATGCTGGTGAATATTGGTGCAGTTTTCGTTAAAATCAGAGGGTTTTTAAGATTATATTCAACTTGTAATGTCGAAATTAAACAATAAAAATCGATATTGTACTATTTGAAGATATTCACTTTAACTTCGATTTGGGTTTGTAGGGCCGTCTTCATTTAAAGAAAAGCGATTTTGTCATGTGGTGATTGGACGACTGATTCCAGTATCCTGCGGTGGATTGTGAGTGCTGATGTCATCTGACTGTCACGCAGGCGGAATAAAAGCGCGCAAACCATTCAGATTGCACGTTTATGTTACATGAAACCAAAATACACGCGGATGTTGCTGTAAAGGCAGAAGGTTTAAGCCTCGCCTATGGCAGCAATACGATTCTCAAGAACATTGATCTGGCACTGGCAAAAGGCCAAACGCTTGCGCTGCTTGGCCCGTCAGGATGTGGGAAGACAACTCTTCTGCGTCTCGTAGCTGGTTTGCTTGCGCCGACCAGGGGTTCTGTCACGATCAATGGTGTGCAGGTTGCTGATGCGGCGAGCGGTCGTTTTGCGCCGCCTGAAAAGCGTCACCTCGGCATGGTGTTTCAAGACTACGCACTTTGGCCGCACATGTCGGTCTATGGAAATGTTTCGTTTCCGCTCGAAATGCGTGGTGTCGGGCGTGCCGAGCGCGAAGCGCGTGTGAAATCTGCACTCGACCGCGTTGGTCTTACGGGCTTCGGCGATCGCTCAATCAGCGATATGTCTGGTGGCCAGCAACAGCGTGTGGCGATTGCGCGTGCAATCGTTGCCGAGCCGGGCCTCGTATTGTTTGACGAGCCCCTCTCCAATCTTGATCGTGAATTGCGCGAAAATATGGTCAGCGAAATCGGCCAGCTCGTCGCTAATCTCGGTCTTACCGCAATTTATGTTACGCATGACCAAAGCGAGGCTTTCTCGCTGGCACATCAGGTCGCGATCATGCGGGCGGGCGTTATCGAACAGCTTGCAGCACCCGAAATGCTTGTTGCGCAGCCGTCTACCCCAGCAGTTGCGGATTTTCTGCGGCTTGGCTGTGTGATGCCAGTTGAAAGCGCAAATGCCGGCTATCGCATAGCGCAAACGGAAATCCACCTGTCGCACCATGCTGCGCCCGCGAAGGCAACACATGTGCTGTTGCCGTCACGCTCGGTTCGCAGCGTCGAAATGAGCGACGCATCTATTCCTGCCACTGTTCTGCGCACGCAGTTCCGCGGTGATGGACATCTCACAACAGTCCGCATCGGTTCGCAGCATGAAGGTCACGAACTGACCTATCTCGATAGCGCTCGTCACTCTCCGGGTGTTCCGGTGGGCATTGCAATCGATGCGGAACAGCTTCGCTGGTTCGCCTAATAATTCTTTCATCTCAGGCACATCTCAGGAGAGATTAATGAAGAAGTCCCTTTTCGGTGCAGGCATGGCATTCGCAGCCGCTTTGCTCGCAAGCACTGCCGCTTTTGCCGACATTACCGTTTATTCGGCTGGTCCTGGCAAGCTGATTGAAGGTCTGGCCGCTGGCTTCACGGCCAAGACCGGCACGAAGGTCAATGTCTTTCAGGCAACCACCGGCAAGGTCATGGCTCGTATCGAAGCTGAAGCTGCCAACCCTGTTGTCGACGTCCTGATTTCGGCTTCTTGGGACACAGCAACCGATTTTGCCAAGCGCGACTGGCTCGTGGCTTACACCAGCCCGAATGCTGAAAAAGTTCCTGATTTTCTGAAGAACGAAACCGCTGTTGCACAGGGCGTTTCTGCTCTTGGTATCGCATGGAACCCGAACAGCAAGACGCCAAAGCCAACCGAATGGGCTGATCTTGCCAAGCCGGAATACAAGGATCTGGTGAACCTGCCGGATCCATCGCAGTCGGGCGCAACGTTCGAACTCGTTGCAGCGCTGCAGGCGGAGCAGGGCTGGGATTTGTTCAAGCATCTGCATGAAAACGGCGCGGTTGCTGCCGGTGCCAATGCAGAAGCGCTGAACCCTGTGCTTCAGGGCGCGAAAGCCGCTGTTTTCGGCGCTGTCGATTACATCTCGCTCGCAGGCAAGGCAAAGGGTGAAGCCATTGACGTGATCTTCCCGACATCGGGCACCGTCATTGCGCCGCGTCCGGCCATGATCCTCAACTGGTCGAAAAATCAGGACGAAGCCAAGCAGTTCATCGATTACATGCTTTCCGATGAAGGCCAGGAAATGGTTGCAAAGGCCTATCTGATGCCTGCACGTTCCGACGTTGCTGCAAACCGTCCTCTGATCAGCGATCTCAAAATTCTGAAGATCAATGCTGAGGCTGTTTATGGCAAGCGCAACGAAACGCTGAAGGAATTCAACGCGATCTTCGGCGCGAAAAAGTAATGAACGGGCGGCTCTCCTCACTTGTTGAGGAGAGCCGTTTCATTTTGTTTTGTTTTTAAAACGCTGCCTTTTCCAAGGCGGGGGGAATACCGCAGAGGCAATCATGAGTGCTAAGACCGCTACCGCTGCAAATCCGCTTGGGCTTGTGGCCGTCATCGGCCTTGCCATTGTCGTCGCGGTTCCGTTTATTTTCATTGTTTTGCAGGCCATTTTTCCGCAGATCGGGCAGGGCGTGTTCAGCGCGCCTTTTGTGCATTTGCCTGCATTGTTTGAAGATCCAAAGCTCCTGCGCATGACCGGCAACACCATTCTGCTCGGTGTCAGCGTCGTCGTGCTGTCGGCTATCATCGCAGTGCCGCTCGCCGTGTTTAGGGCACTTTATAAAGTGCCGTTTGCGCTGGTCTGGGACGTGCTGATGCTCGTGCCTTTCATGATCCCGCCCTATATTGCGACGCTTGGCTGGATCATGACTTTGCAGCCGCGCGGTTATCTCGATCAGCTTGCTGGCTTCAACCTCGCACCGTTTCTGTTTTCGCTTGGCGGTATGACATTCGTGATGGCGCTCAACACGTTTCCGCTGGTCTATTTCGCGGTGTCACGCACGATTGAAGCGGTCGGCGCACGCTATTCCGATGTGGGCCGTGTGTTCGGTGCGTCGCCATGGCGATCGTTCTTCCGCATTACGCTGCCGTTGGCAACACCGGGACTTGCAGCAAGTTTGTTGCTCGTATTCGCTTCGGCAATCGAGGAATATGGCACACCAGCTGCACTTGGAAGTCGTTCGGGCTTCGACGTGCTGGTAACGGAAATCGACCTTCGCATATCTGACTGGCCGATTGATCTTTCGGGTGCAGCTGTGTTCTCGCTGGCACTGGTGTTGCTATCGCTCGCGGCTTTCATGCTTCAACGCTGGATTTTGACGCGCCGTTCTTATGTGACGACTGGCGGTAAACCGCAGAACAAAGACAAACGCGATCTCGGTGCGTTCAAGGTTCCTGTCATCATCCTGTTTGGTGTGGTTGCATTTGCTGCAACCGGCGTACCGCTCCTTGCCATCCTCGCTACCGCCATGTCGAAAACCATTTCCGGCGGGCTGACGCTGTCCAATCTCGGTTTTGATAATTTTGCAGATATCGCTGATAACAGCGCGGGCGCTATGCGAGCGCTTACCAACAGTCTTTCATTGGGTGTCGCAAGTGCGCTTCTGACTGGTTTGCTGGGTGCTATCGCTGCCTATGCAGTTGTGAAAATGCGTTTCCGTGGGCGTTTCTGGCTCGATGTTCTAACAGTGCTGCCAAATTCGCTTCCCGGTGTTGTGGTGGCCGTCGGTCTTATCCTTGCGTGGAACCAGCCATCACTGCTCATCTCGCCTTACAATACGCCGCTCATTTTGTTGCTTGCCTATTGCTGTATCCTGCTGCCGCAGCCAATCCGTTATGCGACAGCTGCGTTTCATCAGATTGGTGATAATCTCGAAGCTGCGGCGCGTGTCTGTGGAGCAAGCAGTTTTACGACTTTTCGCCGCATTATGCTGCCGCTGATCGCGCCAAGCTTAATTACTGCGATGCTGTTGGTCTTTGCGGTGGCAACGCGTGAGCTGGTTGCTTCCATACTGGTGGCGCCTGTCGGTATGCAGACGATCTCCATCTTTATCTGGCGTCAGTTTGAACAGGGATCAATTGGACTTGGCATGGCCATGGCGTTCATTGCGATCCTGTTGACGACACTGCTGCCGCTTCTGCTTATGGGACTGCTCAAGCGCACAGGTTTGGTGAAAACCTAAAGCGGTTCTTGTGGAAGCCGAATTTCCAGAACCGCTTTTTTCTTTCGTTTTCGTATTATCCAACGCAAAACCGCTTCGGACTTTTGCTGGAAATGCTCTGTCTGTCGACAAATTGCGTACAGAGATTTATCCTTTCAGCGTGTCACAGAGTCCGTGGCGGGCTGAAAGGAATAAGCAATGTCTCTCACCACCCAATATCCAAGCATTTCCAATGATGAGCGGCTGGAGCGTATCGACGTATTGCGTCGTCGTCTTCGCGAAACAAACATTGGTGCCTTGCTGCTTGGGTCGACCGAGAGCCTGCTTTATTACACGGGCCTTGTCTGGCATTCGAGCGAGCGCCTGCTTGGCGCAGTGATTACGCAAAGCGAGATTGTCTATATCGTTCCGGGTTTTGAGCAGAGCCGTGTGGAAAGCCTACCGCATTTGGCTGGAGAAATCCGCATCTGGCAGGAAGAGCAAAACAGTGCAGCCCTCGTTGCCTCAATGCTGAAAGCCGGTGAAACGCTCGCCATTGACGATGCTGTACCGCTCTTTGTTTACAACGCTTTGCGTGGACAACTTGGCGCGGACCGTCTTGTGGATGCTGGCCCGATCATTCGTGAACAGCGTATCGTCAAGTCGCAGACCGAAATCGACATCATCAAATATGCCATGGGGCTGACGCTGGAAGTGCATCGCCGCGCGCATCAGTTCATTCGTCCGGGCATAGCCGCCTCCGATGTCGTGCGCTTTATCGACGAGCAGCATCGTGAACTGGGCGCTGGTGGCGGCTCGACCTTCTGTATCGTTTCCTTTGGCGAGGCTACCTCTCTGCCTCATGGCGCGGATGGCGAACAGTTCTATAAAAATGGCGATGTTATTCTAGTGGATACCGGTTGCCGGATCGATGGTTATCATTCCGATCTGACCCGCACCTATATGCTGGACGAGCCGACAGCTGATTTTGAACGCATCTGGACAATTGAACGGCAGGCGCAGCAAGCCGTGTTCGATGCTGCGAAGATTGGTGCTGCCTGTTCCAGCCTCGATGATGCCGCTCGCGCCGTGCTGGTCAAGCATGGCTTAGGGCCAGATTATCAGCTCCCCGGTCTTCCGCATCGTGCGGGGCACGGTCTGGGACTGGAAATCCATGAAGCACCTTATATTGTTCGTGGTAATCAGCTGCCGCTTCAACCGGGTATGTGCTTCTCAAATGAGCCGATGATCGTCGTGCCGGGACAGTTTGGCGTGCGTCTGGAAGATCATATTTACATGAGCGCTGAAGGCGCGCAGTGGTTTACGCAGCCCGCCAAGGGACCAACCGAACCATTTGCGTGATTTTTGTTTGTCGCATTATCCTACGCAAAACCGCTACGCACTTTTGCTGGAAATGCTTTAAAGGAGATGCCGATGACGGAAAGCGATACGAACGCCATCCCTGAACGCAAGCGCGGTTCTGGCGGGAAAATGGTCTATGACCTGCTGCGCGATGAAATCCTCGATCTGGTGCTGCCTCCCGGTAGCCCGATCGACGAGGTCCAGCTTGCAGAGCGGTTCAAAATGTCCCGTACGCCAATCCGTGAGGCTTTGGTGCGGCTGGCAGGCGAGGGCCTAATCGACACCCTGCCAAATCGCTCGACCATGGTGTCGAACATCGATTTCCTCAACATGCATACCTATTTCGACGCGCTGACTTTGATGTATCGCGTCACGACCCAGCTTGCAGCCAAGAACCATCGGCAGGAAGATCTGGACATCATCGCGTTGCATCAGGCCGAGTTCACCAAGGCTGTGGAAGCGCAGGATGCACTTTTGATGATTGCAACGAATGCGGAACTTCATCTTGCAATTGCAGAGGCTGGGCGCAATCCCTATTTCACGAGCCTTTTCAAACGTTTGCTAGATGAAGGTCGGCGCATTCTGCGACTTTATTATCAGTCCTATAATGATCAATTGCCCCGCCGTTTTGTGGAGGAGCATGAAGAAATGATCGCCGCAATCGCTGCACGGGACATGAAACTGGCCGAACAGCTGGCTCATGAACATGCAGAGCAAATCGTGCGTCAGGTTCAGAAACTGGTGATGCGCGATGACCGTCTGGAAATAAGTTTGTAGCCCCACATAATTCCTGTCGACAAATAAAATACAGACTGATATATCAGTTATAGAGACTGACAGGCGCCATTGCGTCGCCAGTGCTTCAGTCACTCTGGTTTTGTTTTGTTGCATTTTCCGATCCACGTCGCTTCGCGCATGACGGAAATGCTCTGAGAGGAGTTTTAGATGGCTGCCAATATCTTTTCCGGCGTGATTCCGGCTCTGATGACCCCTTGCAAGGATGATCGCACACCCGATTATGATGCGCTGGTGCGCAAAGGTAAGGAATTGATCGCCGCTGGTATGTCGGCTGTCGTTTATTGTGGTTCGATGGGCGACTGGCCGCTCCTCACCGATGAACAGCGCATGGAAGGCGTTGCTCGCCTGACCGCTGCAGGTATTCCTGTTATCGTTGGAACCGGCGCTGTGAACACAGCTGTTGCCGCAGCGCATGCAGCACACGCGCAGAAGGTTGGCGCCAAGGGCCTCATGGTCATCCCGCGCGTTCTGTCGCGTGGTTCGGTGATTGCAGCGCAGAAAGCGCATTTCAAGGCGATCCTGTCGGCTGCACCTGATCTGCCAGCTGTGATCTACAATAGCCCTTATTATGGCTTTGCCACTCGCGCGGATCTGTTCTTCGCTTTGCGCGCAGAGCATCCGAACCTTGTTGGCTTCAAGGAATTCGGCGGCCCTGCCGACATGCGTTATGCAGCTGAAAACATCACCAGCCGCGACGATAATGTCACGCTGATGATCGGTGTTGATACGGCTGTGTTCCACGGCTTCGTCAATTGCGGTGCAACCGGCGCCATCACCGGCATCGGCAATGTTCTGCCGAAGGAAGTCATTCAGATGTGCAAGCTGTCGCAGGCTGCAGCTGCGGGCGATGCTGATGCACGTCAGCGTGCGCTTGAACTCGAACAGGCGCTTGCTGTGCTTTCTTCCTTCGATGAAGGTCCGGACCTGGTGCTCTATTTCAAGCATATGATGGTTCTGAAGGGCGACAAGGAATACACGCTGCACTTCAACGAAACAGATGCTCTTTCCGACAGCCAGCGCGGCTATGTCGAAGCGCAGTTCAAGCTGTTCAACAGCTGGTATGCCGAGTGGAGCAAGCTCCCGGGCGCCGTTCAGAAATACGCGGCTTGAATATAGTCTGAAAGTAAAAAGCCCTCCTTTCGGAGGGCTTTTTTGTATTAGGAGATCGCATCCAACCCTTTTTCTAGCAGCAGATCAAGCTGATCGGTTTCCGCTTTGGTAAGCTTGACGCCTTCGCTTTCAGATTCCGCGCGTGCCTTGAAGCGGCGTTGTGACGGCAGGCGCGCGCCCTGACCGACGATTGCCTCAAAGAACGCTTCCGCACGGGCAAATGGATCGCCGGGGCGGCCCTTGGCAAAGGCTTCCGGTGAAAATGCAATGATGAGTTCGCCATGCACCGGCGACAATGTGGTGGTGCCAAGGAAGTCGAGCACTTCGGGGCTGGTCAGGTCGCCGATCATGATCGCAGCGAGCAGTTCAACCATTGTGCTGATCGCGGAACCCTTATGCCCGCCAAACGGTAGCATAGCACCCGCAAGTGCTGTTTCCGGGTCAGTCGTTGGGTTGCCTTCCGCATCCAGCGCCCAGCCTTCCGGCAATTGTTTACCAGCACGACGATGAAGTTCGATCTCGCCACGCGCCGCAACAGAGGTGGCAAAGTCAAAGACATAAGGCGATGTTTCCTTGCGCGGCCAGCCAAAGGCAAAAGGATTGGTGCCGAGCAACGGCTTGTTGCCGCCGGTGGGCGCTACGGTTGCATAACTCGGGCACATGACGAGTGCGGCAAGGCCTTCGCTCGTCAGCGCTTCAACTTCAGGCCAGAGTGCCGAAAAATGCGTGCAGTCATTGATTACAAGCGCTGCGATACCGTTTCTACGCGTGCGTTCGGCAAGTGCTGGTACGCCCAGTTCGAAAGCCGGGTTTGCAAAGCCGAAATTCGCATTGACGCGCACGATGCTGGAGGCTTCGTCTTTCACGATTTCTGGAATTGCGTCTGCTTTTACCTTCCCGGCCTTGACTGTGCGAAGCGCACCCTCGATACGGTATATGCCGTGAGATTTGCAGTGATCGCGTTCACCCGCAACAATCACACGAGCGACGGCCGCAGCCTGTATAGCGTTCAACCCTGCTTTACGAAAAATCGCCTCTACGCGTTCGTGAAGCGTGGCAATGCTCAGGATGGTAGTCTCGCTCATCATGCGTCTTTCATGGCTGTGCCTGACGGGAGGGGCCCACAGGCAATTGATATCTGCGCACACACTGTATACAAACATTTGGGGTATACAATCATTAGGCAAGTGCAATTTAGATGCAGCCGGATACTGGCTTAATTGCACGTCGATTTCTACAGGAGGATGTACGAATGGCATTTACGCCCAAAGGAAAACACCTTGTTGCTGGCGAATGGCTCGACGGAGCCGGCACTTTTGAATCTTCACCAGCAAGTGGGCCTGCTCATTCGTTTGCAGTCGGTACAGTCGATCTGGTGAATCGCGCCTGCGAAGCAACCGAAGACGCTTTCTGGTCTTACGGTTATTCGACCCGCGCCGAACGCGCTACTTTCCTGCGTGCAATCGCTGATGAAATTGAAGCACGCATTGCTGATATCGTCGTGATCGGTTCGCAGGAAACCGGATTGCCGGAAGCGCGTCTTCAGGGTGAAACCGGACGCACCACCGGCCAGCTGCGCCTGTTCGCTGACCATATCGAAAAAGGCGATTATCTTGATCGCCGTTTTGATGCAGCGCTTCCTGATCGTCAGCCAGCGCCACGTCCTGAAATCCGTCTGGTTCAGCGTCCAATTGGGCCTGTAGCGGTTTTCGGTGCATCGAACTTCCCAATGGCATTTTCGACTGCCGGTGGTGACACCGCAGCAGCCCTCGCTGCCGGTTGCCCTGTGGTTGTAAAGGGCCATTCAGCACATCCAGGAACGGGTGAAATCGTGGCACAGGCTGTTGAAGCCGCTATTGCCAAGACGGGCGTTCATCCGGGTGTGTTCTCGCTCATTCAGGGCGGACGCCGCGATGTCGGCCATGCGCTGGTTCAGAATCCAAACATCAAGGCTGTTGGCTTCACCGGTTCGCTGGCTGGTGGCCGTGCATTGTTCGATCTTTGCGCAGCACGTCCTGAGCCAATTCCATTCTTTGGTGAGCTTGGCTCGGTCAACCCGATGTTCCTGCTGCCAGAAGCTATGAAAGCCCGTGCTGAAACGCTCGGACAGGGCTGGGCCGGTTCGCTGACCATGGGCGCAGGACAGTTCTGCACCAATCCTGGTATCGCAGTCGTTCTTGACGGAGCTGATGCAGATACCTTCACAAAAGCTGCTGTTGAAGGTCTCAAGAAGGTTGCTCCGCAGACCATGCTGACCGACGGTATTGCGCAGGCATATCATGACGGCAAAGAGCGTTTTGAAACGCGCAATGCAGTCAAGCCACTGTATGAAACCGAGTCATCGGGCCGTCAGGTTTCGCCAAATCTGTTTGAAACCACCGGCGAACGTTTCCTGTCCGATCATGCGCTTGGTGAAGAAGTGTTCGGTCCTCTCGGACTTGTTGTTCGCGTGGGTTCGGTCGACGAGATGGAAAAGCTCGCGCGCGGCTTTGAAGGTCAGCTGACCACGACCATTCATATGGATGGTGGTGACATCGCCTCTGCACAGAAGCTGCTTCCAGTGCTGGAACGCAAGGCAGGTCGTGTTCTCGTCAATGGCTTCCCAACTGGCGTTGAAGTGGTCGACTCGATGGTTCATGGCGGACCATACCCGGCATCCACCAACTTCGGTGCAACCAGCGTTGGCACGATGTCGATCCGTCGCTTCCTGCGCCCGGTTTCCTATCAGAACTTCCCGAAGGAACTTCTGCCAGAAGACTTCGCGTAATCGCGTAAATACAAAACAGAAAGCCCCTCTATTGGAGGGGCTTTTTTATTGGTTGTTCGTAAAGCGCTGCGGCTAGTTTTCGGATGGCCTCGGCGGTACGCGGACCAAATCCCAGCATATATGGCCCCTCAAGCACGAGGAGCGACTGGCTTTTAGCGGCTGGAGTTTGCTGCAAGGCTTTGTGCGAGAATACCTCTTCGCGGGTTGGCCCGCCACTTCCATCTGAAAGCATCAGAACGACGTCGGGCTCAGCCTTGACCAGCCATTCTTCCGATACAGGCTTATAGCCGGAATAGACGGACAGCGGATTGATCCCGCCTGCATAACGGATGAAAGCATCGGCAGCCGTATCACTGCCCGCGCCGCTCAGACGTGCCAGGCCATGAAAGAAGACCACTTTCTTTTGTTTCTCTGCCGATATCTTGCTGGCATAAGCCGTCGCGACATCAAAATCGTCGATGACTTTCTGCGTCAGAGCATCCCCTGCTTTTTCGAGGTCGAGGCGTTTTGCAATGAGCCTGATCTTTCTGACCAAGCCCGCACGACTGTTATCGACCGGAATATAAAGGATCTCGACCGCTGACTGGTTGAGTACATCGGTTGTTTCCGGTGGCCCAATGTCTTCGGATGCAATGATGAGATCTGTGTTGAGTGTCAGGATGCCTTCCGGCGACAGGCTGCGGCGATAGCCGACATTGGCTTTCGTGGCAGTCTCGGCTGGGTATTTGCTGCTGCGATCAACTGCGATGATCTTATCGCCTGCACCCAGTGCAAAGATGATTTCCGTGACATCCGGGCCGAGCGAGACAATACGTGATGCCTCTTTGGTTTCCGCGAGTGCAGGTGCCTGCTGAAAAGCGAAAAAGACCATCAAAGTGAAGAGTGATTTTGCGATGCGGGCCTGAATATGAGTGGGAAAATGCACGATTGTTTGATCCGATTGATACCATGAATTCGATCAATCAAACTTATTTAACATGAGTAAATTAATCAAGTTAAATGAAGTGCTGTAAATCATACCAAGCTTTAGGCTTCAGCTGATGGTCGCTTTCGAATTGCGTCGAGAATACTTCTTTACAAGACGGAAGCTTTGCTTGTGAGACGAACGGCCGGAAGAGTCGACCAATGCGGATAGCGCTCGCGCATAATCAAGTACAAGGCCCGGCGTCCAGGCCATGGATTCAGCACGTTTACGCATCAAACCCGCTGCCCACAACTCAGGAAAAACGATTGCCTGCAAGGCTCTGAAAACCGGCCATCTATGTTCGCGATAAACACCTTCGAGAGCTGCATCGAGAGCATCCGCAACGGCGCTGGAGCAGTTTCTGTTTGTGAGATTATAGGTGTCGTTAGCGCGATAATGTTTCCAGAATGCGCGTAGTCGAGCTGCATCGATATTTTTGATCTCAACTTGAACCGTTGAAGGGCACCATTCAGTTGATTCAACTTCATAACTCGGGAGGAAGCGACCGGGTACGTTGTTATCCGCTGTAGCCCGCAAAGTGCGACTGAACTCGTCGGGATTGCGGTCGATTTCGGCAGCGGGATAATGGCTGATGTAAAGATCAGGGGACATTTCAAGTGCGGCATGACCGGTCGAGATAACGCCGTTGCCGTCGATGGCAGCAATATAACGGTTGATCGCTCGCTGACGGAGAGATGTCATTGCTGTACCAGTTGGCGTCCAGACATGAACGGTCAACTGCTTGCGATTTCTGGCATTGCGCTTTCTATAAAGCTGTGCGGCACGGTGATTGAAAGGATTGCGGCTCAGAATGCTTGTGAGTGATGCACCATCCTCGAGGCGTTTTATCCGGAAGGCTATGTTCAGAAGCCCGATGCCAGTTAGTACAAGTACCGCACCGACATTGGTGCCAACCGTACCTTCATACCAGGTAGGCCAAGGCTGGAGCGTTGCGATGGCCAGCAAGACTTCGACGATGCCGCCAATCAGTCCTACTTTCCAGCGTGGATAACGTACAACCCAAGCGCTGCCAATGCGGACTATGCCGTCAATGAGGAAGCATAGTCCGAACAGTATAGCGAGCGCGAAATTGCTCGCCGGTGTTGAGCTAATAATCAATATGCTGACGCCAAGGAGGGCTACACCCTGCACGATACGCATTCTTCGGGCCGTGCCGTAACTGGCAAAGGCTGCAAACAGGCATAAGGCGGCTTCGGGCAGCAGAAAATAGCCAAATAGGCGTGCTGAAATAACGGTTTTGCCATCCAGAGCATCGATGATGATGAGCGCTCCGCCGACGATCCAGAGGATGGAGATTGCAAGCAATGTCCTCCAATGCCGCTGTATGATCTCGCGACCAAGCAGAAGAAACAGTATCCGTATCACCCCACCACTCCGAAATCTGTTTATGTGACCTTTAATAGACAGAATGTTTGGTAGGTTTCAATGTAAAAGAAAACTAAAATTGAGCCATATTTATTGGCCCTGTTTGTTGATGCATTTTTTTAGATGAGAAGAATATGTATTCAACAAAAAAGCCCCGAAAACGGGGCTTTTGAATTTTCAAAACATGTCAACTGATCGCTCGCCCGATCCATATGAGAATACATGCACCTATGAAGCCCGCTACCAGATAACCAAGCCATCCGCCAAAGGATACGCCAAGGAAGCCGAAAATAAAGCTCGCAATAGCAGCGCCGATAATACCCAGAATGATATTCATGAATATGCCGGTATCGCTATTCATGAAGTTGGATGCGATCCAGCCTGCAAGGCCACCAATGATAATTGCTGCTATCCAGCCTATACCTGCGTCACCCATTTCAGTGCTCCCTGTCTGACAGAATATTTAACGATATGTATCAGCACGTTGTTTCGACAAGGGGCGCTCGCGAACGCCAACATGTTTTCAAGTAACGGGTCTATGGCTGTTTCTTTTGCAATTAGCTGGAGAGTCGACTTGTGAGTAGCTGTTCCGCTTTTCCACGTTCGTTTGGCATCAGATCGATCCGCTCAAGCCGTTCGTCCAGCAGAACAGGTAACGTACCTTCTGCGCGGGCCACGGCCAGGCCAAAAGTCTCGTTAGTCTTTTCATCATAGTAAAGATAAGGCGTCTCGGTCTTCGCGAAGCTTGAAAGAATAGTCCGCTTCTTATGAGCCTTTAGCAAAGGAGTATAACCAACTTTAACGCGCCCCAAGCTGTCTTTGCGCGAGACAATCTTTGCCCAGCAAAGCTGGAGCGGTGATGCTGTCTTCGCTGCGGAAATGGCGCTCGAAATTTGGAGAAAGCGTTTAATAAAGAGGATGACGCAGCCAACCATGATGCCAACAAGCACAACGCCTACGCTCAGGCGGTTCCAGAATTCATCGAGAGCTAAAGTAAGTGTCGCATTGTCTGGGTTGGATTTTTGCACGACGACGTCTGTCTCATAATCACCACTCGACAGACTTACAAAGGAAAAGTCGACAGTCTTGAGTTTTGTCTCGCCTTCGTAACGATAAGAAAGCGTGGCTTTGCAATCGGTGATCATCTTTTTGCTGCGGCAGCTTCCATCAAAAATGGTGGAATCTTCAATAATAAGAGGGTCGTTCTTGATTAGATAATCAGAGTAAAGTCCCGGTCCCCACAAAACCGTTACAACAACTGAGATGATTGCGAATATGATTGCCAGTAATAGCAATTTCCATCTATCCGCAAATCCATGCTTTTTAATTTGAATTGGTCGGACAGGGATAACGCCAGACAAATCCGGCAATGTGTAATTGTCACTCATAGATTTAACATCTTCGGTTATTGGGAGGAAGGATGTGTCATCTAGCGGACTATTAGCTCGTACTTGAATAAAATTATCCAGATATCCAGTAACGTAAGGTTACGGTCTTTATATTTACGGGAGCTGCGAGTGCTCATTTCTCGTGGATATTTGAATGTGGATTCAACTCATGCGTGCCTGCTGCTTTGCAGAAAGGTTTTATCGGAACAAAAATCTCATCCCGTGCATTTCGGTCGTGACAAACACGTCATAATGCCGTTTCGGAGAATGAATATGCGCCGTTTTATCCTGTCTGCTGCCGCTACAATTGCTATCGTGTCGTTTGCGAATGCCCAGACCGCTACGATGACTGAAGAAACGGAAACAGAAGTTTTTGTAACAGCAAAGCCAACGGATGTTCTTAGCTATAATCTGATTGGCCTTAGCATTTTAAACGGCGACAATACGACGATTGGTGAAATCAAGGATTTGATTATTTCTGACGGCCACCTTGCAGGATATATCATATCTGTAGGTGGTTTTCTGGGAGTGGGGGAAAAGTATGTCGTTGTTAGCCCGGAAGCAGTGGATATCACTTATTTTGACGATGAGAAAAAATGGTCCGCAGTTATGAATTCGACCAAAGATGAAATACAGAAAGCACCGGAATTTAAATACGAAGGTCGCTGGGCTAAATAAGCGTATTGATGTCAGGAGGAATGAGGTTTTCTAATATTTCGGCATTCACCTGAACGCTTGAGGAACAGTTCCCCACTTTCCTGGTTTTCCTAGTAGAAGTGATGGTCGTATCAACCGAACGCGAGGGTATGGAAAACACGGGCATTTTTCGGTTTCTTCCTGTGGCCAACGAAATGGCAGCCGAGTTCTTGTCCTCTCCGGCTGTCGATCTCTTCTCCCACATGAACTCAAAATTCTTCGCTCGGGTTCTTTCGCATTCGAAATTAATTAGCGAGATCTGAAAAGTCATCAACTGACTGTCAATCCTTTGGACGCTCATCGCATTGCTATTTGTATTTTTACATCGGTTGGCAGAGCTGCATCGGAGCGCGAGAAGGCCTCGATGCTTTCGTTGAAATCATATGTAGCGGATATCTTTCAACCTGCCTGATTGACGGTCATTGCGATCATGTGAAGAATATTATCGGCGCTACATCCGCGTGAGAGGTCGTTGGCGGGTTTTGAAAGACCTTGAAGCACGGGGCCGATGGCTTGTGCTCCGCCGATGCGCTGCGCAATTTTATAGCCTATATTGGCGGCTTCCAGATTGGGAAACACAAAGACATTTGCATTCCCTTTGAGCGGAGACTCCGGTGACTTCGCATGACTGATTGCTTCAACAAATGCAGTGTCGAATTGCAGCTCGCCATCAACACAAAGATCTGGTCTCCTTGCACGCACAGTGTTGGTCGCCTCAATAACTTTTGAGACGCGTTCATGTGCGGCGCTGCCACCGGTCGAAAATGAAAGCATCGCGACCGCCGGGTCTTTCCCGGTTAGCTGTTTAAAAGAGTCTGCTGACTGCATGGCGATATCGGCCAGTTGGCCGGAATCCGGCTCGACCACAAGGCCGCAATCCGCAAAAATGAAAGCCCCTTTTTTCTGATGATATGATTGGCACAACAACATCAGAAAAAAACTCGAAACAAGCGATGCGCCTTTCGCCTTTCCGATAATCTGCAAGGCGTGGCGGACAACATCGGCTGTTGTGGCAACGGCACCGGCGACAGTTCCATCCGCGTCGCCCGCGCGCACCATCATGGCTGCAAAACCAAGCGGAGTTTTCACTATTTTCAAGGCCTGCTCTTCCGTCATGCCCTTGGCGTGCCGTAATTGATGAAGCTTATCGGCATAATCCGCGTATTTATCAGACATTGCCGGGTCAATAATCTGTATCCGCGTTCCTGCAATCTGATCAGCTATGACATCAGCCGACCCCAGCAAAGTAATATGCGCAATTTTCTCCTGCTCTGCACAAAGGGCAGCTTGGATGACACGCGGGTCTTCGCCTTCCGCCAGAACAATGTGACGTGGCTGTGATCGGGCTTTTTCAAAAATTCTTTCCAACGGAAGCATGGCAAAATCTCATGAAAGGCCGGGAGGAAAGCCTCCCGGCATCATCGTTAAACAGGCATCTGCTCGCGCATATCCACTTTATCAATACCAGCTACGACAACCGGCTTCTTCATCGCATCGCGACGGAAAGGTTCGCCCAGCTCCTGATTGAGTATGACCTCAATAAAGGTCGTAACCCCCTTGGACTGATCATCAATTGCCTTCTGCAAGGCTTCAGTGAGCGATTGCTGGGTATCAACAGTGACGCCCTCAAGGCCACAACCATCCGCCACTTTGGCGTAGCTCAGGTTTGGATTGAGCTCGGTCCCAACGAAGTTATTGTCGTACCAAAGCGTTGTATTGCGCTTTTCTGCACCCCACTGGTAGTTGCGGAAAATGACCATCGTAATGGCTGGCCAGCCTTTGCGACCGATGGACGTCATTTCGTTCATCGAGATCCCAAAAGCACCATCCCCTGCAAAACCAACCACAGGTGTATCGGGTTGGCCGATCTTGGCACCTACGATGGACGGAAAGCCGTATCCGCATGGACCGAACATGCCGGGTGCCAGATATTTGCGCCCGGTTTCAAATGTTGGATAGGCATTGCCGATGGCACAGTTGTTTCCGATATCAGTGGACATGATGGCATTCTTCGGCATGGCTGCCTGAATGGCGCGCCATGCCTGTCGTGGAGACATGCGTTGCTTTTCGCGTTCGCGTGCGTCTGCATTCCATTGTGTGCCTGGATCATCATCTTCATGATCCATCGACGAAAGCTGCTGCAACCAGGCTGATTTGCGCT
>NZ_BAABSV010000012.1:0-111128 GCF_040369775.1 Brucella sp. NBRC 12953
ACCACTCGTCGTTAAAATCCGAACGGCTTCGCGTTTGAATTCTTCTGTAAATTCTCGCTGCTTCAATTCTAAGTCTCCTGTCAGTCTTGTCTAACAGAAGCCCTCCACTTTTGAAGGGGAAGTCCACCGTAGCGAAGACGCGGATGTGGGGAGTAGAGGGGGAACCCGAAGATCTGAAGCCCGAAGCGGTTGCTCCGGGTGTCGCCTTTCTGGCGTCGGAGGCTTGCACCGAAGGCGGCTGGATCTTGCGAGCCGCGAACGGGCAGTTCCATGCCACCCGCGCGGCTGAGGCCGAAGGGGTGGACTATCCGCGCGACCTCTGCGCCGTTCGGGCCGACACGCCGGCGGCAGTGGCGGCGGCATGGGACCGGATTGCCGTCATGGCGCGGGAGCCACGAGCATGACCGGTCAGATCAGGATTGCAACCGACACAAAGGCAATCATCGGCGAAAGCCCCGTCTGGAGCGCGCGGCGTCAGCGTCTGCTCTGGATCGATATCATGGGTGGACACCTCCACAGCTATGATCCGCTGAGTGGACAAGATACTGTTACCCTTGTTCCCACGCCTGCCGGACTTCTGGCGGAGGATCCCGAGGGTGAAATCGTTCTCGGCCTCGGTTGCGATCTCGCGCGTCTTGATGCGGATGGTGGAGTTACGCGGTTTGCACGTGCGCCCCAGGCCGATCCCGCCTTCCGGTTCAACGATGGCAAGTTCGACAGGCAGGGCCGCCTTTGGACCGGGTTGATGAACATGGAAGGAAAGAAGGGGAGCGGAATCCTCTATCGGTTCGATCCGGATGGAACATGGCATGTTGCGGACACCGGCTTCGATTTGCCCAACGGCTTGGAATGGAGCGAAGATGGCGAAACCCTCTATTTCACGGATTCGCACAAGGGCGAGATCTACGCCTATGATTTCGACCCCGCCACAGGCGAGATCGGCAACCGCCGCCTGTTCTTCGGTATGGACCCAAGGGATGGAAAGCCCGATGGCCTCACGCTGGACCGTGACGGCCACCTTCTCAGCGTTCTGTTCGATGGATCGGCCATCGCCCGCATCGAACCGCACGGCTCCCTCGAACGGCTGATCCCGCTGCCGGTGCCGCGTCCGACGAGTTGCGCCTTTGCGGGCGATGGCGCAGCCCTGTTCATCACCACTGCACGAGTGGGGCTGACCGAAGATCAGCTTTCCTGCGCGCCGCAATCGGGGGTGCTTTTCGAGATCGATTACGACATCGCAGCGCATCGAAGCCGTATTTCAGGATAATGCGAGGGGCCGCTTTTAAGCGCTAAACAGTCCGACGACCTGCGACCCCGTTCCCGCCGTTTAATACGCTCCTTTGAAATCCCAAAAGCCGACGTCGCGAACAAAACAATTGGGCGACCGATTTGGATGGAACGCAACATTTCGATCATGTCAGCGAGCCACTGCACGTCACCAACGATATCGCCAGGTGCGATGCACAAGTCCACTTCCGGGATGCCGGTCGGAAAAACATAAGCGCCCTGCAACCTCCCGGCCTGCGATAAAATCCCATGGGCGTAGTATCTGCAATCGTTACAGCTGCTGTGACCTTATTTATCGTCGGTAATCTCTCAGGCGTACTTCCAGATGCTCTCTGCTACGGTGAAATTGCGAGTAATTTAATCATGCAGTAGGGCAATGAAGTAAAAAAACCTGGACTCATCGTGGTTGTAGACCCACCTGTTGGGTGAAGTCTGAACCGGGAAGAGGTTTGAGTCGAGTACCGCCACAGCCTTCAAGCAGTTGTTCTTAGGAAGCGCATCTAATTTTTCCCCAAGCGATTCCAGAGTTTGCGCTCCGCTATAGGAGACGACAAAAAACCGTACACTTCCAGAGTGTGCATTCACCTGGAAAAAGCCAGTGGGGTCGGATTTCACCGGGTCAAGCTTATCGATCTCTGAAATGACTTGCTTCCATTGGGCAGAAAGATCGGATTTCACTGAGATCGCTGCAGAGACCATTTCCGCCAGATACAGTCGCTCGCCGCTCCCCGCTTGCGCAGGGAAGCTGATTGAGTGAAGCTTCGCAACGACAATGTCCAGCTGGCCCGATCTCCGACCTTCAGAGTCAGTTACGAAACCTCCCGCAAAGCGAAACGCTTTGGGATATGCGGCCTCGAGGTAGTTCCGAATGGAGACTTCACGCTCGTTCCCAATCACCTCATTTGGCGAACCACTTCCCGCTTTATGCGCCGCCAGAAGCCCATCCTTGACCGCCGACACTCTCGTGAAAAGCGGCTCAATCTTCCTCGGCATGCCAAGCTGAATAGTCTTACCCAAAGCACCCTCCCGCTTTGATCAAGTTGTTATCAGTTCGGGAGAAATTAAGCTCGTCAGCAAATCTTGTCGCCGCTTCCAATGCGCCGCCCACCTGTGGGGTAACATGCCGGTCCACGTCCGCTCAGCCGACACCGAAAACGTCAACTTTCTGATTTGGCCAGATAAAAGCTGCCAGTCTGGAAACCACCCCATTATGGTCGTTAGCAGCAAAAAAGCGGAGTGACCGCTTTGGAGTGCATGTGAATTGTACGGTAATGGCTGAAATTACGCGCAATGCGGTCATTCCTAAGCCTATAGGCTGAGCGATAAGAACCGCTTCTATTAATCATACTGTCTGATATTATGAGCTATAGAAGAGGATCCTGTTGCTCATGCTTGTAACTGGGCGCAGTCGGACTGGCCGAGTTTTCGCTATGACGCTGCGCCGCTTTACGCAGTGGAGCAGCAATTCCTGCTATCCGCTGGCGAAGTGATGGATGCGGTGCGCCATATCAATCCGGAACAGCGCGATCTTTTACGCATTGAATTGTTAAGTGATGAAGCGATCAAAACCAGCGCGTTCGAAGGCGAGACGCTGGACCGGCTCAGTGTGCAGTCGTCACTGCGGCGAGAGCTGGGCCTGGCGACTGACCGGCGGGCGCTGCAACCGCGTGAACATGGCATCGCGGAAATGTCGGTTGATGTCTTCGGTACATATGCCTTGCCACTTGACGAGGCGACCCTTTTTCGCTGGCATAAGTTGCCGATGGCTGGCAACCGGCATCTCGAAACCATCGGGGTCTACCGGACGCATACTGACGCCATGCAGATCGCCTCCGGACATCTGCACCGCCCCACGATGCATTTTGAAGCGCCACCATCCGACCAGATACCGGGTGAAATGGAGCGTTTTACTGCCTGGTTCAATGAGACAGCGCCCAATAGCACGTCTCCCCTCCCCGCGCTGACTCGCACAGCACTCAGCCACATCTGGCTTGAAAGCATTCATCCCTTTGAAGACGGCAACGGGCGTTTTGGCCGCGCACTGGCCAAAAAAGCCCTCGCCCAATCGCTGGGCCAGCCCAGTCTAATCCTATGGCTCGCGGGGGTCTATGCAACAGAAACATTGCGCTCCCGCACTCGTCGGCGACCCATCCTGGATTTCCCGCATTGGGGGAATTTATGCCAGTATCGCTTCCGCCATTCAGCATCGATGACACAAACTCGGTCGGGCAAAATAGCCAATAATTCGGAGAACTCTTGATCTGGCTTATCCAAAAAGTCAGATCCTGCCACTTCATCTATGCACAATGTGCATTGATCATGCGATAGTTGGCATTGGTCATTCTCAGTTATCCAAGGTTATGAATTTCCTCACATGAGAGGTGTGCTGCCGGGAGGATGAAGGCAGTTGCTCTCCATTCTTGGGAGGAAATAATGAGAGGACTGTTCAGTCAACTCTACATTCAGGTTTTGATCGGCATTGTTATCGGCTGCCTCATCGGCTTCTTCTGGCCTGACACAGCCACCTCATTGCAACCATTTGCGACAGGTTTCATCAAACTCATCAAGATGCTGCTCGCCCCGATTATTTTCGGAACGGTGGTCCTTGGTATCGCAAAAATGGGCAATGTTCACGAAGTGGGGCGCATTGGAACTGTTGCGCTCATCTATTTCGAGATCGCATCCACCATTGCTCTGGTGCTTGGCCTGATTGTCGTCAATCTGATGCAGCCGGGAGCGGGCATGAACATTGATGCCAGTCAGCTCGATGCATCATCGATTGCAGGTTATCAGAAGAGTGCAGCCGAACATGGCGGCGTCATTGATTTCTTTTTGGATATCATTCCGCAAACCATTGTCGGCGCTTTCGCTTCCGGCGCAATGTTGCAAGTCATTCTGATCGCACTTCTGTTCGGTATTGCCCTGGTACAGATCGGCGAGCGCGCGAAGCCTTTTGTCGATGTGATCGACGTGTCGCTGCAGGCACTTTTCCGTATCGTTGGAATGGTTATGAAGCTGGCGCCATTGGGCGCTGGCGCTGGCGTTGCATACACGATTGGCAAGCACGGTATCGGAACAATCTGGTCACTCGGCCACCTGATGCTCGCGGTCTATCTGACATCGATCCTTTTCGTGGTTCTCGTCGTCGGCACCGTCGCGCGCTGGACGGGCTTTCCGCTTCTTCAGTTCTTCCGATATTTCAAGGATGAGATTTTCATCACATTGGCGACCTGCTCAACAGAGGCGGTCCTGCCACGCATGATGACCAAGCTTGAACGTCTTGGCGTCAGCAAGCCAGTCGTCGGACTGGTGCTGCCAACTGGCTACGCTTTCAATGCTGATGGCACCTGTATCTATCTGACAATGGCCGCAATCTTTATCGCGCAGGCCACCAATACCGATCTTAGTCTCTGGGGTCAGTTAGGTATTCTCGGCATCCTGTTGCTCACTTCCAAAGGATCGGCAGGCGTGGCCGGTGCAGGCTTTGTCACGCTCGCCGCAACCCTTTCCACCTTCCACACCGTACCTGTAGCCGGGCTGGTCCTGCTTCTTGGTGTTGATCGCTTCATGAACGAAGCACGCGCTGTCGTGAACCTGATCGGAAATGGCGTTGCAACAATTGCGGTCGCCAAATGGGAAGGTGAGCTCGACATGGATACCGTACGCCAGGTCATCGCCGAACAGAAAGGCCAGACGCCGCGGAAAATAACCGCTCAGGCACTGCCGGAAGCCACTCATCAGCACGCTTAGTATAAAGAATTCAGTATAATAGGAGATAGATATCATGCGCATCATCGAAGTCCGTGAAGTCACCAAACCGATCTCTTCGCCGATCCGTAACGCGTATATCGACTTCAGCAAAATGACGGCAAGCCTCGTGGCAGTCGTTACTGATGTCGTTCGTGATGGCCGCCGGGTGGTGGGTTATGGTTTCAACTCAAATGGTCGCTATGGACAGGGCGGGCTCATTCGTGAGCGGTTCCGGGATCGTATTCTGCAGGCAGATCCTGAGAGCTTGGTCAACGATGCCGGGGATAATCTCGACCCACACAAGATCTGGGGGGCTATGATGGCCAATGAAAAGCCAGGCGGCCATGGCGAACGCTCGGTTGCAGTCGGTACAATCGACATGGCTGTTTGGGATGCGGTTGCAAAAATTGCTGGGAAGCCCCTTTTCCGCCTGCTCGCAGAAACCAAGGGTGTTGAGGCTAACCCGCGCGTGTTCGTTTATGCGGCTGGCGGATATTACTATCCGGGCAAAGACGATTCCGCTCTGCGCAAGGAAATGCGCAGCTATCTCGACCGTGGCTATAATGTCGTCAAAATGAAAATTGGCGGCGCATCTATCGAGGAAGACAAGCGCCGTATCGAAGCCGTTCTCGAAGAAATCGGATCAGAGGCCCGGCTGGCTGTTGATGCCAATGGTCGTTTCGATCTTGAAACCGGCATAGCCTATGCAAAGATGCTGCGTGATTATCCGCTGTTCTGGTACGAAGAAGTTGGCGATCCCCTCGATTACCAGCTTCAGGCCGCACTCTCCGAATTCTATCCCGGTGCGATGGCAACTGGCGAAAATCTGTTCTCCCATCAGGATGCGCGGAACCTGATCCGGTACGGTGGTATGCGCCCGGATCGCGACTGGCTACAATTTGATTGCGCGCTCTCTTATGGCCTTGTCGAATATCTTCGGACGCTTGACGTGCTCGACCAGCTGGGCTGGTCTCCTTCGCGCTGCATCCCTCATGGTGGCCATCAGATGTCTCTGAACATTGCAGCTGGACTCGGGCTGGGCGGCAATGAGAGCTATCCAGACCTCTTCCAGCCCTATGGCGGCTTCCCGGATGGTGTGAAAGTCGAAGACGGCCATATCGTCATGCCTGACATTCCTGGCATCGGCTTTGAAGGAAAATCAGACCTGATCAAGGTCATGCGAGAACTTGCAGAATAAGGTTGCATGGCGGGGTTTTACCCCGCCATTTTCGTTTGGCGTTCTCGAACACTCACGGGAGCCTGTTTCATACAGGGAGAGTTGGAGAACACAATTTTACAGTTTAATGGAGGAGGAACTGCACATGATGCGTTATGTAAAACATAAGGCCGTGCTGCTCACAGCAATTCTTTTGATAACCTTCCAAGCGTCAAACCAGGCCATGGCTGAGAACTATCCAAAGCCGGAAGAACACGATTACACGATCACAGGTTTTCGGTTCCATGATGGCAGCACCATGGATCTGAAAACGCATTATCTGACCATTGGCAACCCGGATGGCGAACCTGTATTGATTTTGCATGGGACCAATGGATCAGCCAGGAAAATGCTGAACAAGGGATTTGCAGAGGCGCTTTTTGGTCCAGGACAACCACTTGATGCCCAGAAGTATTTTCTAATTCTGCCAGATGCAATCGGTGCGGGAGGCTCGCAAAAGCCTTCCGATGGGTTGCGCATGAAATTTCCGCATTACAATTATGACGATATGGTTGAAGCGCAATACCGACTGGTCAAGGAAGGTCTTGGGCTCGATCACCTGCGTCTCATTCTGGGCCATTCAATGGGTGGGATGCATGTTTGGAACTGGGGTATCCGCTATCCGGATTTTGCGGATGCACTGGTTCCCATGGCGTCCCTTCCTGCACCGATGGCCGGACGAAACTGGATGATGCGCAGGATGTTGATTGATGCGATCACCACCGATCCAGCCTGGCAAAGCGGCAATTATCAGAAGCAGCCGGAAAATCTCCGCATCGCTTCTGTCTGGTATGATCTTGCAACGAATGGTGGAAATACCCGTCTCTGGCAAGCAGCCCCCACAAATGCGGAGGCCAACACCTTTGTGGACACCAAGCTGGCTGAGGCAAAAATCGCAGACGCAAATGACACACTCTATCAGTGGAGCGCCTCAAGGGATTTCGATCCATCAAAGGATCTTGAGAAAATCACCGCATATCTGTTTGCGATCAACGCAGCTGATGATGAGCGCAATCCGGAAGAGCTCGGCCTTCTGCAAGCTGCAGTTGATCGGATGCCACATGGTAGCTACCTTATAATTCCTGCGAGCAGTAAGACACGGGGACATGCGACAACCAGCAATGTGGCGGAGCTTTACGCAGAGAAGCTCAGCGAGTTTATGAGCCACGTTCCGACAAAATAGCGTTATATGGTTAGTCCACAATGTTGGAGCATTGTGGACTGGTTTTCATGAAAGTCTAGATTTCCTTGATCAGCGTATCCGCAATACGAACGCTGAGCGCCGCACCTGTCAGCGTTGGGTTTACACAAGAGGATGAAGGCATGACACTGGTACCCGCAATGAACATGTTGCGATGGTCATGGGTGCGGCAATTGCGATCAACCACAGAATTCTTCGGATCATCGCCCATGATCGTGGTTCCCATGATGTGCTGGCGGTTCTGCCATTTAACATCAGTGCTCAGGATTTCACCATCAAGCAGTCTGGCAATCTGATCGAAATCCTGCAACGCGCGGTCGCGGCCTGCATTCCAGTAGTCAGTCACGCTGTAATAGATCGACGGGACCGGAATACCAAGCGCATCGACCTTGTCCGTGCTTGGGAGGACACGGTTTTCAGCCAGAGGCAGCGTTTCAAAATCTACTGCCCAATTGAGCGATCGTGCCGACTGGCGACGAATTTCCGCATCAAGCTTCGAGCCGAGAAGCCCCTTTTTCAAAAGGCTCGCGGTCGTCTGACCCGTCGGAACAGTATTACGAACCTTGATCTTGTAGCTTGGATAAGCCTTGCGGAATGCGCCGTCACGCTGATTGAGATAAACAAGAAGCTGGGTTGGGCCTTCGCCCGGCCAGAAATCTTCTTTCGCCAGCACATTCATGCTGATGCCGGTATGATCCATCAGGTTACGACCAACCTGATCGGAAGAATTGGCAATACCGTTCGGAAAACGGTCAGACCTTGAAAGAAGCATGATCTTTGGCGATTCAATGCCGTAAGCAGCGATCACGAAATAACGTGCGGTGAGCTTATGCTCCGAACCATCCGGGCGCTTATACCAGATCGCGGTAATCTTGCCGCTATCATCTGCATCAATCTTATAGACAACTGAATTGTCCTGAATGATCGCGCCATGACGCTCCGCTTGGTCGATATGCATCGAGCCGTCATATTTCGCGGCAATCGGGCAAACCGGGTTGCAATTGTTGTTACCGCCACAGGCCGGACGCTGGCCATAAGGTCGCGTTGCGCGGCCATTCGGCTCGAGGATCGGGTTAAAGCCGCCCTTTGAAAGCTTTTCGGAAAGCTGATTGAACATGTAACTCGGCTTGAGGCCACGCATCGGATAAGGAATCGAACGCGGTGGATAGGCGCTGCCGCCCTGCCCGCTTTCATCCTGGCCATCGACGCCACTGACACCCAGCTCTGTTTCAGCGCGGGCGTAAAATGGTTCGAGTTCATCATAGCTCACCGGCCAATCGCGACCATGGCCATAAAGCGACTTCAGGCGGAAGTCGTTCGGGATCATACGCCAGAGCGACGAGCCGAAGTGCCATGTCGTACCACCCACGACGCGCAAATATGAGGTGTTATACTTAACCGGACCAACCTGCTGCAGATAATCACCATAGGTAGATGGTGCGTGAGGAAGGCTCGGAAACGGCGAACCTGCGCCCTGCAACTTTGCATTTGCAAGTGAAAGCTTTACTGGAGCATTGCGGAAAGTCTCAACAATATCGCGACGATCGACACGTGGGCCCGCTTCCAGCACGATCACTTTCTTGCCAGCTTTTGCAAGGCTGCTGGCAATGATCCCACCCATTACGCCCGAACCGATGACGATCAGATCCGCATCATATGCGTTGTTTGCCATTATTCTCTTCCTGTCAAAGCTTGGTGTCAGGTTTCGGACCCCAGGCGTCTGGGCCAGGTCCATAGGTCGGGATCGCCAGAATGCCGCGCGTCGGGCGGTACATCAGCGCTTCTCCATATGCGATAAGCTCTGCATCTTCCGGCTCACCGACCACGCCGAGATACCAGGCCGACACAATCTTGGTTGCGGTCTCCATCAGCTTCGGATCAATGGAAGGCAGCGCAAGAAAAGCATCCATATTGGCAACATTGCTCTGCTTGATGACCGAACCGAGCGCATTCATCTGCGCGACGAGATCGGGATTCCTTTTCTGCAAAGCCGCGAAATAGCGGCTGCCCAGCACCGGATCGAGATCGTGACCGGTCAGAAACGTCGAAAGCTGCATGAAGTCCTGCTGCGTCGCGTCTGCGGCTGCCGCAGGCAGTGGGCCAGCGAGAGCGGCCATTGCGCCAAGCGCTGCAAGGGCAACCGTTCCGCGCAACAGGGACCGGCGAGAGATTTGACGGGGGAAAGCGGTGTCCAGAAAATTATCGACTGGCATTATTGGTCTCCTGCGGGAGGGCTCAATGCTATGGGCAAATGAAGAAACAAGCTGATCAGGCGCGCACTGCACGCCTGCGGCGACGAAGCAGCCAGACAATCAGCGCGATCAGGATCAAAATGCCGACTACGATTGCTGGTGCTGCAAATGGGGCGAGCTTGGCAATCAGCGGCTTCGGTCCACCTTCGCGGATCAGTTTGACGTCCGCGGGCGTCACTTTGACATCCGGATTGCCGTATTGCGCCAGCACATAATTGCTGACATCGGCAATATCCTGATCGGAAAGCTGATCCGTGTAGAAGGCATCTGCTCCGAAGCCCGGCATGAATGCCGTTTCCCCGTCGACTGTACGATTGACACCAAATATGATTGCAGAAAGCAAATTATCGGAACGATCAGCACCCGTAACCGTGTTGTGGAACAGCGACGGATAATGCTTGTTGCCTTCACCATTGATCTGATGGCAGTTCGCACAGACGCCACTGAAAATTCGGAAGCCACTTTCATTGGGTTGTTGCCCCGGAAGGCCGCGCAGCGCATATTCTGTCACTGATGGCTTGCCAAACTTGTCGCGCGGAGTTTTGTCGCCGGAAGAAACCGCCACCACATCCTTGACGTAAACTGCAATCGCTTTGAGATCGTCATCGCTCAGATGCTGGAGGCTGTGTTCAATGGCTTCTGCCATCGGACCCGCGGCCTGTGCCTTGCCCGCTACATGGCCTGTGCGCAGATATTGGACCAGTTCGTCCTGCGACCACTCACCAATACCACTGACAGGATCAGAGGTGATGTTGGGCGCATACCAGGAACCGAGCGAACCACCGGAAAGTGCTTGGCTCGCCTGCTCGGCCATCAGATGATTGCGTGGTGTATGACAGGTGCTGCAATGGGCCAGCGCTTCGGAGAGATAGGCACCACGGTTCCACTCCTGCGACTTGTTGGAATCCGGCATGAAACGGGTCTTATCAAGGAAAAGAAGGTTCCATGCCGCCATCGAGGTCCGTACGCTGAACGGGAACGGAAGTTCAGTCTTCTGCGGCTGATGATCAACCGGCTTCACCGCATGCATGAAATAGGCATAAAGCGCTTTCACATCCTCGTCCGTCATCTTCGCATAGGCGGTGTAAGGCATGGCCGGATAAAGATGCGACCCGTCTTTCGCCACACCGTCACGAACTGCATGTGCAAATTCTTCTGCGGTGTAATTGCCGATGCCATCAGCCTTTGACGGCGTGATGTTTGTCGAGAAAATCGTGCCGAGAGGTGAAGCGATCCCATAACCGCCTGCGAATGGCAGACCACCGTGAGGTGCGGTGTGGCAGGCTGCACAATCTGATGCGGTGGCAATATAACGGCCCTTGGCAATGAGTTCCGCCGAAGGCTCATCAGCCATCGCAACTGATCCGAGTGCCATAATGGAAATGGCTGTTGCGCCGAGGCGTGCTTTCCATGAAGGACGGGGTGCAACGCAATGTTGCTGGAACCTGCCTGATTGCGACATTCTAAACAAGCTTTCATGAAGCATGAACAATTCAATGCAAGCCGACAGGCGTTTTCTTTCAAAAAAACAGCCTGCCGGCCTCGCTCGAAACGGTCAAAGCATAACAATTCAAGAATCGGGATTTCTTGAATGATCCTATTCTCTTCAATAATTCAGAGAGTTGTATATGCCGGGTCCCGCGACTTGGTTTTTGGAATAGCTCTAAGTGACTGGATAAGAAAATCAGTCTTTGCTAAAATCTGCTTTCATCCTTTGTGAAAGCGTGACACATGAAATTCGACCTCATTGATCTGCGCATCTTCGTGTCTGCCATTGAGGGCGGTAGCCTGACGGCTGCTGCCGGCCAAAACAATATTGTGGTCGCTGCTGTCAGTGCGCGCCTCAAGAAACTCGAAGAGTCCTTTAATCTCAAACTGTTCGAAAGAACTGGTCGCGGTATTCGCCCAACGCTGGCAGGCGAAATCTTTGCGCGAAATGCGCGCAAGCTCATCGATGATGCGCGCCGGGCACAGACCGCACTTGATGAGTTTGCCGACGGGCGTGGTGGCCACGTAAGGCTATTGTCGAACACGAATATGTTAGCGGAACATATCCCGCATGCGCTGGGGACATTTCTTGCGGCAAACCCCGATGTGACGGTGAGCGTCGAGGATAAGCCCAGTCTGGAAGTGGTGAGTTTGCTGAGGAACGGGGAAGCAGACATTGGCATTGTCGCATCTTCTGCGGACATGAGCGGCCTGGAAAGGTGGCGTTTTGTGCCCGACAGGCTGGTTCTCGTCACGCCGCGCGAGCATCCGCTCGCGGCATCGCCGGTGAATTATTCGAGAATCCTCAATTTCAAACTGATTGGTCTACCCAAGCAGACAGCCCTGATGCAGTTCATGAACAGGCTTGCCAATGAACTCGGCCGCGCGGTTGATTACCGAACCCGCGCAGAGAATTTTGAAAGCGTTTGTCAGATGGTTGAATGCGGCGCAGGCATCGCAGTCGTCCCTCAAACGGCAGCGCTCCGCTACCGCCGCTATATGGCTATCAACATTGTAGAAATTGACGAAAACTGGGCCGATCGTGAGCTCTACCTTTGCGTCAGAAACGAATTGCAACTCCCTGCTTATACAGCAAATCTGCTTGACCACCTTCGTGGCTATACGCAAGCAGCGACCTGATTTTTCATTTCACTAGAATAAGCGCGGTAAATCCGCAAAATTGCGACGATTAAGCGAGCTTTTATTCGCTGCGGACCCCATCATCGCTGTCAAGCTTAGCTGATCTCCATAATGGGCAAAGTTCAAATAAGAACTCGAACGCCGGACACAAAGGCTCGTATCGGTAAGACTCGATGGAGGGCGCCTGATCGGTCGCGTCGAGGCGCTCGGTTACAGCAAAGTTCATCCGAGTTCGATGATCGGCAGCCCTGCATGTCAGCAATAACTTGTGGCGGCGGTTGTTGAGCCATTTCAGCGGCACGTCGTGTTCAAGGGTAAACCACGTCCTCTGGCAGTGTTATGTGAGTGCCGCCTGTCGCGTATGTTGGCTTGGTTATCTTTGTCGTGAAACACGCTGAACGACCCTGCGGGAACAGACTCGGCAGAAAGAGGTCAACTTTGGCTGCGCTTCGTTTTGTCATGCAAGATCATTCCAACCAGCATCGCGATGAGAAAAAGGGCCGTCTGCGGCAGTCCAAGTGACAACGACGCGATGGCTGGACCAGGACAGAAACCACCGATACCCCAGCCCAGACCGAACAGCGCAGAGCCGATGATCAACGGCATATCAATGCGCTGATTGCTGGGGATTTCGAAGTTCTCGGCAAAGACCGGACGTGGCATGAGCTTGGTGAGCCGCACGCCAAGTGTTGCCACCGTGACAGCACCACCCAAAACAAAAGCAAGGCGTGGATCCCATGCGCCAAAAATGTCGAGAAAGCCTTGGACATTGATTGGGTTCAGCATTCCGGACAAACACAGACCGAAGCCAAAAACTGTCCCCGCAACAAGGGCAACGCAGAACTCATACACTTTCGGGATCATAGGCCCATCCCCCTTAGCACAGTCACGGCAATCACTCCGGTTGTGAGGAAAGTCGCGACTGCGACCATAGAGCGTCGCGACAGGCGAGCCAGCCCCACCACGCCATGGCCACTTGTGCAGCCCGAACCCATGCGTGAGCCGAAACCGACAAGCAAACCCGCGACGACAATCAGTGGCCAGCCAGTAGTAATCTGAATCAGCGGCCAATCACCGTAGATCATCAGATAAGCAATCGGGCCAAGAATAAGTCCTGTCAGGAAGGCGAGATTAATCCACACGAACCTCCCCTGTATCAGGCTTCCAACCAGGCCGCTAATCCCTGCTATCCTGCCATTGAGGATAAGCAACATCGCTGCGGACGTTCCAATCAGCATCCCTCCAATGAGCGATGAAAGGTAAATGTTCATGTTTCTGTCTCCACGCAGAAAATACCATGAAGAGCATTCACCAGTTGGGCCGCCTTGTCTTCCGTCAGGCTGTAAAAAATCTGCTTCCCCTCCCGCCTCGTTTCGACAATTCCCGAACCGCGCAAAACTTTCAGGTGCTGCGATAGATGCGGTTGATGGACATCCAGTTTCTCTTCAAGCTCGCCCACGGAATAGTCGCTATCCACCAGGCTACAAACGATCATCAAACGCGCTGGATGCGACAGTGTCCTGAGCAAGCCTGCCACCTCGCCCGCGCGCAACGACAGTTCTGTAGAAGATAATCCGGCTCTCATCTCTGCCATCCTGTTCACGGTCTTTCCCTTGCGCTCCCTGCCAACGCATCCAGGGGGAACTTGAGGTAGCGTTTCCCGTTGCCTTCCGGCTCGGGTAGTCGCCCGCCGCGTATGTTCACCTGCAAAGCATGTAGGATGAGCTTTGGCATTGGTAACGTCTTATCCCGCTTGGTTCGTAACGTTACGAAGTCTTCTTGCGTAAGGCCGACAAGATGAGGATTGTTCGTTCTCTGCTCGGCTACTGTACTTTCCCAGCGCGGGGCGCGACCGCCCGGCTGGTAATCATGACCGGTGAATATCCGCGTCTCGTCAGGAAGTGAGAGGATGTCCTGGATCGACTTCCACAGAGCTGCTGCATCGCCGCCGGGAAAGTCGGCGCGTGCCGTCCCACTGTCGGGCATGAAGAGTGTGTCATGCACAAAGGCGGCATCTCCGATCAAGTAAGTGATCGAAGCGAGCGTATGCCCGGGCGAAAACAGCACCCTGGCATCAATGGAACCGATCTTGAATGTCTCACCATCGGCAAAAAGGCAATCCCACTGCGCGCCATCTGTGACAAGTTCGGGCCAGTTATATATCCCCTTCCAGAGCTTTTGAACCTCAATCACATGCTCGCCTATCGCAGTTCTCGCACCGGTTTTCTCCTTCAGATAATGGGCTGCGGAAAAATGGTCCGCATGCGGATGGGTGTCGAGAATCCATTCGACGGTGAGGCTGTTATCGCGGACGTAATCGAGAATTGCGTCTGCATTGATCGTCGCTGTGCTCCCCGATTTTTCATCAAAGTCGAGAACCGCATCTACAATTGCGCACATGCCCGTTGCGGGATCCCAAACGACATATTGAACGCTGGAGGTTTGCTTGTCGAAAAACCCTTTTACGTGCGGGCGACGATGGGCGAAGCGTTCAAGCCATTCTGAAGCGGGATTTGTATCAAAGCCGAGCTGATGGCCAAATGGCACAACGTCCTCAACAGACATGCGACCGTCCAGTACCTCGCCTATAAGATGCAGGCTGAGCGAACGCGATCCTGTTTTGCAATGCGCGAGCACGGGACCGTCAGATTTTCTCACTGCATTCTGAAACGCACGGACATCTGCTTCGGTGATCGAATTCATTGGAACCGGAATAAACGCATAGGAAAGACCACCTTTTTGCGCCGCATCGCATTCAGCCTGATTTCCAGGCTGGTCCACCTCTTCATGATCGGGACGGTTGTTGATCAGCGTTTTAAAGCCGTAGCGTTCGAGTCTATCGAGTTCTTCCCGATCTGGCTGCGAAGATACCGACAGTTTCTCGGATATTTTGGTAATCGGCATGTCTGCCTCCCGCGATAACAATATACATTATAGTATATTATATATTGATATCGACTTCAACCCTGCATCGAGAAAGCAAACCTTCAAAACCTACCTCGAATCCCAACCAACAGCGAGCGTCGCCGTTTCGTCTTGAGAAACGGACGTCAAGCTTGGTGGAAAGATCTGGGCGGATCTTGCCGCACGAAAAAGTGACACCATCGTCATTGTCCGCCCAACAGGCTTCATTTTGTGATAGAGACATCCAGCGGTGATGAAAGGCGGCGGTGTTGAAAGAGTGACGGCGGACGGCGCGTCGTTTTACGCACCAACCACGCCCTCCAAGGCGTCGCATGCAATGGTATCCGCAGCGCATAAATCGTCAAACCGAGTTTTCGGCTCTCGAGGCCGAGAGCTGTGATCGCTATCCCCAGCTGACCACTCTTCGTAGTGATCGAATGCATCGCAGGCAAGCTGTTAAAGACTTGTGAAACGGCCTGGGAGGTCGGCTGCCCACTGCTTCGGAAGAAAGAAATAAGCGATGAGAAAGACAATTCATCCACCGCGCAGCGCGCACAAGCGCTGCAGCCCAGTCAAAATGAAATTGGTCGCGCTGTCCGCCGGACTGGCGCTAGGCACTCTTCCCGTGCATGCTGCTTCAACACGAGAACTCGACATTCGGCCACGCCAGCAGTGGGAAGCGAATTATGGCTATTGCGGTGAAGTTTCATTGATCAGTGCCGGCCTCTATTATGGCCAGTACATATCACAATACGATATGCGTGCTGTCGCAAGCCCCAACATCGATCAGTCGCGCGAGGACAGCCAACTGCTCCTTGGCGTCAATGCGGAACAAGCTGCCGCGCGTTTACACCTGAAAGCCACGAGCTGGAAGAGACGTGGCGGTAGCGTGGACGGGTTCCTGACATGGGTCAAGGCGAACGTGCTGAATGGCTATCCCGTGACCATTGGCGTCTATTACAACTACGGGATTTTTGACAATGACACCGCGCGATTAGCGGGAAATAAAGAATATGATCATATCGTGCCCGTCACAGGCATCCGGTCTTCCAAGCCATTGGAAGGCAATGCCCTCTATCACCCTGATGACGTCCTTATATTCAGCGACAACGGTCTATGGGCACCGAATGGGCGTCCTAAATACACCTATCGCTACAGTTTCAAGGAAATCCAGGCCAGCCGACTAGAGGCGAACTCCGGAGCGCATCCAGACTATTCTCTTGCCCGCTCAGGCGGAAATTATGGCATTGCAGTAACCGGTATCATTGACCGGGACGGAGAGACATTGCCGGTGAGGCTGCAGACAAGCATCGCCAGCGAGGCGCCCGCCATGGAAGAGGGTTCGAGTAAGCGGCCAGCCTCCAGTCCGATAACGATCACGGCGACGGTCTCTCGCTTGAAGCCCGGAACATCCTACAAGCTCTACCGGTATGACACGCTGCAAGCGGTGCCCGAAGAGAGCTTCAACGGCAACGCCGCGAAGGCTGCTAAGATGTGGTCGATCAAGATCGCCAGCGGATCAACCTACAGCGTAAAGGAGACGATCCGCTCATCCGCTATCGCCGTTTACAGAGCCGTTCCGGTTACCGCGCCATAATAGCAGACTGCAGCGACTAAGAGCTTGGCCACCACTTCGAAAATCGAGGTCCCCGCTCTCGATTACCGACATCTATCAGCCTATCCCACTGGCATCCATGCGCGCTCGCAAAACAATGAGAAGCGGGCTTATACTCCCGGCCGATGGTTCGATAGGACGGATCCATACAGACTGAACCTGTTGCATGGGCCACAATATCAGAGCGGCAGTGCGTAGAAGTGACGGGGGGCAGCACTTTGCGGAAAAGACCCTTTTTTAATCAGGAATTCTGCAGCAAACCAGCATAAGTACCCTTGAGAGCCAAAAGCTGTTCATGATTACCCTGTTCGACTATTCGCCCTGCGTTCATGACCACAATTATGTCAGCGTGACGTATAGTGGATAATCGATGGGCAATCGTAATGGTGGTGCGTCCCTTCGACATGCGTTCCAAAGCCTCTGACATTGCACGTTCCGTGCGGGTATCAAGTGCACTTGTTGCCTCATCAAGCAATAGTATCGGTGCGTTTCGGAGAATGGTTCTGGCTAAAGCCAGACGTTGCTTTTCTCCGCCGGAGAATCGATAGCCATCTTCCCCCACGATCGTGTCGTAACCTTCAGGTAGATTGATAATATGATCATGGATCTGGGCGGTCTCAGCCGCAGCATAAAGTTCCTCATCGGTTGCTTCAGGTTTGGCGAAACGCAAGTTTTCTGCCACTGAAGCGTGCAGCAGGTAAGGATCCTGAGAGACCACCCCTAACATTTCTGATAGGGATAGGAAGCTAAGATCCCGCAAATCAACACCATCAAACCGGATTGCACCACTGTCGACATCATAGAGCCTGGCTAGCAGATATCCGAGTGTTGTCTTTCCAGAGCCGGTCTGTCCAACAATCGCGACATTGCTCCCTGCTTTGATGGTAAGACTGACGTCGTGCAAAGCTGAACGGCCTCCCTCGTCATAATTGAAGCTGACATGCTCCAGTTCCACTTCCCCCCTCATATCAGTAGGAGGGATGGTTACGGCCGTTCTACGTTCGGTGATTTCCACTGGCTTGTCCAAATACTCGAATATTCGCGCGAACAATGCCCGCGTCTTCCGCGCATCACGACCAAGTTCAAGTAATTGCTCAAACGGCCATAACAACTGCTCTTGAAGCGCGATCATAGCCACGAGTGTACCTATCGTTGCCGGACTCCCTGTATGCATTAACAGTCCCCCTGCAAGTAAAGTGAATGCTGGCAAAGCAGCGAGCGCAAAGCCGATCAAAGACCACTGCCATTCACCCGCCGTTCGTGATTTCACCTCAAGCTGCGCCAGATCTCCTGAAATGCGGCTAAATCGTTGATTGAGATGCTTTGCACGGCCCATGGTACGCGCGAGAATGATTCCAGAGGCTGACAGTGTTTCCTGTACTGCGACCGACAGATCGGCAGCCCGCCCCTGTTGTTGAAAAGTGATAGCTTCGCGTGCCCGGGCAACACGAGCGCTTATGAGGAGTGTCCCCGGCACGATGAGCAGCACAAGGAGCGCCAGTCTCCAGTCGAGAATGAGAATGGCTATTGACGTCATAATGACAGAACTGAGTGAGCGCCCAAGTTCATTCGCCGTATCGCTCACAAGCGATTGCAGACCGTCAACGTCACTGGCGATCCGCGACTGCACTTCTCCTACACGGGTACCGGTGAAAAACCGAAGTGACAGATTCTGGAGATGCGCGTATAAGGTAACCCTCAGATCGTGTAAAACAGCTTGTCCGATGCGTGAACTTAAAACGACCTGCCATGCTCCGATGATGGCTGACAGAAGCGCCACAAAGATCATGCCCGCGACAAGCCAGAATAAAAGATTGAGGTCATTTCTCGGCAGGGCCTCATCAATAATCGCCCGTAAAAGGAAGGGCCCGGCTAACCCGGTCGCTGAAGCAATCAACATCAGCACAATAACGACCGCGATTCTGTTCCGGTATGGCTTGAACAGTGCCAGCACACGCCGCAATGAGACATGGCGCGTGGCGAGACTATCATAGTCGTCGCAGTGAGCGGCCTTTGATGACATTGGTTCTCTCAATCTGTAGAAGTGTTTTCTCGGCTCGGAATACGAATCTCTATTGCGAGGCCAGCGTTCTCCGAGGGGAGAATATGGGCATCTCCTCGATGCGCCTGCGCAATTGCTTTCACGATCGAAAGGCCAAGACCAGACCCACCTCTGCCCCGCCCTCTTGAATCGTCAGCCCTCCAGAAACGTTCGAACGCTCGCAAGCGATTTTCCTCAGACAGTCCCGGTCCCGTATCGCTGCAACGGATAAAAACATGCGCGCCTGAAACGCCCGTCTCAATGGAGACGCTACTTTGAGGTGCGTAACGGCAGCAGTTTTCCAGTAATGCCACAAGAACCTGCCGCATGCGCGAACGGTCAGCGACGACAATTGCACGACCCAGCGATGGCAAGGTTTTGATACCAGCATCAGCGAATTGATCTTCCAGTGATGCAAGAACACTCTCAGCCTCCACCGCGAGGTCAATCGAAGTGCACTCCAGATCAAGTTTGCCGGCATTACCCAGCGCCAGCGTCCGCAGTTCATCGACAATCGCCGATAGATCGTCGACATGGCCTATCAGGCGAGCATAGGATTCATTGCTCGGCGAGAATGCTCCGTCCAATAAGCCCTGCAGTCGACCGCGAAGTATTGTCAATGGTGTTCGCAACTCATGCGCAATCGCGGAGTTTGAATATTGCAACTCGGACTCCGCACGCTGTAACCGCTCTGCCATCTGATTGAAATCGTTAATCAGTTCCCGAGCTTCGCCGAAGTTTCCCGGTTGCAGACTGGCCCGTGCTGAAAAGTCACCACTCGCGATCTGGCGAGCCGCATGGGCTACCGATTTCAACGGATGGACAATGCGCTTGGCAAGAAACCACCCCAGAACTGAAGCTGTCAATATTCCTATACCAAGCAGGAGCCCCAGAGTGACGATGTCCCCCGTCCGAAGCGCGTCATCCTCGGTAAAATCAGGATAGAGCCATTCGTAAATAAAGAAGAAGTAGGCCGTCAGCCCGAAATAAACAACGGCAAAGGCCAATAGCGTAAGCGCTATCATCGAACGGACGATTAGGGAGTTTAAGTTCCTACCCATTTATTGGATCCAACCGGTACCCGACGCCGCGAACTCCGCTCAGCATTCCACCGGCTCCCGCAGCGGTTAACTTGCGGCGCAGATTGCTGACATGACTATCCACGGTCCGGTCAAGCGCTTCACCTTCTGGTAGACATGCGTCAACCAGTTCAGAACGCTCGAACACTTTTCCCAGGCTCGAGGCCATATGAGACAGGATGCGAAATTCTGTCCTCGTCAGTTCAAGCTCGACGGGCCCCGCGGCCCGATCAACCGTCACACGATGCGCTTGGGAATCCACGCTTATCGGTCCCACTCGTAATAGACGTTCAGTGGGCGCTCCCATGCTTCTTCGCAGCACTGCCTTGACACGCGCCACCACCTCAAGCGGATTAAAAGGCTTAACGACATAGTCGTCGGCACCAATACGTAAAGCTTGCAGCTTATCCAGGTCCTCAGCCAGAGCAGTCACCATAATGACCGGTGTATCACCGCGACGCCGTATGGCGGCCAACACGTCATAGCCGTCCTGACCCGGCAATTTGATATCGAGAATCACCAGGTCCGGGCGAAGGCGCAAATGGTGGCCCAGCCCCACTGTTCCATCGCCTGCGGTGACAGTGCGAAACCCCTCGCGCGATAGATATGTCTCAATGATTTCAGCAATTTCTGGCTCATCTTCGACAATAAGGATCAGGGCATTGTTCATGGCAACCTACTCCGTCTCAACCCTTTTCAATATGGATCACTTAAAAGACCAATGCGGTCTTGGCAGCCGGCTCTATTTCCGCGTCCTATCCAGTCGACTGATTGTCACATACAACAATGGAACGAAGAAGATTGCCAGGACAGTCGCGGATAACATTCCACCAAACACCCCCGTTCCGATTGCATTCTGAATCTCGGCGCCGGCGCCTCGGGCAATCATCAGCGGAACAACCCCCAGAATAAATGCCAGCGAGGTCATTACAATAGGCCGCAGTCGCAAGCGAGATGCCTTCAACACTGCTCTGTTGAGGCTCAGCCCTTCACTACGAAGATGCCGCGCATATTCAACAAGCAGAATGGCGTTCTTTGCCGACAACCCGATGATGGTAATAAGGCCGACCTTGAAGAAAACATCATTCTCCATACCGTTCAACAGCACGGCCGTCACGGCCCCCAGCACCCCAAGCGGTACAACCAGCATCACTGCAAGTGGAATCGACCAGCTTTCATAAAGTGCGGCCAGGACAAGAAAGACCACCAGCATTGACGCCGCTAACAGCATGGGCGCCTGAGCTGCGGATTGCCTTTCCTGGAGCGATTGCCCGGTCCACACCAGGACGAAGCCCGACGGCAATTGTTTTGATAACCTCTCCATCTCCGCCATGGCCGCTCCGCTGGAAATGCCTGCGGCCGCCGAACCTGAAATACGGGCAGCCAGATATCCATTGTAACGCGCCAGTTGAAGCGGAGTGGTTTGCCAGACGGGCTCAACAAACTCGGATAGAGGCACCATGGCGCCCTCCATATTGCGCAGTTCCAGGCGAAGCACATCACCAATATGCATACGATGAGCCGCGTCGGCTTGCACGATTACCTGCTGCAGCCGACCGGCATTTGGAAAATCATTGACATAGCTCGATCCGATCGCCGTCGATATCATGTCACTAATCGCAGTGAAAGACACACCAAGAGCGAGCGCTTTCTGGCGATCAATCTGCAAGGCGATGCTCTGGCCATCGGGAAGTCCATCCGGCATCACGCCCATAAGCAATTTGCTGTTGGATGCGAGGGCTATCAACTGACTTTCAGCCGCTTTCAGCGCCGCCGATCCGGCATTGCTCCGATCTTCAAGCCGCACTGAGAAACCTGAAGTGGTACCGAGTGATTCAATTGCTGGCGGTTTCATGATCATCGCCGTCCCTTCCGGGATATCCGCCATGGCCGCCTGCGCTGCCGCAATTTCTTCATCTAGCGTCGTCTTGCGTTCGCTCCAGTCTTTGAGACTGGTGAAAGCTTGCGCTGCATTCGGACCGGAACCGGAAAATCCAAAACCTTGAATAACAATATTGTCGGTAATATCCGGACGGGTGGCGGTGTGTTTCTCATAAGCTGCAACAATCTCCCCTGTGCGTTCTGCGGTGGCGCCCGCCGGGAGTTCGAACATTGCCATGAAATTTCCCTGATCTTCTTCAGGAACAAATGATGTCGGCAGTTGAGAGTATCCGGCAGCCAGAACTCCCAGGAACACGATGTAGACAACCAACATCCGAACTGCACGCCGCAAAATCCATCCAACGGCACCTATATAGCGCGCAGTTAAGCGATCGAACCCGGCATTGAACAAGGAAAAGAAACGCCTTTCTGCCGCCCCGTGACCAGGTTTGAGGATCGTCGCGCACAGAGCCGGTGTCAGTGTCAGCGCAAGGAAGGCAGAAAACAGTATCGACACGGCCATCGACATTGTGAACTGCCGATAAATTGCCCCGACAGAACCATCGGACATTCCCATTGGGATAAAGACGGCGACCAGCACCAATGTGATCCCAACGATGGCGCCCGAAATCTCGCGCAGGGCTTTCGCTGTTGCTTCCCTTGGCGACAGGCCGTCGCGGGACATGATGCGCTCGACATTTTCAACCACCACGATGGCGTCGTCAACAATGATACCAATCGCCAGCACCATGCCAAACATGGTCAGGACATTAATCGTGTAACCGGCCGCCAGCATCACCGCAAATGTGCCAAGAAGTGCGATCGGTGCAACAATGGCTGGGATCAGCGTGTAGCGAAGTTTCTGTAAGAACAACAGGATGACAATGAATACCAAAGCCATCGCTTCTAAAAGTGTCTGTAGCACCTTGATAATCGATAGTTTTACAAAAGGCGCGGTATTGTAGGAAACCGATACCGACAGGTCGCCCGGCATGGTTGCCTGCAATTCATTGAGCCTTTTCTCGATCGCCGCCGCCGTGCTGACGGCGTTGGCACCGGGTGACATCTGGATCGCTGCCGCAGCGGCAGGCTTGCCATTGCTGCTTACGCTGAAGGCGAGAGTTTGCGCACCCAGTTCCACGCGAGCGACGTCAGATAACAGCAGCCGCGCACCATCTGGCTGGGTCTTTAACGGTATTGCTGCAAACTCTTCAGGTGCACTCAATTGACCTTGGACAATCAATGGTGTCGAGACCTTGGTTCCCGCAACGGTTGGTTCATCACCCACCCGTCCCGGGGAAACCTGTGCATTCTCACGCGCAATCGCACTCGTCACGTCAGACATACTAAGATCGTAGGCTGCCAATTTCGTGGGATTCACCCAAATACGCATCGCACGTTCGGAACCAAATTGTTGGGTACGCCCAACGCCTGGAATACGTTTGAGCTCCTCGGCGATATTACGCGTGAGATAGTCCCCAAGACTGAGTTCGTCAGTCCCGCCACTTAATGACTTCAGCGAAATAACCATGAGGAAGCCCGACTCCGAAGCCTCGACATTTATTCCGTTACGACGAACCACTTCAGGAAGTCGAGGCTCGGCATTCTTCAGACGATTTTGAACATCAACCTGGGCAAGTTCCGGGTCGGTTCCAGGTTTGAAGGTTACCGTGATACTCGCACCGCCGGTAGCGTCAACAGTCGATTCATAATAGAGTATGTTCTTGACGCTGGAGAGTTCCTTTTCGATGGGAACGACCACGCTGTCATTGATCGCCTGGACAGAGGCTCCGGTATAGCTCGTAAAAATGCTGATACTCGGGGGCGCGATGACCGGATAGCGCGAAACTGGCAGCTGCGGGATAGCAACAATACCCGCCAATGTAATGAATATGGCGATCACCCAAGCGAAAACCGGACGGCTGATGAAGAATTGCGACATTGGCTCCAGCCTTCACGTCTTATTTTTAACGGACATCGCTTCGGCGGAAATGGCAGCGTTTACGGCCATGCCCTCCTGCAGGCGTTCCTGACCGCGAATTACGACGGTTTCATCGGGCTGAAGTCCTGATGTGATCACGACCCGGCGACCAACCGCTTCCCCAAGTTTAACCCGACGCTTTCTTGCAAGACCGTTGCTATCAATGACGATAAGACTGGCATCGCTTTCGCCTGTGCGAACGAGCGCCTGTTCGGGAACGAGGATAACATTCGAAAGAAGGCGCCTTGGCAGCTCTGCCCGCACAAACATTCCGGGCAAGAGGCGCAATTCCGGGTTCTCAACGACCAGACGGATTGTTGCATTACCGGTCACAGGATCAACTGTAATATCCGAAAGCACCAGCTTTGCTGGGTGGGAATGTGGCGTGCCGTCCGCGTTAAAGATGGTGATCGAACCAATTTTCTCGCGGGCAGCGGATTGCAGGGCATCAAGCTTTGTGGCGGGTAAGCGCAAATCCACGTAGACGCGTTGCAATTGCTGGACGACAGCGAGTTCTGTTTGGCCGGAACTTGAAGCGAGAGATCCCTCGTCGGCGACAATTCTCCCGACATATCCCTCAATCGGCGACCTTATGGTAGTAAAATCAAGGTCAAGCTGACGACGATGCAATACTGCGCGCGCCTCGGTCAGATTGGCCTGTGCCGCAGCCATACTGTTATGTGCATCCTCGTAGTCCTTTTGACTTGCCGCCTTGCTCGCCAGCAAGGCTTCCGCGCGCTGAAATCCCGATCGGGCATGCTCCAAGCCGCTCTCTGCACGCTGCACCGCGGCTTGCGCAGTTTTAACATCCGCTAGAAACAGGGCGGGTTCAATCTCAAAAAGTATCTGGCCCGCACTGACACGGGAGCCGGCTTCAACAACCGTTCTTCTGATTATCCCGCCGACTTGCGGCCTTATTTCGACCTTCCGAAACGCCACAACGCGCCCCGGCAGCTCATCGGTAATCACAACAGTTTCCCGACTGGTCCGCGCAGTTACAGCGCGCAGCGGTCCCTCCGAAGAAGCGACTTCAGCTTCCGGGGCAGAGCTGCTGTGTTCCTGTAATGCAAACAGGATTGCAAAGAAGCACCCGCCGAAAACGATAGCGAGAACGAAGATACGGCGGTTTGACATTGTAGGGCCTAAACTGAAACGACTACCGACTGGTCGCATCGTCGCGTTCAGATAATATCGAGGCAGTGTGCAGATCGTGTGGAGAATAAGCCAACACTTCACCAACATCAGCTGGATCGCAAACAGCAACTTCTGCGGATGGCAGCGCTGACAACCATGCACAGCGCAACACCTCAACGCGGGTAGTTTATGAATGTTTCAGGCAAATGGGAGCGGGTATCCTGGGTCGCATTGACGAGATACGACATCAAGAATGCGAATGAAAATAAAATGATACAGACGACCGAGAAATTGCGTATCAGCATGTTCATGCCTTTTGATAATTGTGCGAAACGGCGCGGGCAAGCGGGCTATAGCGCGGATTGTGCAACGACAATCAGCTCGGCGTCACCGGAAACGCGAGAAATTGCTTTGTATCCGACTATTTCTATATGCCCCCAAGACCGCGAGCGTTTCTGCTCAATCCGCTATCAGAACACGACAGCGGAGGCTGAGTGATGGCGTCAATATCCGTCAGCGCAATGGGCAGAGAGCAGGTCTTTTAAAACAGACAGGTAACTCCAGCCATCCTTCAATCCACTGAGAGTTGCACGGATCAGGATCGCGATGCTGTCATCGGAGATGGGACCGACCATCAGCGTCTTCCGCTTTAAGAAAAAACTTGTCCTCTATCAGGTCAACAAACGGAGGAGAAAAAACAATCACGGAAGCCTTGTCAGTCATTCGATTTTCCTCCGATGGAAACGCTCGCCCGGCCCAGGAGACCAGAGAGCTGTTGCTCGGGCGGGGCGCGCCCACAGCCCCGTCGGCCGACGATGTACCGCGTCAATATCGATCCTTTGTGGAGGTTTCGTGTAGATTTACTGGATGCTTTATGGAGAACGCAGACAATCTTATCGATGGCATCTTCATTGACCAAGCTTGAAGAAGGAAGGGAACGGACACGCGCAGGATACCCACGCAGGCAACCCTCTATAGGCTCATTTATAGGCGCCTGTTGAACCTTGCGCCAAAACGCCGTTCAAGTCTCCTCGCACGGCTTAAATCCGGTTTCCTGTTGCGACGACCTCCAGAGCAAGCTAGACAGATCCCATCAACAACGACAGATGAGGAAATAATGGCGACCGGTACAGTTAAATTTTTCAACAACGAAAAAGGCTTCGGCTTCATTACACCTGAAAATGGTGGCGCTGATGTATTTGTGCATATCTCGGCCGTTGCTTATGGCAGCGCACTCCACGACGGACAAAAAGTAAGCTACGATATCGGACAGGACCGCAAAACGGGCAAGTCCAAAGCCGAGAACGTGAACGCTCTCTAGGCTAAAACATCTAGGAGATCTCTGATCTCTGCCAAAAAAACCTTCGTCGCTGAGCTGCGCTCTGGTCTAGCGGCGATGTGCTGGCGTTGCACGATCAATGAGCGACGAAAAAAACAAACTACACCCGGCTTTCGCGCGTTGCGCTCAGGCCCTCAACCGCTCCAACAGGCACCATGATCTGATGGCGCACGCGCAGAAAGCGCTCAAAGCGATTGCCAACGCTGACGGCTTCATCGCGGGCGAATTGGCGCAGCAGCCGTTTTCACGCTGCACGGCAGAAAGCCTGCAGTCACATTGTTTGATTAAGGCGCTTGCTCTAACGTTCAAACATGTTTCAAACCCGCAGGGAACGCGAACAAGCTCTATCTCCAGGTCGAGACGGGGTGATGCTTGCGCAACGAAGCCCGCCTAAAAAATTCTCCTTCCAAAGTGATCCGGTGCAGCGGCAATTTCGTTAACTACCATGCCCCCGAAAAAGGGGAACCGGGATCGACCCGGATTTTGGGAGGAAAATGAAATGATGCGTTTTTCGAAACAAGCACTCACAGCTGCTGTCATTCTCTCTGCCTGCACCACAGTTGCGTTGGCCGAAAACCCCACAGTTGGTGGAGCGGCAATGTATGACAATAAGACAATCGTCGACAATGCGATGAACTCGAAGGATCACACCACACTCGTCGCAGCTGTCAAAGCTGCTGGGCTGGTCGACACTCTGAAAGGCAAAGGGCCGTTCACCGTTTTCGCGCCCACGGACAAAGCCTTCGCTGCCCTGCCAAAAGGCACAGTCGATAACCTTCTAAAGCCGGAGAACAAGGAGAAACTGACGAAGATCCTCACCTGTCATGTTGTTGCCGCTGATGCCATGTCGAAAAATATCGCTAAGATGATAAAGGACGACAAAGGATCGCACACCATCAAGACTTTGGGTGGCTGTGTGTTAACAGCCAGGGAAAAGATGGGAAAGCTCACCCTCACCGACGAGAATGGAACCGTCGCCCACGTGACGATCGCAGACGTGAAGCAGTCCAACGGTGTGATCCATGTCATCGACAAAGTGCTTTTGCCGAAAATGTAACAGCCTTTGAATTTACTTCGATTTGCCGACCGGGCTGCTTACCCGGTCGGCGATGTTATAGAAGCCAAGGTTTCGAGGAAACGGATGGCCACGCAAAGGATGCGATCCTTCAAATTTTGAAGGAGGACGAAACTGTGTTCTGATCCTCCAAATCCTTAGCCATTAAAAATGCCGTTCCCTGAATTCATGGCCCAGAGCCAGACCTATCGCTCTGCTCTTCACATATCTCGATATGTCTCCCGATGGCGTCTGATGTCCTTTGTGGATCGTTGCATATCTGGTTAGTCGTATTTTTTTGAGGGGCACGACCTCCGCCAACGCACAAGCTGATGCACTCGCCCACCCTAATATGAATCGCTCCATGAAGCCGTGACGATAATTGGCCACTTTTCTATGGAAGAGCAGTGGTGCTTGACCTAACTATCCGCCAGGCTGGACCCGTTGCAGGCTTGATTTTCCTCTCCCCACCATCAACCCCTGCGGCTTTTACATTGCATGATAAAATCGTCTGGCGCGGTTGGGTGTAGCAAGTTCCATCGCGATCTCAGGTCTTTCTCCTTAAACCACTGGAATTCGGCGCATATCGCGCTGGGTGACGAATGCTTTCGGCCGGTCTGACCGCATTTGACATTCGAACGCATTGTCATGACGGGTTTGATAAAAAGCCCGACTATCGCGCACGCGATCTCGGGGGGCGGTTTCTGGGCGCTTGCCGGGCGGGGTGTCGATCTAAGTTTAATCGCAGGACGCAAGGTACATTGATCATCAAAAGACGCACAGGACTGAAGAGGGCCGATCTAAAACCGGCCCCGTTCATCAATTACGAGGCCGGAAGAATAGCTATATCGCGCAAATGGCCATCGAGCTTCTCAATCATTCCGACCTTCGTGGCGGCACCTGTCTCAAGATCAACGGTGTAGATCGTGTTATCACCAACAAGGTAAGCGGTGTTGTGGCCTTCTGCTAATCCATGAATGTCAAAGGCATAGGTTTCAGGGCTTTCACTGATTTCCAGCTTGCCGATCGTCTTCAGGGTTCCGTCATTGGGCTTTGTTTGCTGAACCAGTGTCTTGTTGCCAGCATCAATATTGAACATGGCAGTCTTCTCAGGCTTGCCGATGGAATTGGTGTAAGCGGCGGCTGCGATTTTATCTTCAGAACCTTCGCCGGCATCGCCCTTTTCGAAAGCAAGTTTGCCATCGACCGTCACCGCACCTGTATCCGGATGAACACGATGATTGGTCGTCCCCGTCATGAAACGAAGACGGTCGGCCATTGGATTGAAATCGACAATGACCGCCTGCCCTTGCGTGATTGGCAGCATCTCGCTCATCTTCGAAACTTCGTTGACCGCACCACTCTCGATGTTAATGGCGACAATCCCATGGTCCTCTGTAACACCGATCAGGGTTTTGTTGGCAGGTCGAAAATCAATACCAAGCAGCTTTTCAACGTCGGCGACATCCATTGTCTTTGTGACCTTGCCATCTTCTGTGTCAAACATGACGAGCGTCTTGTCGCCGACAAGGCCAATGGCTGGTGCAGCCATAGCGTAAACAATCGAAACCCCAAGCATTGTAGATGTAGCTAGTGCCAACTCAACGATACGCATCATAAATCTCCTTTGTTTCCCGGTTTGAAGCCGCTGTTTTACGCGTGGGTTTCAGCGGCTCTCATTCTAAGACACGCGAGCCTTGTGCTTTGGATGCAGCGAGAGAAAATAAATTTTCAATGCATGTCTTTGCCTGTTTCATCTCGATAGGCATTGCGGTTAAGTTAGCTATCGGATGAGGAGACAGGTCGCATGGGCGGGCAGACGGATGAACTGGCAAATGCAATTGCCGCCTGCGTGCGTCGAGACCGCTCCGGGCTACGCGCCATATTTGATCAGGAAGCAGGTCGCCTGCTGGCAATCGCCCACCGCATTCTTCGGCGCCGCGAGCTTGCAGAAGAGGTCTTACAAGAAGCACTCATTCGGATCTGGACCCATGCCCATCAATATGCACCGGATCAAGGCTCTGCCAAGGGATGGATTTATGCGATTGTCCGCAATCGAGCATTGAATGCATTGCGCGATGGCAATCGTGAACACACGGTCGAACATGTAGAAACCTTGGTCGAAGCCGAGCATTCCGATGAAGTTTTGAACGCCTGGCATCGGCTCGATCAAAAAAGCCAATTGCGTGATTGTCTTCAATCGCTCGACAAAGATAAGCGGGACGGAATTTTGATGGCTTATGTCGGCGGTTATACGCATGGCGAGATAGCGGGTCGCTTACAGATACCTTTGGGGACCGCCAAATCCTGGATACGTCGAGGGTTGAGCGCATTGCGGGCGTGCATGGCATGATAAAATCATTTGATAATATCGAAGAACTTGCCGACGAATATGTATTGGGTCTGCTTAACGCTGATGAAATGGCTCAGGTTGAAAACGAAATTGTCAACAACCAAGCCCTGAAAAGAGCAATTGCTTGCAGCAGGGAACGCTTTTTGCCGCTCGATAGTTCAGTCACCCCGATGCAGGTGGAAGAACGCGTCTGGCGCGCTGTTCAAAGCCGGCTCTCCGATGATCCCGCTGTATCGACCACACTCGTCAGGAGCGCCAATGATAACAGGAACAGTGTCAATCGGTGGCGACTTGCAGCGCTTTCTACCGCAGCAGCTTCAATCCTTCTAGCAATCGGCCTGGGTTGGTCGTTAAGCAGAACTGTCGATCCAGTTGTAATCGCTGTTTTGCTGGATGATGCAGGAAGCGTTCAGGCAATCCTCGAAGATTTTGGCAATGAAAATGCGCGCGTGCGTTTATTAAACCATGTCGCGATACCAGCAGGAAAAGCTATTCAGGTCTGGACCCTTCCTTCTCAGGAGATGGGGCCGGTGTCGCTGGGCTTACTTGAAGGTGGGCATTCAACACAGCTAAAGGGACCAGACCTGCCACGACCGCGCGGTGAACAGCTTTACGAACTTACGTTAGAGCCCGCCGGAGGCTCACCAATCGGGCGTCCGACCGGGCCAATTCTCTCGAAGGGCTACGCGAAAATTCCACTGTAACAGCATTCCTTCGACCCATCCGCCTTTTTTTGCCAACGGCTCATGATGACAGCCTCCCGGAACGCGGTTATAAGGTCTTGGCAGAAACTTATAACGCCGTCGTGACATGGGATCCGGCGGCTCAAGGTGAGGTCCGATTCCTCCATACCAATTCCTGTAAGGTTCAACGCCCATTGACTGCAGGTTCCAAAGAGGATTTGCCATCCGGCATCTCTCAGCAAGACACTCCCGCGCTTAACGATCGCCTGACGAGTGCTGGGAGGCCGTTTACAGCCGACAGAACCAAGATCCTGATGTTGACTCACACGCTTTGGTTGCCGAGCAAGGATACTCAACGATTGCCACCATCTTTGATCGTAATGAGGCTTTCGCAAAGAGGTTTTCGCAAAAAAGGAAGATGCTCTTATCGAATTTTTAGCTGATGAGCTTGATTTATATTAGCCCATTCTAAAGCCTTAACGACTTGATACTGATTGATATTACTGATGCCACAGAGATGGCAGCGACAAAAGTTTTTTGGAGCACTATCGTCTACCCGCGCGTGTACCAGGTCGCCCTAGCCTTTCCATGCCTTTTGATCCGTCCAGCCTCGACAAGTTCGCGCAAGCGGACCTTGAGGGTATTGCGATTTGCCCCCAACTCGCTTCCGATCGCGGCCGGTGTAAGGCGATCGTGTGATTTGAAGAGCGCGAGTATTCGCACCGACAGCTCCGGCAGCGCGTCGTCTGCAGCTTCCTGTTCCCGTTCGCGATCAAGGCGTTTCGCGAGACTGTCTTTTTGCTTTTTCAGAGCACGAAGGAAGAAACCAATCCACGGCTCCCAATCAGGCGCATCACCCTTTAGGGTCGTCTGCGTGCGACGTAGCGCCCTGTAGTAAAGGTCTTTGTTCTCTTCGACCACACGCTCTAGCGAGGCGTAAGGGACGTAAAGATAGCCCGCGCGCAGCAACAACAATGTGGTGAGGACGCGCGAGAGCCGCCCGTTTCCGTCCTGGACAGGGTGGATCCATGAGGAACGTCACGATAAACACAGCAATAATCAGCAGAGGATGCAGGCTTTCCTCGTCGATTGCCTTACGCGTCGAGGCAACAAGCGCCTCCATGTCACGCGGTGTATCAAAGGGCGTTGCCGTTTCGAACACAACGCCGAGCTCCCGACCATCAGCATCAAAAGCGACACCATCGTTGCGCAAGGTTTTGTAGGAACCGCGATGACGTTCGACTTTAACGCTATGTCTCAGAAGCGTCTGGTGGAGCTGGAAGATATGGTTTTCGGTGAGACGCAAGTCATCAAAGGCTTGAAACACAAGGTCCATGGCCTCGGCTTAGCCCGCGACCTCCTGCTCGTGCACGCAAAGTGATCACTGTTATCCAAATTCACTGCGGAACTTGAAATTTATGAAACAGTCTCCTGAAAGCTATAATCCGGTAATGAGTGGCAGAACTCATTCAGTCGGGGGCAACGAAAGCCCTTTTTCGAGGCGCCATAAACGTTTTTCATGATCGCAGAATGCCAGACAATCTATGCACCTGACATGTCTCGGTCAGCTTCAGCACTGCACAATTTCATGCATCTTCGCGCTGACCACGCAACTTTGATGCTTCAAGATTCACACGATTTGGGCTGGAACGGCTGCCCCTTCTTGCGAGAAAACATGTATATCCGTCGTCGACGCCGAGAAAGATAACGTATCTGATCTACTAAATTCCATGTCTTCCGCTGTCTTGATCAGATATTTGCCATGAGATCCGGCAATATCCATATAGAGGATCTGAGCTTCGCCCAGATGCTCTACAAGATCCACGGTACCACAAAAGACGGGCCCCTCCGTTTTTTGGCTGGCAATCCTGGTATTCTCTGGTCGAATTCCAATGCTAATTCTATCCTTGAGTGCGAATGTTCCCTCACCCGCTTCAAGAGCCAGTTTCGTCCCGCAGTCAAGATGACAGGTGTAATGGCGCCCCGAGACCTCCGATATGGTGCCCGCGAGGATGTTCATAGCTGGCGACCCAATAAACTGGGCAACGAAAAGATTGGCTGGCTTTTTGTAAAGCTCCACTGGCGTGCCAATCTGCTCGATATTGCCGTCCTTGAACACAACGATCCGATCCGCCAGCGTCATGGCTTCTACCTGATCATGGGTCACATAGATCATTGTGACATCGGGCATGCTTTGCTTGAGCTTTGCAAGCTCGATGCGTGTGGCTACACGCAGAGCCGCATCAAGATTGGACAAAGGCTCATCAAACAAAAACACGCGCGGGTTTCTGACAATCGCACGTCCAATCGCAACGCGTTGCCTCTGCCCACCCGAAAGCGCCTTCGGCAAGCGTTGCAGATAGCCGCTCAGCTGAAGAATCTCGCCGGCTTTCTTGACCCGTTTGTCTATCTCTGCCTTTGCCACACCGGCAATACGCAGACCGAAAGCCATATTCTCATAAACCGTCATATGCGGATAAAGCGCATATGACTGGAAAACCATTGAGATACCCCGTTTCGACGGAGCGACATTGTTCATACGCTCACCGGCGATGACGAGATCACCTGACGTTATTGTCTCAAGGCCCGCAATTGAGCGCAACAGGGTGGACTTTCCACAACCCGACGGCCCGACAAAAACAACGAACTCGCCCGATATGATATCAAGGTCAATTCCATGGAGTACTTCCAGATTGGAATAGGATTTACGTATATTCTTCAGCGACAGCTCGGCCATTGTTCCCGTTCCTTGTAGTTTTGTTCCGCGTGGGTCGGTTGGCTCACGGAGCCAGACTTGCCAGAAACCTTGTTATGGGGCCTGGAACACGGTTGAGGATTTCGGCATCGTTCTTTCTTCGAATAGCACCACGGACAATTTTGGCGCCCAGATAACGCAGCGGTTCGGGAGGAAGCTTCCTACGATTTTTGATGCCTACCAAACCACAACCGCTCCATTTATCCACGCGTCCCAGGATCAGGCTTGCAAGGATCCGACCTGCGACAGGCGTCTGTGCAATACCGGTCCCATTAAAGCCAAACGCATAGAAAACATTCGGATGACTTCTCAGGTGATCAAATACCGGCAGATGCTGCGCGGTGCAGTCGATTGGACCGCTCCAGTCATGGAGGATAGGCACCCCCCTTAGCTGAGGATATACCCGGTGAAGTTCACGTATGTTGTCTGCACCACCGTCGCCGCCGCGATTAAAACGCGCGTCAATGCGATCATTATAGGCAATCCCACCCGTTCCCCGTCCAAATACGACCTGATCGGAGGTCGTGCGCTGATAATAGAGCACGTGATGCTGCGCATCACAGATCGACGCACCATCGGTCCACCCGATGCGCTCCAGTATGTTTGGGACAGGCGCTGTTGCAATCAGTTGGCTGCTTACCACATACAGATAGGGGTGAAGTTCGGGTATCGCCGAAGCCCAAGCATTGACTGTTAAAGCAACCTTGTTGGCAGTCAATGTTCCGTCCGGTGTTTTAAGTTCGGGCAGTTCACCTAAAACGACCTCCAAAACAGGGCTTCTTTCATGAATGACAATCCCCTTTGCCATCGCAAGCTTGCGAAGGCCAAGGGCAAGCTTTGCCGGTTGAACAGTCCCTGCTCGCTCTTCGACAATGCCAACATAGGACGCAGTGGAACCAGTACGCCGTTCAATGTCATGCGCATTCAGCGTCTTAAACGGGTTGACCCCGGATCTTCGGCAGATACCGAGGGCCTTGGCCCACGCCCGTTCCTGCGCGCGAGAACTTGCGGTCCAAAGCCAGCCATCCAAGCGCAGATCCATGTCTATGATGCCGCAATCTTGCAGCACCTTCAGCTCCTCAATCGCATCGCAGGTTGCCTGACAAAGCATCCGTGCATCTTCATCGCCGACAAGGTCGCGCAAGATATCGATTTCAGCAAACCAGCTGTGGACTTGACCGCCATTGCGTCCGGATGCGCCTGAACCGCAAAAATCCGCTTCCAGGATTGTGATGCGCGCCTCTGGGTCTTGCTCTCGTAGCCGCAATGCTGTCCAAAGCCCGGCATACCCCCCGCCAACGATTGCAATATCGCATTGATGCTGGCCCGATAAAGGCGCGTTGACGGGATCGGCGGCAATGCTTTGCAGCCAGAAAGAGCGATCCCGCTTCGCCGCGACAACAGGCGCTCTCATTGTGATGCAGTTCATGGTCAGACCCTCTGCGCTGTTGCAATCACATCCTGGTATTTATCGAGCAACCATTGCGGGATTGCCTGCAGGGGCTGGGGAAAACCACCCGGGTGCGTGCAGGTTTCAGAGGCCCCCACTGCAGCCCTTTGAAGTGCTTCTTCTTCAGGACACTGTTCGAAGAAAAGTGCCACCAGAAATGAAGCGATGAAGCTATCACCAGCTCCACAGGTATCGACCACCTGCACAGGTACCGAGCCTGCAGAAAATAACTGACGTCCATTGTCATAGAATGACCCGCGTTTTCCGCAGGTAATAACGACTTGTTGGGCTCCAGCCTGCTTGAACTGTGCAATCAATGGCTCAACCGGTTCCTGTGGATCATCGGGACCTGATGCAAAGACCACTGGCACGCCTTTCAGTGTCAGGTCAAAATGCCGGGTCGACACATCCACACTGAACCTGGCACCGTCCTCAACGAGCTTTCGCACCAGTTTTTCACTCGAATTGGTTCCAAGATGGGTCCAATCGGATGCGAGCAATGATTGATAACGCTCTTGGTCTGGAATGTAGTTTTCGCCAACACCCAGAGATTCAAACAGGAAATGCCGTTCGCCGTTATTATCGGTCAAAAGCGTGACAGCAGAATTTCCCTCAATCGTTTCAATATCGCCTGGCAAAAGTCCGACATTTTCGATCACATCAAGCATGATCTCGGCTTCCCTGTCGGGAGCCATCGCGCCCATATAACGGGCACCGACCCCAAGTCGTTTCCACTGCACGGCGACATTGAGGGCATTTCCACCGACAGTGACCACCCCCTTGTCAAGATAGGCATCGAGGCAATTGTCACCGACAGCGACAAGATTGATATTTGGGTTCATCATCATCATTCCGCACTATCAAAATGGGGAGAAATCGCGTCAAGGCATTGCCGCCAGACCGCAGCCGGATCCAGTGCATATGAACCGTTGCCAAAAGGCTCGAAGGTCAAGGTGCCCTGGAATGAATGCTGGGTGATTTCGGCAAGGTAAGCGTCGAGTGGTAGATTTCCATCCCCCCATGCCAAATGTCCCGCGGGCGTTCCATCGACGACATGAACATGGGCAAGACGTTTACCAAATCGCAAAAAATACTCACCGACCGTATCACCAGCCGCTGCCATGGCGACCAAGTCAAGGACCAGATCAACATGATCCGCATTGAGTTCCTTCCAGAGCCGTTCAAGATCGGCGGCATTATTTACGATGTTACTTTCGGTACGCTGCAAGGGTTCAAGCAGACAACAAAGCCCCAGCCTGGCCGCATGTGCCGTAATTTTCTCCAAAGAATTCAGGGCGTGGTCCCATGCGAATTCGCGGCTCTCGCACTCATAACCCCGTCCAGGTGTCAAGAAGAGGTAGTTGGCACCCAGTTCGGCGCAGAAATCGGCTGCTCGCAGGAAGGATTCGACACTCTTTTCCCGATAAGGGACGTCGCCAGAAGCGATATTGACTGGATAAAGCACCTGTTCCGGGGTGAAGCAATGGACACTCATCCCGTTATCCTTGAGAACTGAGCGGACCTCAGAAAGCCGTGCGCGGTCAGAATGAAACAGATCAAGATGAGGCGCTGTTCCCCAGAGTTCCATGCGTTGAAAGCCCATGAGGCTTAGCTGTTTGACAACCCATTGAAAGGGATAGTGCTGGAACGAAAAATTGGCACCAATCAGTTGTTGAGGTTGTAACATTCTCCACCACCCTATTTGCCAATGCCTTCCGCAAGCCCACGAATGAAGAAACGCTGGGCAGCGAAGAAGACAATCAGGATCGGAAGTGCCGAAAGTGTCATTGCGGCAAAGACAACGGCATAGTTGGTTCCGTGTTTTGCCATGATTGATGTAAGGCCAACGGGCAGTGTCTGCACATCGGCGCCACTGGTGAAGATCATGGCGAAAAGATATTCATTCCAGGCAAACAGGACGTGCAGGATGACACAGGAGACGAGGATCGGTTTGCAAAGAGGCAGGGTCACACGCCAGAAAATCTGGCCTTCACTCGCTCCGTCCATGACGGCTGCTTCGTCCAGATCGCGCGGGAGACCAAGCATATAAGCGCGAATAAGGAACGTGGTGAACGGGATGCGGAATGCGGTATAGAGAATGATAAGAGCCCAATAGGTGTTATAGAGACCAAGCTTTTGCATGATCCGCACCAGTGGAATGACCGCAACCGTTGGGCTCAACATCAATCCGCCAAGCACCAGACCGACAAAGAACGGTTTGCCAGGCAGTTTGGATCGCGTCAGGCCGTAGGCTGTCCACGCGCTTATCAGAACCGTGCAGACCGCCGAAACCAATGTAACGATGATGCTGGTTGCAATATAATTCCTGATGCCCTGGTTCCAGGCTGAGATATAATTGTCGAGCGTAAAGCCCGTCGGCAGGGCAAAGGGTTCACCAAATATCTCGGAGTTGGTCTTGAAACCGTTGAGCGCCATCCACAAAAGCGGATAGATTACAACGATCCCAAGGCTGACGAGGAAAGTGACAAGGCAGATACGCACAAGCGTCTGCACAAAATTTATGGATTGCATGTCGCGCGGCTGATAGGAGGCCTCACTCATAGGTCCACCCTCCGTTTTCTAGTATACCAGAGCTGTCCAAAGCCGGTCAGCAGCGTGATGATAAAAATCACCGATGCGATCGCAGCGCCATAACCGAAATCATTTTCAATAAAGCCCTGTTGATAGAGCCATGTTCCCAGTACCTGACTGGCGTTGTTAGGGCCGCCACCTGTCATAACCATGACTTCGTTGAAGACCTGAAACGCTCCGGTAATCGTAACAATAACCATAAGACCGGTCATTTCGCGCGTCAGCGGAAATGTTATGTTCCACAACCGACGCCACATGCCGGCGCCGTCCATGGTCGCTGCATCATAAAGTTCACGTGGGATCTTCTGGATTGCTATGGCAAACAGAAGCGTCGAATAGCCAAAACCTTGCCACTGGCTCATGGCGATAATTGCGTAGATCGCAGTCTGCTCTTCCCCCAGCCATGAACGAGACCAGGTGGCAAGTCCAAGATGGGTAAAAGCGGAATCCAACAGGCCGATATCGGGCTGATAGATAAAGTAGAAAAGCAGCCCCGTCACAGTGATCGAAATTGCTGATGGTATGAAATAGACAGCGCGCCAGAATCTGCGCCAAGTCTCATGCTGCAGACCTTCAATGATCGCCGCGAGCACGAATGCACCCAACACCTGAAACAGGACCGAAATCACCGCATAAAGCGTGTTGTTGAGCATTGCAGTGTAGATGACCGGATCTTCTTGCAGACGTCGATAATTATCCAGACCGACAAAGGCAGTTTCCCCGGTGAAGATATCCTGATTTGTCGTACTGACGATGAAATTGTCGATGATTGGGTAGTAGACAAACCACAGGATCAAAACGAATGCGATCAGAACCCAGCGGAAAGAAAGGAACTTCGCCAGCAAACCGGACTTGTCGCAGTGAGACCCGTCCGGCAGGGGGAGGCGGTTTTTGCCAGCCCCCCCTCCATTTTCATGCTTCATGACAGTCATCGGCCATTACCATCCTTATCGGGAAGAGGCTGCAGCCTGTTTTACCTTTTCCATGACCTGTTCCGGCGTCATGGATCCACCAATCAGCGCTTGCAGGCCTGAAAGCCAGACAGATGCAACGCGCGGCGGATTGGCAGTATCAAGCCACGGCATCAGATAGGATGAATCCGCGATGACCTTGAGACCTTCAACCACAGAGGGGTTCATGTTCTCAGACGAATATCCGCCAACAGTCGCGCTTGGCTGCCCATAAGGTGGTGCCGACAGAATCTTCCCGTTTTCGGGTGAGGTGATAAACTTCATGAAATCCACAGCCAGCGGAATATTCTTCGAGGCGGAATTGATCATATAGCCTTCCGGTGCACCTTCGATCGATTTGACATCACCCTTTGCGTCTTTTGCTGCAGGCAGTTTGAAAAAGCCAAAATCTTCCTTCTTCAACGCACCATCCGCGGTGCTTTGATCGAACTCGATAATTTCTTGATAGTACATTGCGGATTTGGCGTTGCTGAATTGCTGCAATGCAGAAGCATAGGATGAACCGTTCGTGCCTGCCCCGTCCGAACAATCATCGATGAGTTTTTTCAACTGCGTCAGGCTTTCAACATAGCCTGCATCCGAATATTCGGCGGTCTTCGGGTTGAAATCCTTTTCAAGCGTGGCTTGTGGCACGTTATAGGCAAGCAGCTGTCCGGCAAAATGCACAGCCGGCCAGCCTTCCTTGTTGCCGAAAGAGATCGGCGTTACGCCAGACTTGCGCAGAGCCGCACAGGCACCGATCAGCTCATCGAAACTCTTCGGTTCCGCCACGCCGGCCTTGGCAAAAAGCACCTTGTTATAGCCCATGAACTTGGCGTCCAGATAAAGCGGAATTCCGTATAATTTTCCATTATACTGGAATGCACCGACGGCGGCATGGGCGAGCTCTTTGCCCCATGGTGTATCGGGACCAATAATCTTGGTCAGATCAACCGCTCGATTGCCTCGCACAAAATTTTCGCCCCAGCTCCCGGTCCAGGTAAAGTAGATATCTGGCAGGGAGTTAGACGCAACCAGGGCCTTGGTTTTCCCCTTCACGCTATCGTCGCTTTCCTGAATAAGCTCGACTTTAACGCCTGGGTGAAACTTCTCATATTCCTTAGCCGCGTTGACAAAATAGGGCGAAAGCTGCTGCAGGCCGAACTTCGTCAGAATGCTCAACGTACCAGAATATTCGACGGGAGCATCGGGTTCCGCCATAATGGCATCACCGGCGGCCGCTGCATCCATTGGGCCAGCCAACCATCCACACATCACCAGTGAAGCAAGGCTTGTTGTGCTTAAAAACGGTCTGCATTTCATCTCGAAGTTCCTCTCTTTTTGCTCTTGTTTTTATTTCGTCAGAATGCGGGAGCCCGATCCGGCAGAGCCGGACCGGGGAAGGCTGTTAATACTCGACGCGCTTGTAGTAGCGCCTTGTGGTCAGCGGGTGGTCGCGCAGAACTTCCAGATGAGCGCTCAAACGCTCCAGCATGGTCGCCAGGATGATTGGAGAGATCAGGCTGCGTGTCTTTTGGGAGATGCCTGGGAGACTGGCTGAAGCGGCATCCAGAATACGAACCTTATCGGTGTAGCGCTTTGCGAAGTTTTCGACCCGCTCCGTCAATGGACGGCATGCATCTTCGCCCTTGAAGATGAACAGGCTGACGCCCGGCTCAACCAGTTCGAGCGTACCGTGGAAGAAATCGGACGCATGAACCGGGCGCGTGCGGATCCATTGCATTTCTTCAAGAATGCACATGCCGTAATAGTGAGCCTCAGGCCAAGCAGTGCCGGCACCGGTAAAAATGTGATATTTCTCGTCCTTGATCTGCTGCGCGAGCGCTGCTGCGCCATCTTCAAAGCTCTCCTTAACCGAAACCAGAAGTTCCGGGAGGCGCTTCAACTCGGAGACAGTTTCGTCGAAGTCTGGAAATTCGTCGCGCTCTGCCAGCAGTGCAAGAACGATCAACAGGGTCTGCAGGTAAAACGATTCCGAGGATGTGTCGTCCTCCGCAAAATTGGTAAAGTTGTAATCGGCATCAAGACCAAGCGGCGTATCCTTGTGACCGGTAAGCGATAGCGTTTTGACACCCTTTTTTTTCAGGAATGTCAGAAGCTGCACACTTTCCTTGGTCGTCCCGGACAGGGAGGGAAGGATCACAAGTGCCTTTTCGTTAAGCCCGGCGGGCGATTCTAGAACAACCTGAGCGGAAAATGCCGCTGATACCGGGAAAACGGTTGCGTTGCGGGCGATCTCGATTGCCGGCTGGGTCAGAAACTGTACGCCGCCCGTCCCCATGAAGAAAATGCGTTCCAGACCTTCGTCAAGCAGCTTGCGCATCAGAGCGCGAACATCTTCTGCAATTGCGACCGCGCCGCCCTGTATTTTCACAAAGCGGTCTTTATCGAAGTTGAGCATTACTACCTTCCCGTTTGCGCAGTTCAAACCGCGAGAAAAGCCCGAACCGGTTTTGCGCCTGAAACTCGTTGAGATATTGTGAGATCGATCTCACATCTATTTAGCGCACAGGAATTTTCTGATGGCAAGTGGGATTCAGATTTTTTTTGCAGGCAAAAATGCTCGTCGCGCCGGTTCATCGACGGCGAACAGAACCGCGCACTATCAGCTTGGTTTCAAAGCTGATTTTCTCTGGGGGGCGTTTCTTTCCGGCTATTTTCTCAAGCAAAAGCCGGCCCGCAGCGCGGCCTATTTCCGACACTGGTTGAGCAACGACAGTGATCTGCGGATCGGTAAAAGTTGCCAGATTGAAATCATCAAAACCGATCAGAGACACATCGTGGGGAATCGATATTCCCATCGAGCGGAATGCTAACAGCGCCCCCTGCGTCATCAAACTGTCGACGGTAAAAAGTGCAGTTGGAGGTCTTTTTTGGCTGAACAGGCGGATGGTTGCATCCACCGCATGCTCAATCGTTGACTGCGCGACACAGATCAATTTTTCACTCGGTTCAATATTATGGGCAAGCAACGCAGTCCTGTAGCCGCTGAAACGCTCGCGTGAGGTAAATATGCGCGCATCATCTTGCAAAAGCCCAATGTCTCGATGTCCCATTTCGATCAGATATTCGATGGCCTTACGCGCACCACCTTCATTGTCGACGACAACACTGTCGCACTCAATTCCCTGCGCCGCGCGGTCAATCAAAACCAGCGGCACATGTTCATCGATCAGACGTTGCAAATGCGAACTGTCCTCGGCTGATGTCGGCGCTACGATGAAGCCGCGAATGCTTAGAGACTGCAGACTGGCCAGCAGTGACTTCTCCTGATCCAGCTGTTCTTCACTGCTCGCAATGATGAGATTATGCCCTTCTTCTCGCGCCAGCACTTCGACATCATGGGCGATTCTTGCAAAGAAAGGATTCTGTATATCGCCAAGGACGCAGCCGATAATTGGCAACTGCCCGCTGCGCAGAGCCTGAGCCAGTCGGTTGCCTCTATATCCCAGTTTTTCCGCAGCAGCGTGAACTTTCAGCGCGGTTTCATCCCCAACATAGCCGTAACTGTTGAGTGCACGGGCAGCAGTGGCACGCGATACATTCGCCAGTGCCGCCACATCTTTAAGGGTCGCCGATTTCAGAGCCATATCATATTCACAACTGATGAACCTTGACAGTTGTTAGCATCCGAAGGCGCGCAATAGTAGTAGGGCTTCGCAAATGGTTCGCATGATAAGCGATCGAGAACGCATTTGGCTTTGATCGATTGAGACGACAAAGCGCTGCATCGCTGCAATCTGTCCACACAAATCTGATCATTACGGATAAATCGCACACAATCACGCGCGTTCAAGCAGGAGCCGTATTCGACCCGGGCCACAATTCGTTGCTTCATAGAATGAGCGAGCGATACGTTCATCGCTACAACTCTGCCTTTCGCTTCAGATTACAATCACAGACTGGCACAGACTGGCACAGACTGGCACAGATTGACTAAGTCTGGTGGCGGTTCGATTTCACCTATGGCAGTGGCCCATGCATTTTATTTTATAGGCTAGTCCTTTGACGAAGAAGCCATAATCTCAAGGGCTCAGTCAGTAAAGAATTCCGTCATCTGTTCTTAGACGCACCTTTTGTCCAAAACAGGGAGTGCCCTTGGAGATCGCATCGTCTATATACTGTCGGCGATGCCGAGCCTCTGGATAGACCGCTTCGAAGGCCTTGGCATATTCTGTTGGATCACCGTCAGGTGGCAACAGCGAGTTTTGGCGGAAAAATGCATCGATCCTGTCGATCCAGATCGGGTCAGCGGTATCGATCTCGCGCTTTGACAGGTTTGTTTCGCGGCAAAAGATTTGCGCCTTGAAATCGCGGATCATGGCATAGCCAGTCGGAATGCCGGAGGCGGCCGATGCACCAGCACCGAGAAACCATGCCACGCGGTTTGAGATCGAAAGCGGTCGCGAATTGTGCGGCGGATATAGTTTGTATCGGCACGGACTCCCCCTTTTAAGCCGTCGTGGGGAGCGGGTCGGTTCCCTCGTTCAAGATGGCGAGATATCGCCGGTAACTAAACACGCGCCCCCGTTTACGGCCGGTGATTTCTTCGACGATGCCGAACCGTTCCAGATCGGCGAGCGCGGCATTGACCGTAGGGGCTGAGAGACCTGTTTGCTGAACGAGTTGGTTGGCCGTCAGGAACGGGTTTTGCTGAAACAGATCGTGGATACGCAGCGCGGAGCCTGCCCGGTCGCTCTCTGTCGTAATCCGCTCGCGGTCTTCCTTGAACAGATCGACAATCTGGGTGGCGGCCTCAAACGCCTGATTGGCCGTGTCCGCAACACCGGCAAGGAAGAAATCGAGCCACGCTTCCCATGCCCCGTGCTCGCGCACCTCCTGAAGCAGGCGGTAATAGTCGGCGCGATGCGTTTTAAGGTAAAGGCTCAGATAGAGCAGCGGCTTGCGCAGCACCCCGTTAACGCACAGGTACAGCGTCACCAACAAGCGACCGATCCTGCCGTTTCCATCCAGGAACGGGTGGATGGTCTCGAATTGGACATGTAGCAGCCCGGCCTTGATCAGGGCGGGCAGACGCGAGCCGTCCTCGTGCATGAAGCGCTCAAGCGCATTGAGACAAGCATCCATCTCGGTCGGCGGTGGCGGCACGAACAATGCGTTGCCTGGACGTGAACCGCCGATCCAGTTCTGAGACCGCCGAAACTCGCCGGGATTTTTCGTGCCGCCGCGCCCGCTTTGCAGCAGTCGTTCATGCATCTCGCGGATCAGACGTAGTGACAGCGGCAGGTCTTCCAGACGCTCCAGCCCATACATCATCGCATCGACGTAGTTCGACACTTCACGAATGTCGTCGATCGGCTGGCCGGCTTGCGCCTCGGTTTCGAAACGGAGCAGGTCCGAAAGGGTGGACTGCGTTCCTTCGATCTGGGACGAGAGGACTGCTTCCTTCCGTACGTACATATAGAGGAACAGTTCTTGGCGCGGCAGCAGCATAGTGATGCCGTCCAGGCGCCCCAAGGCACGTTCCGCCAGACTTAGCCGCTCTAGAAGGGCCAGCACGTCGATCGGCGGCTCGGGCGGCAGTGAGGGCGGCACGAAGGCGCGCACGATTTCGCCCGCAACAGGGGCCTCGACAAAGCGGCCTAGCCGGTGGTTGGATGCTGATTCGGACATGCCACATTATGCGAACGCGGCTTTATTTAAGCAATCGGCTTTTGGCTTAAATAGCGGGTGAGCTAAGATAAGCGCTCTTAAATAAGGGTCGACACCATCATCGGTAGGCATACGCAAAAAATTCTTGGCAGTCTTTTTCCGTTTTTAGTGGCGGAAGTGCCGTCGATTGCGTCCTCTAAATAGTCCATCCTCGACAACACCGACGATATCGAGGCATCCGAAAGATCATTCGTTGCGGCCGACGCTGAGATGTCAGGATTTATCGTAGAAACGGCGGTGATCGGCGGTGCGTATGCTACTTGGTGGCGTTGCGACCATCGGCGGTGATCGGCGGCAATATCGCGCTATAGAGGGCAATCGGCGGTGTGGCGGACCACGCGGGATTCGAACATATACGCCGAAGTAATCGGTTGGGGATCGGCTGCTCCATAAGCAATGTCGGCTTTTGGCAAATCTAAGTTGCCATTCGAACATCAGGAATAAAGCGCAAATCGGCCTTGAATATTTAGTCAGGACGGATTTTTAGCTGGTTCCTTTCACTCTTAACGTTTCATCTGTTCAAAAGCTCAGCAATCGCATGCTCAATGATAGATGTATCAGCGTCGTTCATTCCTTCTCCTGCGACGTGACCCCATACAGATTCCAAAACCCGCAACTCGGCTTTCGGAATCTGTGATGCTTCGCGGGCAGCGTCCTCGACAGGAAAGTATAGATCGCTCGATGAGGGCATAATGATTGTATCAGCTTTAATCGCGGCGAATGACGTAGGATATACGATCACATTATTCCTGGCATCATTCAGGGTGCCATAAGTCTTGTAAGCCAGCTTTGCATTACGAATGCACCGCTTTGATTGCAACTGGATGTCACCAAGTTCAAAAATATCATAGGTCATTTCAAAATCTCCGACGCATAAAGAGTAAAGGCAGCAGCGCCAATGCGGGTAACGTGGCGGCGACGAGGAGGTTTGCGTGAAGATCGAAGCGATCGACAACTTGCCCGCCAATGAACGATCCTGTTGCGATGCCGATGTTGAAGACTGATACGAAAAGGGCAGTTGCGATCTCAATGGCTGAGGGTGCTGCTTTCATCATCCAGGTCTGTAAGGTGACGGACACTCCGCCATAGGCAAGCCCCCATAAGACAAGGATTCCGCTGCCCGCGGCAGGCATTCCACCAAAAACTGCAAACCCTAGAATTGCTATTAAAAGACCACTGATAATTGCGCAGAACGTTACAGAAAGTCTTTGAACGGCAAATGTTCCGGCAAAAAAATTTCCTGCAATTCCCGCTCCCCCGTACACGAATAGGAGCGCAGCGATCCATTCGGGCGACACCTTGGAGATTTCCTGCAGTAGCGATCCGATGAATGCGTAGGCCATGAAATGGCCTGCGACGATCAACAGTGTGAGTATGAGGCCAAGCTGAACAGGCAGGCGCTTTAACGTGCCCGTAATCTGGCTAAGTCCAATAGATTGACTGATCGGCAAAGCAGGCAGGACGAATAGGCTTAAACCGAGCACAATTGCGTTGAACCCTGCCAATGCGCCGAATGCCCATCGCCAGCCGGCGGCATCACCTATCAACGCACCAATAGGCACCCCCATTACCGAGGCAGCTGCGACTCCGCCGAAAATGATTGCGGTCGCAGTTCCAATTGATTGTGCCGACACCAGTCTTGGCGCAAGTCCCCCGGCCACGGCCCAAATGCCGCCCATACAAGACCCAACGGCAAGCCGAGCTACAAGAAGCCAGTGGAATGATGGAGCGATGGCTGAGGCGATATTGGCCGTAGTCAACACAAGGAGCAGGCCAGCTAAAATATGCCGTCTGTCGATGTCACCGGCCATAACGACAACAAAAGGTGCGAAGAACGCCGCAAGAAAGGCGGGAGCCGAGATTATAAGTCCGGCGGTTCCTATTGATATTTCCAAGTTCGCTGCAATCGATGTCATAAGTCCGACAGGCAGCATTTCCGTTGTCACAACCGCAAATGTCGTGAGGCCTAGAACGCAGACCGATGCCCATCCTCCACGTGTCGTGTTATGTGTTGGCTCTGTAATCTGTCTCATAGCGGCTACCTTCTATTGGAAGGCGATTGACCATCGCCTCAACTATGAGCAGAGGGATTTACTAGGTCGTAGAAATTGATAAAGTAGTCGAAAACCGCAACAGTTGGGACGAATTGGAAACAATGCTCGATCATTTCGGAGATGTGCTGGCCTTTGTTCGTGTCGCCGATACATCAAGTTTTACTCATGCTGCTGAAAAGCTGGGCCTTACACGTTCCGCTGTCGGGAAGAGCATTGCTCGTCTAGAAGAAAACCTCGCCACTCGATTGGTCCATCGCACGACGCGGAGTGTGAGCCTGACCGAGGAAGGTAGGTTGTTCTACGAGCACGCTTTGCGTATTCTGTGTGAGGTTGACGATGCAGAGGCGACACTTGCGGAACGCAATCAGATTCCTAAGGGGCGTCTTCGCCTTGATATCCCGACTGCATTCGGTCGATTGCACGTCCTCCCTGTTCTTCAAAGGTTTCTTGCCCTTTGGCCGGAGCTTGAAGCGGACGTCACATTCTCGGATGATTATTGTGATCTAGTCAGCGATGGAATTGATGTTGCTATTCGTATTGGGGGTCCGGCTGACAGCAGCCTGATCAGACAGGTTCTAGCGCCGCACCGCTTTATCACCTGTGCAACGCCCGCCTATTTCCAGCAGCATGGAATTCCGAGAAGTGTCGCGGAACTTCAAAATCACAAAGTCATCGTGTTCACATATGCAAACGCATCCGTGCCATGGCGTTATCAGGTAGAAGGAGAAATGCGAGACATTGCGGTCCAAGGGAGCTTAAAACTTAATAATACCGAAGCTATCCGCGACGCTGCGCTTAACAATCGGGGCATCGTTCAGCTTGGCGAATTCCTTGTCGGCGAAGACATAAAGCAGGGCCGTCTTACACCCGTCCTACAGGAGTTAAGCCGCGAAGAAATGCCAATTACCGCTGTGTATCCCACACGTCGCCACGTCTCGCCCAAAGTGCGCAAATTTGTCGAGATGCTGCGCAAGGAATGGGCTTCAGGCCCGCCTTGGGGGTGTGCTTAGCGCCACTCCGCTAGATATGTACCCTGCAGAGCAAGCGCGACTTTCACTGTCAGGTATCCGGCAGACCAGTTCAAATGACCAAAATAAAGCGCATAACTGACAGGCACCTAAGAGGGCCATTCACTTTTCAGTTTCACCGGCTAGCCCCTTCGGAGATCGATTTCGCAGTTGTAATCGTATCAATCCAGGCACCGTGCGGATCGGTCCATGCGGTAGGTTGATTATTCACCGACAGCAAGAAGGCACCTGGCGAGGGCGCGTCTGCCGAGGAAAAGCCAAAATGCGGCATGACGCCGGGTGCCTCATTGCAGATCCATATATCTGATAGCGCGGAAACCTGGTCGGCAAATCCCATCCGGTCGCCATCGTTTGGAATGTAGGCGAAAACGGCGGTATGGAAGACAACCAGCGTGGCATCCTGCGGAGCTTGAAGGCAAAGGGCTGCGAACTCAGGTCCCAGCAGATCACCTTGTACGATCTTCGGCCGCTCCTTTGCTACAATACCGAGTGCCAGACGAAGCCGTTCACGGCGCTCTACCTGTTCGGGCCAAACAAGTGTTTCGAGCCAAGCGGCATCGTCTTTATCGCCAGCGTCGAGCGGATTCAGATCGAGCCCAGCCCGCCAAGCGATCTGCGGAAGCGTCTCAGGAAGTCGAATATTTGCGCCAGTCTTGCATGGGAACACGGGATACGATTTTTCCTCCCCCGAGGGCCAAAGGCTCCTTAACGGATATTCATATCCGTAGCGATCCGGGAAGAGGCAAAGCCCAGCGGACGCACCGACCTCCAAAAGTGCCAGCGGCTGCGGTAAGCTCGCTAAAACCGGCAGAAGCAAAGCGCAGCGTCCCGGTTCGTTGGTTTGCGTCGAGCGCCTGAGAATGATGGAGCGAACAGCATCAAAGCGCTTCACCAAAACTCGCTTGAACACGCTGTAGTTCGACGGAACACCGAAGAGGTGTCGGTAGCCGGCAAGAAGTAGGTTGGGCTGCTGCTTTGGTTGAGGCAAGGCCGAGATCAGGCTAAGCACCGCTGCGTCTTGCGATATGCTCATGGCAAGGTGCTCGTATAGCGGAGATTTTCCGCAAGCCTCACGAACTGCAAAGCGATGGTAGCGGGAGGATAATTCGTCCCGTTCCGCGTTAACACTCACACTCAACGCCTTCCTGCCACTGATTGCCGACAATGCCCAGCTTACACCACCCGATTATAAAACCTGAATTGTCCCCTTTCCACCCTTTTACCGGCATTGCAAAATGAGCGGGACTTCCGATCATGCTGAACGCAACTGCTTGGAATAATTGCCAGTCTAGAAAACAAGACTTCGATTGCACAGGTTCAAGTCCTTCGCGTTTTATATGCCCGATCGTCTCGTCCTCACCTTCGCCTCTCTTTTACGAGTAATGAGATGAAATAGATGCCACCGATGCTGACGATCATGATGCCAACGGGAAGTTGTGTCGGAAAGGCGTGTTGGGCTATGTAATCTGCGGCTGCGAGCAGGTTGCTTCGTGAGAGGCTGTTGCAATCAGAGTGACAGCTGCTAAACGCGTAACGGCGGCACTCTGTGGTGCTGCAAGCGCAATGAAAGCAATAGGGTCGGCAGCAGTTGTTGCGGTCAGGTGAGTGCAACGCCAAGCACCATCAGCAAAGCGCGTCCCGCATCCTCGCCCATTTCGAGGTGTCACATGGGCCGTGCAAGCATAAGCCAAAGGAGACTACCTTGTTGCCTTATATTGCTGCATCTTCTCAACCTCGTGAATGAACTGCTCCGCATATTGAGCCGTATCAACATAGTCCTGCTCATTGACTCCAAGATTGTGATGACGGGTAAACACTGCCTTCAAACGATCCAGAAACTTGGGCTCGGTCTCGGCGAGATGGCCGATCAGGACCTGAAGTATCTGTTCGTGCGCGAGAACCTTGCGTTCGAGCGCGGTTGTATCATTTCTCATGTGGTTTACTGCCTCTCGATCCATGATGCGCGGTGCGCGAACGGGAAAACCCACCGCATGCGCGTCGCAAGATATTTGCAAGTTTGGTCCAGTCCCGGGAGGGCGCATTCATCTGCCGATGAGCATTTCTGAGGTCGCCTTTGCTGGCTGCATGATCCTCCTCATGGCGCGGACGTATCGCTTGATGGGGTTCTGGCACTGGGGGTAGTCTCTCCTTTTTCATTTCAGCCTCCTGTTGTTGGGCGCTTTCAGCGGCTCGAACGCGCTTGAGCAAGCGCATCGCTCCTTGTGGCGGCGAGCGCCACGTTCGGTCGTTCCGCACCCCGCGGCGTTGCCCGTGTTGACTTTCTCGCACTCGTGCGGGTCGGATAGATGGGTGCGGCTTTATATTCAGCCTTCATGCTCCCGGGCCTCCGGAATTATTGTTTGATTTTCCAGGCAGCAGGGTGTCACCACGAGCGCTACAGTGTCAGACATATCCGACCCGATCAGACGTTTACATGTCCGTTACGTAACCGAGTGGCCAAAAGTGAAGCCAATAGCCACTGCCGCAAACGCATCCGGGATCACTCCCCCAAAAGCGGGATTTATCCATTGTGCATTTTTCCTGGCAATATCCGATCCTCAATGATCGCACGCGTCTCATTGCGCGTTGAACACCATTATACCACTCTTATCGATATTGCTTGCATGAATTCTTCTGCGTTCAGTAGCCCTCACAAACAACCGCGGCGGTTACACCGACAGCGGCCGATAGGGGAACTCTACCAAAATTGTCTAACATGTATCCGCGTGACTCAGGTCGCGCCCCCGCGCGTCCATCGCATCGTCACTTACAGCTTCTTTGGCTGAACAAAGGCTTATTCTATGTCTTCCCAAGCGCTCTTGTTTTGTTTCTCGGCCCGACCGGGTCAATCTTTGAGCCCTGATCTGCTCTGCCAGTGTATCCTCCATAATCTAAGCTATTATGCTCGCGTTTGGTTTACGATGCGCCGCCTTCATCGTCCCACCGGTCAATGGCCTTTTTCATTGACCGATGCTCCTTGATGAACTGTTTTAGCGCGATCCGCAGACGAGCTTCATCAAAAGTGCCTGCCTGAAAACGGTGCGTGAGGTATCGCGCTGCCTTGTTGCTCAGATCCTGAGTGTCGCCCGGTTGCCGGGCTTCCCTGAGCAGGAGCGAAATCATGATGATTTTCGCTGAATCAAGATGGATGGAAGACATTACGCCCTCCTTGGTTGCGGGCTCGGCCAATAGGGCCTGAACGACAGCGCCCGTTTCAAATGCTGTCGAGATAAACACCATGCGCCTTATTCAAAGCGAAAGCAATTGAGCCGGCAACGTGGTTTGAAAAACGATGGGCTCACGTCGAAACTCACGCCAAGCGTATCAGCCGGCCTCACTCACTCAGCCACCAAAGCGCACGCGCTTTGGTTTGGCCCACAAAAAGACCTCTCAAAAGTGTCTAGATATCGATGGGAGTAATTAAATCCAACCACACGAGTGCTACAACAAGAATGAAAACGGTAAAAATAAATACCTGAATAACGACTCTATTGCTTCGTTTCATCTGCCACGCCGCGCAAGCCTGGAGATCCGCTCTGCAATTACACTAGGAACTGGTAGCGGAGCATTCGCCGGTCGCCCGCCTGCCTTTGTTCCGCCTGTCAAATCGGACCGCACGGGGGGAACGCCTCTGTCGGTCTTTCTAAAACCTAACAAGTCCAGCATTTTTATCGGATCTCGTCGCGTCGCGAGAAAATCCGACATCGGCCCTTCTTTCTCGTGCAATGGGGCAGATTTCGTTTCGCCCGAAGTCGGAGTTGCTCCTGCCCGAAGAATTGCTTCACGCAAGAGCTTCAAATCAAGTCTTTGAATAAAACGGCGATAGATATGGGAAGACATGGCGATCTTCCTTCTGTTGGGGCTGGGGTTGCCCCCTTATCAGCAGCGCCCGTATCATTTGCTGCGGAGAAAAGTACCATGCGCCTTTATCACCACTATTGCAATTGGAGCCGCAATGTGGCCGCTGGCAGCACTGCGCAACGGTGCTACGCCTGCCCTGCCACCAGCAATATATGAACCACATAGCACAAGCAGGATGGCGACGCAGGCCGGATCGCCAACCAATCCGAAACCAAGCGCGGGCAACCAAAAAGGATATTTTCGGCGATTGCCCTGCAAATCACGCATCACCCTGCAAAAACCAAAGCAATCTGCCTTGAGTAATTCGCCCTAGAGTAATTGGACCTTGAGTAATTGGCCGGCCCCGCTCTGCCCTTGCAACCCTGACCAGCCAGGCAGGGCGGGGCTGGTCATCCTGCTCGCAAAGGCATTACAGTGACATTTTAACCTTGCAGAAGAAGGGACGATTCGACCTTGCTGCCCCCATCGCCCGCGCGCCTGAAGCGAATTACGCAACCGTCGGCGACCGGAAGGGCTGCATGAAGACGTGGCCCTGCTTATTGCCATGACGCCCGCAAGCCACCCCAGGCAACACCATCATTGCGCCAGATAGTTTCTCAGGAAACTGCGTGTGCGCTCCTGCTGCGGATTGCGCAACAACGCACTGGGAGCGCCTTCTTCAACCACCACCCCACCATCCATAAACAGGATCCGATCGGCCACCTCACCTGCAAACCGCATCTCGTGGGTGACGATCAACATGGTCATATGTTCCGCCGCCAATTGCTTCATCACCAGATTGACCTCATCAACCAGTTCCGGATCCAGCGCCGATGTCGCTTCATCAAACAACATCACCTTCGGCTGCATCGCAAGGGCTCTGGCAATCGCCACACGCTGCTTCTGTCCGCCGGAAAGGCGCGAGGGATAGACATCCGCCTTGCTTGCAAGGCCGACCTTTTCCAACAATTCCATTGCCAGCCCTCGCGCCTCCGCCTTGCGCATGTTTTTCAGCCGGATCGGACCCAGCGTGATATTGTCCATCACAGTGAGATGCGGAAACAGGTTGAAGTGCTGAAACACCATGCCCATCTGCTGGCGCACCGCATTGATGTGCTTCTCAAAAGCCTGTCCCTTGAGCGGCTGGTTGACCTGAGTACCGTCGAGCCAGACCTCTCCTCCATTCAGCGTCTCAAGGTGATTGATCGACCGCAACAAGGTGCTCTTGCCGGAGCCACTCGGACCGATGATCGCAATAATCTGGCCACGCGTCACCGACAGGTCGATCCCTTTGAGGACTTCAAGCGCGCCATAGGCCTTGCGCGCGGCCTTGACTTCAACCATTGCTAAGGATGCGCTCATCGCGTCACCTCCACTTTTCTTTCAATACGTCGCAGCATCGCCTCCATGACAAGATTGGCGATGTAATAAAGCACAGCCGCAGTCAGATAGAATTCGAACGGACTGTAGGTCTCGCTGATCGCGATCTGCGCACTATGCACCAGCTCGGCAATACCGATAATGGAAACCAGAGAAGTATCCTTGAGCAGCACGATCATATTGTTGCCAATGGGCGGGATCGTGTTGCGGATGGCCTGCGGGATAATCACATAGCGCAAGGCCTGCCCCCGACTAAGCCCAATGGAGCGAGCGCCCTCTGTCTGTCCCGGATCGACTGACACAATCCCGGCACGCAATACATCAGCATTATAGACGGCAAAATGCAGACTCAATCCGATGATGCCTGCAAACAGTGCCGGAATATCAATGCCGATCTGCACAAGACCATAATAGATCAGATAAAGCTGCAACAGCAGCGGCGTTCCCATGAACAGCCACATGAAGAAGCGTACCGGAATTGCCAGCAGCGCAGGCGCGTAAAGAACAATCAGTGCAAACAGGATGCCAAAGACAAAACTGAGAATACTGGAGGCAACCGCGAGAACCAGGGTCCAGCCAAGTCCGGTGAGAAGGATATCGGCATAGGGGGCGACAATACTAAAATCAAGTGCTGGCATGAACAGGACCCTCAACGCGGCGCGAAGCGCTTGTCGAGCAGATCAACGATCATGACGACAACATAAACAATGAGCATGTAAAGAACCGCTGCGACTGCGAATATCTCGAATGGCTTATAGGTGGAACTGATGAAGCGTTGCGCGGTATAGGTGAGCTCGACCACCGAAATCGTCGACACCAGGGCCGATCCCTTGACCAATGCCACTGCATTGACGCCCAGGGGGCGGATCATCAGTCTGGCCGCCTGCGGCAGAATGATCAGCCTTAGCGTCCGGCCACGGTCAAAACCAATCGACCGTGCAGCTTCTGCCTGCCCCCGGTCAACGCCGGCAATGGCGCCACGAATGGATTCGGCCATGTAAGCACCGATATTCAGTCCCAGCCCAATCACGCTGGCGGCATAGGGTTCAAGCTCCAGGCCGATCTGCGGACCGCCAAAATACAGAACAAACAGCTGCACCAAACAGGGGGTGCCACGAAAAACGCTGACATAAGCAGCTGATAACAAGCGCAGCAGCCTGCTGTTTGACAGGCGCGCCAAGACAAGCAAGGCGGCGATGACAAAACCCAGTGCAAGCGCAAGAACAGAAATCTGCACGGTGACCCATGCAGCCTCCAGAAAAAACGGGAGGACCCGCTGCATCAAAGCAAGATCCATAAGCATACTCCGAAACCTCAAGGGACCGGCCCGAACTGCTTCGGGCCGGACTGAAATCCAATCAGCGAATGTCGCTGCCGATCCATTCCATTGATATCTTTTCGTAGCCGCCGTCAGCCAGCATCGCTTCCAGGGTCTTTTGCATTTCGGCCTTGAGTTCGGGGTTGTTCTTGCGGATTGCGATACCCAGCGCCACCCGGCCGCCTTCGATGTCAGGCGTATCGAGAATACGCACTTTCTGTCCGGTTTCCTTGACCGCAATCATCACCGGAATGCTGTCCATGACCAGAGCATCCAGCCGGCCTGCATCCAGATCAATCAGCATTTCAGGGAGGCCCTTATAGGTGCGCACGCTCAAATCCCCTTGCGCCTTGGCCCATTTTTCATGGGCATCACCCATGGTTACGCCAACCGTCTTGCCATTGAGGTCCTCCAGTTTCTGAATGGAGGAACTCTCCTTGACGACGATCGTGCGTCCGGCATGGTAATAGGGTCCCACAAAATCCACCGCCTTCTCGCGTTCCGGCGTAATGGTCATGGAGGCTACCACGGCATCATATTTTTTGGCCAGAAGCCCGGCAATGATCCCGTCGAAAGGTGTGGTGACGATATTGGCCTTCAACCCCATCCGCTTGGCAATTTCCGAGCCGATCGATGCATCAAAACCGACCACTTCATTCTGTTCATTGGTGAAGCTGAATGGCGGATACTGGCCGCTCATCGCAATCCGCATTTCCCCGGCGGTCTTGAGCTTTTCCAGCTCGTCCGCCTGGGCGGGAGCACTCAGAAAGCCAGCCGCGACAGCGATGGCGGCGGCTGCAAAAATTCTGTTGAACTTGGAACGCATGACTTTGAGTTTCCTCTGGATTTGTCTTTTTGTTGTAGGGTTATGGTTTGCCATTAACCTTCGAGAAGGAGCTTGGCACAGGCTCTGTTTGCAAGCATCCTGCAATATGTCTGCGAGCCCGACACATTGCCGGAATCAACCGGCATATTGTCGGCACTCCCCAGACCCGCAAATGCGCGCTGCCATCCAGACCGAGATGGCTCGCGCAAAGCCGTGAGCCTCGCTCTGACAGCAAAAAAGGCCCTCACCGCTCCAGAGCAATCCGGGCGGTGAGGGCCTTCAGTCCGATCGTTGTAACTGCGTCTATTTCAACGCAGCCAGAAAGCTGTCATTCAACACATCAAGCAGATGGTCGGCATTCTGACGGTTGAAGACCATCGACGGCCGCATCTTCAGCACATTGTCATGCGGCCCTTCGGTTCCCATCAATATTCCCCGCTTGCGCGCATGATCATTGATGCTGCGAGCAAGCGTGGTGGCCGGAGCCTTGCTGTTGCGATCTGTGACCAGTTCAATCCCCAGAAACAGACCCTGGCCGCGAACATCGCCGATGATTTCAAAACGCTTTTGCATTTCCCGAAAGCCATCAATCAGATGGTTGCCCACTTCAAGTGCATTTTCGCGCAATCCATCACGCTCGATGACGTTGAGCACCGCAAGCCCTGCAGCACAGGACACCGGATTGCCGCCAAATGTGTTGAAATATTCCATGCCATTGTTGAAACTGTCAGCTATTTCCCGTGTCGTCACAACGGCAGACATTGGATGCCCATTGCCGATCGGCTTGCCCATCGTGACAATATCAGGCACGACATCCTGCAGCTCGAATGCCCACCAATGACTGCCAACGCGACCGAAGCCAACCTGAACTTCATCGGCGATACAAACACCGCCCGCCGCACGCACCATTGCATAGACTTCTTTCAGATAGCCTTCGGGCAGGAACACCTGACCGGCAACGCTTGGAATGGATTCAGCCAAAAAGAATGAAGGCGCCTTTTCCTCGCCGCGCATGCGATCGATTTTCTCGGCAATATCCTGAGCAAATCTTTTGGCATGCTCCGCAAAAGGCCAATCTTCCGGAGCACGATAGCTGTCGGGAATAGTGCCTTCATACACATGCTCGGGGCGCCCCTTCCCACCCTTGCGCTTATACTTGTAGGGGCTGAGGTCAATGAGTTCCTGCGTGGTACCGTGATAGGCCCAGTCGAGGACAATCGCTTCATTGCGACCCGTATGACTGCGCGCCATGCGCAAGGCCAGACTATTGGCCTCACTGCCCGAGCACGCGAAAGATGCAACAGTCAGCCCCTCAGGCAATGTGGCGGTCAGCCGCTCGGCATATTCGACAATATTGTCATGCAAGTATCGCGTATTGGTATTCAGCAGACCCGCCTGACGCGCAATTGCTTCCACCACCTCCGGATGGGCATGTCCGATGTGGCAGACATTGTTGAAGCAATCGAGATAAGCCCGTCCCCGGTCATCGATCAGCCAGGCACCTTCCCCACGCACGAACTTGATCGGCTCAGAATAGGAGATCGAAAGATTTGGCAGCAGTATTTCCTTGCGTCTTTCGATGATTTCAGCGCGGGTTCTCCCATCTTGAACAAAGGTTTCTGGTGGAATACCTGCAAGCTCGGCAACATCCGGAAACAGGTCAGCCCATACGTCAAGATATGCCGCTTCACCAACGCCCATGATTTCAGTTGCCGTCAAATTCACATCTGTGGTCATCTCAAAGTGAAGATGCGGGGTCCATCCGCCATTTTCATCAATATCGCCCATATGGCCAACAAGGTCACCTTGTTGCAGCGTCTGGCCCGGCTTCAGTCTTAGGAGTGCCTCATGGGCCATATGCCCCCAAAGCGTCACAAATGGCGGGCAGTTTTCAGGGTGGTGCTCGAGCTTGACCAGGCCGCCATAGCCAAGCGGCTCATGCTCGATTTCGACACTCACAACAGTCGCTTCAAGTGGCGTATAGAGCGGTGTTCCTGCTGGCATGAACAAATCGACGCCAAGATGATGAATGCGGCGCTGTCCGTCAATGAACCGTGATTCAAATGCCTTGTCGGTATAGACCGTTCGCTTTTCGCCCCACGAACCAATGCCGAGCTCAATATCATTTTCTGAACAAAAATCGTCCCACCATTGCGTTGCTTCTTTTGCGCGTTGCTCAGCCGAGGCCACGGTCATAAAATGCGACGCATCGCCATAAGGTACGATTGCTTTGGTCATAGTGGCCGGCGCGGGGCGAACAATGGGAGCGAATGTTTTCGCATTATCCGATACCCACTTGCGGATGGCCCCTGCGCCGTCAATTGCATCAAAGCCGCATGCCTTGCGCAAGATCGCAGTGGCAAAGCGCGGGTTCATGGCATCCATCTTTTCCAGAAGACGCCATGCGGGTGCTTCGCTGATCGCAAGATATGGGTTGTCTTCCGTCTTCTCGCGGCGCGACGCGGAGAATGTAACACTTGTGACAAGGCGCATGGCAATCAGATCAAAGAGAAGATCAATTTCTTCGCCCTGGAGCGGATAACGCTCATGAAACCCTTGAGTCAGCGCTGCAGCCGCGCCAATTGGATCTTGCGTATCAAGCGCCGCGTAAGCGCAGGCAATTGCGACCTCTGCGATCAACACAGTATGAACGGCATCGCCAAAATCGATCAGACCGGCGATTTTTTCATGATTGTCGTTATCGACAAGAACATTCCAATCATTCGCATCATTATGGATAACCTGCGCACGCAAGCCTGCAAGCTTGGGAGCCACAAAATTCTCAAAGCGCGTTAAGAACCGCGCAAGCAAGGCCTTCTTATCCGCATCCTCAATATGATGCAGACGGTCGCGCGCCCGCCCCGCATGGCGCAAGTCCCAATCGAGATCACGCAATGCCCCGACATGGATAAAGCCCTGCAGCGCATGGTCGAGTTCGCCAAGCGAACGCCCCAGATTGCGCATCAGTTCGAATGTTCGAGTGACTTCGGCCAATGGGGTTCCCGGCAACCAGCCGACAAGACGCAAAGCATGTTTTTCCCCACTTTTGCCGCTTGTCGAGGCCAGCACATCACCTTTCAGACTTGGCTTTAAATGAGGAACCGCGAGCCGGGACTTCGCCGCTGAGAGATGGTCAAGCAGCGCCGTCTGGAACTCACTTTCGACTTTTGGTTCACTGGCATTGACGATTTTCAGGATCCAGTCAGCGTCCGTTCCGGTTTTGAGACGAAAATTACAATCACGCTCGCTGTCGAGTTGAGAGGCTGCGGCTTCAACGCCGAAAACGTCTTTCGCCAGTTGTTCTGCGTCAATCGCCGAAAACTGAGGCGCGGGGTGAGAGAGATCAGTCATAGCCACTATTTTTCCAGGTTAGATTTCTTGCCCGCAGCTTGGCATGCAAAGGATTTTCGGGCATCAAGTATCCTGTCGGGAGAACCGGCACATTGTCGGAATGAACCGGCATATGTCCGGTGACGAACAGGATAATGATGCGTGAACTTGATGCGAAAGATCGTGAAATACTGGCAATCCTGTCAAAGGAAGCGCGTATCGCGCTGAAAACGCTGGCTGGGCGTATTGGATTGTCGCGAAGCGCGACGAGCGAACGCGTCACCAATCTCGAGCGCAGTGGCGTCATCAGAGGATACCGGGCGGATATCGGTGAGATCGATGCAAATGTCATTCGAGCGGCATTGTTGATCAATCTGCGCCGAACGCCCGCTCATGAATTGCTCGATATCCTGGCCCTCCATCCAGAAGTGCGACGCGTATCGTCTGTCAGCGGTCAGCTTGACCTTATCGTCGAACTTGAAACCGGTTCAATTGACGGTCTTAATCGGGTGCGCGATCTGATCGCAGGCCACGATATTGTTGAGGACCTCACAACGGCGATCGTTCTGCGCCGGGATATTGATCGTGAGCTCAGTTAGCGTCCAAATCCAACACCGGAAATGGCCAAGCCCCTTGAATGCCACCTTGAATGACGTTATATTGCGTCAAAATGAATGGCTTTTTTAAAGGAGTCACTATAATGGGGCTAGCACAATATTCAGATAATGGTCTGTTTGCGCCGCGCAAAATCGCAGATGCCTTGCGTACGACAAGCGATGAAGTCGCACGCTCTGCAGGTCTGGGTCGCGATGCCGTGCAACGCAAAGATCGCGTGCAATCCGACAAGACACAAAAACGTCTGCGGGAAATGGTGGAAATCCTGAACAAGGTCGAACCACGTTTCGGTTCGGCACTGATGGCTTATGCCTGGTATCGTTCCGAACCATTGGCCGGGTTTTCTGGCCAGACAGCGATGCAATTGGTTCTCAACGGAAGAGCAAGTGAGGTTCTCGCCTATATCGATGCCGTTGATGCCGGGGTTCATGCCTAACCGTGTCGATTGTTTATTCAGACAAACTCTATCGGGCAATAAATCCTGTTTATGCGCGTGACCCCCTTTCTGGACGCGGTGCCGCGCTTTTTGGAGGCCGTTTCAACCCAAAAGGGGTTCCAGCGCTTTATTGCTCTGTCAGTATTATGACCGCACTTCGTGAAGCGAACCAGGTTGGCAGCCTGCAGCCCACAACACTCGTCGCTTATGAGGCAGATATCGAACCTCTATTCGATTGCCGTGATGAAACTGCATTGAAGAAGATGGGACTGGATCCGTCATTGCTCGGCAGTGAGGACTGGCGTGACCAAATGCGTTTGAAGGGAGAGGCAACAACGCAGATTTTTGCGCGGCATCTTATCGCTGCAGGCTATAATGGCTTGTTGGTGCGAAGCTTTGCAAAAGGAGCAGGCCTTAATGATCTCAACGTCGTATTGTGGCGGTGGGGAGCATCAGCCCCTTCCCGCCTCGTGTTAATCGATGATGAGAACAGACTGTCCCGATAGGGTTTGGCGTTGCACTATCACCTGTCCGTTTAAGCTCCGTGCTCGATCGCAAGCACGCTTCCCGGATTCATTTGACGGTCGGGATCCATGAGATCGCGAAGAGATTGCATGAGAGCCATGCGAACAGGGTCTGAGCGGCTCGCGAGTTCTTTCACGAGTTTTCGACCAATCCCGTGTTCTGCCGAAAACGTACCGCCAAGTTCATCGACGACGTCATGAACGCGCTTCATAATCTCTGTGGTGACCGTGGCGTCATCCTTGAAGCGAGACCACTGATCATGGGTGAAGTGCGCAATGAAATGAATGTTGCCATCCCCGATATGCGAAACAATGAGAATTTGTGCCTGGGGATGGATTTCATGGACCGCTGCACTCGCCCGCCTGATAAGATCGGGAACACGCGTCGTTCGAACGGCGATATCGTGCGAGAGGCTGTGTCCATGCACCTTGTTTGCTTCCGAAACCGAATGTCTTAAATGCCAGATATCTTCGGCCTGTGCTTGGCTCTGTGCGATGAAGGCATCGACAACCAGTCCGGTTTCGAACTGCTCGGATAACCACTCTTCGAGTGCTTGGTGCAACGAAGCTGTCGGGTCGGTGCTGCCGAGCTCGACCAGCAACGACCATTCGGGACTGCTTTGAAGCGGATGTCTTGCACGAGGAATGTGCTGAAGAACCAGATCAACCTGATTGGCTGATAAAAGTTCAGCCGCCTGCAATGCGGTATCAAAGCGATCCTGCAAGCCCATCAATAGGGTCACAGCTGCATCAAGGTCGGGCAGTGCGATCCAGGCATGCCCCGATGAACGCAACATCGGCTGCAAACGCAACGCCGTCGCTGTGATGATACCCAAAGTGCCTTCAGCACCAATGAAGAGGTTTTTCAGATCATAGCCCGTGTTGTTTTTGCGAAGCGCCTTCAAATCACTCAAAATGCGACCATCAGGCAACACCACTTCGATGCCGCAAATAAGATCACGAATGGGGCCATAGCGAAGCGCGCTTGTGCCCCCGGCATTGGTGGAAGCAAGACCGCCCAATTGCGCGCTGCCCTCACTGCCCAGATGCAATGGAATACGACGGTCCAAGGCTGCAACGGCATCATGAGCGGCGCTTAGTGTCAAACCGGCATCCGCGACAATGATATTTGACGCCTTATCGATTTCGCGAATTGCATCCAGACGACGCAAACCCATGACAATCGTACGCTCTAGCCCTGACGGCACCGCTCCCTGGCACAGCCCGGTATTTCCCCCCTGAGGAACAATCTTGCAAGCGTGCTTGGCCGAGAGCGTCATAAGGGCCGAGACCTGAGCGGTCGTTGCAGGCAAGACGACTGCCAGTGCTTCTCCTTTTTCATAACCGCGCCAGTCAGTCAGATAAGGTTCTTTGTCATGGGCCTCTGTCAGCACATATTGGCTGCCAATCGCCTGGCGAAGGTCGTTCAGGAAAACATCGTTGGAGCATGGCGTGGATAGCATTTTCTTACCTGTAACTTCTAAAGAAAACTGGCGGCGTTCCGGATGGGTGCGTGTTTCGATCTGTTCGGATCAGATCGATGCTCTCATTCTCTGTTTCAACGCGCATCCTTGTCTGATCGAAGCGGGTTCAGAAATCAGTCCCGTGGACTGATCTCCCCGCTCAGGCGTTTCAGGCCTTTCTCAATGCGCTCTCAATGATCCACTCGGCCTGACGGAGAGCCGAGATATCCTCAGCGCCTGCAAACGCCAGGAACAGGCGTAACTCTTCCCTGAGTTGCTCAATCATCTCTACGACACCCTCAACACCGCTTGCCGCCAATCCATAAAGCGGCGCCCGCCCCAGCAAGACACCGTCAGCACCCGCAGCCAACAGCTTTGCTGCGTCCGAACCACGCCTCACACCGCTATCAGCAAAAAGCGTTCTGTCAGGGCCGACCGCCTCTCGTATCCGTGGCAACACATCCAGCGGTCGAACGGCACTGTCAAGATTTCGGCCGCCATGCGCCGATACCACCACGCCATCGCAGCCTGAATTGAAAATCTCGACTGCATCGGCGGCACAAAGTACCCCCTTGATAAGCAGTTTGTGCGGCCAGCGCTGACGTAGTTCCTTGAGAAAGTTCTGATCAAGAACCGTGTCGAGTGCAAAGCGTGGATTGCGAATGGAACTGGTAACCGCCTTGGCAACATCGCCCGGATAATGCGCATAGGAAGGAAATCCGTTACGCATCACATAGCTTCCCATGACACCCAATGTCCAACGCGGATGCAGCATAAGGTCCAGGGCAAGCGTTATCGAGGGCTGCAGTGGAACGCCAAATCCATTGCGGCGGTTATGAATTTTTTTCGGCGATGCAGGCGTATCGACAGTCAGGACCAGTGTTTCAACACCACAGGCTCTGGCACGTTCCAGGAGTTTGAACGTTTCAGAACGGTCCTGCCAGACATACAACTGAAACCATAACTCACTTTCAGGCGCATTTGCCGAAATCTGTTCGATACTTGTCGATGATTGCGTTGCCACGACAAAAGGGAGGCCTGCTTGCTGAGCCGCACGCGCCATCTGGATTTCTCCATCATGGCGCACCATTCCCGCAAGTGCAGTCGGCGCAATCACAAACGGACATCTATGCATAGCGCCCAGATACTGCGCCGACACATCCGGTGCTGAGACTGGGCGCAAAACGCGGGGCACGATCCGGCGGGTGGCAAAGCCGTCAAACAGCGCATGCAAGGCTGTTTCCGCTTCCGTTCCTCGGTCGATATAATCAAACAAAGCGCGCGGAAGAAAGCTTTTCGCCTGTTGCCGCGCCTCTGCGAAATCAAGAAATTGCGCCCCGCCTGCCATGGTTCAAGCGATCCCTTGGGCCCGCAAGCCCTCAACGGCTGCAACGATGAGTTGCTGGGTCGCATTGCTCGGCGCTTTCAATGGCAATGACACCGGGCCAACCGGAAGTCCCAGATGCGCCATCATGGTTTTGAGCGGACCCGGATTGACCTCATTGAACAGCGCCGCAAAGGTCGGCAGAAGCTTTTGATGCAGCGCAATGCCCTCGGCAAGCTTGCCTGCGGCAAGTGTATCGTGGATCTGCGTCCAATAGGCCGGCAACATGGGTGCACTGGCCAGAATACCACCCGTTCCGCCATGCATGATATGGATTGCATACATCATGTCGTCGCCAGACAGCAAAGCGATACGCTCGCCAATGGCCGCCGACAGACGTTGGAAATAATAGGCATCCGTATTGCAGATCTTGGCACCGATGATGGTGCCATCCTCACCCAGGGTCTTTAGCGTATCGACTGCTGTGACAAAGCTGGTGCGCGCCGGCACATCATAATAGACAAGCGGCAGATCGACAGTCTCCCGATAAGCCCGAAAATAATCGATGACGCCCTGCTGGCTCGGTATCACATAGAACGGCGTCACCAGAAGCAATGCATCGGCACCCGCTTCCTTGAAGGCACGCCCATGTTCAACTGCCTCTGCCCAGCCTGGAGAAACAACACCGGCAACCACCGGAACGCGGCCGTTGACGAGCCGCACTGTCTCGCGAACCATCGCGATCCGCGTTTGCATCGAAAGCGCGGTAAACTCTCCCGTACCACCCACCGGTGCAAGACCCTTCGCGCCGCCAGCAAGATTGGCCTCGATAAGGGTTTGAAGCGCTGCAACATCAAGCGCACCCTCAGCGGTCAATGGTGTCGGAATGGCAGGAAACATGCCCACAAGATCAAAATGCTTCATTGTCGAAGATCCACTGTCTGGTAACGTGATTAATGCTCAACCTTGGAAAGGAAGCTCTTGAGACGTTCGGTTTCGGGTTGCTTGAGCACCCGGTCAGGCGCGCCGGTTTCCACAACATGCCCGGCCTCCATAAAAATGACCTTGGATGCGACATTGCGGGCAAAACTCATCTCATGGGTCACCACAATCATCGTGGTTCCTTCCGCAGCCAGCCCCTGCATCACGTCAAGAACCTCGCCGACCAGTTCCGGATCAAGCGCTGAGGTCGGCTCGTCAAAAAGCATCACCTCCGGCTCCAGTGCCAGAGCACGGGCGATCGCCACACGCTGCGCCTGCCCACCCGATATCTGGCGCGGATAAAGATCAACCTTGTCTGACAATCCCACCCGCTTGAGCAGTTTGAGTGCCAGGTCGCGCGCCTCATCCTTGCTCTTGAATTTGTTGAGCAAAGGGCCTGACATGACGTTCTGCAAAACCGTCATATGGGGAAACAGATTGAAGCTCTGAAACACCATCCCCGTCTTCAAACGGAAACGGGCTTTCACGCGCTCCGGATATTTGGTCTTGGGATTGAATTCAAGGCGGTTGCCAGCCACTTCGATCAGGCCTTCTGTCGGCTGTTCAAGCAGGTCAAGACAGCGAAGCAGGGTTGATTTCCCGCAGCCGGAAGGGCCGATGAGCACCGCGACATCGCCGCGCTCCACGACAAGGTCGATACCGCGTAGCACCTCATGGGTGCCAAATGTCTTGCGCAGATTCTGAACTCTGATCATCGCAGCCACCTTCAATGTTTGATTTCGAAACGGTTCGCAATCAGCGTCACAGGCGTGAGGATCGCCAGATAGAGCAGCGCCGCAAAGGTGTAGACTTCCAGCGGCCGGTAGGTTTCCATCGTCAGGCTGCCAGCCGCATACATCAGGTCGGGAACCGCCACCACCGAAAGAAGCGAGGTGTTTTTCAGCTGCAGAATGGTCTGACTGACAATCGGCGGAATCATGCGCCGCGTTGCCTGCGGCAGAATGATATGGCGCATCTTGGTGACATAGGAAAATCCCAGCACCGTTGAGGCTTCCCATTGACCGCGGTCGATGGAAATGACGCCGGCTCGAAATATCTCCGCCGAAAATGCCGCCATATACAAGGTCAACCCGAGCCCTGCCGCAAACCAGTCCGGCAAAGTATAGCCGGTCAGCATCGGCAGCGCGTAAAAGAACCAGACAATCTGAACCAAGAGCGGCGTGCAACGAAACAGATGGATATAGGCGTTGATGATCAAGGTCAGCACCGGAATCCGCGCCACCAGAGCGAGCCCCAGAAACACACCGATCAACAAACCAGCCAAGGAGGTGACGGCTGCATAGGCGACCGTCACGCCGATTGCATTGAGCCACAATTGTCCGTCCTGAATAACGGACCAGTCAAATTGATACATCCGAATGCACTCCCATTTTTGCGGCGACACCCTATCCGGATCAGGCAGCCTTTTTCTGGCTGCTAGCTTGATTCGAGACAACCACCAAGTATTTTTACACAAAAATATCTTTTTAATCGTATTGTGATTATCTCTGATCGTGATACGATTGTTTTTGAACTTTTCTCAATTTTTATTGCTGTTTTAGCGGGAACAAGCCGCTCGGAACGATTTTTCCCTTGTCGCGGAACACGCAATGGCCACAAGGTGGATCTGGTCTTATCAAGCCCTCCACAGAAGGGCAGTTGAAGGGAATGAACACAATGATGAAAACACTCACGGCAGCGCTTTTGGGCTGCGTCGGCCTCACAATCGCGGCGCCGGCGAGCGCTGAATCCGTATGGGACAAGATCGAGCGGACCGGCGAAGTGGTGTGCGGCGGGGTCAGGAATTATCCGCCAACCTCCTTCCATGTCGGCGGCGAACTCGAATATGCTGGCTATGGTCCGCGGGTCTGTCGTCAAATGGCAGCCGATCTGGGCAAGGCAATGGGCAAGGATCTCAAGCTGAAATGGCGTGAAGTGACCTGGCAAAGCATTGTGCTCGACCTGCAGTCGGGTCGTCTCGACATCTTTCCCGGCATGACCGCAACCGAAGAGCGCAAGAAAGCGCTGGCGATGGCCGGCCCGGTCTGGCAGATGTCGGACTGCGTGATCGGTGCCAAGGGCAAGGAACCGATGAAAACATGGGCCGAATATAATTCTCCCAATGTCACCTTCGCCATGGTGACCGGCGCCGCGCAGACCGCCTTTATCAAGAAAGATATGCCTGAGGCCAAGATCATGAGCCTGAAGGAAATGAGCGAGGCCATCATGGCGGTGCAGTCGGGGCGCGCGGACTATATGCTGCAGGAACTTCCGATCTGCATGAAGACCTTCGAAAGCGCGCGCGGCGCGTTCTCAAGCTACACCTTGCCAGAACCTGTCCACGGCATCCCGGTCTCCGCCGCCACCCGCAAGGACGAGGATGGCCGCGTCCAGCAATTCCTGCAGGCATGGGCTGACGAGAACCGCAGCAAGCAAACCATTGTGCCGCTGCTTCTCGAAGGTTTCAAAGATGCGGGCATGGATGTAACGACGCTCCAGGACATCCGCTTCTAACAAAACAAAGGAGGGTGCCGCGGAGCGGCATCTTCCTGATTGACGCATCCTGCAGCTTTTGATTGTGGAGACGTCAAAAAAGTCTCTTCGCTCTTTAAGAACACAGAGTAAAAGATTGCGGTGAGAATGGTATCGGCAATGCCATCACAGCCAGAGGACAGGCATGTATGGGACTGAACGAAGACGAGCATGATGACCCGATGATGGTCCGGGCGGTCGAAAAGGCTTTCCGCGTTCTGGAAGCATTCGACCCGCTGCATCCTCGCCAGACGCTGACGCAACTGGCGCAACGAGCAGGAATCGATCGCTCCGCCGCGCAACGCTTCGCCCATACCCTGCTTGCGCTCGGCTATTTGCAAAAGGTCCCCGGCAGCAAGACATATGAGCTGGCAGCCAAGTCTCTGAACATGGCCTATCGCTACACACGTTCAAGCCTGCTGGTGCAAAGGGCACATCCCTATCTGCTGCACCTCAACCGCAGCACCGGCGAGACCATCTCGCTCACATTGCTTGACGACACTGATATTATCTATCTCGCCCGCTATCTGTCTGCCAATACGCTCGACAATGATGTCATTGTCGGCAGCAGGCTTCCCGCTTATTGTTCGGCAGCCGGCCTGGTCTTTCTCGCCGGACTGGAAGATGCCAGAATTCACGATATCCTGGCGCGCAGTGACCTGCGTGCCTATACGCCGAAAACCGTCTTTGATCCCGAAAAGATCTGGCGCCGCATCTCAGAAACGAGACAGCGCGGTTTCGCCATTGCCGAGGAACAGGTCTATACCAACGACATCGCGCTGGCAGCGCCCATCTATCTGCCGGACGGATACACAACCGCCGCCGCCGTCCTTGCCGCCTCCAATCTTCGTTACAATGAAGACACGCTCGTCCGGCAATTTGTGCCGATGATGATTTCGGCAACCCGCTCCGTCACGCAGATTCTGGCTTAGCTTCGGACGGCTGCGCGGCAATCTCCACCCGGTTCTTGCCGTTCGACTTGGCTTGATAAAGCGCCCGATCAGCCTTGCGCAGAAGGCTCTCGAAGCTCGATGAGGTCCCCCTCTTTTGAGCCACGCCGATCGATACTGTTACCGGCAACCTGTGCTCCCCCACCACGAACGGGCTCTCGGCGATGATCCGACGGATGGCTTCTGTCGCGATCAGCGGCAGTTCACTGTTGCGTTCACCGAAGATGATGACAAATTCCTCGCCACCCGAGCGGGCGACGAAATCATCCGCCTGCATGCTCGCCTGCAGGCAGGCTGCGACATGTTTGAGCACCTGATCCCCAACCTCATGGCCATGATTGTCATTGATCCGCTTGAAGTCATCAATATCAAGGACAGCCAGCACATGCGGCACCGGCAAATGCCTCACCCGCTCAAATCGCTCCGTCCCCACATCATTCAATGTCCGGCGATTGGGCAGTCCGGTGAGATAATCCTTTGATGCCACCCGTTCCCAGCGGCGCCTTATCTGATCGGTACACATCAGAATGAAAGCCGTGGTACCGATGATCGGTAGAATGGCCAGAAAGACTGGCGTGATGGTGTTCATCCAGTTGCTGTTGTCCGCAATGTCGAGCTGTGCACCTGCCTCTGTTGCTATATAGAACAGAGCCCTGAGTGCGGTTAAGATCAACGCCGCACAGTAAAGCGAGATCAGCATGATGCGGCTGCGCGAGCCATCGCGGTGGCGCTTGTCGGCAAGCAGCCGGATACTGGCAGCCATCAGCCAGATCCAGACAACTGAAACCACCACGATCCGCGCCAGCGTGTCGGGAACAATCACCAGAAAATACAAAAAAACAATCATTCCGAGGCCAAAAATCAGCCACGGAAACAGATTGCCGCCGAGATTCTGGAAGATCCTGATAGCCCGGTAATAAAGGCAAAGTCCGGCAAAAAGACAGCTATTGGCCACCAGCACTGACAGGGTTCGGGGTAGCCACGCCCCAAGGGCAAACGTCACGCAGCCCGCGGCAACGACAAGCGTCGCCCACATCCAGTTCATGGCAGCCGGTCGCAGCGAGACAGGAAAATCGCGGTTGATCGCACTGAGCATCCCGCCATTGGCAAGGATGATCATCGTGACGGTTAAATAAACAGACTTTGCGTCCACCCTGCCCCCTTGCTCTTCTCTCGCATTCAAACGCGGCAAGCATGGCCGCAGCGCAACACTGTGCTCTCTACCGCTCCATCTTGCAGTTAAAAAACACCGCCACTTTCATATTGCCTGCAAGCAAAAGCGTAAAGCGGAATAGATTTGAACGGGCATTTCGGGCATTTGCAGCAGTAGCCGCCGTCAACACCGCCGTTAGACCGTTATTCAGCTTCCATTCATCAAGTTTTCGCTAACGAAGTCGTGATCTTGCCGGAATTTGCGCTCAAGCAATGCGGATCAATAGCGCGAGCCGATCCGACAGGCGCCGCTCGTCCGTCGGTCAAATCGACGTCTGTCGTCCTTAAGGAGAGGGATTATGAAAATTCGTTCCAAGCTTCTCGCAACCGTCGTGCTGCCGGCACTCTCTGCCTCCGTGATGATGCAGCCGGTCAACGCACAGCGGCTCAGCGAACCAGCCGTCCTGCTTGCGCAGGATAGCGGTGAGCAAGACTCCGACGCCGAAACGCTAAGGCAGCAACAGGCCGAAGAAATGCAGCGGGCAGCTGAAGAGGCGCAAAGGCAGGCTGCCGAACAGCAACGCGCCGCCGAAGAAGAAACACGACGCAACGCTGAAGAACAACAGCGCGCAGCCCAGGAGGAAGCTGACCGACAGGCCGAGCAACAGCAGCGCGCTGCTGAACAGGCGCAACGTGAAGCCGCAGAACAGCAACGCGCGGCAGACGAACAAAATGCCATTGAAGAGGAAGCACGTCGCAAACAGGCTGAGGATGCGGCCCGCCAGGCCGCCGAGCAGCAAAAGGCGGCCGAAGAACAGGCAAAGCGTGAAGCCGAGCAGCAACAAAAAGCCGCTGAGGAGCAGGCTCAGCGTCAAGCCGAAGAGCAAAAGCAGGCCGAGGAGAAGGCCCGTCGTGAAGCAGCAGAACAGCAGCCAAGCGTTGAGCAGCAAAAGACGATAGAGGACGAAGCCAAAAGAAAGGCACGCGAAGCGACACAAGCCGCACCCTCGCAGGACAATGCGCAACCCGCGCCAACGCCGCAGGAACAGGCGCCCCAGGCCGATCCGCAGCCGCCCGCAACGCAGCAACCAAAGCCACAACCACAAGCACAGCCACGAGCGCCTGAGCCGGATGCCGCACAGCCGGAACAACCCGCCTCGCCGCCGCAGCAATCCGACGCTCCCGCGCTGCCCGACAACCCTCAGCCGCCTGCTGATACCGGAGCTCTGCCAAGCCCAAACACCGGTAGTGGCGCGAAGCCTCAGGCGGAACCCGAAGGTCAGGCGCCGCAAGTTGTGCCGCCTGAAAATGCCGCACAGAATCCGCCTGCTGAAATCATCGACGAACGCACACCGGAGCTCAAGGAGCAGATTGCTCGCGATCCAGCCAGCACGGACGAGACCGTCGTGTTGCCGGTCGAAAACGGGGCTGCCATTCTCGATAGCGACAAGGATGCTGACAATTTCGGCGGAAAACAATCGCGGGAAGAACGCCGCAAATTACGCGAGCAGCAGCGTGCGACAGAGGAGCAGAAGCTGCCGCCCCCAGTTGATGACGCTGCAGCCCAGGTCGAAATTCCAGATAATCTGAAGGCCGCACTCCCGCAAAAAATTGAGGCAAACCTCAAAGAGGAAGGCACACGCGTCAAAGACGCGCCGGCTTTCATGGTTCCTGAGACGACAAACATCGTCAATAACACGGTCGTTAACAACACTGTCATCAACAACACGACAGTTAACAACACCACAAACAACAACACGACTATCAACGAAAGCGTAACGAATGTGAAGGTCATCGAGCAAATCGATAACCGGGTCATTCTGGATGCTGGCGATCGCATTTTTGTGCGTGGCGACGACCGTCCTCGCCTGCGCCGCAATGCCGAGAACACCTATTATGATGAGCTTCCCCGCGGGCGCTTACGCGAAACGATCGTGCGCCCTGGCGGTCATGAAATCGTAACGGTTTATGACCGGTATGGCGATATCCTGCAGCGCTCGCGCATTGACCGCGATGGCAATGAATATCTGATGATTTATGCTCCTGAGTATGACGATAGCCCGCGTGCGGCAATCTTCGACGTCGGCTATGATCTGCCTCCGATGCGACTGACAATCCCGGTCAACGACTACATTATCGATGTGGCGCAGGATCCGGAACGCGACTTCTACGACTTTTTGGCGATGCCGCCTGTGGAGCGTGTTGAACGCGTCTATACCATCGATGAGGTGCGTCACTCCGCACGTCTGCGGGATAAAGTGCGCCGCATCGATCTCGATACCATTCATTTCGCCACCGGCAGTGCCGAGGTTTCCCTGTCACAGGCCAAGACACTGCGAAAAGTCGCCAATGCCATGCAGAAGGTGCTAAACAAGGATCCTGGCGAAACCTTCTTCATTGAAGGCCATACCGATGCCGTTGGCTCTGATCGTTCCAACCTGGTTCTGTCAGATCAGCGCGCGGAATCGGTCGCAAACCTCTTGACCGAGGTCTACGACATCCCGGCAGAAAACCTGGTCACCCAGGGTTATGGCGAGCGTTTCCTGAAAATCCGCACCCAGGCGGCGGAACAGGAAAACAGACGGGTGACGATCCGACGTGTCACACCCTTGGTTCGACCTGTCGCACAACGTTGATCACAGCCGAGCATTTTAAGGGTCAGATCTCGTATCTGGCCCTTTTTTTGTTTTGGACGAGGGCGGAAGTACGGCATTTGCCTGATGGATAATATGAGCGAAATTTCATATAGACTTTGTAAAAAACCGGTAATATTCGAACAGGAAGAAACAATTGGCACAGGCAAACATTGTCTCGACCGATCGGTTCGCAATGAGCAGCTTGTGATTTGAAACACTGTAGAGCGCCGCAAATCGCGTTGTTACGGCATATGACAATGAACGGAGGGACCTGAGTAATATGCAATCGATCTATTCGAGGAAATCTTGAATGGTGCGCCCGATCAATGCACCGACAACCGCAGTGGGTGAAAGCAGCTATCGGTTCGAATGCGACTTTGCGCTCGAACCAGCCTTTCAAAAACTGGTTGGTGAAGCCGAAGGGGCCGGGTGGGATCGATTACAGATCGCACTCTCGGTTATCAATCTGTGTGAAGACATCATTTATGGCCCTGAACACCAGGAAGGGCGCAGCTAGCCGCACCCTCCTTCTGATCGCAATCCTAAAAATCAGTGGTTTCAATCTGCAACGAACTGCACTTTCATCGTCGCAGGATCACCCCCCTGTTTGGTGAAGAAGGGCAGCATGTCCGCAATCGACAGGCGATGCGAAACAAGACGTGCCATCTCGCCTTTATCCTTTTGCAGAATTTCAAGCGCCTGCGCAATATTGCCATTAAGCGAATGCGAACCGGCAATGCGGATCTGGCGGCGGAAGATTTCAAATGGCGCCACCGAGATACGCGCATCGGGTGCGCAGACGCCAAACACCAGCACCGTACCACCATCGGCCGTAAAGCTCGTCATGCCTTCTGCGACTTTCGCAATGCCGGTCGCGTCAGCCACAAAATCAAAGCTCTGTCTGCGCGCCTCAAGCTCTGCGGATCCCGAGACAAGCGGCTCAAGGCCGAGACTTTCACTAAAAGCCAGACGATGTTCGTTGATATCGGCCACGGCGACTTTTGCAACGCCTTGCGCCTTGAGCGACAGCGCAAGCAGCAGACCGATTGGTCCGGCCCCGAACACCAGTGCCGTTTCAGACCCTTGCGAGCCGGTTTTCAATCCCGCCGCGCCAAGGCCATTAAGGACGCAGGCCAGTGGCTCGGCAAGTGCCGCCACATCGAAAGACAAGGTGCCAATCGGGTGAAGATGGCGCGCATGCACAAGGCTTTTATCGGCAAAGCCCCCATTATGGGTGACGCCATAGGCTTTCAGATCAGCGCACAGGTTTGTCAGTCCCTTCTGGCAGGCACGACAGTGACCGCAGGGGATATTGGGATCGACAGCCACCCGGTCGCCGGGCTTCACATTGGTCACGTCTTCCGCAACCGCAATCACCACACCTGCATATTCATGTCCCGGCACGAGCGGAAACGCGCTTGATCCATATCGGCCATGCAGCACGTCAATATCGGTGTGACAGAGCCCTGAGGCCTTGACGTCAATCAGGGCATGTCCGGGCTTGAGCTCTGGGTCAGGGAGTTGGGCAAGCGCCGCGACGCCATGCCCGGTAAAATAAATGGCTTTCATTTCTGCACCTAAAATGGCTCAAGCCATCCAGTTTCCGCCATCGACACCAAAGGTCTGGGCGAGGATGTAATTGCTTTCGGAAGAAGCCAGGAAAATCGCCATGCCGGTAATGTCTTCCGGGTCTGCAAAGCGGCCAATCGGAACAGACTTCGCAACGGACGCCTTCTTTTCGCCCGGCTTCAGACCTTCCCACTTGGCAAAATTTGCATCGACCACATCCCAATGCTCGCCATCCACGACGCCGGGTGCAATCGCATTGACCTGAATATTGTGTTTGACCAGGGCAAGAGCCGCGGATTGCGTGGCGGAGATGATCGCGGCTTTTGACAGGCAATAGAGCGTCACAAGCCCTTCGCCACGGCGTCCTGCCTGGCTTGCCATATTGATGATCTTGCCACCGCGGCCACGCGCGATCATCACATTCGACACCGCTTTCATCATAAACAGCGGGCCTTTGAGGTTGATGCCAAGAACACGCTCATAGCTGTCTTCGGTAATGGCGTTGATCGGCGCCATATCGAAAATTGCAGCATTGTTGACCAGAATATCGATGCCACCATATTCCTTGTCGACCTCGGCCACCACCTTTTCAATATCTGCAAGATCGGTGACATCCAGCTTGACCGCTTTCACCGCACTGCCAATACTGCGCGCCGCTTCCTCTGCGCGTTCGATATTGATGTCGGCGATGATGACCCTGGCACCCTCACGCGCATAGGCTTGAGCAAAGCCAAGACCAATACCGCGTGCAGCACCGGTAATGAGGGCAACCTTATCTTTCAGTCTCATGAGAATTCTCCGGAAAATTATTGCGTGTAGTCAAAGCGCATCCCGCCAGCGCCAACAGGATTTCAGACTGGATGCGCGGTATAGAAATCAGCGCATGGCACGCTCTAACGATGCGTTTTCTTTTCAGACAAAAGAAGTGGATGTCGCTCTCGACGCTCCAATGCCAGACCGTCTGATAAAAACAGATGCGCATCCGCCGGATTGAAACCAAGCCGGGCGGTTTCATGCGTGCGTGCCGTGCTGCTGCCACCGGCCTCCGCGACAATCAGCTCTTTGGCTGCAGAATTCTGAACGTAAAGATAGGTCTCCCCGCCGAGCCGCTCCACCACCATGATTTCCCCATCCAGAATGCCGTCACCAGCCGGATGAAGATGCTCCGGGCGAACCCCCAGAACCAGCGCGCCACCTGGCTCCACACCCTCTGCCTTGACCGGAACCGTGATGGAATTGCCATTGTTCAGTTCAACCGTCACCCCATCGCTGCCTGCGGCGCGGACCTTGACATCGATGAAATTCATCGTCGGCGAGCCGATAAAGCCGGCCACAAAGCGATTGACCGGATGATGATAAAGTTCCAGTGGTGACCCCATCTGTTCAACCCGGCCATCGCGCAGCACCACGATCTTGTCTGCGAGCGTCATCGCTTCGACCTGATCATGGGTTACATAGATCATCGTCGCGTTCAAACGGTCATGCAGACGCGCAAGCTCGATGCGCATCTGAACGCGCAAAGCCGCATCCAGGTTGGACAAGGGCTCATCAAACAGGAAGATTTTCGGCTCCCGCACCATCGCACGGCCAATGGCAACACGCTGACGCTGACCACCGGAAAGCTGACGCGGCTTGCGATCGAGAAGCTTGTCGAGCTGAAGGGTCGTTGCCACCTCCTCCACCTTGCGCTCACGTTCGGTCTTGGACACGCCTGCAAGCTTGAGTGCGAAACCCATATTGTCGCGCACATTCATATGCGGATACAAGGCATAGGTCTGGAAAACCATCGCCAGCCCGCGTTCGTCCGGCGGCACGTCATTGCACTGCTGGCCGTCAATCGTCAGATCGCCGCCGGTTATTTCCTCCAGCCCGGCAATCATCCGCAGCAGCGTTGATTTTCCCGAGCCCGACGGGCCGACAAAGACCACGAATTCCCGGTCTTCAATATTGAGATCGACGCCCTTAATGACATCGACATTGCCATAGGATTTGGTCGCGTTATGAAAAGAAAGCGTAGCCATGGGGTTCCCTTTATTTCACGGCGCCGAAGGTGAGACCGCGCACCAGCTGGCGCTGCGTAATCCAACCAAAGACAAGAATTGGCGCGATGGCGAGCGTGGACGCCGCCGAGAGTTTTGCCCAGAAGAGCCCTTCCGGTGATGAAAAGGACGCAATGAACGCCGTCAGGGGTCCGGCCTGCGAAGCCGTCAGATTGAGGCTCCAGAAGGCTTCATTCCAGCATAAAATGATGGAGAGCAGCGCGGTCGACGCTATGCCTGGCAGACTGAGTGGCAGCAACAGATAGCGGATCTGCTGCCCGACCTTGGCGCCATCCATGCGGCTGGCTTCCAGGATCTCGTGCGGCACCTCCTTGAAGAACGAATAAAGCATCCACACCACAATCGGCAGATTGGACAGCGTGAAGATGAGGATCAGCCCGGTGCGCGTATCCAGCATGCCGCTATCGCGCGCCAGAAGATAGATCGGCACCAGCACACCAACAGCCGGAAGCATCTTGGTCGACAGCATCCACAGCAGCAGGTCCTTGGTGCGCTTTCCCGGAAAGAACGCCGCCGCATAAGCCGCAGGCACCGCGATGATCAGCGACAGAATGGTCGCGCCCAGGCTTTCCACCACGCTGTTGGTCGCATAGCGGAGATAATCAGCCCGCTGATTGACCGCTGCAAAATTCTCAAGGGTTGGTGAGAACAACAGTTTTGGTGGCGCCACCGCATCAATCTCGGTCTTGAACGCCGCCATCAGCATCCACAGGATCGGGAAGAACATCAGCAGCGCAATCACCCAGCCGATGATCCCGGCTGTGACAGTGGTCTTGTTGAATTTACGTTTCTGAGCCATCGCAGCCTCCTAACTATCCAGGTTGCGCGCAACGGTGCGAATAAGGAAAAAGGCGACAATATTGGCCAACACAATGGCAATGACCCCCGCCGCCGATGCCCCGCCAATGTCCCATTGCAACAGCGCTTTAAGATAGATGAAATAGGTCAGCGTCGTGGTGGCAATGCCAGGACCACCCGAAGTGGTGACAAGAATCTCTGCGAAAATCGACAGCAGGAAAATCGTCTCGATCATGATGACAACGGAAATCGGACGCAGAAGATGCGGCAGGATGATGTAATAAAACATCGCCGGACCTTTCGCGCCATCCAGCCGCGCCGCCTCCATCTGCTCGCGATCCAGCGACTGCATGGCTGTCATCAGAATGAGTGTGGCAAAAGGCACCCATTGCCAGGAAACGATCATGATGATCGACGCCATCGGAAACTGCGAGAACCAGTCCACCACCGGCAGGCCAAGACTGCGCGAAATGAAGGCGAAGAAGCCGTTGACCGGATGCATCAACAGGTTTTTCCAGATCAGGGCAGAGACGGTCGGCATCACGAAGAAAGGCGCGATAACCAGCAGCCGCGCAATGTTCTTGCCAAAGAAATCCTGGTCAAAAATCACCGCAAACAGCACGCCCAGGATGATGGATATCGCCAGGACAGATCCCAGCAGGATCAAGGTATTGGCAATTGCCGACCACAGTCCGGGGTCGGAGAGAAGAAACGCGTAATTGGAAACGCCGGCGAAACCGGTCACGAAGGGATTGATCAGATTATAATATTGGAATGAAAACCACAGCGTCATCGCCAGTGGAACAATCATCCATAAAAGCAGCACAATAACAGCGGGCGCAAGCAGAGGGCCGGTCCGAATGGTCCGGCGTGATCTGGATGCAAAACGAGACTTGGTGCCGGCAACGGCCGCATTGCTAGATGGCATGAAATGCCCCTCCCTTCCCGCTCTTGCTCTCACTCCACCAAGAGCAGTGACGGTTAAAGCGGCATCGTCAGGCCGCTCTTCGGTTGCCTTGTGAACATTTTGGGACGCAGAACAGCTTCACCATTCAGTGGCCCATGCTCATGAGACTTACGGTGTAAGGACCTGCCGCCCGATTTGAAGTCAAGCGGCAGGATCCGGGTGCGGGACCGGTTTACTTGATGTAACCGGCCTGCGTCATCATCTGCTCCGCCTGACGCTGGGCGCCATCAAGTGCTGCGTCAACACTTTGCTGACCAGCAACGGCCGAGGAAATCGCCTGACCGACAATCGTGCCGATCGCCTGGAATTCCGGGATCGCTACAAACTGGATTCCTGTATAGGGGACCGGGTCCTTGGTCGGTTTGGTTGGATCGGCAGACTCGATCGCCTTGAGAACCGTCTCGGCAAAAGGCGCCGCCTTTTTATAGTTCTCATTGGCATAGGTCGATTGACGGGTGCCCGGGGGAACCGCGACCCAGCCTTCCTTCTCGCCGACCAGCTCGACATATTTCTTCGAGGTCGCCCATTTGAGGAACGACTTTGCAGCTTCCGACTTGCTGCTCGATGCCGGGATTGCAAGGTTCCACGACCATGCCCAGGCGGAACCATTCGGCGTCACTTCAACGGGCGCCTTGGTGAAGGCGACCTTATCGGCAACCTGGCTCTGGGTCTTGTCATAGATACGGCCAGCAGCAGAAGTTGCGTCGATCCACATCGCGCAATGCCCGGTCGAGAACAAGGCCTGATTTTCGTTGAAACCGTTGGAGGTAATTCCGGGAGGGCCTGCTTCCTTCATCAGATCAACGTAGAAATTGATCGCCTTCTTCCACTCATCCGAATTGATCTGCGGCTTCCATTGCTCGTCAAACCAGCGACCACCATAGGTGTTCACCAGCGTGCCAAGATAGGCCATGTTTTCGCCCCAGCCCGGCTTGCCACGCAGGCAGAGACCATATTGTTCCTTCGACTTGTCGGTCAGCTTGGTGGCAAATTCCTTGATCTGCGCATAGGTCGGCGCCTCAGGCATGGTCAGACCAGCCGCTTCAAACAGATCCTTGCGGTAAAGGGTAAACGAGCTTTCAGCATAAAATGGCACGGCGTAAAGCTTGTCATCCACAGTGAGACCCGCGCGCACCGGCTTGATCAGATCATCATAATCATAATCATCGCCAAGATCGCCGACCTCCAGCAGCCAGCCTGCCTTGCCCCAGATCGGCGCTTCGTAGCCACCGATGGTCATGATATCGAACTGTCCGCTCTTGGTGGCAATGTCGGTGGTCACGCGCTGACGCAACACGTTTTCTTCCAGAACCACCCAATTGAGCTTGTTGCCGGTTTCCTTCTCCCATTCCGACGACAGCTTCTGCATGATGATCATGTCAGCATTGTTGACTGTGGCGATGGTGAGTTCCTCGGCGCTCGCCGCCCCACATCCAATGGCCAATATTGCCACCGATGCAATCAGTCCTGCACGATAAGATTTGGTTCGCATTTCGTCTCCTCCTTTACGAATGCATAGCAAATTTCTTACATGTGTAAAATTTATGAACAGTCGCATGCGGCTTGTCAAGCGAGGCTTTCTATGGCCCGCCTCATCACAATGCTAACAGCAAAAACGGCGTTTCGATAAGTAAATTCTTGGGAGGCGTCCTGTCCGCATGAAAGCATGAACAGCCCCGCCCGCATCCGCGCTGCATTGAGGGCATGGGCAGATGCATAGCAGGGCCGATCAGGCTGAGCCACGCATGATCAGATGACTGTCGAGCCTGCGCAACTCCGTCTCCACCGCAGCACCACTCTCCTGCGCATGAATACGCGAAAACAGCATGTCGAGCCCCAATTGCGCGATCATGCGATAATCCTGCGCCACGGTGGTCAAGGGCGGACAGGTAAAGCGACTGAGCGGGTGATCATCATGGCCGGCAACCCGCAGATCGCAACCGGCCTCGCGGCCGACAAGACGGCGTCTTTCAAAGGCTGCCGCAATGACACCGAATGCCAGTCGGTCATTGGCACAAAGCACCGTGCGCGTCGGAAAACCGCCCCGGTCAAGGATCCGTCCCGCCTCGCAATAGCCAAGCTCTTCAAAATTCCAGTTGCGCGCCGCCATCGGCAGGACGATCGGCTCGAGGCCCAGATGCTCCATCGTCGCCACATAGGCAGAACGCCGGTCCAATGCGTTCTGATTGACCGCTGGCATTTCCAGAAAGCAAGGATGTTCCCCCGTTCGACACAAATATTCGGTGATATTGCCTATGCTCTGGCGGTTATCTGTGCCGACAAACGGTTGATCCTCGCCAATCCGATTGTCCAGGAACACCACCGGCATGGCGTTGGACAGACTGGCCAGCAACTTGGTGTCGGTATCAAATCCGAGTGGCGCCATCAGCACACCGGCAATCTTCAGCGACATCAATGTGCGCATGGCCCGCGCTTCGAGCTTGCGGTCGCCATGCGATGACAACACAATCGTCCAGTAGCCTTCGGAAAGGCAGCGCATCTCGATCTGGCGGATGATTTCGGCATAGAAGGGATCGGAAATGTGCGGAACGATGACCCCGATATTCTTCGGCTTTTTCCGATTGAGGCTGACCGCAAAAATATTGGGCTGGTAATTATGATCCTTCAGCGCCTGTTCGATGCGGGCGCGGGTCGATGGCTTGACACTTTCGGGATTGTCGAAATATTTCGAAACGGTTGGCCGCGAAAGCCCGCTGGCCGCCGCGAATTCCTCCATCGTCCGGATCTTGTGACCACCCATTGCGCATTCTTTCCGATCCGCTCGAGTCTTGTCTCCAGCGGCATATTTCTTTCTATGCGTAAATTTTTTTTTACACAGAAGCAACCGCGTTTGTGATATCCGCCCGGCGATCCCAGCATATCCCTCCCAAAAACAACGCGGTATCGCTGCGAAATCCCGTATAAAAATCATTCACTTTTTTACACGCGCTAATTTTTATATTGACTCCCGGAACAAGCTTCCGCATTTCTATATCGGCTCGCTTGAGCCACGCAAGGAGCCTGCCTTCCACACGACCTGGTCACCGGTTCGGTGTCCACGCCGCCCGGATTGCGCACGGGTCCCAATTATCAGGAGGAGCTGGCCAGGCCGGTTCTCGTCGGAGGAAAACATGTTTCGTAAGTCGCTCGCCCATATTCTCTTCTCTGGCGTTGCCCTGGCAATGCTCAGCGGTATCGCTTCCGCCGAAGGCATTGGCGCATCGCTACTCACCCAGCAGCATCCCTTCTATATTTCCCTCGCCGAGGCGATGAAGAAGCAGGCGACCACCGAGGGCGTTGCGCTGGAAGTCTCCATCGCCAATCAGGACCTGAGCAAGCAGCTGGCGGATGTCGAGGATTTCATCACCAAGGGCGTTGATGTGATCATCATTTCGCCCGTCGACAGCAAGGGCATCCGCTCGGCAATTACCAAGGCGCAGAAAGCCGGTATCAAGGTCATCACAGTGGATGTGCCCGCCAACAATATTGATGTCACCTCCTTTGTTGGCACCGACAATTTTGCTGGCGGTGAAAAGGCTGGCGAATTGATGGCGGCATCCATTGGCGACAAAGGCAATGTTGCGGTGATTGAATATCCGACCGTTCAATCGGTCGTGGACCGCGTCGAAGGCTTCAAAAAGGCAATCGCAAATCATCCCGACATCAAGATCGTATCGATCCAGCCTGGCATCACCCGTTCGGAAGCCCTGGCAGCAGCACAGAACATCATTCAGGCCAATCCGGATATCGTGGGTATCTTCGGCTTTGGCGATGACGCCGCTCTTGCAGCCGCTTCCGCTGTGAAAGCTGCAAAGCTTGAAAAGCAGGTCAAGGTTATCGGCTTTGATGGCATGGAAGAAGCCCGCAACGCGGTGAAGAACGACCCGATCATGGTCGGCGTGATTGCGCAATATCCTGATGAAATGGGCAAGGTCGCCGTTGAAACCGCAGTCAAAGTAATCAAGGGCGAAGAGGTTCCTGCAAAGCAGCCCATCGTACCGGGCGTTGTCACCAAGGACGGCGAAACCAAGTAAAACCGCGTGAAACGACGGCATCTCCTCCCAGCCGTCGTTTCGCTTTCGTGCGCGGCGGCACGACGCTCACCACGCGTCAGTGCCGCCGCAGCACATGATCGATACAAGGCTGTCGCTGGCGCATGTTCAAGCCTAACAAATTAAGACCCCAAATGGAGAGCGGAGATTTCCGATGACCGCTATCAATTCTGCGACAGCCACCAATCAGGATGTTGTGCTCGAAATCAGCAATGTCGCCAAAACATTTGGCCCTGTTGTTGCACTCAAACGCATGAACCTGACTGTTCGACGCGGGCGTGTGCACACATTGCTTGGCGAAAACGGCGCCGGCAAATCCACCCTGATGAAAATCCTTGCCGGTGTCTTTAAACCAACATCAGGCACGATTGTGCTGAACGGCGACCCTTACGCACCCAAGAACCCGCGCGACGCACGCGCCCGCGGCATTTCAATCGTGTTCCAAGAGTTAAGCCTGTCTCGCAACCTATCGGTTGCCGAAAACATTCTGGCAAACAATGAGCCTAGCCGCTTTGGCTTTATCCGTGAACGAGAACTCAACGCAGAAGCCAGCAAGCTCATTGCAGAACTCGGTCTGCCCGTCGACGCGCGTGCCAAAGTCGGCGATCTATCGATTGCGCAGCGACAGTTGGTTGAAATTGCCAAGGGGCTGAGCCAACCCGCTGACGTCGTCATTCTAGACGAACCGACATCATCGCTGTCTGACAGCGAAGCCGAGATTCTTTTCACCATCATTGAACGGCTCAAAGCGCGCGGTACAGCGGTCATTTATATTTCGCACCGCATGGAAGAAATCATGCGACTGTCCGACGACATTACCGTCGTGCGCGATGGTGAATATGTAACAACGACTGAAAAAAGCCGGACCAGCATTGAAAAACTGATTGCCTTGATGGTCGGTCGTGAGATGAACGACATCTATCCCCCTCGTGAAGCCCCGCCGCCGCCAAAAATCGTTCCTCCCATCCTGAAAACCAACCAGCTTTCCGTTTCCGGCAAATTCAACAATGTATCCATTGATGTGAAACCGGGCGAAGTCTTAGGGCTTTTTGGTCTTGTCGGCTCTGGCCGTTCGGATGTGATGAAGGCACTCTTCGGGATGCTCCATCCAACCGGCGAGATCTTACTGGATGGAAAATCAATCACTCTTGCCTCTCCAGCACAGGCGATTGCCCATGGCATCGCTTTTGTGACCGAGAACCGCAAGGAAGAAGGCCTTGTTCTGCCGCAAAGCGTTGAACGCAACATCAACATGGTTGCTCTCGGGCAACTCGCCGGACCTTTTGGCATGATGCGCTCCGCCGCTGAGCGCGCGAGCGCAAAAGCTGAAGTGCTGAGGCTGGCGATCAAGACCGCTTCCCTCGATACAATCGCGGGTTCCCTCAGTGGTGGCAATCAGCAGAAGATTGTTCTGGCGAAGTGGCTCCAGATGAAGCCCGAAGTCCTCATTCTGGATGAGCCCACCCGTGGCGTCGATGTCGGCGCAAAATTTGAAATCTATCGCATCATCCGTGAACTTGCCGCCCAAGGCGCGGCGATCCTGATGGTTTCGTCCGAGTTGCCAGAAGTTTTGGGAATGAGTGATCGCGTTGTCGTCATGCATAACAAGCATGTCGCCGCAACACTCGACACCGATGGCCTCACACCAGAAACGGTCATGAGCTACGCAGCAGGAATGCATCAATGAGCAACGCACAAGATATTCAGAAAAAAGCCGCGGATGCAGAAATTCGTCGTTCGCTTTTCTCTTCTCCGATGATCCGTCAATATGGCGGTATTGTCATTTCGCTGGCCGTCCTCTGCCTTGTTTTTGCAGTATTGAACCCTCGCTTCCTCGCATTCAACAACGTCATGAACATCATGCAGCAGGTTGCCGTCATCGCTGTTGCGGCCTACGGCATGACCTATGTGATCCTGCTCGGTGAAATTGACCTCTCCGTCGGCTCCATCATTGCCGTTGCTGGCATGGTGGCGGCACAGGCATTTTCCATGGGCTTCGGTTTTGCGCCAACGGTTATCTTCACCCTGGCAGCCGGCGCCATTATGGGCGGGATTAACGGTGTGCTCTCGGCAAAGCTCATGCTTCCGTCCTTCATTGTGACAGTCGCCACCATGGGCATCTATCGTGGCATGGTCAGCCTGCCAACCAACGGAGCGCCTGAAATTATCGAGAATGATACCTGGCTCGCAATCGGGTCTGAGAGCTGGCTCGGCCTGCCAATCATCATCTGGATCGTCGGCGTACTGTTTCTCGTCAACTATGTGCTGCTATCCAAAACAGTTTTTGGCCGTCGCATCTATCTGGCGGGCGGCAACAAGGAAGCCGCGATCTATTCCGGCATTCGTGTCGATCGCATCAAGATCCTCGTCTTCATGCTGTCGGGTGTCATGGCCGCAATCAGCGGCATTCTGCTCTCATCACGTTTGTCATCGGCGCAGACCAATGCTGGAATGGGCTACGAGCTTGATGCGATTGCAGCTGTTGTTTTAGGCGGCACATCGCTTGCCGGCGGTGTCGGCACCATGGTCGGCACAATCCTCGGTGCTTTGATTATTGGCGTCATCAACAACGGCATGAACATGCTGTCAGTGCCATATTTTTATCAGCTCATCGTTAAGGGCGTGGTCATTCTCGTCGCCGTCTGGCTTGATGTCCGCTCGAAATCCGTCAGAACATAACTTGGTGCTCCTATGAAAAAGATCATCACAATTGGCGAAATCGTCGTTGAGATCATGGCCATCGAAACCGGCAACGGCTTCAAAAGTGCGATTCCACTGATCGGCCCTTTTGCGTCCGGCGCACCGGCGATATTCATTGACCAGGCAGCCAGGATGGGGCAACCCTGTGGCATTGTCAGCGCCGTTGGCAATGACGACTTTGGCGCGCTCAACATCGAACGTCTGCAAAAAGACGGCGTCGATGTTTCAGCAATCAGCGTGCATCCAACAGCCGCCACTGGCAGCGCGTTCGTGCGTTATCGTCCCGACGGCAATCGCGACTTCATCTTCAACATCAAGCACAGTGCCTGCAGCGCGATTGCGCTGACAGCTGAAGCGGAAAAGCTAATCGAGACTGCCGACCATCTGCATATCATGGGCTCTGCGCTTTTCTCTGATGGCATTGTCACTTCGATCCACGAGGCAACGCTGCGCATCAAGGCAAAAGGCGGCACGGTCTCTTTTGATCCGAATATCCGCAAGGAAATGCTTGATCTCCCGGGTATGCGCGAGGCCCTCTTACACGCGCTGGAACATACCGATCTGTTCATGCCGAGCGGAGCTGAGATTTTCCTCTTCACCAAGGCGACTGACGAAAAGGCAGCCATTGAAGAGCTACTCGCGCGTGGCATCAAGGCAATTGTCATCAAGCGTGGCGCTGACGGTGCAAGCTATTTCGACCAGTCTGGCGAAGTCACGGCACCCGCCTTCAAAGTGGATGAGATCGATCCGACTGGCGCAGGTGACAGCTTTGGTGCAGCTTTCGTCACATGCTGGTTGCGCGACCTCGCACCAAAGGAAGCATTGACGATAGCCAACGCGACAGGCGCGCGCGCCGTCGGTGTCAAAGGTCCGATGGAAGGCACATCCACGATGGATGAAATCAATGCATTCATCGCAAAAAACGGAGTCCCGTTATGAGCAGCACGCAGACCTTGAGCAAACTTCCCGCCCGCTACGCGAGCGGTGCGCGTGGAGGCATCACCTCGATCTGCTCGGCACATCCTCTGGTTATCGAAGCAGCTCTTCTTGAAGGCATTGCAACCAAGACCGACGTTCTGATCGAAGCCACCTGCAATCAGGTCAATCAGGATGGCGGCTATACCGGCATGACACCGGCTGATTTCCGCCGTTTTGTCGAAGACATCGCAGCGCGTCTCGGCTTTGACACCAAGCACCTTATTCTGGGTGGCGATCACCTCGGCCCAAATCCCTGGAAGCACTTGTCTGCTGAAGAAGCCATGGCCAAGTCCGAAGTGATGATGGATGGCTTTGTGCGTGCAGGCTTCACCAAAATCCACCTCGACACCTCCATGGGCTGTGCTGGCGAGCCGGTTGCGTTGCCTGATGCCGTGACCGCTGAACGTGCGGCCCGTCTCGCCAAGGTTGCGGAAAAAGCAGCCGCTGAATCCGGCTTTGATCTGCCTGTCTATATTGTCGGTACGGAAGTTCCGATCCCGGGCGGCGCAATGGAAGAAATCGAAGATCTGGAACTGACCAAGCCAGATGCGGCCCTTGAAACCATCGCCATTCATCGCAAGGCCTTTGCAGCTGTTGGCTTAGAGGATGCATTCTCTCGCGCCATCGGCGTTGTCGTGCAGCCGGGCGTGGAATTCGGCAATGAAAACGTTGTCTATTACGATGGCAACAAGGCGAGTGCTTTAAGCGGCGTTCTCAACCAGACACCGCAATTCGTCTTTGAAGCCCATTCGACCGACTATCAGCCGGTTGAGGCGCTGTCGGCGCTGGTTCATGATGGCTTTGCCATTCTGAAAGTCGGACCGGGCCTCACTTTCGCGCTGCGTGAAGCACTCTACGGCCTTGATCAGATTGCAGCTTTCCTCGACAAACTGCCGGAAGAAGAGACCGTTCGTGGCAAGCTGGAGAAGCTGCTTCTCAACGAGCCCAAGAACTGGGAGAAATACTATCATGGCGATGCGCAAGAGCTGCGTCTTCAGCGCCATTTCTCCTATAGCGACCGCATTCGCTATTACTGGCCACATCCGGAAGCCACGGCTGCCGTCAATGCGTTGCTTAAGCGTCTTGAAGGCCGCAAAATTCCGGAAACGCTGATCAGCCAGTATCTCGGAACACTTTATCCGGCCGTTGCATCCGGCAAGGTTGAAGCCACGCCCCATGCACTGATGGTCGAAGCCGTCAGAAATGTCATCCGCGTCTATGGAAAAGCCGTCGGAACACATTGAGCCGTTTCCTTCCAGAAAAGGCAGCCGTCGTGGCCGCCTTTTCCGTTGTTTTTATTGCCTTTTTTATATCTTTTTTATCTTGTGCCATAACCATATTAACCAGGCATCAATGCTGGTTAATCGCGCTTCTGTTTAAGTTTCACTGCCCCCACGTTAACCATAAAACACCCAACAAACTGCGGGTTGCACTTATATGATCCCGAGAGCAATCTAGTCGTAGCCAAATATTCCCCCGTAATTCCCTCGCTTCGGCGGGGTTCTTTTTTTGCAGAGATAGGGGGTGCGGAACGCTCCCTATAGGGCCTTGGTAACGACACTCCGTGTGTTAACCAAGGCCCGCTAATTTGCTCCACCCTCTTGCGATTGGCATAATTCAGCTATCATGGTTCATTGCATCCACACTTGATTTCCTCGGTTTCTTCAAGCGCTGCACTCTGAATTGACAGAGCCCCACTCCCTTGGTTCAGAGTGCCTCTTTTATTTCCTGTCCTGCGCCAAAACCGACATAAGCTGGTCAAGCCGCTTATTTGTCCCTTTCAGGTCATTTCTAATCACTCCGCAGGCCAAGTTTGAGAGCGATCGTTTTGAAATGAGCGCGGCTAAGCGCTACCGCTGTGTCCTGATCGACATGAAGGGCAATATGCTTTTCCCGATCCTCGTCGCCGAGGTCGTAAGCGGACAATGCCTCCGCTGTGCTCTTTTTCGACGGCATAAGGCGCTTTTATGGCGTTGTGCTCCATGCACCAATCGCCGTTACGGCGCTGACGGATTCTCATAATGTTTCCTCAAACTATCCCGTCAATCGTAACCCTGAGGGCTTCTGCAATCTTCTTGAGGGCAGCAAGCGAACCTTCGCGGGCGCCACTTTCAATTTGCGAAACGTATAGAGCGCTTAAACCGGCAGCGTCAGCAAGAGCCTTGCCAGTCATGCCGCGAAAGTCACGCCGTACCTTGATTGTGTTCTCGCCGTCGATCATGCGGTTGACGTACTCGGCCGGGATTAATTCTTCTTAGCCAGACGCTATGCGTGCTACAATACGGCGAATATCTTCGGTGTCTTCCTGCTCATCATCCATTTTCTGTCACGCAGCATGTGCATGCAGAGAGATATCGATGTGAAGTTCATCGAAAGGAAGAACCACCTTGCCACTTTCGTCCCGGTAGATAAGGCCGATACTGACTAGAGCGGTTATATCGGTGTGAACACCCTTGAAATCCCGTCCGACAAGCCGTGAAATTTCCCGCATAGAAAGCGGACCTTTGCCAGCCATGGCGTCGACAATAGCAATGCGTTTCGGTGTCAAAGTCCGATGTAGATCGTCATAGGTCGAGAAGGAGTAAACGCTCATATCTGCATTTGCCCCAGATAGAATGTCGGAAATAATGGCCTCCTTAGGGGCCACATTGATTTTGAGTGCCTTCATTGTTCCATCCTTTCCACGTCAGAGAAGAAATCACGCAACAGCTTTTCTAGGTCGATGAACGAATAAGGCAGCTCAACGGCCCCGATATGCTTGTGATCGCCTTTGCCAGCTTCGTTGTCGTAACGCATGGTGCATATGTCTGAAACAACGTATGCAAGGCGATATTTGTAGTTGTGTGCCGAGCCTTTAAGCGGCACAGGAACCTCATAGATAGACAGTTCAATGAACGAAGTGTCCGACCGTTTCATGCGCCGTTTTGTGATCTGTTTCGCATTTGGCATGATGGAGTTTACTACATCATTTCCGATGTAGTAAACTCCATCACTGGAAAATTATCTCTTTAGTTTGAAGAACGAAAACGGTGATATGAATGATGTCAAGAGCGGCCGGCTTCCACGCGATGACGTAATTGCTCGCCTTTGCTCCCTAAAAGGCATTCAATATTTGCACCGTTAGCATGGAGGGATACTGCAATGAAACACTAGGGTGGCTTGGATGTATCGCAGCGGGAAACCACTGTCTGTGTGGTGGACGAGGAGGGAAAACAGGTTTTTGAAGGTAGGGCCAAATCGAATCCCGCAGCGCGATTGGCGAACTAAACGGCCAGATTATCATTGCTGTGGTGTTCCGAGTTCTGGGGGCGCAAGCCCTTCAGTAATCTCAATGCGCCTTGCAAGCCAAAAGGAAAGGAACCTGTAGCCGTGGGGCTATAAGAGAACCCCGCACTAGGCGGGGCACAACTTCGTATCACTTTTAATCGCTGGCGGGATTACTCACCTACCAACTTCTCTGCATTCCCATAGCCCAATCAAATCTACGCAGCATTTATAAGTCTTGCCCTTCATATAATACTCTTCGCATTGTCCGGGAGGCGGAGGCGCTTGTTCTGCAAAAGCGATTCCGATGCTACCAGTTAAAATGCAGGCCAGCATTACTATTGTTCTGACAAAAATTTCATGACAACCTCCTTCAAGAGATCGTCATATAGAACACCCAGATACCGCTCGCTTCACCCACAATTCATTTAGCCCTATGGTTCGCTAGCAAAAAGTCCCGGCGAACCGAGGCTGAAAGAGGTACAATCTGCTTTTGCGGTATGAAGTGGAATCACACTAGCCAACCACTCCCGAAGATCGGGGCGTGGAAAGATAAGACTGAACGGTTTCTGGTTGCCAATGAAGGTAAGACATCACGCGAACGGCTGACTCTGGTTCGGATTTACGAAGAGGTTCGCGCCCTGGGCTACGATGGCAGTTATGATGCAGTTCGACGTTATGCTCACACTTGGTCAAAGGCTCGAGGAACGACATCAGCCCATGCCTATATTCCCCTTATATAGTCAGCTGGTGAGGCGTATCAGTTTGACTGGAGCCAGGAGATTATCCGTCTTAACGGCGTGACAACAACTGTGACGGTCGCTCATGTTCGGCTTTGCTATAGCCGGATGATGTTTGTCCGTGCTTACATGCGAGAGAGCCAGGAGATGGTATTCGATGCGCATGACAAGGCCTTTGCTATTTGTGGAAGAACCGCGCAGCGGTCAATGCTATAAACTCAACGGCACAAGCCGCCACTGAGCCGCTTTCACGAAGCTTCGTAATGACGGCTGGTAAGTCTTTGTAAGCTACGGCTGCATGTCCAAGTGCTATCTTTTTTTGCACCGGAAGAAGCTCTTTCAGCCCGCCGCGCCAATCGGCAGGATTATCACCGACACACAAGCCACGCGCCTTTGCATGATCTATGACAGCGGCAATGCGCTGGCGTGTCCGGTCTGCGGTATCCGGTATTCTCGTCCAAATAGGTTTGAGAGCTTCCAGAATGTCATCACGGGTAATGTCGGCAATCGGCTTTTTGTGAAGCGGCTTGGCGTCATTATTAAGTGTCATAAACCATTGAGCTTTATGCTTCTCATTCCTGAAACTTTCACGCTTCACGTCCAGCACATCCTCCATAACTTCTGCAAAGGTTTTGCGACTATGCAGTTGCTCGCATCACGCAAGTCTCTTGCGGAGAGCGTCTGCCTTCTCACGAGCCAAGGCCAGCGAGACAGGGGCCGTTCGTTGGCCGTATCCACCAAGCCACGTTTCCTTCCGTACAACTGATCGCTTATGAATGAATACCCACTGTTTCGATCCACCGGCACGGACTCTGAAATACAACCCGTCACCAACCGAATAAATGGCCGGCCTTGTGAGGGTCTTTATCTTCGTTCCAGACAGCTTATTGCGCGCCATATCTTTTCCTGACGCTATAACTTCATGATTGAAAAGGCGGCAAAATCAGGAAAAACCTGTACAAGTACAAAAACGATTTCAAGAACTATAGGGCGGCCGTTATGGCCGCCCTTGAAAACTCACGCGTCAAGCGAAGCCATGTCAATGACAAAGCGGTAACGAACGTCACTCTTCAACACACGTTCATAGGCTTCATTGATGTCCTTCATCGCAATCATCTCGATTTCCGAAACAATATTGTGCTTGCCGCAGAAGTCGAGCATTTCCTGAGTCTCCTTGATCGAACCGATCATTGATCCCGCCAATGTCTTGCGTCCGGGCACAAGCGAAAACGCATGCACCGGAACCATATCTTCGGGCACGCCGACAACCACCATGGTGCCGTTGATCTTGAGCAGACCCAGATAAGCGTTCCAGTCAATCGCCACACCGACCGTGCAGATGATGAGATCAAATGTTCCGGCCAGCGTCTTGAAAGTCTCCTGATCGCTGGTGGCGTAATAGGCCTTGGCACCAAGCTTCAGCCCATCCTCTTTTTTGGAAAGCGACTGACTGAGAACGGTGACATCTGCACCCATCGCCGTGGCCAGCTTGACCCCCATATGGCCAAGACCACCCATTCCGACGATCGCCACCTTCTTGCCTGGCCCCGCCTGCCAATGCCGCAACGGTGAATAGAGCGTGATACCGGCGCAAAGCAGCGGCGCAGAGGCATCCAATGGCAGATTGTCAGGCATTGAAAGGACGTAGCCCTCCTTGACCACGATCTGGTCAGAATAGCCACCCTGGGTCCGTGTCACACCATCGCGATCAAAGGTGTTGTAGGTCTGGACCAGACCCGGAAGATATTGTTCATTGTCAAGATCGCGCGTCGCGCAGCCTACACAGGAATCGACAAAGCAGCCAACGCCGACCCTGTCACCAATCTTGAACTTGCTGACATTGCCGCCAATCGCGGTTACCACACCAACAATCTCGTGGCCGGGCACAATCGGATAGACGGCGTTTCTCCACTCATTGCGCACCGTATGAATATCAGAATGGCAAACGCCACAATAGTGGATCGCAATGACGACATCATCTGCGTTGGGCTCACGGCGTTCAAAGGTGAACGGAACCAGCGGCTGATCGGCATCGGTTGCAGCATAGCCTCTTGCAATAGCCATAATAAACTCCAATCATAAAACAGGGATGGGCATCGGAAAGGGACGCTGCACTATGCGGATTAAAGCGGCAAGCAGGTAGATCGATCCTGCAAGCTTCTTGCACGATCCTGCAAAAATTGCTCTATGCTGCTCGCAGACTGCCTGCATCCACTTTATAGGTTTGCATGGAACAAGCAATCAAGAGGCCGTCATGACATCTTCAGCACAAGCCTATCGCGAACTTGCATCGCTGGCCGCGCGGCACATCAAGGCGGACGGAGAAATCCGTACGGCAATCGATGGTCTCTCGCTCAGCCGGCGCTCAGAACCCAGCACCCCCTGTCATGGAAGCTACCGACCTTGTCTTGCCATGGTGCTGCAGGGGGCAAAATCCCTGCAACTGGGGACTGAGACCATTCATTACGCAACCGGCGAGTATCTTGTCACCTCACTCGACCTGCCGGTGACATGGCGGGTGTCTCAGGCCAGTGTCGGGGCACCGCATTTCTGCCTGTCGCTGGCAATTGACAGCGAGAAACTGGTTGATGTGCTTGGGCGCATGGATCTGCGCCGAAAATCCGACAGCTCGACGGCCAAAACTGGCATCGCGGTCAATGCAGCGCCCGCCGAACTGCTCGATGCAACAATCCGTCTGCTGCGCCTTCTTGATACGCCTTCGGAAATTCCGGTGATGGCACCGCTCATCGAACAGGAGATCCTCTATCGCCTGCTTTCAGGTTCTGATGGAGAGCGCCTCATCAACATCGCAACCGTTGACAGCCACGCCAACCGCATCGCCCGCTCAATCGGTTGGTTAAGACAGAATTTCGCGATGCCGCTCCGCGTCGAACATCTTGCGGAATACGTGCATATGAGCGCCTCATCCTTTCACCACCATTTCAAAGCCATTACCGCCATGACCCCGTTGCAATATCAAAAGCAACTGCGTCTCACCGAAGCCCGCCGCCTGATGCTTGTCGAACGGCTGGATGCCGGAACGGCCGGCCATCGCGTCGGCTATCAAAGCCCTTCGCAGTTCAGCCGCGAATATAGTCGCCTCTACGGAAACCCACCCCTTCGCGACATCGAAGCCGCATAGCGTTCAAACGAAAGCTGAAAGCAAACTCTAGCCCGGTCGAGGCGCCGGGATTACCAGCGCTGCGCAGGCACCCCCGTCCGGCCTGTTTGTCAATTGCAAACGTCCCCCATGCGCGACAGCGATCGCCTGAACCACCGAAAGCCCTAATCCTGTGCCGCCCGTGGCGCGTGAGCGCGAGGCCTCTCCGCGCAGAAACGGCTTGGGGTCGCGCGCGCAGATATCCGCGGGAAAGCCCGGGCCGCGATCCAGGACGCGCAGCCAGATCTCACCCGTTTCCAACGCCAGTTCAAAGCGCAAACTGCCGCCACACGCCGCATAGTGACAGGCATTCTCGATCAGCGCCAGAATGGCCTGCCGGATGCGTTGTGCGTCAACCGATGCGGCATGCCCGGCAAGCGCAGTTTCCACCCTGATGCCTTGGGCGTCCAGCATCGGACGGGCCGATGCAACCACCGCATCCATCAGCCCCCCCAGATCAGTCATCTCTTTCTGCGTCACAAGCTGCTGGCCGATCGCCAGCGACAGCGTCCTGAGATCCTCAACAATCCGTGACAGGCCTTCGGCCTGCAGAAGCAGGCTGGCGAGCGCCTTTTTCTCCATCGGAAAGACATCGTCGACCATGCCCTGCATGGTTCCCTGCAAGATTGTCAGCGGTGTCCGCAATTCATGCGCAACAGCCATCGTATTAAAGCGCAGCCGCTGTTCCATCGTCTCAAGGCTGGTTGCAAGCGCGTTGAAACTTTCGATCAGGCTTTTCACCTCGCGCGTGCCACGATGCGAGCGCAGCATGCGGACCGAAAAATCGCCGCCCTCCAAAGCCTGTGCCGCGCGGGTCAATTGCTCGAGCGGCCGGGCAATTTTGCGGACGAGATAGATTCCAATCGCGCTACAGATCATTGCCGACAGCAGTCCCGAGACCAGCACCGACATATAAAGATGCCAGTCCAGCGGCTCCGAAAAACCGTTCAGCTGATCAAACAGGGCCTTAAGCGCCTTAGTGTCAGGGACGATGCCGGCATTCATGTCGCGATAGGCGGATGCGGCGTCGGCAGGCAATTGCTGCAAAAGCCCCGCCTCGAGATAGGCCGAATACCAGCTGACACCCAGATAGGCCATACCGACGCTGAGCAGCAGCATCGCCGTGATGATCAGCGCGGTCATCGTTGCAAGCGAGAGCGTGGGTATTCTCATCTGGGTTCACAAAACCGGTAGCCGACTCCGCGCACCGCGCAGAAAAAACCCAGCTGACCCAGTTCCTCCACCTTGCGGCGGAGATTGGAAATATGGGTATCGACGGTGCGCGCCAAGGCTTCACTCTCCGGCAGACAGGCATCCAAAAGATCTGCTCTTTCAAAGGCATGGGTTGGTCGGCGGATCATATAGGCGAGGATGCGGAACTCACTTAAAGTCAGTTGTAAAGCAACCCTGCCTTCCTGTTGATGGACAAAGGCCGTATAGGCTTTCAAATCCACTTCAAAATTGCCAAAACGCCGTGTGGTTTGATCCGTTTCTCCCCGGCTCCGCCGCAGCACTGCCTTGACCCGCGCCACCACCTCCTGCGGATTGAACGGTTTGACAATATAGTCATCGGCGCCAAGCCTGAGCCCGCTCAAGCGATCGAGGTCCTCAGCCAGAGCCGTTATCATGATCACCGGCGTGTTGTGGTTTTGCCGCAACCGGCCCAGCACGGAAAAGCCGTCCAGCTTGGGTAGCCGTGCGTCGAGCAAGACAATGTCGGGTGAAAGAAACGCGTGGTGCTGCAAGGCGGTTTCGCCATCCCCGGCGCGAACCGTGCGATAGCCTTCGCGTTCGAGATAGGCACTGAGAATATGCGCAATGTCCGGCTCGTCCTCAACGATCAGAACAAGACTGTTCTCCATTCTCACCTCCCCCTTGTCCCGTAACAAAAATAGAAAGCCCCAGTTCGCGTCGAACTTATGGCGCAGAATCCATCCGCCGGCAATTTCTCAGCGTTCGTTTTCCACGCCCGCAAAGGCTGTGGTGGCCGGGTTCGACAGAGCGCGGATGCAATCTCCATGGTTTCTTGACAATCAGCAATCACATCCGGGTCGTGTCAATTCTCAAGGCCGGTTCCATGCAAGACGCAGCATCACACACCCCTTCCCCCGCCAATCGGATCCACGATGATGGCCCATCAACAATCTGGGCAAGCCAGGTCCTCACGATCCTTCTGGTATCCAGTTTTATTTTTATCCTGTTTCCTGCCTTCGATCTGGCTGTCAGTCGCTTTTTTGCGCGTGGGCACGCATTTCCTCTGTCGAATAACAGCCTGCTGCTCGCCATAAGGGACATCAACAGGCGGGCGACGTTCTACCTGCTTGCAAGCATGGTCGGCTTCACATTTCTCTATGCAATCAATCCGCACCGGTTCCGCCATCTGCCAGCCCATAAGGCCTTGTTTGTATTGCTGACTTTCCTGCTCGGGCCGTTTTTAACCGTGCAGGCACTCAAGCATTTTATCGGGCGCGCGCGGCCACGCAGCCTGATCGAATTCGGCGGATCGGCCGAGTTCACGCCGCTGTGGCAGGTTGCCGGTCAGTGCAATCGCAACTGCTCTTTTCCATCGGGGGAAGCAGCAACCGCCGCTGCAAGCCTGGCGCTGCTTGTGTTCTTTCCGGAAAAATGGCGGCTTTCTGCCCTGGCGATAATGGTGCCTGTCGCCCTGTTCACCGCCTTCAATCGGGTGATGTTTGGGGCGCATTTTCTTTCCGACGTGGTCATCGCCTGGGGGCTGATGCTGTGCCTGATGATCGGCCTCTGGCACCGGATTGCCGCAAAAGCCGAGAGGATTGATGCGGCGATCGCAGGTCTCGGCCGAAAGTTTCACAGCTGATCGACTGGCAGCCAAGATATCCTAAAGCTGCGCCCTAGAACCCGGTGGCGGCGCCCTGACAAGGATCAACAGCTTGACGCGGCGGCAGAGCTGTTTTCAAGCTCTTGACTGACTTGCGCCACGCCACACCAGGCGACCAGACAAGCGTGCTGCCTTGGCGCATTACAGTGGCTTGCGCTGTTTTAGATAGCTCAGCACCCATAGCCGCGAATTCAACGCGTATACCAGCTCCACGCCACGACCTGTCTTTGTCTCTGCACGTCCTTTTACGAAATCAACGCAGATATCCTCGTAATTCAGCATCACACGATCAAGCGGAAACACCGCCTTGTAAACTGCTTCCTTGGCACAAAAGAGCAGCCTGTCCATCAAAGCACTTTCCGCGCTTTCAGGCGTTCGATCAGCTTTATGCCTGACAAGCGCGCGAATTTCCTCAGGCAATCCCATCGCCGGCTCCACATCGACACCCAATGCCTGATAATCCGCCGCCGAGCCAATCGCTGCGACAGCCACCATATCGTCATGAGCCAAAGACCCGACAATGGTTTGCGGCCAGACCGGCGCACCCGATGGCGCACGCCCGATAGCCATCTCAGCCATCCCACGGTCAGCCAGCAACTGACGCGCCACAAAGCGCGCAGCCCCGCTCTGGTCACGGCGCGGCAAAGACTTTGTCACAATGCTGCGCTGTTCCTCTGCCAACAGAAATCGGGCATCCCCGGGCTCAACCCGGCGATAGCCGAGTGAAATACCTTCCGGACAGAGCCGTTTGAAATCGGCGATCATCGGTGGTCACCTCTGGCAAGGTAAGATTGCAATCATCTCGCCATCTGCGTCGATGCCCTGCTCGACAAAGCCCGCTTTCGCGTATAGTTGCCGTGCGGCAACATTTTCAGGCTCATAGCAGATGCTGACCTGTTTAATGGCGGCAATCGACCTGATTTCCATCAGAAAAGCTTGTAGTGCAGCAAGACCATAGCCTCGGCCCTGGTAGCAACGGTCGATCATCAAGCGGTAAAGCTGAGCGGTGGCCGGTTCACTGGTTGCATCATACATCAAGAAACCGACCAGATTGCCATCAACAACAATGGCCATGGGCCTTGCATCGGGATCCGCGTCGGCCTCAAAGAGCGAGTCCCGATTGGAGGCGACCAAATCCTGCTGCCCCTCAGCCAGTTCAAGGGCCGCAACGCGGGACCGGATCGCATCGGTCACCGCGACAAGTTCAACATGGATCGGGGTTGACGGCCGCTTCGTCATGCTCAGCCTTGCTTAGCCAGGGGCGCCATTGTGCCGCGCTGATAGAGCCTGCCTGCATGGCGAACATCGGCAAGGACAACACCCTGCGGGTCAACCGGCACCACAAACCGGTTCAGCTTGGCCGGATTGCCACGCCACACCGAGTAGGGTTCAAGCACTTCGCCCTTCATGACAAAGGAATCCACATCGACAATCGAGCCTTCCCCCATGATCACGCCATAGTGAATGAATGCCGATGGACCCAGCGTGCAGCCACTACCAATGGTGATGAAATCAGATTTGAAAGCGCCCTCTTCGAGCGAATGCGGCTGAATGACCGCTCCCTCGTTCAGCGTCGCATCATCACCGATAATCACCAGCGATCGTTCGGTCAGATTTGCACCGCCATCATAGACGCGCTTGCCAACTTTCACGCCAAGCATTCTCAGGATCATCGGGCGGAACGGCGTACCAGGGAACAGCCGTGTAATCGGCGAATCCGACAATTTCCAATGCCGCTCATGACGCCAGAACGCAGCGTCATAGATGGTGGTCATACGTGGCTTGAGCCCTTTGAAGCCCAACGACAAACGCTCGATCAGAATATAGAAGGGAATTGCGATCGCCGAAGTCAGAAAGACCGCGACAAACAACGCCTTATGGGTCCAGGCATCATAATAGTTGAGTGCGCGATCCCAAATGGCAATCGTCGCAAACAGCATCAGCCACTGCGCGGCGAGGAACATCAGACCGGTGCGCAGATTGTGGAAATTCTTGCGCCGCAGCCGCGCCAGACGATCCGTCTCGTCAATATTGGCGATCAGTTCCTTGTCACGATTGACAATGCGCGGGATTTCAAAGGATGGCGAGCCCAATAGCCCGACATTCTCCCGTAACACCCCGTCGATCGGCACCATGACCTTGGTCCCCAAAAGGCAATTATCCCCGGTCCTGCCATCAGGCGGGTAAAAGATGTTGTTGCCGAAATAATTGCGGTCCCCAATCCGCGTGTGCTCCAGCCTGAAGGTGGCAGCGGACTTGTGCATATTGATCATGAACAGCCCGTCCGAGACCATGGTCTTCGAGCCGATCTCGCAGAGCAGCGGATTCTCCTGCTGCTGATTGGTCCCGAAATTCGATCCGGTCTGTACCACCTCATTGAGGTTCCAGCCAATGGCGCGCATATAGTGCACGATCGCCGAGCTGTCACCAAACAGCAGATTGAGCAGCCGTGAATTGCTGCTCAGTTCCACCAGCGATTGCAGCCAGTAATGAAAGCCGTACAATGTGTAGGTGCGGTTCGGCTTGAGGAAAAGCCGGACAATGCGCGGCACAGCCACCGCCGCAAGCAATGAAACGGCGATCGCGCCAAACAGCGTCACCGTGGTGCCGATCGCGACAATGCCGATCGTCTCCTGATAATCATCGCTCACATTCTGCCAGTAGCTGTGAAAAAGCAGCGGAAACGGAGTGACGATCGTGAACAGGCCGATAAGCTGCAGCAGCTCAAAAATCACACGGCGGGTTTTTGACAGCGTGATGCTGCGCACCTTGCAGTAATCAGCCGTCGTCTGCGCCGCAGGCGAACCATGCCAATGCTCGCCATCGGGAATGAACTGGCCGCGCTGCAAAGACGATGCGTGTCCGAGCTGCGCACCATCACCGATCCCGGTGTCGATGTCGAGTGTCGAGCCAACACCGACAAAGGCGTTCCTGCCAATGGTCACCGACCCGGTGTGGATATAGCCACTTTCTGCGCGATAGCCCAGAATATTGCTCTCCCGACGCAGGATGGAGTTTTCGCCGATCGAAATCAGGTCGGTGCAAACCGGGATTGCCCGACATTCAATGGCCGTGTTGCGACCAAGCTTGGCACCCAGCAGGCGCAGATAGAGGCTGTAAAGCGGATTGCCCCGAAACAGCACAACTGGCGCCGTCCGTATCAATGTCTGGACCACCCAGAAACGATAATAGCGCAGCCCCCAGATCGGAAAGCGCTCTTGTTTCCAGCGACCGATCAGCAGCCATTTGGCAAGGATCGCAAAGCCGGTCATCCCGAAAAAGCTGACGCCGGCCAGAACAACGCAGCGCAGATAAAGCTGCACCGGCTCATCGAGCTTCAGATAGACCCAGTCCAACCCCTTGTCGAAGAACATCAGGCCGACATAGCTGTAGAGCGCGTAAAAAGCGAGCTGCGCGGCGCCACATGCCCAATAGGCCAGATTGGAAGCCTTGTGGGTCAGGCTCTGTTCGGTCACCGATGCGACCGTGTGCTGCGGCACCAACAGATGCCGTGCAAGGCCGCTGATGGTCGGATGCAGATAAATATCGCGCATCGACGCCATTTCCCAGCCTTGGGAAGTGCGCAGACGGGCGCAGAAACGCGCCATCAAAAGCGAGTTGGCACCCAGATCGTCAAAGAAATGATCGTCGACCGAAACCACATCAAGATTGAGGATCTCAGCCAGCGCTTCCACCATAAAGCGTTCGTCGTCATTTTCAGGCGCCACCAGTTCCCGCTCGGCCGACAGCCGCACATTGGTCGGCTTGGGCAATTGCCGCAAATCCGCCTTGTTGGATACCGTCATCGGGATCGCATCCAGCTCTTCCAGATAGGCCGGAACCATATAGGAGGGCAGACGCCGTTTCAGCTCGCGCGCAATATCCGCCCGCTGGATCGGCGGCATGCCGGATTTCGGGGCATAATAGGCTACCAGCTCCACACGACCCGGTTCCACTTCCCAGGTGGTGACGGCGGCCTGAGCAATGGCCGGTTCATCCAACAGCACCGCTTCGATCTCACCAAGTTCAATCCGGTAACCACGGATCTTGACCTGCGTATCAATGCGACCGCGATACTCGATCTCGCCCGCCGCGTTGATACGGCCGAGATCACCGGTGCGGTAGATGCGCCGGGACGGATTGTTCGGCAGACCCAGGAAATCGGGAATGAATTTTTGGTCGGTCAGATCCGGCCGGTTGAGATAACCCACCGCAAGGCCGATGCCGGCAATGCCGATCTCACCCAGTTCGTCAGGATCACTGAGCTTGGCTTCGCTGGGATCAATGATGACAATGGAATAGGTCGGCAAAGGTGCGCCAATCGTCACCGGCTTATCCGGCGTCAACACACCCATGGTGGCAGTCACCGTCGCCTCGGTCGGACCATAGGTATTGAGCAGCAGACGCCCGCGCTTGCTCCAGCGCGCAACCAGATTGAGCGGACAGGCCTCACCGCCCACCATCAAAAGCCGGAGCTTGGGAACATCACTTTCAATCGAGGACAGCAGGGTCGGGCTACAGGCCATGCAATTGATCGCATTGTCGCGCAGAAAATCGGCAAGTTCCTCGCCAACAAGCGTCAACGGTCCCGGGGCGGGTATCACCGTCGCACCAGCCACGAACGGCACCCAATATTCCTCTGCCGAGAAATCAAAGGCGATCGTCATGCCGTGATAAACCCGGTCACTTGCCTGATAGCCATAGGAAGCGGCCGCAACGCGCAGGAAGTTGCAGAAGCTTTGATGACGGATGGCAACGCCTTTTGGTCGACCGGTCGTCCCGGATGTATAGAGAATATAGCAGATCTCGTCGGGATTTGCGGCTCTCGCCGCCGTCTCGAACCGAGCTTTGGATTGTCCGGCAATCGCCGCAGCACAATCGTCGATCAAAACATGCGGGACTGGCATTTTCTCAACCTGCTCGGCATAGGCGCGCAGGGAAATCACCAGTTTGACATTGGCATCCTCGATGATCAGCGCCATCCGGTCTTCCGGGAACGCTGTTGCAAGCGGAACATAGGCAGCCCCTGCCTTCATCACCGCCAGAAGCGTGATATAGGTCTCCGCAGAACGGTCGAGCAACAGACCAATGCGGTCGCCCGGTGCAACGCCATGCGCCTTAAGCAGACGCGCAAACTGATTGGAGCGTTCGTCGAGCTCCTGATAGGTCAGGTTTTCACCGCCCGAAATGACCGCGATCTGGGATCGGTAAAGATCCGCCAATTCCTCAAAGAAAATATCGAGCCGTTCACCGCTTTTGCCCGATTGCGGGAAATCCGCGCCACACAGGACCTGCTGACCAAGCTTTGCCGCACCGCGCCCGTCTTCTCCGTCGCGCTCTCGATTGAACCGGTCATGCACCGCCGAAGGCGCATGACCGCTCCGATCCATCATCTGTTCAAATTGATTATCATTCTCGGTCGCTGAAACCTTATTCATTTCAGCATCCTGACTACCGTGGCTCATTCTTTACACTCACTGACCAAAGGTCGCGCTTCGCCGGGCATGTGTTCGCGTTAGGTGAGAAACCTGCTTCCAAGCAGGGATTATCTATCGTCGGACTGTGCACAGCGGCTCATCTGACCGCTTTCGGAAGGCAACTAGCAAATTATACAAAATAATAAAGTGACATTGTGTTGACTAAAAAAATGCTTTGGCAAGTGTTGCAGATTAGTGCGCAGCTTTAAAGCCTTTTATCCTCTATCCTCAGAAATCAGCACAAGGCCCGCCAAGAGCGACTTTCCTCGCCGCCCGTTTCCCTGCCACGCACCGCAGACAGCCAATTCTGCAACGGTGATAAGCCGCCCCGCAGGTTAAACCACAGCAAATTCGTCCTCTCCACTTGTTCCCCGTTGCTTTCGTCTCTAATGTCAGCGCCTCCAGGACGAGCCATTCACCCCATGCAGCATTTTCTGACAAGAATTTTTGTGAAACTGGACTGGGGTCCACCCGCTTCCATCCTGTTTCATCTGGCGCTGGCAGTCCTTTTGTTTTACCGCTGGCCCGCCATCCCAGCACCAGAACCCGACCAAAGTGTCGATGTCGAGCTGGTTGAGCCGCCCATCCATGAGCCAGGCAAAGCCAAGCGGGAGGATGCGCCGAAATCTCAGCCGCAGACCTTTGAAAGCGCCAGCCAAGACGTCGCGGCGATGGAACCCACGCAATCGCCGCCGACGCCAACACAGGCGATCGACAATAAGGGCAGCCCAACAAAAGCCGACAATGACCATCAACGCGATCCGCCTTCAACCCCAGCTCTGGACACAGACCAGGCTGACCTTCTAAGCCAGCAGCCTGTTCTGAGCGCCCGGTCGCAATCCGACACCGCGAGCGCGCTCGCTGATCGCCAACGCGCCAACAGCGAAGCGGCCGTGCCAACGCCTTTGCAAAAGCCTGCGAAGCTGAAGCCCGTCCAACAGATCTATGCCAAAGACACGCTCGCTGATCCGCGCATCAGACAGGCTCTTGGAAAACTGTCCAAGCGAGACCGAACTTTGCAAATCTGTGGCATTGAAGCGCTGGAGCAGGTGCGTCACCAACGGCCCAACACCTTCCCGGACATGCTGGCCCCCAGCGGCGGCACGGTTTCGGGTAACAATTTTACGGTCCGCAATGGGGCGTTTCGCAGCCGCGCGCGCTGGTATGCGATCGATTTTGATTGCCAGCTTGACGATAAAGCGATGCAGATAACTCAATTCAGCTACGCGATCGGGGCGGAAATCCCGCGTGCGCAATGGCATGCGCGCGATCTGCCGGTGCAATGACAACGATGATCGTTGCCCGACAAGCTGCGCAGGTGAATACCGAAAGCGGATTGGTACGCTGTTTGCTTATGATACCGTCCTTGTTTTAGTTTGGTCCGATCGCCTTGATCCACACTACGGTCGTGCTCATTCTCCTGGGCAAAAGGGTTTCCTCTCGCCACTTTGACGGTGGAACGGCCTTTGCTTCGAGGGACCGTTTCTAGCGTTCAAGCGTCTGCGAGAACCGTGAAATATCCAAGCCTATTCCATCTTTGGCCGTCCGTGCGACAATTTGTTCGGCTCGATGTGGAATTGGTATCCGTCAATGTTTGAACTGCTGTCACCACTTCACTTTGAGACCGACATTGCCTTTGAGTGTATAGCTGTCGGCAAAATGGTTGAGCGCTGTGTTGATGGAGCCTTCGCCATAAAGGGCATATTTGTTGTCGGCCCAGCTGTAACTGCCGCCCATGCCGATGCCACCCCATGTCTTGTCGGTATCGGTATCGAGATGGGTACCGGCATAGTTCATGCGGGCATCGCCCAAAAACTCCTGATAGAGATTGGCAATGCCATAAAGGCTGGTATTGACGAGACGTCCGTCGGAGCCGGTAAAGCTGTTGGCATAGTTTGCCGCAAGGCCCAGACGTCCGGTGAGGCTGTCGCCATCATGGTTTGAGATGCGGGCGCCGTAGCTGTCGGTAAAGCTGTCAAAATCCACCGATGACCACATCAGCTGGGCCTGCGGGGTCAGCGACCAGTTCTCATTGAGCGTGAAGCGCTGACCGGCTTCCAGGCTCAAGGCATAGCCAAAGCCCTTGTTGGAATTGGCAAGCGTGCGATTGATGGCATCGACATCGAGATCACTGTCATACCAGTTGGCCCCAGCCTGCGCATCGAGATAGAAGCCGGAATTGCCATAGAAGGTGGCATTGGCTCCCAGGCCCCAGGCCTGGGTGTCGATGGTCCCGCTGCCATCGCCGGTCAGATTGTCGATATTGCCATGAGCCTTGCCATACTGGCCGGTGATGCCGGCAAGCAGGCGACCGGTATCGCCTTCATAGAACTGGCCATCGACACCGGCCTGCAGGATGAAGGTGTTGATGTTCTGATTGAGATCGCCTGCGGTCGAGCCGGCCTGAATGCGATTATGCGCGCCTTCAATGCGACCCCAGATGCCGGCCGGAGTGATGTCGGATGTAGCGGAAGCCGATCCCTGGGCCAGAGCGCCCTGGCCGGCCAGACCAGGCTGGCCATCCAGCGCGCGATCGCCGACCCGCTGCTGCAATGTGGGCAGTCTGTTGAGCGCCTGCAGCACAGTGGTATAAGATTCATAGACCGGCGCTGCGGCCGAATAGCGTGGTCCGGTTGGATTGGTCGGTCCGACCGGGTTGGTTAAATCAGTTCGCTTGACACTCTGGCTGACCAGATACCAGTTGCCGTCCTGGTTGCCACTGCCTGAGCCTTTCTGCAAGGTATAGGCAAAGGCAGACGATGTCAGGATCGCCTGCTGGCCGTCATGGGTGGTGTAATCGCCATTGAGCGCAAAACTGCCATTGGATTGACCACCGATATCGATGATCTTGATGCCCTCATTGGTATAGGATCCAACGCCACCGATATTTGCGATCTTCACCCGGCTATGCCCGCTGGAATCACCGGAGACCAGCAGACGATCGGTCGGGGATAAGTCATCGCCCAAAGCCGTATCGAGAACAACGGTGCCACCATGACCCGTAAAATCTCCCAAGATCGCGATACTGTCTCCAGGCTCGCCATTCTGCATCGTAATCAGACCGGCATTGTGAACGTCTCCACCGATTGTAATTGTCCCGCGTTGGTCGTCCTTTTTCACCAAGCTGGAGGTGTTATCGATGGATAGATTGGTCGCCAGCAGGAGATCGGATCGTCCGCTCAAAATGGATTGGTTTGCAAGGGAAACGCCGGTCGCCGGTTCCTCCACCGCACCCACTACCCATTTGCCATCGGTGATTTCAAGATGCGTTTGATCAAGCCGAACCACCTCCCAGTTGCTGATCCTGTGACCCTCCGATTGCGCAGATACACCCCCGAACGTCAGCAGATCCACCATTCCGTCTGACATAGACGTATCGTCTCCACCATCAAGCACCTGGGTTCCGTCATAGTTAGCGGCCGTTATTGTCGCAATATCCGAACCTCCACCGCCATAGTATCCGCCCACAAATGAACCGCCCGACCAGATAAAAGTATCGTCTCCATCACGGCGTGCGCTGGCTGCAATGCCAGAATCGTCTCGGTAGTCTCCATAGATGTTGCCTGTGTAACTGCCTGCGAGAAGCTCAAACCTGTCGTTACCATTTTGTAGCACGGTATCTCCCACGACCGTGCCAGAGGACCTCACGACACTATCACCTCCGAGCAGCGTTCCACTCGGCCCATGGATTGTGTCTCCATTCAAAATCGCAATGCCAGATGCAGCACTGACATCGGCGCCGTTGCGAATATCGATAGAAGCTTTGATAGGAGCAAGTATAAAGATTGCGGAACCGGAGCCACCTCTTACAATTCCATTCACATCGAGCACATTGTTACCAGACAATCCAAGATTGATTGCGGTTCCTGTGCTCTCGATTTTACCGGACGGCTGAAAGATCGAAATGGTCGACTCCGACATCTTGCTATCCGCTCCCACCGCGTTAAGCGGTGCACTGACATTGCCTGCAACAACAATACGTGTTGATCCGACCGAATGGTTGAACGCCACAATTCCGTTGCCGTCTTTCACGTCGACGCTGTTTCCAATTTCACCAAGCGCAATGCTGCCCGCTTCTGCTGTCTGGGTAACCGAGCCCGCATGCTGGGTGATCGATATGTCGCCCTCGCCATAGTTTGTGACGCCAACGCTCCCGCTCACATCACCAGTCAGGTCAATTGTTGCATTCCCCGGCCCGCGGTTGGAAAGGCGTATCCCTTGTATATGGCCAACGATGCGGCCTCCGGACTGTGTGAGTGAGACGTCGCCTTGGCCATCATGTTCAATTTGAACGCCAACGGACTTCCCGCTGGCAATGTCGCCGTCAATCCACAGACTCGTCGTGCCGGATCCTTGCTGCCGCGCAACGACAGCCGCGAGAGTCGAAGTCACGGTTCCAGATATTGTAGCGTTCATATCGGTGGCGCGTTTTGCATTCTCCATGTAAATGCCAAAATGGCTTTCCGACTCGACCGATCCGAGCACTTCCAGCACTGAGGCGCCGGTCCCGGAGTTCAACGAATAGACGCCCGTCGAAGTTGCCTTGACAGTTCCTGTCGATGTCTGTTTGACTTGGAGCTCTTCAGCGCTGGCGGCGCTGAAAACTTCGACACCGCGAGCATTGCTTCCAGCGGCAGTAATTTTTCCAGCCAATTGTACGGATTGTCCACCCTCGCCACTATGATAGAGTCTGACGGCAGTTTTGTTTCCAAGACTTGTGATGGCACTGTTTGGTGCCAGCTCCACCAACATCTTGCCGCTCTCGGCGCCACTATTGGCAAAAAGACCATAATCCTCCGTAGCGCTGATTTCTCCTGCAATTCGGACAAGGGTGTTCCCTTTATGGCCCGATAAGGATGCGCCGCTGCGCATGCCGGAAATCACGCCTTGTCGCTGCTCGAATGAAAGCCCCCCGTCGGAACCTATAACTTCAACACCTGTTCCAGCACCGCTTGCAATGTGACCAGAAACGTCGACCGCGGTCGCGCCTGCTGTCCTGTTTGAGACCGACAGGCCTCTGGAGGCGCCGATGATCGATCCGGCTGCCTCCTGCAAGATCGTCACAGCCGACCCTCCCGTGCCTCCGTTGACAACCCTGACACCGTCACTGCGCCCGGTGATCGTTCCTGCTGCTTGGCTCAGCGAAATCCCGCCACCACCCTCACTTTCCACCTGCACGCCGGCAGCTGAAACACTCGACACGTCGCCGTCAATCGCCACATGCGTTGCGCCAGAGCCTCTTTGGCGCGCAACAAGGCCTGCCAGCGCTGAATTTATTTTGCCCGATGCTAAGATGTTTAAGTCGGTGCTACGCTCAACCTGTTCGGCATATACGCCGACGTGATGGGTTGACTCGACCGTGCCGAGAACCTCAAGCATGCTGCCACCAGCGCCGGAATTCAGCAGCCGAATGCCAGTTGACGACGCTTTGACGTGGCCAGAACTCGCTTGTTTCACGATCACTGTTTCAGCGCTCGCAGTGTTGGTGATCTCAAGCCCGCGGGCATTGGACCCATTGGCTGTGATCGATCCATTCGCCTCGACTTTCTGCTGACCCAGTCCATCGTGGTGAAGCCGGACAGCAGGTCCATTCATCGCGCTTGAGATTTTGCTTTCTGGTGCGAGCTCAACAGACATCTCATTGGCGCTCGCTCCTGAAGTCAAAAGCAGCCCTTGATCGCGCACTGCTCTGACTTCACCCGCCATGACGACATTTGCCGAGCCCGACGCTACCGATAACACAGCGCCACTGCGATTACCGGAAATCAGTCCGCGCTGCTGTTCAAACAGCAAGTCACCTTGGTCCGCAACGACCTCCACGGCTGCACCCGTTGTGCTTGAGACATCACCAGAAAGATCGACAGCTGTCGTCTCCCCCGCTCTGTTGGCGACCAACAGTCCCCTGTATCCCCCCGTCAGCGAACCACCCGCCGCTTGTGTCACTTCAATTGCACCAAAGCCCGGGTCAGCCTTAACGTGAAGTCCAAGACCATTGGAAGCTGAAACTGTTGCATTGCTCCTGATATAGTTCGGCTCCAGCAGAACTTTGACGTTCGGAAAAGCGGCTGTACCCTCGAGGATCACACTGGTTGCGCGCGTGTTTCTTCCGGAGCACTTGTAAACGCTTTCTGCCATCAGGCAGGACGCGAGCGCGGAGTCCGCGTAGCCGACCAAAGACTCCGGTAGCAATAGCGGCACGCCGACAAAAAAGATCCCCAGAACAGTTCCGGGTAGCGATACGGACGCCCTTAACCGGCGTCGCGTGGCATGTGTGGCGTTCGTCATGTTTACTTAGGCTCCGTGTACAGGTCCGCCTAGATCAGAACCAACTGGAAAAATTCAGGTGTCGAACGGTAGCAAACGGTTACAGATCGCATCGAGCATCGCCGAAATCCAAGGGTGGTCTTCCAAATACCCCGGCCGTGGCTTAACACTCGATACGTGATCACAACGCCAAGGACCGGAGCAGCAAAACTGACATTCTGGCGTACTGTTCTTGGGTGTTTCCAAACCCGTCACAGGTTCTCTGGCTATGATCGGCAAGTGTGCGGATAAGCGGGGACCACGAAAGTTAACAGGGCTCTAAGAATGAATTGTTGCGCCATCTCGCCAGCGATTATCGTTCAGTCGCTTCTCCGACAGGCAGCGCCCATTCTGCAATTTGCCACTTGAGCGACGTTGAATTCGCGTAACGCCGTCAAAAGCCGACACGAGTTGAGACTGCGATTTTCATGCGCAGCGACCATTGGGACTTGCGTTTTTACGCCAATGTTCGCGTTATGTAACTCTTAATACCTACACAATATTATCGTGGTGCTGTACCCGGCGCCCCACACACCCAGGGAAAGCCAGGATCAAGTGTTTCGAAGTGCCAAGCATCGCTGCGTCTGGAGCAAGGTTTTCCGGCACCTTGCAGCATTTCGAACCGTTGGGTCGCCGACTTAAAGAATAGTTGCCAGTTCTGTGTGTGAGCGGTTGATCGCATTGTCTACGATCGCCTTTTTCGACAACACACGCTTCCTTCGACCAGAAAGCATAGCCGCAATTCAATAATTGTTCTTTCCGGCTTGATCTTTCGACGCGAACGAGCGGGTGTTAAACTGTTGATCGTGCTGTTGCGGAGAGCCCGGCAAATGGAAAGTCCTGGACTGAACGACTTTGACGTTGCTGCCGTCAATGAAGAGCTTGCGCAGATCCTGGCATCGGAACATTTCACGAATGCCGAGAGGATGCGGTCATTTCTAAGCTATATCGTGTCTGAAACGCTGGCAGGTCGCGCAGAGCGGATCAAATCCTATTCCATCGCAATCGAAGTCTTTCACCGGGGTGTGGATTTTGACGCATCGATGGATCCGATCGTTCGGACCACTGCAAACCGACTGCGCAGCGCACTGGAACGCTACAACCAAAACTCAAAATCTCAGACTGGAATCCGGATATCACTGCCGCGAGGTCGATATGTACCGGTTTTCACCGCAGCGGAAGTTCCCCCCGCAGACAAGCCGATAGCATATTCAGCGCATATCGACGTCGCTGCTCAAACGACTGCAAAGCGCACACGCAATCTTTGGCAGAATCGCGGCTATCTAACTATTCTTGTGCTTCTTTTTACAGGTTTGATCGCAGTTCTGGCAATGCGGGCTTCTGAAGAACGCCCAATGATCAAGCAACAGGGACAACCCGTATTGATCGTCAATGCGGTTGAGGCGTCCATAAACTCGGATGCTGCCAAGCAGGTCGCGGAGGGCATGACACAACTCCTCGTTTCGCATTTAGCGGCCTATGGCAATGCCCGGATCATTGATAATCGAAAAGGCGATGCGAACAGTGCCATGTCAGACCCGGCCAAAAACAGCGATGTTTATAATCTCAAAGCGCATATCCGACAAACCGAGACGACGCTGTCTGTGGTCTGGCAATTGGACGACATACGATCGAAGGAGGTCGCGTGGGCATCAATTGAGGATTTGCCCCCCGATGCAACCTTTGAAACAGCGGTGGATTCGCTGGCTGGGCGTATTCTTGGCATGGAGGGTGCTATCCCCACGATCATCGGGGTCCTTTATGACGGCACCCAGGATCAAAGAGGATGCTTGACCAAACCGCAACGACTGGCCTTGATCTATCATTCCGTTTTCCAAAGTGATGTCATGCACTGTCTGGAGGAGGTGGTCACGCAACATCCCAACAACGCCGAGGCATGGGCTATTCTCGCCCAGATTTATTATCGTCTGGCGCGACGCGCCGCATCTTTTGGAGAGGACACAAAATCCTGGGCGCTCAAGCTTGAGAATGCCGCAACTCAGGCAAGAATCCTTGCGCCGAATTCTTTGCTGACAGATCAGGCTCTGATGTATCTCACTTATAATAACGCGAACTTGCCTGCTTTTGAAAAAATCGCCCGCAACATACTTCGCGTTTATAAGGACCCGCATTTGAAGATCCGCATTGGAAACGCATTCATGAATATCGGACTGGTTGATGAGGGCGTCAACCTCGTCAGAACCGGGATTGATGAGACGGGAGAGCACGTCGGGTTAGCGTTCTTGTCGCTTGCATACCGCGAATACTATCTGGGAAATTACGCAAATGCGCTGTCTCTCCTCGAGAGGGTCGGTGCTTCCGACTATTATCTGGTCCCGCTCATCAGAACGATCATCTATGCCAAATTAAACCGGCTTGAGGATGCACGACAGGCGCTCGCTGCGCTGCACAGTTTACGCCCGGGCTATGAACGCCATCTCTATGGTGACTTTCACCACAACAATGTGTCGGAAAGCGTTATTGATAGTATCGCCGAAGGCCTTGCTCTGGTGGGCGTCGAGGCGAAGCCTTAACTGCGGCCTTCCCTACGCTCACCATCCTAAAAAATGCCATCTTATGGACACTCGCCTCCGAAGGGCATTGGCTGGCATCCTCGGCTGCACAGCGTTTGATTGCGCACGAGCGACGAGACCGGCTGCAGCACGGCGCGAAAACATGGCGTGCGACCACCCTTGTCGCTTCCAATCATTGCTTGAACAATCAATTTGTCCACCGCGTCGCGTTACAGAGGCCCCTGTAGCGGTATGTAACTTGCCTTGTTTATCTAAAAGTAGCTCATTCACACAGCCTCGCCGGTCGGCCTTGGACGCCGTTCCGCAAAGCGATCAAAATGATCACTGTTTTAGTATGGGTAGCGATATGTTGGATCGTCTGTCGGACGCCAGAAATGAACGCATGCTGTTGCGCGAGAGGGCGTTTCTCTGCGCCTATCAGCCTGTAAAACGCGCCGCGCTCGGTGGCCAGACTTTCTACCATGAAGGCTTGGCGAGGCTTCGAACGGCCGATGGTATCGTGCATGGCGGTGGCTATTTCATTCCCCAGTTGGAATCCTGCGGCGATATCATTCATCTCGACCAACAAATCTTAAGCGTCGTCATCAATGATCTAAAGCGTGAGCCGAACCTGCAACGCGGTTGCAATGTTTCCGCAGTCACGTTTCAAAATCATGAGATCCGAAACAAGATGCTCCGGTCAATCCGTGCGTCTGGATTGGCATCAAGACTTGTTCTGGAGATCACAGAGACCTCTCCTCTGAGGGACGCCACAGAGATCAATCAGTTCATAAAGCAGGCACAGGACACCGGCTGTCGGATCGCGATGGACGATTTTGGCTCCGGGCACCTCTCGCCCAGCCAGTTGCTGAAGGTTGAACCAGATATCATCAAGATCGATGCCTCCATGCTCTGGAATATTCGCGGCAGATCAAAGCGGAACCATTCTCTTCACCACATCGTCGATTTCGCCCTTTGCATCGCGCCCGTCGTGGTCGTGGAAGGCGTTGAGACGGCCGAGCAATGGGGACGGGCAGTCGCCTCAGGCGCGACGCATATTCAGGGCTACTATGTCGGCAGACCTTCCATGGGCGTTTGAGGTCGCATGCCTTGAAATGATTGCCGTTGGCCCGATCTTTTCCCCACCAGCCTTGCCTGACGCCGGCACGTTTACACATGAGGCTTCCCGTGTAGCCGTGCTGTAACAGTATGTAACCTGTCGTCCCGCCCGTATTTGCGGCTATCCCCGTCGCCGCGCTTATGGACGACCGGCCTGCCAATGGTTGTCCCTCATACAAAAATTCTTGTGTTCAGGGTCGGCTGTCAAGGCTGCCTGTTCTGAATGCGACGAGGAACCATGAGACAATCGACCAAGAACCTGCAGCACAGCCGCCCAGACACCGCATTAACCTTCGAAGTGACTTGGATCAGATCACCAGCTATTGGCAATTCGTCTCGCCGTCGTCTGTTTGCGGTTTGGCGGATGGCTTGTCGTGTTCTCGGCTTCAAGTCCCCACGCGGGCTTGGTCTTTTGGGTGTCGGCGCTGCGATCGCTATCGCTGCGACCTCTCCTCTGCTCGCAAATGGAATATACATAAACGCAAACACAGACGGACGATGCGTGAGCATCAATGACCCGCAGGATAGCTTCGCGGTGGGTTCGCCGAGTTTTACCCAGGACGCGGCGGCCTATATCAACCTGCGCAACAATGCTGCTGAATGTAACTCGAACAACAAGTCAACTCAGACGAATTCTGTGCTGTTCTATCGTCCAGCAGGTGTGAACGGAGTCGGAGCCACTTCGCTGAGCTTAGGCGGTGAAATCTACGTCAATGGGCTCGCGATGCTCAATGGCTACGTTCATATTCCGATGGCAACTCTTCAAATGGGAAGAGATACGGGGGCCGGATTCAAAATCGGAAGCACAACAACCAGGACCGTACACGCCGGAGATATTGCGATCGGCGGACAGGCCTCGGCCGACGGAAGTGTTGCGGATGGTGCCGCGCAAGGTTTTGCGGTCGCGATCGGCAATAATTCCGAGGCGATCGGGACCTATGCCCTCGGGGTTGGTACGGCCGCGAAAGCAAGAGGCCAGCGATCCACAGCTTTAGGTCCATCGACCCAGGCGGAAGGATATTCCGCTCTGGCTGCAGGTCGATTTGCGCAAGCCTACGGACCCAACACAACAGCAGTCGGACGGAATGCGGTTGCAGGGATCGCAAACCAGTTGACTGTCGCAGAAGGTGCCGTCGCCGTTGGCTACGGTGCACGAGCAAGAGCGGAAAACGCGATTGCCGTAGGACGAAACGCTCTCGTCGAGCAGAATATACGTGATGCAATGGCGCTAGGATTCGGCGCCACCGCTGAAAATGATTTCGGCGTTGCCTTGGGTTCCAATGCGAGAACCGGGAGCATGGCCCCATATCCATCCGCAACGCTGGCTGGGACAGTCTATAATTTCGCTGGCGGAGCACCACATGCCGAATTGTCGGTCGGTAGTTTGGCGCAGCAGAGGCAGGGCACGAATTTTGCATCCGGGCGGATCAGTGCTGATAGTACGGACGCAATCAATGGTTCGCAGCTCTTCGCTGCGTTCTCTGAGATTGGAAAAACACATACACGGGTCGGCGACCTCGAAGCAAGGATCGCGGCTCTGCCAGTTCCCGGAACGAACCCGGGACAGACCGGTGTCGCGGAATCTGTGCGTGCAGCAATCGGAGACGGCGCGGTGATCAATGACGCAGGCGCTCTCGTCATGCCCGAAATTGCATTGAAAAGTCTCGGGGCAACGGTTGACGGCAATGGCAATACGATCCCAGCCGAACAGCCCAACACCCTTCTGGGTGCAATTGCCGCGCTTGATAATGAAATGGTCAAGAATGATCGCGCGATTGGAGCAATTATAGACAGTTCTCTGTTGTGGCACCCTGAGAAGAACGCTTTCGATGCCGAGCGTATCATTCCCCAGCTTGACGATGATGGAAAGCAATTGCTGGACAGCGAGGGCAACCCGATGATGATACGGGAGAATGGAAGGATTACAAATCTCGCACCCGGCGCTCTCACCACAGAATCCACGGATGCTGTGACTGGTGGCCAATTGTCAGAGACCAATGACCGCGTGAGCGCCCTTGCGACCAGGGCCGATCGTCTTGGCGAGGATGCATTGCTGTGGAACGAGACCGCCGGTGCGTTCGATGCGCGCCACGGATCATCGGAAACCAGCAAGATTTCCAACATCGCCGATGGTGTGCTTGTGAAGGATGCTGTCAATCTTGGCCAGTTGCAAACCGTGGCAGCGGCTGCCAGCACAGCACAAACCGCCGCGGACAGTGCCAGGACAGCGGCCGATCATGCGCAGTCGACAGCCAATACCGCACAGGCGTCAGCCGATAACGCACAGACCACTGCAAACGCTGCACAGGATAGCGCAGACAAAGCACGCACAGCAGCCGACAA
>NZ_BAABSV010000013.1:0-86457 GCF_040369775.1 Brucella sp. NBRC 12953
TCCATAACAATGTCGGTGCAGCTGTGGCAGCGCTTGACACAAATATCGGCACCGTCAATGACCGCGTGAGCGACCTTGCGACCAAGGCCGATCGTCTTGGTGAGGATGCATTGCTGTGGAACGAGACCGCCAGTGCGTTCGATGCGCGCCACGGATCATCGGAAACCAGCAGGATTTCCAACATCGCCGATGGTGTGCTTGTGAAGGATGCTGTCAATCTTGGCCAGTTGCAAACCGTGGCAGCGGCTGCCAGCACAGCACAAACCGCCGCGGACAGTGTCAGGACAGCGGCCGATCATGCGCAGTCGACAGCCAATACCGCACAGGCGTCAGCCGATAACGCACAGACCACTGCAAACGCTGCACAGGATAGCGCAGACAAAGCACGCACAGCAGCCGACAAGGCTGGTGCGCAACTGGCAGGCATTGGCGCTGACGAAACTGTTCTGGGTCGGATCGAAGACGCCGGAAAGGCAACTGCAAGCGCCTTGGGTGGTGGATCAACCACAAACACGGATGGCCGCATCACAGCGCCAGAATACACTGTTGCAGCGATTGATCGCGATGGGCGTGTTGCTGAGACGGCCGATATCCATAACAATGTCGGTGCAGCTGTGGCAGCGCTTGACACAAATATCGGCACCGTCAATGACCGCGTGAGCGACCTTGCATCGGCACAGGCCAACGATATTTCCTACGATACGGCACCAGGCGGTGGCCGCACCAATGCGGTTACACTGCTCGGCGGCGATCCCAGCGCACCCGTGCTTTTGAAAAACGTTGCTGACGGTATTGACGCGCAAGATAGTGTCAATCTGCGACAACTGAACCAAGCCAAGCAGGATATCGCGGCACAGAACGCCGATTATGCGCATCAATCCAAGGTTTATGCCGATCAGGCGGACAAGGCAATTTTGGATCAAGGCATGGCTTACACGGACGAAATCGGAACCCAGGCCCTCATGTCCTCAACAAACTATACGGACAAGAAATTTTCTCAGGTGTCACAGGATGTGGGCGCTTTATCAAATAGGCTCGATCAGGGTCTTGGGCAGTTGAGTTCCGAAATTCGCGACGTCCGTGGTGAAGCGCGACGGGCCGCAGCAATCGGACTCGCAGCCGCCTCTTTGAGATTTGACGACCGACCGGGCAAATTAAGCTTGGCGTTTGGTGGCGGGGCATGGCGGGGACACGGCGCTGCCGCCTTTGGGCTTGGCTACACAAATGAGAATAGCAATGTGCGTGCTAACCTGACCGCGACGTCCAGTGGTGGGTACCTTGGCATGGGCGGCGGTATCAGTTTTACACTGAATTGAGGTGAGTGGCGTGCGCAAGATCCTCTTTGTCCTGTGGTCCATAATTGTTTGCGGGGGGCAACCCGCTTGGTCCAATCAAGTCCCAATCGAGGCGTTCAAGGTCAAGCCTTCCATCGTGGCCTTACCTGCCGGAGCCGAACAAGGGAGCTATCGAAGGGTCATTCGTCCATTCCAGAACTGGGATCTGATTTGTGACGAAGACCTCAAAGCAATGAACAAGATCTGCAATGTCACCCAAACGATAGAGGATGACAAAGGCGCCTTCGTGTTCAGCTGGTCACTGGCCGCAACGGAAGCAGGAAAACCGATGCTGATATTGCGTGTACCAGCAGATATCATTGTTGAGGATCGGATCACACTGCGGTTCGATGCACAGAAGCAGACCCTCTCCATCAAGATTGGAGCTTGCGATGGTCTGGCCTGTACTGCATTCGTTTCACTTGTTCCCATCATTCGAAAGCAGATCGAGAATAATGCCCCTGTCGGCGTATCTTATCGCTCCAGCCACCGCGGCTCTGTCGTGCTCAATGCACCGACGCGAGGGCTTTCGGCGGCAGTGGCAGCGATTGAATAGATTTGATGCGATCGACCGACGCCGGTAAACAGCGTTCCTCGTCGAAGATCGCCAAGGATTGTTGAGTTTCAGACCGTCCCTGCACGCATCATTGCAGAGTTCAATTGTGACGACGTAGCGTTGAGGCTGTCTTACGCACACCTTGTCTTGTCGCCAGCAAATCCCTGGATGCATCTGGCAACCCGTCGACCGCTTTGCTTGTTCCAAGCAGCTCATGCGCGCAAAAGCCCCGGGCCTTCCTGCACCAGAAATGAACACCATGGTGGCGTAACGGGTTCCGCCAACGCCAGCACACTTGTTGGTGTCGCCGTTACGAACGGTATGAAACTTTGCTGAGCCTCGCAATCAGCATAGCAATGCCTCGTTCAAAACATACAGCGGGATCCGTCTGCATGTCACGAATTTTGACTGCACAATACCCAAGCTCAACCGACGCAGTCAAAGAATGGCGAGAGCCCCCTCTCTCGCCATTCACTTGGTATCGACCCGTCTCGCCTGAAATGGCTTATGGCTTTCAGCAGCCGACAAAACGCGCTTCGGTCTGCTCTCAATTGAGGGTGTGGTTGATAACCCCATCGATGCCGTCTGCGGCGCGCAACAGAAACTGCGCAACCTTGCGGGCATTGTCGGAATCCAGCTCCATGTGAACACGGCCCGTCTCCATGTCGTCCGGAAAATCAAACTCAAGCAGAATTTTTCCCTTATATTCCAGGATCGCCTTCAAACATTCGACGCCAATCAGTTCTTCAATCTTCAACGTAAAAATTCCTTTCAAAAAAACGCAAAAGAAATGATTCTCCTGGCAGTGTAAATCGTCATGGCAGCCCGATGAAGCGTGTGGCCGGCGGCAGCCGATTCATACAGCACCGACGCGCAACCGCCGCGCGTCGATCGAGCTGAAAGACAGTTGATTGAAACGCCCGGAACCCGCCATGGCTCTGAGGATGGGAACGGCATGGCTGTTGGCGATCGGGATCCGGCTGTCAGACGCTTTCAAATCTGCGTTGCGAGGACACTTCCGGTTGATCGCCGCACGCTGTAAAGGCCAACGCGCAATGCCTTACCCGCCAATGCGATAGCCACTGCCGCTCGCCCCTTTCCAGCCGAGTTTCGGCTGAACGCATCCTCGAGCCGATGTCGAATTCTCGATTGCCGAGCCACAGGATCCAGCTCCAAGGGTCGAACGGGCCCCCATATTGCCGCAGGCAGACAAAACAATTGAAGGAAAAATCATCATCACGATCACGATTACTTTACGCATTCTGGAACGGTCTTTTCTTGTTTCTGAAAAATAAAGTCAAAAAGCTCCTATTCTGCAATTTGATTGCAGAAAGGCGTCATCTAACTAGCTTGTTGACGAACTATACTAAATATGTGAGCATATACTCACATTGTCTACTCGCTTTTGGAATTTAGAACCGTGACCCTGCAAGTCCTGACAAATCCCCGAAAATCGGCATCCCAGCAGCGCTCGCGCGTCACCGTCTCAGCCATACTGGACGCGACTGCTCGCGTTTTGACACAGGAAGGCTATGCGCGTGCCAGCACCAATCGCATCGCCGCGGTGGCCGGTGTCAGCATTGGTTCCCTTTACCAGTATTTCCCCAACAAGCAGGCATTGATTGCAGCACTGGTCGCCCGGCACAATCGAGAAATCCTGGACCTTCTCGAAAAGGCGATGCGCCAATGCGCACATGCCACCCTCGTTGATGTGATGCGAGAGCTGGTCCGCGCCATGCTCGCAGCACACCGCATTGACCCAGAGCTTCACCGCATCTTTAAAGAGGAAGTCCCCCGCATTGGCAGACTTGCGGAAGTGGAGGCAATCCGCAAGGATACGCTTGAACTTGTGAAAAGCTTCATGCAACTCTGCCAGCACGAAATCCTGTTACAGGATCTTGATACCGCGGCCTTTATCTGCGTGACGACGGTTGAAAGCCTGACCCATGCCCTGATCATCAACGACTGTGGACAGGTCATGACAGACGAAGATGATGCCGTTGAACATGTGACGCGTCTGCTGGCCGGCTATCTCTGTGTAGCACCCCAGCCGCTGCGTCCCATTCTCAAGCCAACGGCCTTCGCCGCCAGTTGAGCCAAATCAGCCCAGAGCGCAAAGTCGTGTCTCCACTTTACCGAGCCCGTTCAATCTGCCCTGGCGGCAGACGCGCAGGCGTTGTCAAAGTGACGGCAAACGATCCTTCAAGGAAGGCATGCGGCGAGCAAACGCCAGCCGGTCAGCCGCCGCGAAGGGCACTGCCCACGCGCGCTGATGCAAATCTGCCATGACAGCAGTCATTAGCCGCCGAGCCGACAGACCGACAGGCTGTTCAATTTGCTCCAACCGGCGGTAACGGGGCGTCCCCGCTCAGCGCGTGATCCAGCACACGTTGCAGATTGGCAGCATGGCGGAAATTCGGCTCCAGTCCAACACCATCAGCAACGGCGCGGGCAAAGCGCTGGTAATTTGTCTCCACCGCCTCCACCTCTATGTCACGCCAAGATGGAACTTCAATGTCGGCACCGATCGAGCCGCGCAGGCTTGAGCCGATCGGCGTGTGAATGACTTCCAGCGCCCCCTTGTCGCCATGGATGCGCAGACGCAGCTCATTGAGATGGCCCGTCGCCCAGCGACTGGCATGAATGACGCCGAGTGCGCCATTGCCATATTCCGCCATCATGACGAAGCTGTCATTGGCATCCAGCACATATTCGCCGATATGGTCGTTCTCCGCCTTGTCAAAGGTCTTGAGCCGCGCGGAAGCGCGTTCCACGTCACTGCCGATGGCATAGGATGCGAAATCCAGAATATGAATGCCGACGTCCCCCAGCACGCCATTGGAACCATGCCGGGTTGAAAGGCGCCACAGCCATTTGCTTTCCGACTTCCAGTCCCCCCAGGTCTTGGAAACCAGCCAGCTTTGCAGATAGGAGGCTTCAAAATGGCGGATCTGCCCGATCTCGCCCGCCATCACAAGCTGTCGCGCCTTCTGCAGCGGCGCCACATTGCGATAGGTCAGATTAACCATATTCACAATCGAAGCCTGTTCGGCCGCATCCGCCATTTCAGCGGCCTTGTGATAGCTTTCCGCCAGCGGCTTCTCGCAGAAAATGTGCTTGCCCACACCGGCCAACGCCACTGATGTCGGGTGATGGATAGCATCAGGCGTGACATTGGCGACCGCGTCAAAACGGTCCCAGTCAAGCGCATCCTCAAGCCGGGTGAAACGATTATGAATGCCGTGATTTTCCGAAAAGGCATCGACGCGCTCCGCCGACACATCGCAGGCCGCTACAACTTCAACGCCATCGATCGCCGCGAAGGCCTCGACATGATTTCTCGCCATGCCGCCTGTTCCAAGAATGAGAAGACGCATGCTTCACCTCAACGATAGCCGGCTTCGCCCGGCTTATGCAGTTTGGGTCCGCGCTCAACGATCGGCTCCAGAGCCTGTTCGACTGCAACATTGGGCGCGGTGTGAATGGCCGTAAAAGCCGGCTGCGGATTATGGGCCCATTTGACGGCGTTGCGCAGAACCAGATGGACATTCTCATCATGATAGGTCGGGTAGGTTTCATGCCCGGGCCGGAAATAAAACACATTGCCCGCCCCGCGACGCCAGGTCATGCCGGAGCGGAACACTTCGCCGCCTGCAAACCAGGAAATGAACACCGTCTCCAGCGGCTCGGGGACCGAAAACTGCTCGCCATACATTTCCTCGTTTTCCAGCACGAAGTTCTCGCCAAGCCCCTGCGCGATCGGATGACCCTTATTGACCACCCATACACGCTCGCGCTCACCGGCCTCCCGCCACTTCAGCGCGCAGGGTGTCCCCATCAGTCGCTTGAAGATCTTCGAGAAATGTCCCGAGTGCAGAACTATCAGCCCCATGCCTTCAAACACCCGCCGCGCGACCCGTTCCACCACATCGTCCCTGACACCGCCATGGTCCTGATGCCCCCACCAGACCAGAACATCCGTTTCAGCAAGCCGCTCTTCGGTCAGACCATGGTCGGCTTCCTGCAATGTGGCTGTGGAGGCCGCAATCGCATTGTCTGCATTCAACGCTGCGGCGATCGTGTGATGCATCCCTTCAGGATAAAGTTGACGCACGGTTTCATTGCTCTGCTCATGGATATTCTCACCCCAGACGATTGTCCGTATCGACACCTGATTTCTCCTTTTATCGCGACGCCATCGCCGCCGTTTCATTTTCGTTCGGGAGAACACTTCAGACAGGAAAACCCAATCGCGCCGCGGATTGTTCCTGAATTTCTTCATCCTTTGGTTCATCAGCTTTAACAAGCGCCCGCCCATCCTGATCAAACCAGTGCATATGCGCGGCCATCGGCTGGATCGATACAGGCGCTCCGGATTCTAACAGCGAAACGCCGCTTTCCCGGACCACAAGCGGCTCATCCAGCCCCAGATCAACATAGACATAGCTGTCAGAACCCAGAATTTCCGAATGGATGACCCGACCGTTCCAACAACCATCCCCGCCGACAAATAGCAGATGTTCGGGACGGATCCCAACCAACGGCGCTCCAAACCGCGCGGCATGCTGGCCGGAAAGCAGATTCATTTTTGGCGAACCAATGAAGGATGCGACAAAGGTCGAATTGGGATGTTGATACAATTCAAGCGGCGTTCCGATCTGTTCAACCCGCCCGTCACGCAAAACACAGATCCGGTCGGCAAGGGTCATCGCCTCGACCTGGTCATGAGTGACATAGATCATAGTGGTTCCCGCCATGCTGTGGTGCAGCTTTGCAATTTCCAGCCGCGTCGCAACGCGCAACGCCGCATCGAGATTGGAGAGCGGCTCATCAAACAAAAACAGTTTCGGGTCGCGGACAATCGCGCGACCGATTGCAACCCGTTGCCTTTGACCACCAGAAAGCTGGCGCGGCAATCGGTTAAGATAGGGGGTCAACTGCAACATCTCGGCAGCCTGCGCAATACGCCGCTTGCAAGCCTGTGTGCTGCTGCCGGCAAGCTGCATGCCGAACGCCATGTTTTGATAGACCGTCATATGCGGATAAAGCGCATAGGACTGAAAAACCATCGCCACACCGCGTTTGGATGGACTCAGACCATTGACCTCAACCCCATTGATCAAAAGGCTGCCGGAGGTGATATCTTCGAGCCCGGCGATCAACCGCAACAGGGTCGACTTGCCACATCCCGACGGACCGACGAACACCATGAATTCGCCGGCACGGATATCCATGTCGACGCCTTTGATGACCTCGAAGGTCCCAAATGACTTGCGCAGATTACGCAATTGCAGTTCAGCCATGTAATTTTCTATCCTTTCACGCCACCGGCCGTCAGACCTGATACGATCCGCCGCTGAAAGATGAGAACAAGGATGACAAGCGGCACGGTCACGATCACCGATGCCGCCATGATATTGCCCCAGGGGATTTCGAACTGCGAACTCCCCGACAGCAAGGCGATCGCCACGGGAACCGTGCGCTGGCCGGCAGAGGCCGTGAAGGTCAGTGCAAACAGGAATTCATTCCAAGCGGAAATGAATGCGAGGAGCCCCGTCGTCACCAGCGCTGGCCACATCAGCGGCATGAACACTCTTGTAATGATGACAAACGGTGTGGCGCCGTCAACAATCGCTGCCTCCTCTATTTCCACCGGAAGATCGCGCATGAAAGTCGTCAAGACCCAGACGGTGAAGGGAAGCGTGAAGATCATATAGGAGAAAATCAGCGCCAGCGGCGTGTTGAAGATACCGAGAAAGCGGATGAGCTCGAACAGACCGGCCAGAACCGCGATCTGCGGAAACATAGAAACCGACAGAATGGTGAGCAACAGCAGCCCACGACCACGAAAATGAACCCGGGCCAGCGCATAGGCGGCTGAAACCGCCAGCAAAAGTGACAGGGCAACCACCACTGTCGCCACCAGAAGTGAGTTTCCCAGGCTGCGCAGGAAGCCGCCTTTCGCCAGCACCGATGCATAATTATCAAGCGAAAAGCTGCGCGGCCACAAATCAACCGTAAACAGCGCGGTACCGGATTTGAAACTGGTCAGAATTGCGTAGTAGAAGGGAAACACAGCGACCACGATGATGACCGCAACAACCAGATAAAATCCTATAAACTTCAGCGCCCGCATCATCATTCCCCCCGACTGGCGATGCTTACGCGCCCGAAGAACATGTAAAGCAAGGTGATCGCCGCGATGATCACGAACAACATCGTGGAGGCCGTCGCGCCATAGGCAAATTTGTCAAAGTCGAACAGGTTCTCGCGCGCAAACACCGACATTGTCTTTGTCTGGGCATTGTTAGGGGTCAGCACATAGATCAAATCGAAAATCCGTAAGGCGTCGAGCATTCGGAAGATGACAGCCACCATCAGGGCCGGCCGGATCAGCGGCAGTGTAACGCGCCAAAACACCTTGAGCGGATGCACCCCATCGACGCGGGCCGCCTCATAGATATCGGATGGAATCATCTGCAGACCAGCAAGGATCAACAGCGCCATGAAAGGCGTTGTCTTCCAGACATCCACGATAAGAATGGCGATCATCGCGGTGTCCGGATGGGCGGTCCAGGCGATTTTCTGGCTGATCAGCCCAAGGCCGAGCAGGATATCGTTCAAGATGCCGAACTGATCATTGAGCATCCATCCCCACATTTTTGCCGAGACGATGGTCGGTATCGCCCAAGGGATCAGGATAGCTGCTCTCACCAGACCGCGTCCCGGAAAGCGCGCATTGAGCACCAATGCCACGATCAAGCCGAAAGCGGTTTCCAGACTGACCGAAAAAAAAGTAAAGCGGATTGTGTTCCACACCGCACCCCACCAGGCCGGATCCGCGAGAAGCCCACGATAGACCGTGCGTCCGCTCTTCAGCGTCACCCAGGAGAGGTAGTTTTTGAAGCCGACAAATTCGGCGCCCGCGAGATTTGTCAGCGATGCATTTGTGAAGCTGAAATAAATGGTTCTCAGCAGCGGCCATCCTGCCACAAGCGCCAGCACTACAAGGGTCGGCGCCAGGAACACCCAGGCGGCGCGGACGCGCGCGCGTTTCAAATCGGACTGCGGGCGGCGGCGCCTGTGCCGGGGCGAAACCTCAACCAAAATCTCTGCCATCGTCCTCCTCCCGCTTGCTCCCTAATCCAGTGCGCTCAACCGTCCAAACGCCGAGCGATGCGCGGCTACCAGCCGGACCCCTCCAGTTCCGTCAGCTCGACTTCAAGCATTTCGAGATTGTCAGCAGCCGTTCCCTGCCCCGAAAGGGTGTTGTGCACCGCAGTCCAGAATTTTGCCGAAACCTCGTTATATTTGATCTTGGTCGCCGCTGAAGGCCGTGGAACTGCGTTCTCAAAGATCGGCTTCCAATGCGCCATGAACGGCTGCGCCGCGATAATGTCCGGATCGTCGTAAAGTGCTGCAATCGTTGGCAGGCGCGATATCTCGATGGCCTGCACCTTTTGAACCTCGGCGGATGCCAGATACTTCACCAGCGCGATCGCCGCATCCTGCTTGGTGGAATAAGTCGAGACAGCGAGGTTCCAGCCGCCGAGCGCCGAGGCCGGTGCTGCCCCCGCCTTGCCGGCCGGAAGCGGTGCGACATCGAATTTTCCCTTCACCGCACTGTCATCATTGTTTCCAAGCGCATAGGCATAAGGCCAATTGCGCATGAAAACGGCATTCCCGGTCTGCCAAACGCCGCGCGCTTCCTCTTCCTGATAGGCCAGAACACCCTGCGGCGCGATCGTGCCGATCCAGTCTTTCGCCCGATCAAGGGCTGCAGCCGCCGCTGCATTATTGACGGAAATCGTTCCATCCGCCTCGACAATCTGGCCGCCGCCCGATGAATTGATCCACTCCAGGGCATTGCATGTCAGACCCTCATAGGCATTGCCCTGAAAGACATAGCCCCAAAGATCTCTCTGACCTTGCGCGCGCTCCTTTTCCATGATCGCGCGCGCCGTGGTCCTCATCTCATCCCAGGTTTTTGGCACGGCCTTGCCATATTTCTGCAGCAGATCCTTGCGGTAAAAAAGGGCTGGCGCGTCGGTGTAAAACGGCAGCGCCACCAGTTTTCCGTTCACCGTCTGCGACGCGATGATGGAGGGAAAATGCGTGGCCACGACGTCCTTGGCAGCGTCGGTCAGATCGATGAACTGATCGGCAAGCTGCGGCGCCCAGACCACATCGGTCTGGTAGACATCGATATCCGCATTGCCCGCCGCCAGCCACAAGCGATATTGACTGAACTGCTCGCTGCTCGAGGGAGGCATCGCAACAATACGGACCTTGTGGCCACTCTGCTGCTCGAACTTATCGATCTGCGCCTGCAGAAACTGGATATTGTTGCCGGTCGAATTGGCGGCGATCGCGATCTCCGCCGCTTGCGCCATCCCACTTGCAAAGCCCAAAGCCACAAAGGCGCCGACGGCCCCCTGAAATGCCTTCATCATTTCCTCCTCCCATCCGCTCAGGAAGCGGTCTGTATAATTCGAAAACGGTTTGGTTGCGAAAGCCTTGCAGAAGCCGGGCGCGCTGTCAAGCCGCAGTTCAGACGACCGACTGAACGCGATCCCAAAGATTGGAGCCCATCTGGCATGCCTGGGTCCGGCCATTGCGACCCAGCACCAACAAAAAGCTGGTCATTATCTGGAGGGTACATGCGTGAAACGGCGGATAAATTGAAATCGGTTTGGCTCTCTGTCATCTGCAAGGCCTGGATATCCCTCACAATATCCCGCGAATTGTTTATCCGCGAAGAACCGCTATACTGCGCAGAGCTGCGGCCCCTCAAATCGTTAGACCCAATGAAACTCCGTGAATTTGCCAAACAGTTAGGCCTCTCCGCCACAACCGTCAGTCGTGCTCTGAGCGGCTATCCCGAAGTGGCCGAATCCACCCGCCGCCGGGTGATCCAGGAGGCCTTTCGCCTGGGTTACCAGCCCAACATCAATGCGGTGCGCCTTGTCACCGGCCGAGCTGGCGCCATTGGGGTGGTCATGGGGCGCAACAGCGAGTTTCATTTTGCCGAATTCATGCGCGGCATGGCCGAGCGGCTCTGTCTCGACGAAGTCGATATTCTGGTCAGCCCGATCGCCAACAATGGTTCCGATGACGAAGTCGAGCTCTGTCGCCGTCTGGCCACCAGCCGACGCGTCGACGCGATCATCGTCACCTCGCCCAAGCCGAATGACCCGCGGATCCGGATTCTGCACGAGCTGGGCATGCCCTTTGTGGTTCACGGTCGCTCGGACATCGACATCCCGCATCCATGGCTTGATATCGACAATGAATTCGCTGTCTATCGCTCGACCGCCCATCTCATCGATCTCGGTCATCGCCAGATCGCCATGATTAATGGCCGCTCGGGCTTTACTTTTTCATTGCATCGGGATGAAGGCTATCGCAGAGCGCTGGAGGAAAAGCACATCCCCTTTGACCCTGAGCTGGTGGCGCATGGCGATTTTACCGATGACATCGGATACAAGCACGCCCATAAATTGCTCAGCCGTGCCATCAGGCCCACCGCCTTTGTCGCTGGCTCCATGATGACGGCACTTGGGATCTATCGTGCGGCGCGCGCCTTCGGCCTCACCATTGGCAAGGATCTGTCGGTGATTGCCCATGACGACGTGATTTCTTTCCTCAGTGCCGAAAACATGGTGCCCTCGCTCACCGCCACCCGATCCTCCATGCGTCTGGCCGGCAAAAGATGCGCCTCCATGCTGATGGATATTCTCGATAAGAAAGCCGCAGACACCTGTTGTGAATTGTGGACACCGGAGCTGATCCTGCGCGACTCAACAACCCGCGCCCCGTGAGCCCGCCCCCTCTTGAAAAGCCGAAAGACCCTGCGGCGCTGGCGGTTGCGTTGCACCGCTTTGTCTATCCGGCATTTCTGTGATGGCCGATCGCGCGCTCACGCAGGGCTGCGACCGTCCGATGCAATCCGCTGCCATGCGCGCCCTTGAACCACCAGACATCGCCATCGCGCATGCGGTGTTGCAGGTCCTGCTGCAAATCCTCGCGTCGCCGATGATAAGACCCGCGCTGATGGACCGGCAAAGCGCTCCAGAAGTCGCAATATGCCTCGCCGACCGCGTGCACCTCATCAATGGCGAGACAGGCAATCGCCTCGGCCAACCGGCGGTGGATGGCGCGTGAATTCTCACCCAGTTCCAACATTTCACCCAATACCAACACCCGTCTGCCCGTGCACTGCGTGGACGCCAGCGATTGCGCCGCTGCCGCCATTGCAATGGGTGCCGCATTAAAAGCATCATCGACAACCATCGCCTGGCCGCTCGGTGAAGCTGCAACATAAAAAGCCAGCCCCCGCCCAGCCGGCGGCGACCAGTCCTGCAACAGCATGGCTGCGCGGCGCCAATCCTCACCCGCCGCATCAAGACAGGCCAGGCAGCCCACAGCATTGATCGCCTGATGGCGTGCACCGGGAAGCAAAACCATACGCAGCCTTCCATAGGGCGTCTGATAGTCGGCTGCGCCCGTCTGGCTGCAAAATTCAGCCAGCCGCCACTGCGCATCCTGATGCATGCCATAGGTGATGATCGAAACGTCTTTGCGCAGCGCATGATCGCGCACCCGCTCATAAAGTTGCGCATCCCGGCAGATCACTGCATGACCACCGGATTCCAGCGCCCGCAAAACAGCCGATTTGGCGTCCGCAATGCCTTCAAGCGTATGAAATCCTTCCAGATGCGCCTCCGATATATTTGTCACAATGGCAATATGCGGTCGGAGGATCGGTGCCGAACGGGTCGCATGGCCGACGGCCACTTCCTGAACCAAATAGCGATGCGTCGGCTGCAACGCGGTCAAGCTGTGCATGACGCCCATGAACATGTTCTGATTTCCCGTAGTCGCCAGAACCGCCTGCGATCCGTGCATCTTTTGTAAGACGGTCATCAACATGCTGTTGACGCTCGACTTTCCAGCGCTGCCCGTCACCGCAAAAATGCGCCCCGAAAAAGCGCTGCGCCGCAGCGTTGCGATCGCCTTGCTGGTCCGTGTCCAGTTCGTATCATGCAGATGCGGACGGTCAGACAAAGGCGGGTGCCGATCGCTGCCAATCGTGGCAACAATCGCCGATCGATGTCTTTGCAATTCCCCCTTGCTCAGCCCCATCGTTCCGGCACCGCTTTTGACCGCAGCGATGGAGCGCTGTTTCAGCGTCTCAACAGAAAAGGCGACGGCATCAAACATCATATCGTCCACAGCCGGATTCAAGCCACAATCTGCTCCGAGCAATTGCCGCACTTCACCGAGCGAGGAAGACAGGATCTTTTGCCTGCTGACGGATCCGACACGCTGTTTGAGAAGGTCGCAGACCGCGCCGAAGTCCGAATCCCGTCTTGAGCCTTTTACCAGAATGACGTCGTCAGCCCTGATGCTCTCCGAGAGGAAATCGACCAGATCCGCCGCTTTGGAAAAATGCGGCCCCAACAGCTGCTTGGGCAGTTTCTCGCGCAAATAGCGCATCTCGTCGCCATGGGTGACCACGAGATCCGGGCGCGCTTCCACAAGCGGTTCAGCAAGGCTTTGATGCAACGCCTTGCTCATGTCACCCAGATGAACGATGCGGCCCAAAACCGCGATCCTGCGGCCTCGGCGCTCTACAACACTTTGCCGCATCACCGCAATGGCATTGAGCATGGAATGAATTTCCGCATTCCAGCTGTCATCAATCAAGGTTGCCTCGCCATCGGCAAGCCGAAGCGAAAAGCGTTGCAGGCGGCCTGGTTGCGGCGCCATATCCACAAGTCCCTCCTTTAATTGGGTGACGTCATGTCCCATCGCATACAAAACTGTGAGCGCCGCCATCGCATTGTGGATCATGCCATCGCCGGGCAACGGAACATTGAGCCGGCCGTTCAATCCGTCCGGCGTCTGAAACGTGATCGCGCTGCCATCCGCGCGCATTTCGCGTTCTAAAATGCGCATTGTCGCCAGCGGCCCCTCGCCAAACACCAGCAGTGTCTGCGCATGCGCACGCGCTTTTGCGGCTACGCTGTCAAAACAGGGCAGATGATCGCCAAGAATCGCCACTGCTTTGCCACTCAACCCGTCAAAAATACGCGACTTGAACTCTGCAACATCTGCCACCGAACGCACCCGGCGATCGGTCTGCGACCAACCGATTTCGGTAATCAGCGCAATGGTCGGCCGGATCAGACGGGTGACCGGGCCACGCTGCATCCAAAGTGCACTTTGTGCGATTTCAACAATGGCAGCGTCATGATGCGGGGACAGACTGGCCAGAAGGGCTGGTGCGCCGACCCGCGAATTGTAATTGTCATAACTGGAAATGACATTCCGGTTCTGACCCAGCATGGCCCGGATCATTGCTGCGGTTGTGGATTTGCCGGCAGTTCCGGTGACCGCGACCACATCGCCACCAAAGCGGCTTCTGGCCGCAATTCCCAATTCGATCAACGCCTTGATCGGATCTTTCACCTGCAGCAACGGGAAATCTTCCGACAAGCCCTCTACCGGCTTTGTGACAATCGCCCCGGCCAGCACATGCTGATTTTTTGCAATCAGGCCATGGGTGTCCATTCCCGTGCGGGCGGTGGAATATTGTTCATGACGTGCCAAATGGTCAAATTCCGAGGCGACATAAAGCGTTGGTGCATCGGTGAATTGGCGATGCGACAGGCCGCGAATGACCGAACGCACGAACCAATCCGGCTTCGGCGCCACCAGCCAATGGCCACCGGTCACTGCGGCGAGCTGATCGGCGGTCCATGTCTGACCTTTGATACAGGCGTCAATCTCCGGAGGGAACGTCTCGCGATAGGCTCGTGCGTCAATGGCTCGCTGAGCCTGTGAAGACTGCGCAGGCCGCGGCCTGCCAGCGATCGACAAGGCAACCCGTGCAGGCAGCCGGATCGCCGGTGCCTCATGCTGCTTTGAGACAATGCCGATCTCAACCGCAAGCTCTCCATTCTCCCAGTCTTTGAGATAAGGCGGGCGCAACCCGTAAAGATCGCGATAAAGCTGTCCGGGTCTGAAGGCCCGGGTCGGCACCAGCCAGTCACAGGGATCGTGATCCATTGCCCGGCCCCAGGCGCGCATTTTGCCGGGTCGGACCGGCACTGCCTTGATATCGATGCGGATATCCTCGTCCATCCGCCGGTCTGACATCCAGAATGTCTCAACCCATAGCATCTGCCGCTCGGTCAACTGCTGTGGCCAGACCCTGACCCCCATCAAACTGAGCGGTCCAAACAGTTGCGGCGCAATACGGGCATCCTCCGGGACATCGGCCGGGGTCCAGACCGGCGCAATTGCAGCCTGACGGGCTGGTCCGATGCTCCTTCCTTCAAACTGTGATGCAGGAGGCTCCATCGTCGGGCCAAACGCCCCGCGCTGCGGCCGCGCAGGGGGCGCAAGCTGCAACACCCCTTCACCCGATGCCGTCACCACCATTCGCGTCCCAAGAGCTTCGCAGCGGCTGGCAAAGTCACGACTTGCTTGGATCGCCGCCGCTCCCTCCAGCTGAATGGTCGTCGCAAAACCACCCTTGAGCGGAGTAAACAGCACCGTCCTCACCCCATCCCTGCTCAATTCGAGCGAAAACAACCCGGTGGCGACCGGGCCATTACCGATCGCATCAAACAGGAGGTCGCCCGCATCATGCAGGATCGGACGATCCTTATAAACCTCAATCCCCTGCAGAAGGTGGGCAGAAGCGCCAAGAACAGCGTCCGCACCAGCGTCAATGATTGCCTGACCGGCGGCTCTCTTCTGCGCAGAGGGATGAGCGACCAAATTATCACCCCAATGCACCGCGACCAGCACCACATCCGCCTGCAGCCGCGCCTCGGCAATGCGGGGCGTCAGCGTCTCAAGCCAAATTGCAGGGGCCTCGAGCGGAAGATAGGCGGAACCGGCAGTGTCAGAACCAGCCGCAAAACGATGCTGGGTGGCGTCGATATTGAACACGGCGAGCCGCAAGTCAGCGAGCTGCCTAAACAACGGCCTGAAAGCGGTCTCCCTGTCCTCACCGGTGCCAACCGACCCGATCCCCGCAGCTTTCAGCCAGGCAGTCTGGTCGAGAACCGCAGCACTTCCGTAATCGCCACTGTGATTGTTGGCGGTCGCAACAATATCAATGCCGGAACGGGTTAGTATTTCGAGCATTTCCGGTCGCGCCCTGTAATAATAGGGTCCACCTTCGCCCTTGTTGATCCCTTGCTCGCCAAGCGTCGTCACCACGCATTCCAGATTGACGATCCGGAGATCGGCTCTTTTCAAGGCAGGGATCTGCAGGACATTTTCGACCCCCAGTTCGGCAGTCCGATAATGCTGCCGCCGCCCGAGATTGACATCCCCGCCCCAGGCCACCAGCGGTCCGCGGGCTTCGTATTCGTCCATAAGGGGGGCTGCCTCGACCACAGACGTGGGCTTGCTGCGCGCACTCTGTGTCAGACGGTAGTTCCGATAGGCGATCAAGCCCGACAGATAGTGCTCGACATCGTCGATGCGCGCGCGAAACCCATGATGACGAATGAAGAAACTGCCGACAATCCGCTTCGGATTGGCAAAAAACATCGCCAGTTCCGGCCAGAAATGCCCGTTCAGAAGATAATGCGCACGGGTCTCAAGCGCCTGGTAGAATTTTGCCCGGTCAACGTCATCAAGCAGATCATCAAATGCACCATCCGCTTCAAGCCGCTCCAGCATCTGCTGCGCGGCCATCATCAGTTCCAGCAAGGTCGGAAAAGTGGTGATCCGATGAGTGACAAAATCGAGATGGTCGGCGAAATTCTTCAGACCAAAGCGATAATAGCGCCGCTCGGGCCGGTAGCGGGTCAATTCATTGACCGCATAGGCCAGCCAATGATCATGCGCTTTCCAATGCTCCTGGCTGATGAAGGCTTCAAACGCCCGCTCGACCGTGTCCAGCCATCGCTGGTTTCCGGTCAGCGCATAAAGTCGCAACAAACCGAATGCCGCCTCGCCATCATAATAAATGGTGCGAAACTGCGCCTTCAGCGTGAGCGCGGGATAGTGCAGGACATGCGAAAAACCGCCGCTTTCAGGATCCTGCATCAAACAAATGGCGGCGGCCAGTTGCTCCAGCAACACGTGATAGCGCGCGGTTTGATGAACCTCGCTATATTTAACCAGCGCCAGCAGGCAGACCGCATTGCCTCCGAGCTTGACCTCGTCCTGGGCATCGACCAGCACCGCCACCGTCGCGCCATGATGTTCGACCCGTTTGATCAGCCGGTCAGTGAGATAGGTGAGCCCGCGTTCAATCGCATCTTTGAGCTGCTTATCGCGGGTCACCTCATAGGCTTCAATCATCGCGTAAAGAGAACTGGCATGCCGCAGGCTGTTATAGCCTTGGATTGGGCGATCAAAGCACGGATACCAGCCATAATTGAAGCGACCGGTTTCATCGACCTGCGACGCAAGATAGAGACTGCCGCGCATGATCAATCCATCCAGTTCATCGCCATCAAGCGCTTCGATCACCCGGCGACCGCTGTTGCGACCTGCTTGCTCAAGCGTATGAATTGCCGCCAGCCCGCCCTCGACAAACACCCCTCGGGTTGTGAAACGATAGACCACACAGTCCTCGGTCGGGCTGGCAGGCTCCGATCCGCCTTTGCGCTTGAGATATTGATTGACTTTTTCGAGGCTGATGACGGCGTGGCTTTGCTGCGCATCGCCATAAGCAAGCGCATTGGCGTTGATCTCCATTTCGAGCAAGGCTGCGGAAAATTTTGAGTCAAAGGCAATGCCCTCACGAAAATAATTGCGCTTGCTCGCCGCAATTTTTGTTTTCAGCGCCTTCCAGGAAAGCCCGCTCGCCTGATCAACCCATTCAATGCGAAGCCATTTCACGGGGAATGGCGTGGCTGCGAGATGGTCTTCCGCCTCTGCAACCAAAGCCGACCAGCAGGCTTCGATGGTTGCTGCGCAAGCCTTCACGGTGACGGCGCGCGCGTTGCCATCACTCATCGAAAGAAACAGACAATAGAAGGTTTCGATGGTTGTGACCGGTCGTGCCTGAGCGACAATCCGCGACCGCACACGCTGCGCCAATGCCTTGAAACTCTCCTGCATGCTCCCTCCCATAAGCCCGGTTGAGCCAGGCCTGTTTCCTGCAGCCGCTGCAATCCTGTTCCCCAGTCCGCACCGTCAGACCCATAAAGCCGAAAGCCAGCCCCGGTTCCGGAGCTGGCTTTCTGTTCAGACTAGCAACATTTAAAACTGCCTTTTCCGCCATAGCGTGCCTCTTGCCGCTCGCGGAAAAACTCCGCATAGCTCATCGGCGTCTGCTCTGGATGGTTGAGACGAAAATGCTGGACATAATTGTCGTAGTCAGGCACCCCAATCATCAATTTGGCGGTCTGACACACGCATTTTCCGGCGCGCAGCACGGTTGCAAACATCTCATCTCTCCTTCTTCTTCGCTGAACTGCGACGAGAAACCGGATGCCGGCTCAATGACCGCGCACCAATTGTTCCTGCCAGTTTGCAGGCAGCGGCTCGTAAGGCACTTCGCGGATACTCGGTTCCTTCTTCTTTAACGCAGCCATTGCAGTCCTGATGGAAAAGATCGCAAGCACAACAACCACCACCATGAAGAATGCCGTCAATGTCCCATTGATGGTGTTATTGAGTGCATCATGGGAGGTCTTTGCATTGCGCGCAGCAGCAAAAAAACCAATCTTGTCGCTGAAGATTTTTTGCCAGCCCGCCGTCATTGTGCAGACAAACAACCAGATCGCCGGCAACAGAGCCACCCAGACATAACGCTCCCGCTTCATCTTCACCAGAACCACCGCACACAGCATCAAAGCCATACCCGCCAGCATCTGATTGGCAATGCCAAACAGCGGCCACAGCGTGTAGATGCCGCCTTTTGGATCAATGGCGCCCTGATAAACGAAATATCCCCAGCACAGAACCACCAGGCCTGTTGCCAGAACATTGGCAAACAGACTGTCGGTTTTGCGGAGATTGGGATGCATCATGCCCAACAGATCCTGCAGCATGAAACGGGCCGATCGCGTGCCGGCATCCACGGCGGTCAGGATGAACAGCGCCTCGAACAGGATGGCAAAATGGTACCAGAACGACATATCGAGCCAGCTGCCAAGCGCATTGTGCAGAATGTGCGCAATGCCCACAGCCAGCGTCGGCGCACCGCCCGCCTTGGCAACAATGGAGGTTTCGCCAACATCCTGGGCGATGGCCTGCAAGGCTTCCGGGGTGATGTGGAAACCCCAATTGCTGACCACAGTCGCCGCCGATTGCAGAACGTCCTGGGTGCCGTCCGGCGCCAGGACCGCCAGCGGCGTGTTCATGGCAAAATAAATGCCCGGATTGATGACGCAGGCACCAATCAGCGCCATGATCGCGACAAAGGATTCCATCAGCATGCCGCCATAGCCGATGTAGCAGCTCTGATCTTCATTCGCCAACATCTTGGGCGTGGTCCCAGACGAAATCAGCGCGTGAAAGCCGGACACCGCACCACAGGCAATCGTGATGAACAGGAACGGGAAGATATCCCCACTCCATACCGGTCCGCTGCCGTCGGTAAAACGCGTCAATGCCGGCATTTCCAGCACAGGGCGCAGGATGACAATGCCAATCGCCAGCGCAATGATGGTGCCGATCTTCAAAAAAGTCGACAAGTAATCACGCGGCGCCAGCAACAGCCAAACCGGCAACACCGCCGCCACAAAGCCATAGACAATGATAATGCCGGTCAGCGTGGTGGCTTCAAAGGTGAACCAGGACGCATAGGCGCTGTCCTTGATCCATCCGCCCGACACGATCGCAAATAACAGCAGCACGACCCCGATCAGCGAAACCTCACCGACGTGGCCCGGCCGGATATAGCGCAGATACACCCCCATGAACAAAGCCAGCGGGATCGTGAACCCGACCGTATAGGTACCCCAAGGGCTTTCAGCCAGCGCCTTAACCACCACCATGGCCAGGACGCCAAGAATGATGATCATGATCATGAAACAGGCCACAAGCGCGATCACCCCCGCCGTGTTGCCCATTTCTTCACGCACCAGTTCGCCCAAAGAACGGCCATCGCGACGGGTGGATATGAACAGGATCATGAAATCCTGCACGGCCCCTGCCAGAACACAGCCCGCCAAAATCCACAGCATGCCCGGCAGATAGCCCATCTGCGCCGCCAGGACCGGACCAACCAGCGGACCGGCGCCGGCAATGGCCGCAAAATGATGCCCGTAAAGAATATGCTTGTCGGTTGGAACGTAATCCAAACCGTCATTGTGCCGAAAGGCGGGGGTCATGCGGGTTGAATCGGCCCGCAGCACGGAATTGAGGATGAAGATCCCGTAAAGCCTGTAGGCAATGAAATAGATGCAGACCGCGGCAATGACGATCCACATCGCATTGATTGGCTCGTCGCGGTTGAGCGCGATGAAACCGAGAGAAAACGCGCCCAGAATTGCAATAATGATCAAAATGAAGGTTGTTAATGCTGATTTTGGTCTGGAGACCTGCATAACCTGCCTCTTTAAAACAGAGAGAAACCCGTCCGCGTCGACCCTGTCCGACGATCATCACAATGTCAAATTTCGGCAGGTGCCGTTCACAGGAATCTGCGGCAGAACCGTGTTGGCGGTATGTCAACCTATGCGCAGCCTCCGCTGATTTCGCCCGACAGCGTGGCGTCTTTGTTGAATGATGGACCAAATTTCGATGAAGCACTTGCTCAATTATCGCAGACCTCAAGAATTAAATTTGAATAATAAGTCTGTAAAATTCACATAGTTACGCCGTGTTCTTCACCAGTAACTGAATAGTCAAATTTCTTCATATCAATCTTTATATCTAATGTTTCTACTATTATTTCAGTCATTTCATTTCTGAGCTCGCATGCATAATAAATGAGCGGAGAACCTGTTTCTGCCAGGCTTACCGTATGCTTTAAGCTATGAGAATTGCATCACATAGAAATCGTATCATCGCTCCTGTACTTTCAATAATATTCAGACGATACCATCCTAGAAAGTCGCACCTAAAATTGAACCGAGTTGCTTTTTCCATTCTTCACCCCACGCCACTGCACCTGGCTGCCAGCCAGTCGCGAGCGAGCAACTCATCATGTATGGCAAGATGACTGGCGCACAAAAACTCAAGCATTTCGGCAAAAGCTTAAATGTGTGACGCGTTGCAATACAACGCGAAATGAAAACAGGAGCTATCCCTTGTCCTCTCGCATCCCAACATTGCCTCGAACACAATTTCACAACCATAATAGGCGGGGGCGGATGGTGAGCGTCATGGAGAACAAGTCTATTAATGACAGGAAAAGATCCGCGATAGATACGGAAATCAATGGGACCAAACAAGGTTTTAAACGAAGATGTTGATGACTTAGGAATGCATAATTTGGGTGTCGCCGGGAGCAACTACAGCAGCTGTTACTATCGGGCTTAACGTTTCTAGGATGGCCGTTTACCGCTCTTTACCCACTCAAAAACTTTGCAAACAGGAGTTCCCTGTCCCTTATTGAGTGGTGAAGAGCGGAGCCCGTGCCGACTACGCTTTCTTTATTAAAGCGTTTTATTTTTGTATCTGGAGGTTTGGTCGATGGATCAACGAGTTGCAATGCTGGCGGCAGCGTTGGCATGCACTGCGAATACCCGCCAGCTGAGGCAGCGATGTTACAAAGCCTCCATAGCTTTGATATGCGCTGTCAATTTTGCTAATTCATCGTCGATCATCTGAGTATCAGCATTTCCGTAATATGGATCACTAGGGAAGTGCCAGCTGTCTCCATCAACCTCCATCTTGGAAATGTTCTCTTCCACACCCGCAAGTGCCTGGCGTGCACGATCCGTGAAGTCGCTGGCGCAAAGAGGCGTCCAGAAAGAAGGAACGTCAGCACGCTTGCTGGACTTTTCAAGATCGCTTTCTTCTGCTTTCGATTGTGCACATAGTGTAGCTGCGGTGTTCAGAAGGCCCTCGAGGCGAGACTTCGTTTGGGCAAGCTTCGTCTTTATCTGATCTAATGCCGCTTGCTTTTTTTGCAGCTGCTCGGCTTTCTCGCGCTTCTGCTTCGCTTCCGCTGCTTCCTTTGCCGCTACTTCAGCGTCTGCTCGAATTTTCGTGAGCCGCTCCGCAAACGCAATGGTTTCAACTTGCTGGAGGGTGAGTTTCATCGGGTTCAGTTTAGGATCGGATAGCCGCGCGGTAATATCCTTTCGGCACCCCGTCTTCATCGGCCCCGCAATTTGTTCCGGCATATCCCTGTAGATTTCCTTGTCTATCCCAGAAATCAGCCGGACACATTCTTCTGTGCCTTTTGAAACTGTTGGTAAGACGTCTGATGATGAGAAGAGAGACCCGCCAGCGAAAAGCTGCAAAATCTGTGTGTCAGACATTTCAGGCAAGGAATCCCAGCATCCACTGAGTACAGAAGCAAACACTAAAGGGAGAACGAGTTTGAATTTGGATTGCATGAGAAATTTATTCCTTGAAAAAGATTTATGATTGGTCCAGAAATCCGTTGTTGTCAGGCTTCGACATTGGCCACCCTTCTGCGTTCCAGGGCCGATACTCAAATTGATTATGCTGTCGAAGTCATTCAGCCCCCGAAAAATGTCATCGCCGCCACGGCGCAGAACTTCTTCCTGGAATCCTCAACTTCTGCCTTTGTTGGAGGTTATCTTTCTAGCCGCTGGCTTGGGTGGTCACCATCCCTCCACGTTCACGTACCGGTCAAACGCAATACGCAGTCTGGCCTTACGAGCATCGACCTTGTGCGAGCACAACATCCAACGGAACCGGCAAAACCTTTAGAAAAACTTTATTCCTCCGCTGTGCCTCAAAAAGCCCTGTGGATCGCTGCTCTGATACCGAATTACAGGCTGGAGGGAGCAAGGCCAATTGCAAGCAATGGGGAGATAGATCAGCGGTCCCTGTTGAGCGCTCATGCTAAAATAATACCACGGATAGAAACGCTGACTGATCCAACGAGCATAAAGGTAATATCGTCAAATCTCGGGCCAAAGCCGGATGACCTGACAGCTGCAGCACAGGATCTCTGGCCTGCCAAGATGCGTTAAGCTCGCCCAATTGACACTGGTGTTTCTGGCATTCATTAACTAGGAATACATACTAAAACCGCGCTCTGCGAGGAATCTGATCCAACGATATTGGGTCGTCGGACAATACGCTGCGAGCTGCGTCCCCTCCCAATTTCGATTAACACTCAACATATGCAGGAGGGCTCGAGCACAGACCGCTCCCTGACGAGTTCGACAGGTTGACGGATGGTCGAAATAGGGGCGCGAAGCTGCCGATTGTGCCAATGCCTCATCATTGCCATAGGTACAGACAGATATTCGCGAGTTCTAGCGAGCCTTCAGACCTTCTGTCACGTCGTCTCCGTCGACCTTTAGCGGAACCAGGATCTTGAAACTTCTCCGGTGCCCACCTTGAAACTTAATGTCTCGGAGAGATCCGATCGAATAGACCGACCCGAGCGTCGGTCTTTCTCATCGGCGTATTGTGCTCTTAGCGTTGCTGCCGCGGCCTCAACTCGATCGTAAATGGGTCGATCTCTTTCATAGTCAGGAGGGCATTCACTCGCCGCGCCGCCGCGCCAGCGCGGAACCACTTCGATGCTGCGGCCATATTGAAACGCGGGCGCCGACGCCCCTCCTGAGGCTTTGATGCCTCTGTCACAACCTCAACGATCTCATCGATCCGATAGAGTCCGCCAGCGACAGGATAAGGCATTTTCCGCTGCTGGAGCGCCTGCCGCTGCACTTGAAGCTTTTCAGCAACGTCAGCCAGACTTACCAGATCAGGCCGGACCTCGCGAAGGGTGGTGCCTTCGGGGAGCGTTTTGATCAGCGACCGTGCCGCATTCAGAATCACGCTCTCTGCGTCATCACCTTCGGCCTCCAACTCGACGCCCAGCAAGCCTGCGGTACCAGTCCCCACCAAAGCGTCCTCGAAGCCAGCTTCGAAGATGGAATCTGACAACACAAATGGATCCTGCTCCCCGTCAGGGAGCGCGAAGACCAACTCGAATTCGAATTCTTCAGCCATCGACACCACCTTGGTCATTTTCCTTAAGTTTCACGCAGGCAAGAGCCTTCTGACGGAGCTTCTTCGCGTGTTGCTGAGGGTTTTTTGGTGTCGACCAGACCGACATCTGGCAAAACTCACCACAGCGACAATCCAGATCATTGGCAGGGCATCGCAGGATACCCCAGCAATGCCCTTTTCCCTCGATCAGATTCCACCCGAGCTTTTCAAGCTCCTGCAGAACACCCTCAATTTCCTTCGACCTGTGCTTCTTTCAGGGCATAAATATAGACCCTGCTCTATTAGCTTGTCAATCGACAAGCTAAATTGGAAGATCCATCAATCAGACTGGACACAATATCCTTAACTTGTTCGTGTGTAATCTGGCAGATTATAGTGATACGCCATCTCAAAGCACAAAAATTCGAGTCAGAGCGATGGCGCAATACCCCCGCACCTAGCAACAGCAGTGCCGTATCCAGACGCACAACAGGATAAGCCTATCCTCTTTAAATCTGGACATCGATTTCCCTTCGATCATGCTCCATGCGTCGTCTGGTGTACTGGCGGCCGTCAAATCCGGTAATGTGCCAGCTGCGACATCACAACCGCTGTGGCTACGATGGCTGTGCACAACAACAGTGTTGATTGCCATGGCTCAAAGGCTTATGAAAACCGCAAACCTGCAACAATCACGCGGTGCGCAGTCTTTTCGCGCCCCTTCAAATAGAGCGTCGAGATCACAATGACCCTTTACATGGATTACCTGGCTGAGATCAAAAGCAGACAACCGCAAGGTCTTGATCCAAAGCCGATCGATGATGGCGGGCTCGTTGCGGAAATCATTGCTCTGATCGAAGACACCGAAAATCCGCTCCGCGCCGATGCCCTGAAATTCTTCATCTACAACACGCTGCCAGGAACCACGGCGGCAGCCGCAGTCAAGGCCGCGTTTCTCAAACAGATCATTCAGGGTGAAAAGACCGTCGCGGAGATTTCGCCAGACTTCGCGCTCGAACTTCTCTCCCACATGAAGGGCGGCCCGTCGATCCGCGTGCTTCTCGACATCGCGCTCGGCGATGATGCGGCCCTCGCCGTCAGGGCCGGCGAAGTCCTCAAGACACAGGTCTTCCTTTACGACGCCGACATGTTCCGCCTGCGCGACGCTTTTGAAGCCGGCAACGCCATTGCAAAGGATGTCCTTGAGAGCTACGCCAAGGCCGAATTCTTTACCAAGCTTCCCGAAGTGGATGACGAGATCAAGGTGGTGACCTTCATCGCTGCCGAAGGTGATATTTCCACCGATCTGCTTTCGCCCGGTAATCAGGCCCATTCGCGCTCGGATCGTCAGTTGCACGGCCAGTGCATGATCACGCCTGAAGCCCAGCAGGAAATCGTCGCGCTGCAGAAGCAGCATCCCGACAAGCGTGTGATGATGATTGCCGAAAAGGGAACCATGGGCGTCGGCTCATCGCGCATGTCCGGCGTCAACAATGTTGCGCTTTGGACCGGCAAGCCGGCAAGCCCCTACGTGCCCTTCGTCAATTTTGCACCGATTGTCGCCGGGACTAACGGTATTTCGCCGATTTTTGCGACCACCGTCGATGTGACCGGCGGCATCGGTATCAATCTGAAAAACTGGACCAAAAAGACCGGTGACGACGGAAAACCAATCCTCAACAATGATGGCAACCCGATCCTCGAACAACAATTCTCGGTCGACACCGGAACCGTGCTGAAGATCAATGTCAAAGACAAGGCGCTCTGTGACGAACAGGGCAATGCGCTGGTCGATGTCAGTTCCGCTTTCACGCCACAGAAAATGGAATTCATGAAGGCCGGCAGTTCCTACGCCATCGTGTTCGGCAAGAAGCTTCAGACATTTGCCGCCCAGACCCTCGGCGTCGATGTCACGCCGGTCTTTGCTGCCAACAAGGAAATCACGGTCGAGGGCCAGGGCCTGACCGCGGTTGAAAAAATCTTCAATCGCAATGCGGTCGGAGTCACGCCGGGCAAGATCCTGCATGCGGGCTCGGATGTTCGCGTCAAGGTCAATATCGTCGGCTCGCAGGACACAACCGGCCTGATGACCGCCCAGGAACTCGAAGCCATGGCAGCGACCGTGATCTCGCCGCTAGTTGACGGTGCCTACCAGTCCGGCTGCCACACGGCTTCGGTCTGGGATAAGAAAGCTCAGGCCAATATCCCAAAGCTGATGAGCTTCATGAACAATTTCGGGCTCATTACTGCCCGCGATCCAAAAGGCGTCTATCATTCCATGACCGACGTCATCCACAAGGTGCTCAACGATATCACTGTCGACGACTGGGCCATCATCATCGGCGGCGACAGCCATACCCGTATGTCGAAAGGCGTGGCCTTTGGTGCAGATTCCGGCACGGTCGCGCTGGCGCTTGCCACCGGGGAAGCGACAATGCCAATCCCGCAATCGGTCAAGGTGACGTTCAAGGGCAGCATGCAGCCGCATATGGACTTCCGTGACGTCGTACACGCAACCCAGGCGCAGATGCTCAAGCAATGCGGTGACAATGTCTTCCAGGGCCGGATCATCGAAGTCCATATCGGCACCTTGCTTGCCGACCAGGCGTTCACCTTCACCGACTGGACGGCTGAAATGAAGGCCAAGGCCTCGATCTGCATCTCCGAAGACGAGACGCTGATCCAGTCACTCGAGATCGCCAAGTCGCGCATTCAGATCATGATCGAAAAAGGCATGGAAAACGCCGCGGGAACGCTGCGCGGACTGATCGCCAAGGCCGACGCCCGCATTGCCGAAATCCGTTCCGGCGAGAAGCCCGCTTTGGCACCCGATGCCAATGCTCGCTATTTCGCCGAGGTGGTGGTCGATCTCGATCTGATCGATGAACCGATGATTGCGGATCCCGACGTCAACAATGCCGATGTCTCCAAGCGCTATACCCATGACACCATTCGCCCGGTGTCTTATTATGGCGGCACCAAAAAAGTCGATCTCGGCTTCGTTGGCTCGTGCATGGTGCATAAGGGCGACATGAAGATTGTCGCACAAATGCTCAAAAATATTGAGAAAAACGAAGGCAAGGTTTCGTTCAAGGCCCCGCTTGTCGTCGCCGCACCGACCTATAACATCATTGATGAATTGAAAGCGGAAGGCGATTGGGAAATCCTGCAGCGCTATTCAGGCTTCGAATTCGATGACCTGATGCCAAAAGCTGCGGCGCGCACCGAATATGAGAATATTCTCTATCTCGAACGTCCAGGCTGCAATCTGTGCATGGGCAATCAGGAAAAGGCCGAGAAGGGCGATACTGTTCTGGCGACATCCACCCGGCTGTTTCAAGGCCGCGTTGTCGAAGATGCCGCCGACAAAAAGGGAGAATCGCTGCTCGCTTCCACACCAGTCGTGGTTCTCTCGGCCATTCTTGGCCGCACCCCAAGCGCTGAGGAATACAAAGCAGCTGTCGAAGGCATCGATCTGACGAAGTTCGCGCCACCAAAAACCGTTTCCCTCGACGCTTTGTCGGTGCACTACTAAGCCTTCCGGGACCAAGTCATCCCATCAGGCCTCGCCCCATGAGATGTCATCGGGCGAGGTTATTTTTTTGCAGTCACTCTTTTGATCGCACGCCTTCTCCCGCGCATCCAGAAATGTCCGGCGCGGACCTCGCCTGGTTTGCGCACCGGCCCCGTGCAGACCCTTCACCATTTCCCCGATCCATATCGCCCTTTGCGCGCTCACCTTTGCGCGGAACGCAGGCGGTCCCGGCGGCACAGCGCCATGCGGCCCCGCCGTTTACTGCGCAATTTCCTGTCGCAACAGCGTGGATCTTAAGAAAAAACGAAAAGCCTTCGCGCCAACGCATTGCAGTTTATTGCCGGATCGGTATAGGAAGGGCTTTCAGTCAATGCCGTGCGCGCGACGATGGCAAAGGAACAGTGACGGTTCTGCAGTCCCCCCGCTTCGTGCGCCTGGAGGAACGTTTATGAGAAAAATACGCATCCCCCTCGAACTTAAGACCGGCCAGGGCCGACATGGATAAGAGCCCGATCGCGCACAGGCAACCCACGCAAAGCGCCCCCGCCATCAATCTCAAAGACGTGCAAATCTCCTTTTCGCTCGCCAATGGCGGTCGCTTCGACGCCGTCGCGGAAAGCAATCTGCAGGTTGCCGATAATGAATTCGTCGCCATTGTCGGGCCGACCGGCTGTGGCAAGTCGACCTTGCTCAATGCCGTCGCGGGTCTGTTAGTGCCGGCACAGGGCAGTGTCGAGATTGAGGGCCAACCACTGCGTGGTCTCAATCGCAAGGCCGGCTATCTGTTTCAGCAGGATGCATTGATGCCGTGGAAAACTGTGCTCGAGAATGTGGCAATCGGCCTCGAGGTCGCGGGCACGGCAAAGGCCGAGGCCCGTCGAAAGGCGGAACAATGGCTCAGCAAGGTTGGACTGGCCAATTTTGGCGATCGCTATCCGCATATGCTTTCCGGTGGTCAGCGCAAGCGGGTCGGCTTGGCCCAGGTGCTGATCCGCAATCCAAAATATCTGCTGATGGATGAACCATTCGGGCCGCTGGATGCGCAAACCCGGGTGATCATGGGCGATCTTCTGCTGGATCTGTGGTCTCAGGACAAGAAGGCTGTGATGTTTGTCACCCACGATCTCGAAGAAGCGATCGCCCTTGCGGATCGGGTGGTGATCATGTCGGCGGGTCCGCGCGCCCGCATCCTCGCTGAATATCCGATCCCATTGGCGCGTCCGCGCGAAATTTCAGAAATTCGCCTGCACGACAAATTCCATGAAATCCATCGCGAAATCTGGAACGCTCTGAAAGAGGAAGTTCTCAAGGCCTATCAGCAGACAAGCGGAGCACCCACATGAAAAAGCCGGCATTATTTCTGGCGCAGCTCAGCGTCGCGCTCGTTCTGCTGGTGATCTGGCATGTGTTCACAGCAACCCATCTGCTCGGCAATCCGGCCAAAAGCCAGTTTTTCTTTTCAACGCCGCTCGATGTGGCCGCGCGCATCTATAAATGGTTCGTCGAGGGCACGATCTGGTATCATCTCGGCATCACCCTGCTGGAAGCCATGCTGGCATTCTTTATCGGTTCGGCCGGTGGTGTGCTGATTGGTTTCTGGTTTGCGCGAAAGCCGGTTCTGGCCGCAATATTCGATCCCTACGTAAAAGCCGCCAATTCATTGCCCCGCGTTGTTCTGGCACCGATTTTTGCCCTGTGGCTTGGCCTTGGCATCTGGTCCAAGGTTGCGCTTGGCGTATCGCTGGTATTCTTCATCGTATTCTTCAATGTCTATCAGGGCGTCAAGGAAGTGAACCAGACCGTTTTGTCGAACGCCCGCATGCTCGGCATGAACGAACGTCAGCTGCTGCGCAATGTCTATCTGCCATCCGCTTTGTCCTGGATGTTCTCAAGCCTGCACACCGCCGTCGGATTTGCTGTGGTCGGCGCCGTGGTCGGTGAATATCTCGGCTCATCAGCCGGTCTCGGCTATCTCATTCATCAGGCGGAAGGCGTGTTCGATGTCACCGGCGTCTTTGCCGGCATGTTCGTGCTGACCGCTTTTGTGCTGTTGATCGACTGGGTGGTTTCCCTGGCCGAAGAGCGGCTTCTGATCTGGCGTCCCAAAACGGCAGGCGCGCATGGCGCCTGAAACCGGGCGCTTACAACATATTTCAAGGAGGAAAGCCATGAATTTTACCCGCAGAGACCTGTTGCTCGGCGCAGCAGCGATGGGGATTGCCGGCCTCGCAGCACGTCTGCCCGCCTATGCCCAGGACGCGTCGGCAACCCCGGAAAAACCAGAACTGATGTTTGGGGTCGGTGGCAAGCCGCTATTTTATTACCTGCCACTGACCATTGCCGAGCGCAAGGGCTTCTTCAAGGAGGAAGGCCTTGCGGTCACCGTCAATGATTTTGGCGGTGGCGCAAAATCGCTGCAAGCCTTGATCGGCGGTTCGGTCGATGTGGTCACCGGGGCTTATGAACACACCATCCGCATGCAAAATCGCGGGCAGGATATCAAGGCAATCTGCGAGCTTGGTCAGTTTCCCGGCATCTGCATCGCCGTACGAAAAGACCTGGCCGGCGAGATTAAAACCATCGCCGATCTCAAGGGACAGAATGTCGGGGTAACGGCACCGGGATCATCGACGTCGCTGTTTTTGCAATATGCTTTGATCAAGAACGGCCTTTCACCCGACGACGTATCCATCATTGGCGTGGGGGGTGGTGCCAGCGCCGTCGCAGCGGTCAAGAAGGGGGAAATCGCTGCCCTTGTGCACCTCGATCCGGTCATCACCCGCCTCGAAGTGGACGGCGACATTTCGATCCTTCTCGATACGCGAACCGAAGCCGGAACCCGCGCTTTGTTTGGTGGCACAAACCCTGCCGCCATCACCTATGTCCAACAGAGCTTTATCGACGCCAACCCCATTACCACCCAGCGCGTTGTCAATGCTTTCGTCAAATCGCTCAATTGGATTCATCAGGCATCAGCCGACGACGTCGCCGATACAGTGCCGGAAGAATATCTGCTCGGCGACCGCGCGCTCTATAAGACCGGCTTCGAGAAATCACGCGCCATGTATTCCGAAAAAGGCATCATCGCCGCCGATGGCTTCGACAGCATGATGAACATGCTCAAGGCGCTGGATCCGGAACTGGCCAATTCGAAGATCACATTCGCACAGACCTTTGATCCGCGTTTTGCTGAGGCGGCCAAAGTGTAACGGCCGCTTTCGTTCCGGCAGTCCTGCTGCCGGAACAGCTTCGCCCAGCCTTTTGGGCGGTCAAAAGCAGCCCAACAGAATCCACAGGCCCATCGAACCAATTGCCCCGGCGCGCGTTGAAGCATTGAGAATCTTGCGCGAAGGAAATTGAATTTGACGCAGCAGACAGCAACGCAGAACCGCCAAGTGCGGCAGTCCAAACCCTATTGGCAACAGACTCCCAGAATTACCGTTACGACCCGACAGAAGCCTGCGCGCAAAGTCTATGATGTGGTCATTGTCGGCGCCGGCGTCAGTGGTGCATTGATTGCGCAGGCATTGATGGACGGGAAACGAAAAATCGCAATCTTTGACCGTCGCCAGCCGGTGTTCGGCAGTACGATGGCCAGCACCGCCATGCTGCAGCATGAGATCGATGTCCCGCTGTTCAAGCTCAAGTCGCGTTTGCCAGCAGCGCATGCCGAGCGCATCTGGCTGCGCTCGGCGGACAGTGTCGAGGCCTTGATCAAACTGACCCATGATCTCGGTATTTCCTGCTCCATGCAGCGCAAGAAGGCGCTTTATCTGGCGGGTGACACCTATGGCGCACGCGCGCTGAGCCAGGAAGTCGAAGCGCGGCAGGCGATTGGTCTTCGTGCGGAATTTCTTGGCGCCCACACATTGAAACAACGGTTTTCGATCGAAAGGACGGCTGCAATTGAAAGCGATCTGTCAGCCTCGGCCAACCCCGCCCAGTTGACAGCCGGCCTGTTGCGTCACTGCGTCAAAGGTGGGGTCGAAATCATTCGCGACACCGAGATCACCGATTTTCTCAGTCTCAACGATCAGGTCGCGCTTGCAACCGCGCAAGGCGCAGTGCTCAGTGCCGGCGCGGTTGTGTTCTGCACCGGCTACCAGTTCCTGAAAGTCCTGGCGCATAAAAATCACCAGATCATCTCGACCTGGGCAATCGCTGGTCGCAAGCAGGCGGCTCCTCCTGCCTGGCTCAAGGACTATCTGGTCTGGGAGGCTTCCGATCCCTATCTTTATTTTCGCACGGCCAGTGATGGCAGGCTGATCGCCGGCGGTGAGGATGAGGCGTCCGCAGATGCGTTCGAGGACCCGGAGAAAGCCGCGGCCAAAAGCCAAAAAATCGCCCGAAAAATCAGCGCGCTGATCGGCTGTGATGTCGGCAAGCCAGCCTATCAATGGTCGGCGGCCTTTGGGTCGACGCCAACCGGTACGCCGATGATCGGAGCGGTCCAAGGCCATCCCAATGTCTATGCCGCGATGGGCTACGGCGGCAATGGCATCACTTTCAGCAAGATTGCAGCAGAAATCCTTGCCAAGGCGCTTGCCGGAAAACAAGACAAGGACGCAGCGCTGTTTGCCTTTCGCTGACGCGTGACGCTGCCCGCTGGCTGGCAGCGACCTGCAGCGCCAACTTGACGAAAAAGCGCACGGAACAATCCGGACGCGACACGGTTACCCTTCAGAGCCGCGGCAGCAGTTGGCCTATCGGCCTCTGGAAGGCGCCAACGGCTCTGTGTCCGCCAAGCGGGGAAGCCAGGCGTCGATTACCCGGCAAAACTGTAGGATTTCAACGGGAGTAGCAACATGACCGCTAACCACACCGATCCCCTCACCCAGGATGAAGACATCAAGTTTCTGGCTGAAAATTCCGATCTATCACCGCTTCAGGCCAAGGCACTGATTGAGAAATTTGGCCGCGATCGGGAAAAATTGCTTGAAGAAGCCAAGAATTTCAAAGCGGAAAGCTGAGCGCCATTCGCCCCTCAACCCAGAACCGGCTAGACGCGGTAGCAGAAAAAATACCACGGTGCTGCCGCCCGGCGCGTTTCACGTTGGGTCCTGATCTTGCGGGCCATTTACAAACAGCCGTGAATATCCCGCGCGTGTTCGTCTGAAAACCAGCGTCTGAGCAACAGCCTCACGCACTCTCGGCACCGACATGGCGCAACCACTTCAAAGCGATCCGCTCATCGGGGTCGAGCTGAGGCGCAACCACACGCAGACGGGTGGCCGCTTTGATCGTCGCAGCCAGCTCACCCTCTTGCCATTGCTCGACAACAAGCGGATGAATATAGGAACGGCGACAGACCGCACGGGTATTGCAAAGCCGTTGCGCGATCCTGTCGATTTCGGCATTCAAGGCCCGTTTGGTCGCAGCCACAGTTTCAGGCCGCGGCACATCCGCCAAGCCCTTCAGCGCCGAGGCAGTTGCCGCCCAGGTCCGAAAATGCTTGGAGGTAAAATCTGCCTGGGTGACCGCCCGAAGATAGGTATTGATATCCTGCGAGGTGATCGTGTGGCGCTGCCCGTCTTCATCGAGATACTGAAACAGGTGCTGACCGGGGAGTTCGTGCAGCGAGCGAATGATCTTTGCGATCCGCTTGTCGGAAATCTTCAGGTTCCAGTCTTTTCCGGATTTGCCCTTGAAAATCAAACGAAGTCCCGTGCCATCATTCTTCAGGTGCCGGTTGCGCAGGGTCGTCACACCGAAGCTCTTATTGGAGCGCGCATAGTCCGGACTGCCAACGCGCAGCAGCAACCGGTCCATCAGCCAGACGATGGTGGCAATCACTTTCTCGCGGCAAAATGCGCGCCGCCGCATATCCGCATCGACCTGTCGACGCAGACTGCTCAACACGCTCGCAAAGGCGCCGAGATTGGAGAATTTTGTCTCACCCTGCAGGGCTGACCAATCGGTATGATAACGATATTGCTTGCGACCGCGGGCGTCCCTGCCCGTTGCCTGAATATGGCCATTAGAATAGGGACATATCCAGACATCGTCCCAGGCGGGCGGAATTGCCAGCGCTGCGATGCGCTGCTCAATCTTTGCGGAAACCTTGCCGCCGCCGCTGCGCTGATAGGCGAAGCCCTCTTCTACGCGCAGTCGCTCAATGCCGGGGTCGCTGTCGCTGACATAACGCAGGCCGCGCGCGCCCATTGGGGCTTGTTCGGGAGCAGAAGCGGTCGATCTGGTAAGCAAGAAACACCTCGCACGGTTGGCACAGCTAAGACCTGCAGCCACTAACGCGGATCAAGCCAGCTGGGTTCCCATCGATCAGGCCCGCGGGGAACCAACCCCCGAATAAAGAGTTCAATCCTCCAATCAGGGTGTTAAGCGAGGCCCTTCAGCCGGGCTGCAATCGACAAGGAAAAAGGCCGTGCCCAGTGCATTTTGGAAAGGCTATCTCAAACTCTCGCTCGTCACCTGCGCGGTTGAATTGCGCCCGGCCACCAGCGACAGCGAGCGCGTGCGCTTTCATACACTCAACGAAAAGACCGGAAATCGGGTGGTCAGTCGGTATGTCGATCAACAGAATAAGAAACCGGTGCGCGACCAAGACCAGGCAAAAGGGTTTGAGAAGGCGGAGGGCGGCTATATCCTGCTTGAGGACGAGGAGCTGGAAGCGGTTGCGCTCGAAAGCACCCGAACCATTGATATTGACCGATTTGTGCCGCAGGACAGCATTGGCTGGATCTGGTATGATAAACCGCATTTTCTCTCCCCCGCCGACAAAGTGGGTGCGGAAGCTTTTGCAGTCATCCGGGAAGCCATGACGCGCTCAGCCGTCTCCGGCCTTGCACGTCTTGTCATGTATCGCCGTGAGCGCGCCGTCCTGCTTGAACCGCGCGATAAGGGCATTGTGCTCTGGACGCTGCGCTATGGCGATGAAGTGCGCGATGAAAAGGAATACTTCGCCACAGTCGATACGGCCAAACCGGACACGAAAACGCTCACCATGCTGCGCAGTCTCATCAAAGAGAAGACGCAAGACTGGAACGAAGACTTGCTGACCGATCCGGTGCAGAAAAACTTGAAGCGCATGATCGCTGCCAAGAAAAAGAAGACCAAACCCCAAGCCGAAAGCAAGCGTCAGACCAAAACGCCGGAGAGCGGGAATGTGATTGATATTATGGAGGCGCTTCGCAAAAGCCTTAAGGCGGATCTTAAGAATTAATCATCCCGCCTTGCACGAAAATAGGAGCTGCCAGCCATCTGAAAGCGGCCGGCGCTTGCCAAGCCGCAGCCGTCGATCAGACCAAACCGCAGAAGCGCGCTTTGCTGATCGACTGGGGCCGCCTGAGCGATAAGACCTGCATCAATCCCAGCAGACGACGATCCCATGACCCTCCGAACGCGATCGCCTCAAGCGCGCCGTGTTTTTCCGAAGGCCTTTCTAACTTGCCTTCCTGGCACTGCCCTTTTTAGCAACAGGCTTTTTTGCACCCGCCTTGGGAGGCGCAGATTTCTTGCCGCTGGAATCCAGGCCAGCACTTTTGCGCAGCGCTTCCTTCAAATCAATCACCTGCGCCGATTTTGGCTGCGCCGGCTTCTTGAATGGCTTGCCGGCAATTTTCGCCTTGATCAGATCTGCAAGTGCCGCATCATAACGATCATCAAAGCCTGCCGGATCAAAGCTCCCCATCTTGGTGGTAATGATATGTTGGGCAAGCTCCAGCATTTCCTTGTCGAATTTGAAATTGCCGATGTCAGAGAAAGCCTCCTTTGCCGAGCGCACTTCGTAATCGAAATTCAGTGTGGTGGCCAAAAGTCCGTCGTCATAGGCGCGGATCAGTAGCTTGCGGGCGCGTCGAAACAACACCGCTTCGGCGATCGCTGCAACCTTTTGCAACTTCATCGCCTCGCGCAGCAAGGTAAACGCTTCCTGATCGTCATCGGTGGGGGCGAGGTAATAGGGGCGGTCCAGATAGACGTCATCAATGGCATCGCAGGCAACAAAACACAGCACATTGAGCGTCTTGTCACTCTCGGGAACCGCGGCTGCGATGTCCTCGTCGGAGAAGCTGACATAGCTGCCGGAAGCGATTTCATATCCCTTGACCTGGTCCTCGCGCGCCACCGGCTTGCCCGTATCGCTGTCAACAAATTCGCGGTTGAGCCGGTTGCCGGTCTTGCGATTGATCAGGTGAAAAGACACACGCTCTGCCGTGGAAGCTGCCGTATAAAGGGCAACTGGACACAAAAGCTCGTCGATCTTGATCTGTCCCTTCCAATTTGCCCGCGGAGCCATCTTCACGCTCCATCCTCGTGCGACGCTCTGCCACCCATACGCTTTAAGACGCGCTCAAGGACAAATCCAGCGCCCAGCAACACCGGCAGACCGAGCAGCACGATCCAGAATAATAACCATCCCATAGCGACGCCTCCCTTGGCTGTGACAGGCTATGATAAGACGACAGCCGATGAAGGCCCGCCGACGTGATTGCCAGAACAACCCGTTGCCGGAAAAATGGTTCCGCATGCGCCGCAAAACCCGACCCGTTTGCGCACTAAAAAACCCGACCCGTTTGCGCACTAAAAAGCATAGGCGCCCGCCTCGCGACACCCAGCCCATGCGATCGTGCGGACGCCGTTTTGAGACGCCTGCCGAGTCAAACGGCTGCTTTCTCTTTAAACCTTTCCTCCATGGACCTCCCCTGTTTGGACAGCTCTATCCCTTGCCTGAGTGGTCGCTGCATCCATCGAGTGCTATTCTCACACAAGCGAGACGAGGGAACGAAGGCGTGATCTGGTCGTTTAGAAAAAACTCGCGGCACAAAATTGCGGCAGTTGGAGGCTTTGATGAGGAATGTCGATAGGAAGGATCGTCTGATCCTGGCTCTTGCAGCATTGCTGCGCGCTGAACGCGAAACCCGTGGCGCGCTGGAGGCCGCACTTCAGAACGATAGCGTCAACATCGAGACATTGCGCGCCATCCTGGCCGACCCCGTTCCAGTCATCACGGAAGATGATATTCTGGTCGCCGAGGAACTTGCTCAATCAAGACAGCTGCCACCCATCCATCTCAGAGGCAGGGGTCTGAATACGCCCAAAGGCTCCGCGCCCGTCTGAGCGCAGCTGGCCTCTCGCTCGGCTTAAATCGCAAGAGATAGCTATATGAACGGTTCCCGGCTTTTCTTAATAAACCTAAAGGGCTTTCTAAGCGAATTTTTTCAGCTAGCCCCTCCTTCAGCCACTCAGCACCCCAGCGGCACCAGCCAGTATTACAGATCGATCGCAATACGCTTGCCCTCTGGTAGAGTGACATCTAACGCAAGCTCACCGCCCCCGACGCTGCAACATAACGCTTAAACGTGGAGACTATCGGGTCGTTCTCAGCCTTTTCCAGCTTCACGACAGCAGGCTGGCTAAGGCCGAGTGCAGCGGCCAGTTGCTTTTGCGACACGGTCAATTCTTCCCGCAGTCGTGCAAGGGTGATTTCCTGACGGAGTTCAGCGCCAAACGCACAGATCTCGCCACCCGTGAAAATTAACGGATCAATGACGCCCAACCAGCGCCGCGATTTCCGCTCGTCCCCGGCGAACACCTCATTCCTGCACGCCCTCGGTTCTCGGCAAAGCCGAAGCATCCGATCTTTCTTTAAAAAAACACAGGTGACATGAAACAAAGCCCACCCTTGGAGGTTCGGTCCCCGTGCGCTTGCAAAGAAGCATGCCGCATCGACACAGAATTCTAAGGAGGAGCCCCAAATGGCCAAGGCAAAGCAACGCAATCTCGATGATCTGTTTTATGATACCCTGAAGGATATCTACTACGCCGAACGCAAGATTCTAAAGACGCTGCCCAAAATGGCGCGCGCTGCCAGCGATCAAAAGCTGAAAGCCGCGTTCGAAACCCACCGCGATCAGACAGAAACCCATGTCGAACGCCTGCAACAGTGTTTTGAACTGCTCGGGAAACGCGCGCAGGGCAAAACCTGCGATGCCATTGAAGGCATCATCGCCGAAGGCGAAGAGATCATCGAGGAATTCTCCGACAGTCCAGCCCTTGATGCCGGCCTGATCTCCTCGGCACAGGCAGTTGAGCATTATGAAATCACCCGCTACGGCACCCTCAAACGCTGGGCGGAGACGCTGGGCCACAAGGACATTGCCAAGCTTCTCGATGCGACATTGCAGGAGGAAGGCCAGACCGACAAGGATCTGACCTCACTTGCGGAAACCTCGGCAAACGCCACCGCACAAGCTGCCTGAGGGAGCGCTTCGACCCGGGCGCTTTGCCGTCCGGGTCGTGTGCTTCATTGTCGCCGCGCGTGTTGGAACGCATTTTTTACAGGACGCGCAGGCAATGGGTCAAACCTTGAAAACAGCGACGCGATCGGCAGAGCAGCAAGGAAAGCAAGATGGCTTGTGTAAGCGGACTTTTTGACAGCTATGACGAGGCCTTCGATGCGATGGCAGCTCTTAGCGAAGCCGGGATTGACCCTGCGGATGTAGGCCTTGTCACCAACCATACAGTTTTTGAGACATGCCGCCAGGCCAGTCTCTGTGCGACCACACCTAAGCCATCGCCGGTAGCCCAAGGTGATCCGCGTTCCGCGCCCCAGGAAAGTTCTGTGGTCGAAGCTCTCGGTATCATGACGCTTCCCGGTATTGGCGCGGTGGCGGCGCTCGGCTGGGTGACCGCGTCCCTGGTCGGCGTCGCAGGCTCGGCACGCAGTGGTTCGCAGCCGTTAAGCCTCGCCACCACATTGCAACAAAGCGACATTAGCGAGCGCGACGCTGAAACATACAGCGAAGCGCTGCGCCGCGGCAGCACGCTGCTGCAGGTTCGCTGTTCAAATGAAGCCGTCGGGAAGGTCGAAGCCCTGTTGGACGAGTGGGGCAGTGTTAAAATTGACGAACGCCGCGATCTCTATGTTGCCGAGGGCTGGATCGCCTTTGATCGCACCATGCCACCCCTCACCCTCGAAGAGATCGAACGCGATCGCCGCATCAGAGGAGCTGGTTGATGAAAAAGATCGATCCCAACCAAGCGCGCCAAGGACCCCGAGGCAGGCCGGTTCTGCTCGTCCTGGTGGTCAGTCTGATCCTTGCCATGCTCGTCTGGGGCGCAGTCGCGTTCTATGGCCAGATGCTTCCGGGCAGCGGTTTGATGGATGACGCGGAAAAGCCGCCGGCTTCTTCGCCCTCTCAACCCCCGCCCTCGGCCACCGGGCGTCAATAGAGAACGCGAGAGCCCTGTGAAGGTTCTGGCAGGCTTCAACCCATCGCTGTCGAGCGCATGGCCGTAAAAGGACAAGCAAGGAGCGGCTTAATGCGTTCACTCAAAGCGGCAGGATCGGCCCTCAGATCGCCCTGCAGGATAGCCCGCCTTCAAGCCGTCAACACGCTGACAAGACAGCGGCCGCGTGCCTCGGCGCTCAGCCTTTTTCCGCCGCAGCCAGAGTTGCGGCAATCAATCTCCCAGGCGTTCTGCACAGTGGCGGCAGCAGCGGGAATGCGTTGGCTCTCGGACCTGTTCGCTGCCCAACGCGGTCAACGCACGCAGATCAAACACGCTTGTATTCCAACGCCATATTTCCCGTAGCCTGCCCTTTCCCGCAGGCGCGATGGCGACACCCGACAGCGGGTGTTCCGACAAGCCGACAAATCGTGAACGATATTACAGGGGTCAGTTCGGAACATCGCAACAGCCTCGCGGTTAAGCTTTTGTCATGCCCGACAATACACCGATTTCTCTCGCGCAGTTTTGGCTGCCTGAGCCGGGCCATGTCCAGAAAGGCTACAGCAATGGATAGCAGGTCCCCACCCGATATCGCGCCCGATTACGTCCCCGATTATGTGTTGGAGCCGGACCATCTCGTGGCGATGATCCCAGCCCTGCGTGCATTTGCGCGCAGATTTTACAACCAAAAGGAGGACGCCGAGGATCTGGTCCAGGAAACGCTCGTCAAGGCGATCGCCAATCGCAGCAAATACGCGCCCTACGCGCCATTGAAATCCTGGTTGTTCACGATCATGCGCAACACGTTCTGTACGCGAATCCGCATGCAGACCCGTGAGGCACCAGGTCTGGCGGACTGTGTTTCGCAGGACCTTGTCAGCAAGGCTTCACAGCACGACGCGCTCGAAGCACATGAGGTTCGATTGGCGATCGAAACCTTGCCGGATAAATACAAGCGCGTTCTCGCTCTGGTGGTGTTTGAAGGCAAATCCTATGAACGAACTGCCGCACTCTGCGCATGCTCGATCGGCACGGTGAAGAGCAGGCTGCATCGCGCTCGCCACAAATTGCACGCCATCGTTGACGCTGAGCGCTAGAAAAAGGCGCCCTGCGCAAAAACGATGGGTGCGCGCCTTGTAATTTTCGTCCAACCATGGCCAACTCTCTGTAATGGTTCATTCAATCCGTGGCATGTCGCATCTTTTTGGCGACAAAAAAATACTCATTTTTGAAGATGGCTTCCTCCTGTCAGAGGAAGCGCATCAGAAACTTGTGCAATGGGGTACGCACATTCTCGGTCCCGTCAGTACCGCAGATCGCGCCCTCCGCTACGTACGCACTCAACCGGTCGATGCCGTGATCTTCGATGTTGCGATCGAACCGGAGGCCGTCCTTCAGGTTGTCTCGGCGCTCGAGCATCACGATATCCCTTTTATTTTCGCCGTTTCCAGCAATCCAAGTCTGGATGGACAACGCTTTGCCGGATTTATACTGAGCGCCCTCGACGATGATCTGGCAACAATCGCTACCGCCTTGTTCGGACAGCGCCACCGGGTCCAATAAACGTTCCCTGCGACAGGTAGACCCTGCAATATCTCCGATTTTCACACCGATCCGCAACCGCGCTTCCAACGCTTGCGGGCTTTGTTTTTATCTCGCGCCACCCCGGCGCGGTGCTCGCGGCAATTATGTCTGCTATCGTACAGAAAAACAATGGCGGATCAGGGTGTTATAGATTGTTGCTCGTCAAAGAGAATCGAGGGGGCGACGCCGTGCGAAGCGCGTCCAATGCCCAAAAGTAGGATACATGGACGGCATCAGACACGTGCAGAACCGGATACTCAACAGCCTGCCTCCCGACATATTTAGCGCCATTCTACCGTCTCTGGAACCCGTAACGCTGGAACGCGGCCAGGTCCTCGTTACCGCAGGCCAGCCGATCGACTATCTCTATTTTCTGTGCAATGGCATCGGCTCTGTCATCACAGTCTCCGCAAGCGGACTGCTGGCGGAAGCCGGCATGGTCGGACGCGAAGGCTTCGGTCCGACATCACTTGCGGTGGGTGCCAGCAAAAGCATCCATCAGATTGTCATGCAGGTTGGTGGATACGGCCATCGCATCACAGCCAAAGCGGCGCGCACCCATATCGAACGACACCGCCTGTTCGCCACTCTTCTCGCCCGCTATCTGCAGAGTTTTTCTTCGCAGGTCTCCTACACCGTCTGGGCCAATGTCAACCTGAATATCCACGAACGGCTGGCCCGCTGGCTGCTGATGTCCCATGACAGGACCGATGGCGATGAAATCATCCTGACCCATGATTTTATCGCACTGATGCTCGGAGTCCGACGGCCCAGTATTACAACCGGACTGCATATGCTGGAAGGAAAGAAACTCATCCGCTCCGAACGCGGCCGTATTACCATCCGCGATCGAAAGGGTTTGGAGGAATTTGCCGGTGAAGCCTATGGCAAACCGGAGGAGGAATATTGTCAGCTTTTTGGCACCCATCTCTAGCGCAGGCGTGGGCGAAGCCTGCGGCTGCGTGCCTGTCCGAGAACGCCGCGAAAATGAAACCCCATCCCCGCACAACTGCTCTCTGCCCCGCCTTCCGCCTTGGTAAACGTCACGAGGCAAAAGGCTCCGCCAAACCTACAGCGTTGCTTGGATAACGCGGTTTGGCTGCGCCTTGAGCCAGCTCGCGGGCTGGCTCGACCGCAGCGCTTGCGAGACAAGCTTTACCATCCTCGTCCATGCGTGGCCAACGCGGTCAACCTGGCTCGTCAGGCTCTGCTCGATCATTCTGGCGTGGGCAACAGCGCTTGCCCGGCAACATCGACAAAACCCGCGCTGTGTCTGCCTCCTACCCCATTGCTCATGCAGGCTGAACGCGGCTTTCCGTGCGCAGGTCCTGCATCAGCCGGCGATATTCCTGTTCCGCCCACCCATAAGCGCCGCCAGCATAGGCCTCAAGCGCCTTGCGGTCGCGTATGATGATGTTGTTGCGCAAGGAGCGGATCAGCCCGAGACCCTCCAAAACATGCAGGGAGGTGGTCACGCTGGGGCGGCGCACCGCCAGCATGACGGAAAGAAATTCGTGTGTCAGTGCGATTTCAGAGCCCGCAATGCGGTCATCACACATCAAAAGCCAGCGCGCCAGACGCTGATTGATTTCATGAACGGCATTGGTCACAGCGGTCGAGGCCAGCTGAACCGAGAACGCTTCAATCGCCCGGATCATCACCTTTGCGAAGCTGCGGCTTGTCTCCATCTGCGCACGGAAGCGATCATAGGCAACGGCGTATCCCTGCCCCGCCACCTGCATTGTCACATCATAGGAACTCGTCTCGACACCGGCGACAGCCGAAGTCGGCACATATCCATCAAGGCCAAAAAGCCCGGCCTCCGCGCGGTGGCCTTCCCTGGTCGTCACAATCACCGAGCCAATGCCAGCCGTCAGAAAGTAAACAGTCTCTATTTCCTGGCCCGCTCGCGCCAGAATATGACCGCGGGGGAGTTCGAGAAAGCGCGCATGCCCGGCAATCGCATCATAATCAGTCTGCGACAGCAGCGACAAAAGCCGGTTTTCCATATTCTGGAGCTGGGGAAATGTCATCGAAACTCTGCCTCGTTTTGCGCACCACCCATCAAAAACAAAACGACCTGGATTTTGTTCCCGCTCTCCTGCTCGCGCGGCCAAGGGCTGAAGGCGCAAGACCAGGAACCGTACGCTAGCAGACCAAATCGGACCGCTGCTCGATATGGGCTATGCTACTTGTTGATCACCATGAGGCTGATCGTCGACGCAAAGGAGATTGCCGTGCCCCTTTTTAACGAAGCAAGCAGAATATACGCGCCAGATGAAATTGATTTTCTTCGACGTTGCGTTGCGCTCGCTTCTGAAAAACTCGACAGCACGCAGCTCCAGGAGAGCCTGCTGGCCGAGCGCGTGCTTCGCCTTTATGAAAGCGGGCTACGGGACGCCGCAACCATCTCGGATCTTGCCAGCCGTCTTACCAGCAAAGGCAGCCAAACCAGCGATGCAAGCGCAGCAAATTGCAATGGCGCGCCTGCAGCCGACCGTCTCTGTAAATAAGCAGAGCGCTACAAAGCCCGGTTCAGATCAGACTCCAGCTGCATCCGGGCGCGACACAGCCGGCTTTTGATCGTGCCGATCGTACAGCCGGTTTGGGTGGCTGCATGCTCATAGCTCAGCCCGTGAAATACCACCATATCGATAACATTGCGGTGGCTGGCCGACAGCTTGGTATAAGCGCGACCGACATCCTGAAGTTCGATCGCCATTTCCTGCGGCGCATGAATCACTGGACCCGGTTCCTCGCCAAGCTGTGTTTCCCGACGCGCGCGTTTAAATCGACTGCAAAAGCTGTTCTTCATGATTGTGAACAACCAGGATTTCAGGGAACCATAAGGTTGATATTTGTCGCGGTTCTTCAGTGCCTTGACTAAGGTTTCCTGGACCAGGTCTTCAGCGTCAGCGGGCTGGCGACATAAAGATCGCGCAAACTGGGTGAGTGCCGGCAGAAGCCGCATCAACTCGTCGTCGAATTTAGGCTTTGATAACATCGTCTCTCTCCTGCCCCGCGAGAGATTCAAGCCGCGAACGCCGCTTTGGTTCCAGTACCCTCCGAAAGTGTACGGTAGCGTACGCGCCTGGCGCAGCAGACTGAACTGCCTTTCGGCTCAAAAATGATCGCGATAATTGCAAGGCTCAAAAAGGAACGAAGCCGGTGGGGTAGAGTTCGGGGTTTGAAACCCGGCCGGCCGTCGCCGGAAAAACCGGGCCTGGCACAATGCCGGAGCGCTAACAGAAATTGTGAGGTCACAGGATGCGGCCTGAAATCGGGATCACCAAGGGTAAGCTGCGCGCAGGAAGCATGCATCTTTGCATCGACATGCAGAGGCTGTTTGGTCCGGGCGCAGCCTGGCATGTCCCGTCCTCAGAAGCCGTGTTGCCCAATATTGTGCGGTTATGCGAGCGCTGCGCCGACAAAACAATCTTCACACGCTTCATTCCCCCGCAATCTGCCGACCACGCCTGCGGGACCTGGAAACGCTATTACCGCAAATGGCAAAACGTGACGCTCGAGCAACTGAACCCCGATCTGCTTGAGATTGTTGAAGCCTTGCAGCGTTTCGTGCCTCAGGCAACCGTTTTAGACAAGGCTGTTTACTCGCCGTGGACGCAAGGCGCGCTGCAAAAACTCCTCGACACGAAACCCATTCACACGGTCCTCGCCCCCTGTCGTCAGCGACTGGCCGAACAACTTTAACTGGCGACCACCCGAGAGGTCGTTGAGGCATGGTGACTGTCACGGACTGAGGCAAGATAAACATGCAATGCAACACACAGCTCATCATGCTGCGTTAGAAGGCTTTACCAATCCACCACCCTTGATGCTGCTCAACAGCGGGAGCATGTTTGAAATGAAAAACCTCTGTAGCGCGCTCAAAGCCTGACTGCTGCGCAACAAAGATAAATAACCACCGCGCCTTCAACCGCTTGCGGGCATCGGCACCGGGCTAAGCTGCAGTCTGCAGCCTCTAGCCTATTGCCAGGGATAGACATCGTCCCTTTGTTGGCTTGATCGCGAGCGCCCTACAATTGTCCCGGATTGACAGGTTGCGGGGGAATTTCGTCGGGCTGCGGGATATCAGGGGCGGGATCGGTCTGATCGGGAATGTCAGGACCCAACGGCTCTGGAAGAATATCCGGCTGCTGCTCCGGCACCGTGGCCGGCGGGACATCAGGAACTTCTGACGGCTTGCCCGGCGTCGAAGAATCAGAACGTTCAGGCAAAGAATGCGCGACGGCTTGGTTTTTCATGACTGGCTCCTCGGTTCATCGCTTTTCCAACCCGCCAGCAACCGCTTTGTTCCGCGAACCGATCAGCATCGCCCGCGCCGCAGCCTCAGAGTGTATAGCCGGACCAGCTTGCGCTCGGCAGCAGCAGGTACCCAACTCTCCCGATCAGGGATCAGGGATCAATGTAGCTCGCCACGCTGAGCTTGAACGCATGCGCGCGTGGATCATTTTTAAAGAACAACGCACCCGAAGATCGCGCCTCCGATGCGACATAGTCAAATGTCGTGGTCGCCTGTTCCGTTTGTCCTTGCTCCACATCCAGCACCCCAACCACGCGGACCTGCGCCGCGCTTGATTGGCTCAGATTGAACACCGTGAATGCAACCCGGTAGCCGTTCTTCACTGCTTCGGGTTCGCTGACCTCAACACGAAAATCGGCCTCATCTGCAGCATATTGGTAACTTTGATAGGCCAACCAGCCGAGCAGTACCAGGATGAGCAGACCCGAGAGAGCACCAGCAAGCCACTCGCTCCAGTGAACCCTGGCCATATCGGAGTTAGACTTTTTCGGATTTGTTTTCCTGTTCATTCTTTGCCTCCTAAAGCCAGTCGGGCTTTGTCTCATAAAACCAGTCGGGCGGATGCCGCACCAATCGCCGCCGGAAACGACAGCACAACAATCGTTGTCAGCATTTGCAATAAAGAAGCGTCATCCAGCCGTTCGAAGGTCCACAATGTGTAAGCACTGGTCGCAAAGGCCAGGATATAACCTGGCAAGGTGAAACGGATCAGCGAACTCCACCACGGTGCCCCTTCCTTCACCTGATGCCCGCCTTTGAAGTGAATGCTGTAGACGAAACCATGCATGATGGCGATCGATAGAAGCAGGATCAACACCGTCTGAACGGGTACAATCTTATAGGCGATCAGAATCATTTCCTCCGTGGGCGCAACATTCAAACCCAAGAACAGTGCTCCAACCACCATCATGAACAGCTCGTTGAAATAGCCGGACTCTCCATCATAGTCGCCCTCCTCTTGATCATTGTGTTCCGATCGCATGCCGAGCTGACTGCGCCCCAACAACGCGCCAATGCTGGCGGGGACGGCTTGCAGGGCAATCATCGCAACGCTGTGCCTGAGGGGTAAAGCGGGGTTCAAAAGACCAAAAAGCCAGAGGATCATCCCGCTCAGCACAATGCCGAGCGCAAAGGCAATCGCTGCATCGCGCAGCGTCTGCGGCCAGGTCGTCATCCGCTCGAAGCCGATCCGATAGGCGAGACCGATCAACAAAGGGATGTTCAACACGCACAGCAACAACAGCCGCAGCGGATTGGCATAAAGTCCCAATTCCCACATTTCCATCGTCATCAGCATCGGCAGTGCAAACAGCAAGGCACCGCCCAGACCGCGCGCGATACCGGTAAAGAAGTCGGGGTGGATATTGGAGGAACGACGTCGAGAAGTGGTACCCACGGCTAAACCCTCATCAAGACTAGCAGATAATGTCTCAAACCATGACGACCGCAACAGGTTCCCGCTTCGCCGAGGCCGGGCGCGACAATTCTGTTTGCTGCGATAAAGTTTTTTGGAACTTAAGCTCCATGCGGGAGTTCGGTAAGTGTAGATATTACATCACTGGAGAAAAACCATGAAAATCAGCGTTTTAGCGCTTGCTGGCGCTTTCCTTGTTGCGCCCTCGATTGCCTTTGCTCAGGACAGTGGTGCCACATCACCGGAAACTCCAGCTGTCGCAACCCCTGACAACAATAACCCGGACGCACCGGTGAAGGGTGCCAATAGTTTCACGGAAGATCAGGCCAAAACCCGTATTGAAGAGGCTGGTTATAAAGACGTCACCGCGCTGAAACTGCGCGACGATGGCATCTGGGAAGCGTCTGCGATGAAGGGTACCGAAAAGCTCGAAGTCCAGCTCGACTATCAGGGCAACGTCACCAAAAAGGCGATGTAATCCGGCTTTTGCGCCGTCTTGACAGATCAATTATAGGAACAGGGAGAAAAATATGCGCACTGTAACAGGACTTTTCGATAGTTATTCCGCAGCGCAGGACGCTGTTGCACGCCTGGAGAGCGCGGGCTTTCCGTCTGACGATATTTCGATCGTCTCCCATCACAATGAAAAGGAAAGCAATGCCGGTGCAGGCGCAGGTGTCGGCGCTGGCCTTGGTGCCGCTGTGGGTGGCGCAGGCGGCCTGCTGACAGGCCTCGGCGTAATGGCGATCCCTGGCGTGGGTCCGGTGGTCGCTGCGGGTTGGCTTGCAGCCACGCTGGCCGGTGCTGTAGGCGGAGCCGTTCTTGGCGGTGTCGCGGGTGGCCTGATCGGTGCACTCACAGAAAGCGGCGTTTCGGAAGAAGATGCCCATGTCTATGCCGAAAGCGTGCGCCGTGGCGGCACCTTGGTGACAGCGCGCGTTGAGGACGAACGCTACGCCGAAGCCGACGCTATTTTAGCTGGCACCAACAGAGTGGATGTGGCTACCCGTCGCAAGCTTTACACCGAAGAAGGCTGGCAGCGCTTTGATGCGGATGCCGATCCATATACTCCCGAGGAAGTCGAGCGCGAACGCAGTCGTTACCTCTAAGTCAAAAGAGCGGGTGAAAGCCCGCTCTTTTCTCAAGGGAAGAAGAGCATTCAATGTCCCTTTCTTCCTCGTTGCGAAAGGAAGACCATATGTCAGACAAACCGACGCTTCACGATCCCCGTACGCTTTATCCGGCGCCGCCGTTTCCGCAACAACGCCAGGCAAGGCCCGGCATTGCCGAAAAGATGCAACCCCCACCCGATCATGGTGAAGAGAGCTATCGCGGCAACAATCGTCTTGCGGGCCGACGCGCCTTGATCACCGGCGGCGATTCCGGCATCGGTCGCGCTGCGGCGATCGCTTTTGCCCGCGAAGGCGCCGATGTCGCCATTTCCTATCTTCCCGAGGAAGAGGAAGACGCGGAATCGGTCATCGCCCTGATTGGCGCGGAAGGCCGCAAAGCTGTTGCCTTGCCCGGCGATATCAGCGAAGAGACCTGGTGCCGTGAAATGGTCGAACAGGCAGCCCAACAGCTCGGTGGCCTCGACATTCTGGTCATCAATGCTGGTCGACAGCAGTTTCGCGACGATATTTCGGCGCTGTCCAGCGCAGATTTCGACAAAACCATGAAGACCAATCTCTATGCTTTGCACTGGATCGCGCAAACCGCGGCCCCGCTGCTCCCTGTTGGCGCCTCAGTCATCACCACCGCATCCATCCAGGCCTATCAGCCCTCGGAAATCCTGCTCGACTACGCAACGACCAAGGCCGGCATCGTCGCCTATACCAAGGCGCTCGCCAAGCAGTTTATAAAGCAGGGCATTCGGGTGAATGCCGTCGCCCCCGGTCCAGTGTGGACGGTGCTGCAACCCTCTGGCGGCCAACCCGACGAGAAGGTCATGCATTTTGGTGAAGACAGTGATTTCGGCCGGCCCGGCCAACCTGTCGAGCTCAGCCCTATCTATGTGTTTCTTGCCTCCAATGAAGCAAGCTTCATCAATGGCGAAATCTATGGCGCAACCGGTGGCAAGGGTATCGCCTGAAGGTTGCCGCGCAATGCACCCCGTTGAAATGAAGGGCTAGAACTGGGGGGTCCATGGAGCAACGATGTCCGGCCTGCCCTCTGCGACCGCTGCAGACTGCGATCGCCGCCGCGCTTCATGAAAGCACGCGGAACATTTGTTCGCGCAGCCGGCTCGGATTGCATAGCTCATCTGTGCTGCGCGCTCAGCCGTTCGCCCCTTAACCATTGGGACCGATCACCCGTTTGACGCAGCCGTCACTTATGACCCGAAGCCGTTGACAGGCTTCGGGTCCCTCCCCAAGGATCAGTTGCAACAGTGGCTAAATAGCGCTGCAAAAGCGTCTGTCCGGCTTTCAGATCCTTGCCCATCACGGCCCCAAGGGCGGTCGCGGTGAGACCTGACTGCAATGTCTCCATCACCCCGACAGGGCCACAGCCAACCACGCCACAGTCTGTCCCGGATCACAACTGAGCCGACATCGACGAAGGAAACCCGCAAATATTGCGCCTTGCCACCATGAAAACGTCGGTAAAGCTCCAGATGCTCAAATAATCCCGCCGTCGGATAGCCGATTTGCGTTGCCGGTATTTGCCTTTGGATTGCAGCGCTCACAAAGCGCATCAAGGACCAGCGGCGCACATCCGTCACCGCCGCAGGAAAGGGTAAAGGGGACGACAATGCGGTCGCCGTCCTTTAATTTGCGGGTTGCCTTACCGACCTCCACCACCTCACCCCTGGTCTGGTGGTCCCTCATGTCACCCGCGTGCATAACTGGGACAAAGCCGCCGTAAAGATGCATGTCAGAGCCATGAATCGCACAGCTTGTCACCCTGATGATCGCATCACCATCTTCAATGATGGGATTGTCGACCTCCTCACGGCGTATATCGCCAGTGCCGTGCCAGGTGAGCGCCTTTGTAAGTCTGTCCCTTGCGACGATTGGTTTGCTGAACGCCGGCACGATTTTCAGCCCGAGGCTCGGCCCTCCTCGCTACCATTGCCATGTTTCATCAGCCGGAGCTGTGAGACGGCCAACTGCTCGTTTGAGTCTGGCGGGTTCGACAATTGTGCTCGCTTTGGGAACAAGGGTCAGAAAGCAGGGTTCGGTGTGCGAGATCATCCGCAAAACAGTAGGGTCCCTTCATGCGCTATCGCGATATCAATCCCCCGGATGGCTGGGGCGAAACGCCCGATCCGGGCGTCGCCGCCGATCCATCCAGCACGATGTTTCTGTTCGCCCTGCTGCCACACGAAGGTGCGCAATCGCAGGATCGCGCACCATTGACAGGCGGGCGACTGGTTGCCGCAAAATCTGCCGCCGATGCAAGACTGGTGGCCGCGCAATCCGAGTCCCAGAAGAAAACCCGCCAGATCCAAAAGGCAGCTGTCACCCAAATGTCTGCCTTTCGCGACGAAAGGCTTTATCGCGTCGAGCAGCTCGATACACGGCCGGTCGAGGCAGAGGGCGGTGTGATTGCCTTCGAGTTTGATGAGCAATGCCGGTCGTTTCTCTCCATCCCGAGATCGCAGCGCTAGATAAGGCCTATAGACTATCCGAATGCCAAGCGTGCTGGTTTCGGTTTTGTCGTTTAAGTTTTTGAGCCGGAAACACATGTTTTCCTGCAATTTTTTCGTTCCAGAGATATTTTTACCCAGAGATATTTTTATGGTGCCGCCACACCTCGCAATGACAAAGCGCTTGCACGCCAAGACTTCAGCAAAAGCCAGTCTCGCCCCTGACGGATGCAACAGCCATGGTAAGGCAAAATCTGTTGCAGATCATTGTCACGATCTCAACGGTTCGCCGATCAAGGACGGGTGTCTGTTGCGCTATGGCTTTGCGCGCGGGTTCGACGGACCCGAAAACGCTGTAGCCTCGCCCGCAGGGGACGCCGGGCGGCCGGCAAATCGGCCGACCCGCCCGACAATTCACAGTTTGACAGCCCGTTCACGGGCCCACAGCCGCAGCTTGCCGCAGGCCGTATAAAATGTGCTGAGCTGCGCCTCATCCTCGAGCAGGATCAGGCCGTCATCCAGATCCGGATCGATGCCAGCACGCTCAAGCAACGGCAATGCGCCCTTGGTAAATCCAATGAATTTGCAATGCGCAAACGCATCAGCCACAAAATCGCGCGCCGTCGCTTCGCCACACAGTCGCTCGGCGGCCGGTTGCGAAAGCACAAGGGCCACCGCGTCAAACAGCACCGAGGGTCCACCATCAATCATATAATCGGCGCTTATGAAACCGCCATCGCGGGCCTCAACCCCGCCAACCCGCGGCGCGACGACCTCAACCATGGCGCTCATGCCTTCAAACTGCGCTCTGAGCCCGTTCAACAGATCTCCATCGCTTCCCGGGCCGACCAGCACCCCGAGTTTGCGGCCGGCGAAGTCAGCAGGGCCGTTTTGCAAAATGCTGAGTGCCGGTGACGCTGGAAGATCCTGCCGCGGCGTGATGGCAACATCCGCCGGGGCCGGCAGAGCCTGCATGCCAAGCTTGTCCGCCACATTGGTCGCCAGTCCCTCATCAATATTGAAAAGGTGTGACACCATCCGCTCACGGATCGCCACGGTCTCGCAGCGGCTCAATTCAAATGTCAGCGCTGCGGCAATATGATGTTGTTCCGTTTCGGTCTGGCTGATGAAAAACTGGCGCGCCTGACTGTAATGATCAGCAAAACTTTCCGGCCGAAGACGCTGCTTGCTACCGCTTTCCTCGGCTTCAAAGCTGGTAAAGCCGGTCTGTGGATCTTCCCGTGGCTCCTCCTGCCACGAATTGGGCTGATAATTGACCCGACCCACCGGGTTGCGCATCGCCATGTGTCCATCCTGCTGAAAATGATGAAACGGACATTTGGGGGCATTGATCGGCAAATGCGTGAAATTCGTGCTGCCCAACCGCTTGAGTTGGGTGTCGAGATAGGAGAAATTGCGGCCCTGAAGCAGCGGGTCATTGGAAAAATCGATCCCAGGCGGCACATTCTGGGTCATGAATGCAACCTGCTCGGTTTCAGCGAAGAAATTATCCACCATGCGATCAAGAACAAGCCGGCCAACCGGTATCGGTGCAAGGACTTCTTCCGGGATAAGCTTGGTGGGATCAAGCACATCGAAATCGAAATTGTCGGCAAATTCCTGATCGAAGATTTGCAGATTGAGTTCCCATTCCGGGAAATCGCCAGCCTGAATGGCATTCCACAGGTCGCGACGATGAAAATCCGGATCAGCCCCGTTGATCTTGACCGCCTCATTCCACATCACCGATTGCAGGCCAAGCTTTGGCTTCCAGATGAATTTGACGAATGTCGATTCGCCTTTCGCGTTGACCAGGCGGAACGTATGCACCCCAAATCCTTCCATGAAACGGAAGGACCGCGGAATTGCACGATCCGACATCACCCACATGATCATGTGCATGGCTTCCGGCGTAAGACTGATGAAATCCCAAAAATTGTCATGCGCCGACTGTGCCTGCGGAAAGCCGCGGTCCGGTTCCGGCTTCACCGCGTGAATAATGTCGGGGAATTTGATGGCATCCTGAATGAAGAACACCGGGATATTGTTGCCCACAAGGTCCCAGTTTCCTTCTTTTGTATAAAATTTGACCGCGAAGCCGCGGACATCCCGCGCCAGGTCAAACGAGCCTTTTGAGCCGGCAACAGTGGAAAAGCGGACAAAGACCGGGGTCTTTTCTCCCGCGCGCTGGAAAATGTCCGCCCGCGTATAGGCTGCCAGCGACGCATAATTCTCAAAATAGCCATGCGCGCCATAGCCACGGGCATGAACCACACGCTCTGGAATGCGCTCATGATCAAAGTGAAAGATTTTCTCCCTGAAATGAAAATCCTCCATCAGAACCGGGCCTTTTGCTCCGATCTTGAGACTGTTCTGATCGTCTGCGATCGGAACGCCCTGCGCTGTTGTTAGGCGCGCCTTTCCGTCATCAGCGGTTTGATGAAGCTCTCCTCCTGCCCCTCTTGCAAGCTGCTGGTCATGAATTCTGGCGGTTGCTGGCTGGTTTTTTTTGGCTGGCATCGCTCGTCTCCCTTGAAGATTCTGCGCGCCTAACCAGCCGATCGGTTCAAAGTTCCCGGCTCTCACAGTCAAACCGCCAGTCTTTTTCTCTCTCCGACCAGGGTTTGATGGTGCTCGGGCATCGTTGCAGGCCTGCAGCACCGACTTGGAAACATTTTTGAGCCTGGCTGGTTGGGAAAGCCGCGACGGTGTCAACGCATAGCCGGAGCGAGAGAACTAGCAATTGCTGCACCACCGGCTGAGGATCAGACTCGGTCGTTTGCCTGCTGAAGCCATTCATGCCGCGCTAAGGCCGCCGTGTCCCAATATCCAACAAAGGATCAACCATGACCAGCCCATCGCAAAAGCCGCTCAAAGCACTGGCGCTTAATGCAACGTTGAAGACATCTCAGCAGCAGTCCTCGACGAAGCGTTTGCTGTCTTATGTCGAGAGCGAACTGCGTCCGTTCGGCGTTTTAACCGAACATGTCCTGCTGTCCGCCTTCAACATCGCGCCCGGTGTGCAGCCGGATGAAGCTGGCGACGATGAATGGCCGCAGCTGCGCCAAAAGATTATCGAGGCCGACATTGTTTTGATAGGCACGCCGATCTGGCTGGGCCAGCCATCCAGGGTCTGCAAACGGGCTTTGGAACGGATGGACGCATTCCTATCGGAAACCGATGGCAAAAATCGGATGCCTTCTTACGGGCGCGTTGCAGCGGTCGCGGTGGTGGGTAACGAAGACGGGGCACATCACGTGTCGGCCGAGCTGCTTCAGGCCCTCAATGATGTCGGCTTCACCGTCCCCGCAAACGCGGTTACCTACTGGGTCAGTGAGGCGATGCAATCAACCAATTTCGTTGATCTTTCAGAAATACCTGACGCCGTGGTGAACGCCACCAAATTGTTGGTGAGCAATTGCGTGCATCTTGCAGCTGCTTTGCGCGCGCAACCCTATCCCGGCTTCCACTCGCCCTGCGACCCGTCGCTTCTGCGCGCCAGGATGCGGTCTTAAGCTTTGCTATGCTTTGCACCCGTGGCTTGATGCGAAACCAAGCGATGGCGACCGATGCGCGGCAAGCTTTTGTCATCGCAGAGCGCAAACAAGCGCACGCGCTTTCGTAAGGCCGAGGGTTTCGATGTTCCGGCACCGCAATGGCGAAGGCTAAACGGCGGGGCACAGCTACGCGCCGCAAAATGGGCCGCTGCGATCGAAGATCAACAATAGCGCTCGAACGTCACCGGCTTTATCTGCGCGAGGATAGCGGTGACTTTAGCCGGCTGACATAAGGACTATCGGCAAGCCAAAACCGCCAGGCGACATCCTGTCCGCGGCTGATCCCGATGCGTGGACCAGCTTCGATGCTATCGGCTGGCTTTGAGCGGACCAAATCAAAAGGGATTTGAGACAGCGATGCGCCATCGAGCTGGTCGGTCACCGCGAGTGCCTGGGCGAGCTTTGCAGGGCCTGAACACAGATCCACAAGGGCGATCCGCCGACGGCGTTGCTGCATCGCCGCAACGCCGCGTAAAGGCGCGAGAGCACGCAAGAGAACCGCAGAACCGTCCAAACAAACGACGTTCAAGCACCAGTGCAAGCCGTAAATTCGGTAAACATAGGCACAAGCCGGCGGACCAAACATCGATCGGTTTCGGCGGTTCTGTCCGCGGAAGCTGTGCGAAGCCGGATCAAACCGGTTATAGGCTTCCGTTTCGACTATTGTTCCACCGATCCCATCGATAAAAAGCTGCCATCCAAGCAGCTCCGGAGCCACGATGCTCGCATCGCGTGCGAAAAAAGCGTCAAAAAAATTCTGGTTTTCTTCCGTCACACAAAGTCCTGGCTGCGATCGCTTCATTGCTATCGGGCTGTCGACATTCAGCGCACCAACCCTATCGCTGTTGCTTTGCAACTGCAATGCTCTGAAAACGTCTGGGAACAAACCCGTTCAGCGGCGGTTGGGGTGTTTAAAGCCTGCCGAGCACGCGCCAGACACCAGAACTGCCACACGAACTGGCACAAGAACTGGTCGCCGGATACCTTCGAGGCCTTATCGGCATAGCCAGGGTCTGAAGCTGCAGGCAATTTGCAACATATCCCGGACAGGAAGGAAGCCAGAAATGCCCGCAAAATCAAAAGCCCAACAACAAGCAGCCGGGGCTGCTCTTGCTGCCAAGCGCGGCGACAAGCCGAAGCGTGAATTGCGCGGGGCCTCCAAACAGATGGAGGATTCGATGAGTGAAAAGCAACTCAAAGAGCTCGCTTCAAGCAAACAAAAAGGAAAGCCTGCTCACAAATCCTGAGCCGCGCGGCGCGGCGCAGACCGATCTGCCTTGCGGGGTATGCGCGTGCCTCGTGACAGCCTTGCCCTTGCCGGCTCTCTGGTTGTTGCAGGAACAATGGGCAGCGGCGCTGAGAAGCCTGCATGCGTCTCAACAGCGCCAATGAGCTGCTGACGCTGAATCCTTCTCAGCAAGGGCGTTTGGTTTCAGTGCGGTGCACAGGACGATGCTTAGTTCTGTCTTTTCTTCACACCGTGTTCCCGGCAAGCCTTGGCGTCCTTGCCGGGCGCGCATTTCCGCTGCTTTTGCGCCCGGAACTCCCTCTCTTTGTCCTTCTCACGTTGCGTTTTTGGCGAGCTGTCGCTGTCGGGCTGCACGGGTTTGTGCGGCGTGGAGGACGATGTCCCCGGCACCTCGGGCTCCTGCCCCCCCGATTGATTGGGCGATCCGGATTCCTGGGCGAAAACTGCGCCAGAAAAGGAAAGAAGTGTCGCCATGGTGATCACAGTCATGATCGAGCCGGAATTGGTCGCTTTCATCGTCTCAGCCTCTCTTCTCAACCCTCTCTGCGCTAACCAAACATCTTCGAAATTGTTCCCGCAGAAAAAGGCCCGTCGCAGACCTGCTCTTAGCAAAGGTAAAACGGCGGCGTCTGGCGGAATGCAGCTCCTTCCCCTCATCCTGCTGCCATCCTGGTGCCTGAGGGCCTCCTCGATGTGCCATCCCGCCCCTGTTTCCGCGCCAATATGCCTCTCGCGCTCGACGTCCAGAGACCGGTCGGGAGCACGACGACCGCCGCTCAACTGGCCCCGAATACCAGGAAAAGCAAGGCCCCAACCAGGATTGGAACCACAACAACTGCGGCAGCCAACAGCGCGCCATTCAGTCGCCTGCGGATCGATGGCTTTTTGAAGAAGGCATGATCTTGCGATGAACGCACGCATTGATACAGCACCAGATAGGAAAGAATGGCCACAAGACCCAAGCTCCATGCGGCTGCACCTTTGGGCGTCGGGTTTCCTGGAACGCCCAAAATCCACGGCAACAGCAGCAAACCACAAATAAAGGCCAGCAAACCTGACATGTGTCGTTTCAGGAAAGGTCCCATAAAGTTCAACATCCAGCTGCATTGCCCATCTTTGATGGCTTATCAAACGATCATCGGAAAGGAAAGTCCGCCCGCATTCCGTGCCTGAAGACACCCCATCAAGAGAACAACCGCATTTGCTTGGACCGACCATCGCGGGCGCCTTTTTACCCCGCGATTTTTACCGTGCGGTGACCTGCCTCTCCTTATAAGGGTCCTTGAAACTTTCTCCCGCATTCCGAGTTAATTGACGGGAGGAAGGAACAATGGGTTGGTTCATTGCAGCGCTCTCCACAGCGCTCGTCGTGTTGATTGTATTCATGGTGATTTCGGAGCAGCGGCGTAGATGATGATTTTCGACGTGACAGTCTCAGATCAGAGCTTGCTTGTCGCCGGGGCGATTATTGCCACCGCTCTCGCGTGCTTTTTGCTGTGGTGGTTACCCCATTGATGGCAGGTTGACCCGTCAAGCAGCAAACGCTTGCGATGGCCCTCTGGCCTTGCCGCCCGCTGCCGCCTGGCAAGCTGTGAACGAACGCTCGATCACCAAGTCCGTTAGACGGTTTTATCAAGCGCCAACCTGGGTGTTTGAAAGCCTATATGGCCGCGCAAGTTCAGCCGTTTGCGTCGGACGGCCAGACGAAATCACGTTTGTTGTTTGCAGCTTATCGCGGAAATCCCTATCTTCTCTTAAAAAGGTTTGTGCGACCCGGGAGAGAAATGCCAAGATTTTTGCTCATAGGAACTGCTTTGATGGCAATGCTGCCAACACCGGCCCCGGCAGCAACTGATGGCGAAGTGGTGACCGAACTGGCGAGCAAATGCCTCACCTTACCGCAGGATCCCACCTACCGCCGCGCTTCTGCAACGTTTGAAGTGAGCTACGACGCAAGCGGCAAACTTGTCCGCATTATTACGGTCGAGTTTCAACCGGTGCGCAAGGCAGGGGAAGCGTTCGCAGTTGCAGCGCAGGATGCGATTGTGCAATGTGCGGCTCAGACGCGTGTCCAGTCGCGGACCATTCGCGTGGTGTTGCGCTACACCGAGCAAAGCGCCGACGGTCCTCTGATCATGAAAAAGCCGTTGCGCTAGCCAACGCGATCTTTGCGCACAGCGAATGACACTCATTCGTTCAATTGAGAGCCGGCCATTGCGCTTGCTTGCGTGATGGCGCTATCGATGCGCCTGAATTGTGTAAACCGCGATCAAGATCGCTGCCATCATCGCCGAGCGGCGCCCCTCTGATCGGCATGGCACGCAAATCGTTGCCACCCGGCCAAGCAGGCTGACAAGGCGCTCCCTTGAGCGTTGCGGTGCCAATGCTTGTTGGGCGAACGAATAGCCAGCCTTATTTTGGCGATCGTTTCTTGACAGGGCGATCATCCTCCTTATCTCACTCGTCATTCACATTCCGTGGATTGGAGGGACTTCATATGCGTAAAATTGGACTGTGCTTGATTGCACTGATGGCAATCTCCGGATGTACATCAACCGAAAAGGATCTCAGCGTGGGAACAGTCGCTGGTGCCGCAATTGGCGGTATTGCTGGTGGCGGCCGCGGCGCGCTGATTGGGGCTGGTGCCGGCGCAGTCGGAGGGCTTCTCGTGCGCAATCTGCGCAATGGCAACTGCCAATATCGTGATCGTCACGGTCGTATCTACACGGCACGCTGCCGCTAGACCCTGCTGGGCGGACTCAAGGCTCCGCCCATTTTTCCGTTATTTGTTCCGTCACTTTTTCATGTGCTTTTTCATTGTGGCCTGACAGCTTCATCCGTCCGTGCATTGACACCCGACCCGGCCGTTTCCCCACCACAGACCATTGTCTTTCGAGCCCGACTGCTCAGCCGAGCACCAGTGAGCGGTTCGTGCTGGGTTTCCACGCAACCCCGCTGCCTGGCTTGGCGCTGCTTTTCTTGCCGCCATTTTGAAACCAAATGCATCCGCATACGTTGTCATCGTGCATCGCAGTTTCGCCTGCACATCAATAATCTTACAAGGAAGTGTCTCAATGGCAAACGAACCAGAAAACACGGTCGCCAATCAAATCAGCGAACTTCGTAGCCAGCTGAGCAGTCTGTCATCGCAGCTGGCCGATCGTCTGGGAACTGCAACCGACAAGGCTGACAATGCGCTCTCCTCCGCCTCGTCCGCCTTTGATGATGTCGCTTCGAGTGCACGCTATCACGGTGAACGGGTGCTGAATGCGGCCCGCGAAAATCCCGGCGCGACAACCGCCACCCTCGCCACCGTCGGTATTATCGGTGTTCTGGCGGGCATGTTGCTGGGTCGATGCCGTCGCTAGAACCGGCACTAACTTCTATCCATATTGAGCGGGCGGGAGGCACGCGCCAAAGCGCGACTTCCCGCCCTTGCTTTGTAAAGCCGGAGCCGGCTTCGACCTCCAATATCTGATGTTGGCCTCGCCGAGGCGATGACCCCAAACCAATCCCCTCGACGCCCACAAAAATGAAGCAGCAGCGCCGCTCATGCATGGATGCAGAGCGGCAAGCGGTGTTTTGCGGCGCGCCGCTAATGCGCGGCCGACCGGCCAGAGCTCTGCTGTGGCACCCAGAGAATCTTGCTTGCGTCCACATTCAAATCGCGCGCGACCCTGATAGCTTCGTTCTTGAGGCTTTGCGTTAATTTGGACTGTCGAGACAACACCCAGAAATACTTGCCGGGATTGGGACCCACGACAATGGCCCATTGATAATCCTCGTCGAGCGCAACAATATTGTAGCCGCCATAAAAGGGCGGAAAGAACGAGACCTTCAGGGCTCCGACATCCTTGCCCTCAACGAATTTCGCCTTCCCTACCGCTTCACGATGTTTGCCCTTGGCCGGATCGTAACCAGCATTGACGACCTTGATCGTGCCGTCCCGGTTGAGCGTATAGTGGGCTGTTGTGTCGGTCATCCCGCGTTCAAAGCGGTTCTCAATGCGGCCAAGCTCATACCATTTGCCCAGATAGCGGGTGGAATCAAAATGACGAACCGGCGTTATGCCCGCCTGCCGTGTCAGCGACTTGGCGTAACCCGCGCAACCGACCAGAGCAACCAGAGACGCCACCGCGATTAGTCTGAGTTTCATAGTGCCACCTTTTGTCTTTCTCTGAGCGCTAGATAGCGTTGGCGGTTCGGGTTTCAATATGTCTTTCTTGCGCTATGTCCTGTGTCTGCATCCCGCTTTCCCGGAGACTTGTTCAGCGCCGTCTTCCCCTCGGAGCAGGTGCGCATTGGACGATCGGAGCTTTTCGCAAACAACCCCTTCTCTCAGGTTCACCGGCCATAACCTCGCCGTTGTTGCGGATGCATCGCCAGACAGGACAACGTGCTGCGTCTCTTGTTGAGATTGCCAGGTTTGCAGAAGGTCTGCGGCGGGGTGGTTTGCCAACCACAGCCGTGCACAGCGGCCCTCACCCCCGCTCAACAGGCTTCTCCGAGCACGCGAGGCGTGTCGCTACCCCATTGATCAGCAAGCGTCAAACAGTATTTGTGAGCGCCACCAGGGGCTTTCCTTCCCCCTGCAAACGCCATGGAACACTCCAACTCGCTCGCGATTAGTTGGGATGTTTTTTCGGCGGGCTCTCGGCATAGTGTGGCCGCAAATTTCAGAGAGATCGCTTTATGAATTCTTTCCTCAAATCCTTGCCCGCCGCGATAGCCGTTTCTGTGCTGATTGCAGGGGGATCTGCGCAGGCCTGCAACACAGATATTCTCATCGTCAAAGACTGGTCAATCGTCCCGGCAGGAGCCCACACTGCGCGTCTCGCCACGATTATTCAGTCCAATGCCGCCCAAAAAATTACCGTTTTGAACGCATCCATTGTCTTCGAAGATGCCGCAGGAGACATGTTGTTCTCCTCCTATATTGATCGGGGTTTGACAGTTGCACCGCACGAGACCCATGGATTTCAAGCGACCATTACCGAGATGGAAACGCTCTACCACCTGCGCAAGCAAGTCAAAGCCAGCGTCTGCCTGCGTTCCGTGAAATATGGTGACGGGCGGCAACAAAGCTTCGACTGATATCAGCAGGCGCACCCTTTTGGCGCCGGCGCAGTCAGGCCCTCTCCAGCGCCCACAGCCCTCATAGGGTTGTGGTTAGCGATTCAATCCCCTGTCAGCGCCCCTGGGGCGACCGGCTTTGCGACATCATTCAACCGGACCGATACAAACCGAAAAGAGAATAGGGATGACATCGACAGAACAGTTGCATCAACAGATGATCTTCAATCTGGTGGCGCGCGTGGAGGCGACCGAAAAACTCGCTTGTGCAGCCATTGCGATCCTGTGCGAATTACGCGGAACCGCGCCCCTTGAGGTGCAGCAAAGCCTCGATGAATTGTTCAAGCAGTTCGCACAACAAAAAGCGGAAGGCGCCCAAGGAGAAACACCGGTTCAGATTGCCAAATGGCTGAGAAACCGCGAGCAGGAGCACCTCGCGATGGATCGTCTGAAAATCGATGCACAGATTGCAGCCTTCGCGTTCTTTCCAAAGGCTGCCAGCACAAGCCAGTGAAAGCACGGTGGTGTGGCTGACTCAGGGTGGTGTTGCTGAAACCTTGCTTCAGGAAAACACCCTATTAGAAGCAATCAGGGGCGATAAAATGCCAATTCAAGTATTCACTTATATTATTGTTTCATCATATTTAATGCATCCATGTTCAATATTGAATAATGTATAGTAATACTCTATGATGTTCTGGCGCACTTCTTCATGGATGGAGCGCAGACTGCACTACCCTCCTCCGGCAAGGTTGGAAAGCGATAATTACCCAATTCTCTCCCCTTCCAACCTTGCCACTCCCGTTTTGATCGGCAGATCGGGATTTGACGCGATGCCCGGAGCCGGTGCCGCCGCTTATGGCCTGGACTTCAGGGCCATTTGGTCAAGTCTGGTCTTTCCCCTATTGGAGCCGAAACGCTGCTTGCCGTCCCATAGCAACAGCACTTCTTGGCTTCTGCACATGATGGCTGCGGCCAGACTCAACAAACACCTCAACAAACATCTCAACAAACACCTCAACAAACACCCACCCCGTAAGCCGCAGGGTTGAATCCAAAACCCACTGCGCGTAAATTGGGAGGGCAAATACTTTTTCTTTTCTGTTGCAGGATTGAAGCGACCCTATGAAATTCCCCGGCAAACGTTTGATCATCGAGTATAAGAATCGTCGTGCGCGCAAGAATGTGAAATCACTGTGGGGGGATATCAACATCAAGGAAATCGCGCGCGCCGTCGACGATGACACGACGATGCCCGCCGCTCAGAAGTCCGAACTGCCAGCCGCACAACTCCCAGAAGCCGCCCGCCCAGCGGACAAGACCAACAACACGCCAACGAATAAGGTAACGGGGAAGGTCACGGGCGACCAACCGGCCGCCGCAAGGACGAGCGGTCGTATCCTGTCGACGGTGCAAGAGCCGAATTCCGACGCCGCACGTCAAGTGCAGCATCCGACGCAATCAAAGCAAGCGCCGGTTTTACAACGCCCGAAAGCTTCACAGAATCCGAAAGGCTCTGAGCCGAGCAACAAGCCGACAGAGCCAACGCCAAGCCCTGAAACGCTGAAGCCTTTTGCGCTTGAGCCTTCTCAAGCCGCTGCCGATGCGCCGACCTCGGCGCCCGTTGCAACCAAGCACGAGGGTCGTGCTCGGAAGGCACTGGTCGAGCCTTCGATCCTGCAACAAGCCGCAGCCGTCGCGCAAACACCGTCGCATGGATCAGGTCCTGCGCCGGCGCCGTCCCATGAAGGCCGTGCAACCCAACCCGCTGCAACCTCGCTCCCGCGACGCATGAAGCCTGCGCGCGCCGGCAAATTGCCTGCTGCAACCCATCTGCATTCTTCAAAGCCACAGCCGGCGCCGCGGTCCAACGCGCCCGACAGGCTTTTTTATCACCGACCCGCGCCGGGGCCAGATGATCTTGCAGCGCTTGAAAGCGAGAATAACCACCTCAAACAATTGTTGGCAAAGAAGCTGCGGGCCGAGAATACGCGGTTGGAAAAAATGATCGTGCGGGCGATCAGTCCAATCGATAAGGCATGAGCCTTCGCATCCCGAAAAGTGTGAAACGGTTTTCGGACAACGATGCGCGTGAAAACAGATCATTAGAGCGCCGATCTGATCCAATCAGATCGAAACGCGCTTGAGCTGCGCTTTCTTGCCAATGGGTGCAGCATTGCGACGTTACCGTGGCAACGGTCGCTTGACTTGGTCAGACTATCCTTTACGCCGGCCGCTCAAATGCCTATCCGTCGCGGCTGGCAGCGCGCCGTTGTCATGAAAGTCGGACTATGCCGCAGCTCACCCATGTCTACCGATCGCGCCCTACGGCCAATGACATCCGACGCAGCAGGACGCAAACGATAACACCGTCACATTTGCTTATAACACCGCTTCCAACAAGCGATCAGCTTCTTTACTCATCAAGTTTCAGGTGGCAGCCGGCGCTTCGCAGATCGCCTTCAGCCCCTGCATCGTATCGGGCAAGCCGGCATTGATCTTTCTGCCGATCAATAGCTTAAACAGAAACGCACACGGTCCCTTGAACTGAACCCAATGGTTGGCAATGGTTGCGGTGCCGGCTTTTTCCAGACGATGCCCGAAATACATCGTGCAGAAGGGCAACTTGCTTTCAACCACGAAGGCACTATTCTTCTCATATTCGCTGATGCGGATTTTGGCCTTCGGACCCTTGCTTGGCTTCAGCCAGCCCTCCGAGCCCAAGCGAAGACCATCCGGCAAAGATACCGCCGCGCATTCCTTGTCCCAGACGGGCCAGGATTGGATATTCTGGTAATAGGAGAAAACAACGGCGCGCGACGCTGCAATTCTAATAGAATAAAACATTATGAAGACCTAATATTATAAATATAGAGACTTGATACTGCTTGCACGCCTAAAGTTCAAGCAATATTCCCTTGTTGTGCCGCCGGGGATGCAAACCAGCGCCCAATAGCTGCGCTTTTAAACTCCAAGACAAGCGACATGCTTTGCTGGCTGCAGCGCGCGCTGTTCCTGTTGCGTGGACAGCGCCGCATTAACAAGCCGATAGCGAAGAAAGCACCGTTTAAGCCTGTTGCACAAAGGCGCGCTTTTGAGCGTTATCAAAGCAAAAGCATTTTGATCGATCCGGCTTTGCCTGCTGAAGTCGATCAGATGTCTTTGAGACTCACCAGACGCGCCAGCCGAATATCGGCCTGCAGACCACTCCCATAAGGGGGAACTCCAAAGGTGATCGCGGCCGCGAGCCGTCCTGCAGCATCCGCCGCAATCGCCAGCCCAAGGCCGGTGCCATCGGGCCGGTTCGATCCCGGGATGCGGAAGAACCGCTGAAACACCGCCTCGGCATGCTGAGCGGGGATGCCGGGCCCGGTATCGCAGACCCGTACCAACCAAGTGTCGGCGCTGTCGCGACTGATCATCACCTGGATCTGGCCGGAAGTGGGGGAATATTTGACGGCATTTTCAAATATATTCTCCAGCAGCAGGCGTAACAGCGATTCATCGGTTTCCACCCAGGCCTTCTCGCAGCCCGACAGCACCACATCCTGCGCCTTGGTCCTGATCGTCTCACCGAGATCCGCAAGGATCGACGCGGCAACGTCATAGAGATTGACCGTGCTGATCGACAGGTCCTGGTGGTTCACGCGCCCGGACTGCAACAACTGCTCGATAAGACGGAGCGCCTTGTCATTGCTGCGGACAAGATTGGTGATAATCATCGTCCGCTCCGTTTCATGCTCCGCTTGCTGAAGCATCTGAAGCAGCAGCCGCAGGCTGGCCTGAGGCGTCCGCAGCTGATGGGCGACATGATCGGCAAACTGGCGTTCGGCGGTCAATGAGCGATCAAGCTTGCTTAAAAGCACATTGACCGATTCCCCAAATGGCAACAGATCGCGCGGCAATGTCTCGGTGGTTATCCGCGACAGGTCATCGGGCGAACGGTTGCGGATTTGCCGGACAAAGCCATGCACCGTACCCAGCCCTTTCTGGATTCCGATCCAGATCAGCAGGGTGATGATCGGGATCAGCACGATCAGCGGCAGGATCAGATTGAGCAGGATCTTGGCGACGAGATGACGGCGCAGCATCGTCTTCTCGGCCACTTCGATGATCACCGGTGCCGTGGCAATCTTGAGCGTATAGACACGCCAAGGCTTGCCATCATAGATCACCGTTGACAGCCCGAGCACGGACATCGACTGATCCGGCTTGAACGCGCTGGCGGAGATGATCGCAAGATGATCGGATTTCCACACCCGGAACATCCGCGCATCCTCGAAATCCTTCAGATTGCTGTTGAGGGCCATCTGATCGCCCATGGTCAGATCCGGATCATTGAACTGGCGTGGCGGATCAAAGTCGTTCTTGCGAATGTAATTTTGCAGGATGCTCCACAGCGTGTTTGCATCGGTGATCAGCTGCGCGTCATAGATACGGTTGATTTCATAGGTGGCGCTTTGGAATGCCAGATGTCCAATGGCAAGCAGAGCCAGAAGGATCGTCGGGGCAACCCGGATGATCAGCGACCAGGCGAGCGTCGGCTTCTTCATCGCTCGATCATGTAGCCGACACCGCGCATCGTGGTGATGCGCTCAGCACCCAGTTTCTTGCGCAAATTATAGATGATGACCTCGGTCGTATTGCTCTCCACGCCGGCATCGGCGCTGTAAAGCGCATATTCAATGTCTCTTTTGGTGACAAAACGCCCGGCACGCTCCATCAGCAGTTTGAGAACCCGAAACTCCTTGGCGGGCAGGGCGACGGTCTGGTTGCCAAGCCGCGCGATCATCGCGCCGGTATCGACTTCGAGGCTCTGGCATCTCAGAATGGTTTCGATCCGTCCCTCCTGGCGTCGCAGAAGCGCTCGGATGCGGGCCAGCAATTCCTCCAGATCAAACGGCTTGACCAGATAGTCGTCTGCGCCTGCATCGAGCCCCTCAACGCGTTGCGCGGCGAGATCCCGCGCCGTCAACAGCAAGACCGGTATATTGCGCCCGGTGAGACGCAGGCTGCGCAGCACCGCAATGCCATCAATATCGGGCAGGTTCACATCGAGGATGACCAGGCTGAAATCCAGCACCTGCATGGCTTGCAGCGCCGATTCCCCATCCTGCATCCAGTCAATGCCATAGGAGCGCTTTTCCAGCGCCGTCGATAAGGCCTGACCGAGCACCAGGTCATCTTCAACAAGCAATATTCGCACGTCTTTTCATATCCCGATTTCCAGATCCCGACCCCATCGTCGGCGCGAGACTGCGGTTGCGCAGGAAGACAGCAAGCCGCCGGCTTGAATGAGCTGATGCGTGCCGCGGTTGCGACCAGGTCGACAGGCCTGCCACCCCTGTCTATCGCGCGGTTCGCCGTGATCCCGAGCGGCATTGGTGCGGGGCGCAGCCATTTATAAGGCCACCCCATCGACACATTCATGCCACTCCAACAAGGATGAACGGTTTCCGCCATGGAAGCCATCGCAACTTTGGGCCACAACTTTGTTGCTCCTATCAACTTGGGGGTATCTTTATCGGGAGAACCGGCGGCAGAATTTGCCCGCATGCCGTCTTTGCGTCCGTTTGATCGCCGCTGGCCGGCATCAGTTTCGCTTCAGGATCGGCTCAGCATGGCTTCACACTCAGCGCCTATGCTTCGTCCCATCCTGCGTGGCGGCACACAGGGCAACGCCGATGGCAAGCCTTGCCCTGCATGACAGGCAGCCGTCGAACCCTGTGCAGGCGGGTGTTGAGAAACCAGAAAGGCGAGCGAATGATCTTGGGTCCACAACCGTTTCCGGCGCCGGCGATCGCCCGCCCTCTCCCGCGCCCGCCCTCTCCCGCGCCCGACCGTGCCTGCCGATCCAGCTTCAGCCTGCGGAAAGACCGCATTGCTGGGCGGGCGCCGCATTCGAACCGCGAAAACAACCATCTATCAAGGGGGAAACAATGATCACGCCTTTTGAAGCCCTGCGCGAAGAACTGCTCACCGCCGGCATCAAGCCCGGTTACGTCAAACGCTATCTTTGCGAATTGACGCAACATTTTCACGATCTTCGCGATCATCTCGAGGACCAGGGCAACAGTCCGTCGCGGGCCGAGACATTGGCATTTGAGCGCATCGGGCATCCACGCGACCTTTTACAGGCGATGATCTCGCAGCCCAAATTGCGGTCGCTGCCTGCCTCATACCCGAAGACGACGCTGCTGCTTGCCCCGCTCGCCTTGCTCCACCTCGCAATCCTCGGCCTTGTTGCGGCAGCGCTCATGGTCGTGCGCCTGGCCGAACCCGGCGACCCCGATCAAATCGGCCGCATGGTGACATTCCTCTGCAATCTCGGCATGCCGATGCTGTTTGGCTGGTCGGCAGTGTTCTTGTCGATCCGACACCGGCTCACAGCCTTGTGGACGGTGGCCGGCCTTATCATGCTCGCCGCCTTGAGCAGTGCGATTGATGTGCGAACAATGCTGCCGCATGTCGATATGCCCGGGGAAATCACCGTGCGGATTGGCGAGCTTCACATGGTGCTCGCCTCATTCCTGGCCTTGCTGATCACGTCACTGGTCCCCTATCTCAGCCTGTGCCGCTGGCTACGCCATAAGAGCGCGTCGGTGCATTGATCGGCAAATTGATGCAGAATGCGGCTTGCCCATTGGCGAAGGCGTCATTGCTAATGAGCACCCCTCATCCTTGGAGTTGCAGCAATGAAGCCGGCGTGCTGAAACACCAGGGTTGCTTTTTTCCAGAGCACGTTTGCCGGGCGTTTCGCCGTTTCAACTCTGCCTCAAATGAAACGCTCGGCATTTTCCGGAGCTGACCGAAGCCGGCATTGGCCGCCGATCCCGTTTCACAGAGTCTCCCAACCGCTGCGCGCAGCACCTTGCCATGCGCCGCTTTCCTGCCGACCCAAGCGCACTTTGCATGCCCCTGTTCCTCCTGGGCGCGTTCGGGGCGCGTGCGCAGGGACCCCGCCGCGCATTCATCGTGATCCGCGGCAGTGCAGGGTCGCGTCCCGCGCCGCGCTGCCCGGTCTTGGTACCAGGTCTTTGTACCAGGGTCTTGCTTACCAGGTCGCACTTGCCAAGGTCAGGGGATGCTTGAAGCCGCTGTCTGCGCGTTGATCAAGACATCGACCGCCCGCAACCCGGCACGCCCCTAGAGAAGATAGGTCTTCTCCAAGCTTTCCCAGACTGCGACCGGCAAATGAAGCGTGGCCTGAATAAAGTCTGGCAGCTTCTCATCGTCACTCTCCCTTGTCAGAGCGAGCGCCGCATAATAATTCTCAAGACTGTCGCCGCGCGCAACCAGCGCAGTGTTGACAGCATCCCAGAAAGCAACGCCCTTGGTATAAAAGGCGCCGACACCACTGACATCGCCCGTCTCGCTGACATGACGGTCAGTCGGGATCAGACCGCTGTCAAAATGCTTGCCATCCGATTTGAAGCGCTCAAACATCGCCAGGGCGCCAGGGTCATTGTTGGTGACGAACAGGGTTGCACGCGTCGCCAAATAACTCGCCAGGCTCTCATCATACCAGACCGGCCGTCGGTTGCTTGAAGTCGCCATCTGATGCACCGCTTCGTGCAGGGGCACATAAAGCCGCATCGACGAGCCCCACATTTCCTGGTCATTGCCCGCGCTGTAATTAACCAGCAACAAGCCTGCTCCCGTCTGTCCGGACAGCGCAAGCCTGTCCGCGGACACGCCCAGCCACAGAACGGAAAAATTCTGTGGTCCGGTCTTGTGAAGCCGGGCCGCCAGCCATTTGAGCCCCGCCATGTGCTGTCTCATATCCGCGACCTTGTCCTTTGCGGCCTGCTGATCGACAAAGTAAAACAGCCCGATCCCATGATCGGCAGTCTCGCGCATCGGCACCTCTCCCATCAGCGCAAACAAGAACGGTTGCCCTTTGTCCGGGAGTGCAAGTTTGCCCGCCACCGCATAGGGGAAAACTCGACCGGCCGGAAACTGCAGATATTCGGGTGCGGCCGCATCGGCAAGACGCGGCAAGGACGAGGCTTCAGACAGCAATATTCCACTCTCAAGCATTTGACTGCGTTGCGCATTGGGATCACTTGTCCCTGACGCTTCCAACGGCACGCCCCAGCTCAGGTGACGACAACCCGCAGGAACCAGCCATTCTCCCGCGCGCTTTAAGGCGAGCTGCCTGCCGTCGCAGTCCACATCCTCAACCTGCGAGCGGATCCCATTGTCGCGGCTGCGGAGCGCCAAGATGGTGGCCGGTGCATCGCTTCCGCGGTCAGTTGCAATGCGCAAGCGATCCGGCTGCGCGCGCTCGACATGATAGGTCGCCGCCGAACTCGACACGGCAGCCGCGCCCAGCAGACATGTGGACAAGAACGCGGAAAAGGACAGGCCCATTAAGATTTTGATTTTCACATCATCACTTTCTGAAAATCGATCAACGGCGGCGCCGATCGGCCATTCCCATGTTGATCAAGAGCGGTGGCCGCCAGCATCCACGTCGCAGCGAATGGCTTCAACACCAATTCCTTGCGAGGTAGAAAGGCTGGAAAAGGCGGGATTTAATCCACCCGGCTGGCCTGTCCGGCACGCATTTGACGTTCCCACGCAAAACGCAGACGATCGCCGGGCAAGCAAAGCCGCTTAATATCAGATAATACTGATAGAGAAGATGCAATATAGTAGTTACATCTAATATATATATTGATTTACCATAGAAAATATTCAGCTTTCAATAATAACATTAAAGTATATATTTGCGGGAAGCTTAGGCGGCCCGGCGACGGCGTCGAGGCATTTTGAACGCAAAGGGTGTTTGAATGTGTATAGCCTGTAATCCGGGTATGGTTTCCTACCTCAAATCGATGGCGTCACGCCGGGATTTCCTGAAGTTCCTCGGGGCAGCAGCAGCCACATCGGCCTTTGCCTGCACCACGCCGGGTATGGCGCTGGCACAGCAGGCGCCGAGCGCCGATGCCGGTGATTTGATCTTCAAGGGTGGTCCCATCTTGACCATGAACGGCGCCAATGCGCGCGCCGAGGCGGTCGCGGTGCGTGGCAATCGCATTCTCGCGGTCGGATCGAGCGCTGAAGTTCAAGCGGCGGTCCAGTCCGGAGCCAGGGTGATTGATCTAGAGGGCCGGACATTGATGCCGGGGCTGATCGATCCGCATATGCATTTCGTGTTCACCGCCTTTGAAGACTGGATCGATGTCAGCCCGATCACCACGCCAGACTTTGCCAGTGTCTGGGCAAAGCTCAAGGACGGGGTTGCGAAGGCAAAGCCCGGCGAATGGGTACGGGCGCAGCAATTCGACGCCAGCATTACCGCAGGCGCCAAGATTCCAACCCTCGCCGACCTCGACGCGCTCGCCCCAGACAATCCCTTTTTCATGCAGGAAAGCAATGGCCACATTGCCTATGCCAACTCCGCAGCCTTCAAGGCAGCAGGCATCAACCGCGATGTCTCCAATCCGGCCGGCGCGCGTTTCGTGCGCAGCAGCGACGGCGCCCTGACCGGCCGACTGGAGGAAATGGCCGCACAGCAGGAATTTCTCGGGGCCATGCCATCACCGAGCGGCGAGGATATGGTTGATCGCGTGCAACGCTTCCTCAAGCAGGCAAGCTCGGTCGGTTGCACCATGCTGCATGACTGCGGCATCGGCATTATGGCCGGCGCCCAGGATCTGCAGATTCTCGATGCGGTGTTTGCCGACGGGCAGTCGCCGGTGCGCTATCGCGGCATGCTGGTCTCCACCATCATGGACGAATGGGAGAAAGAGGGCATCCTCCCGGGGCGAGGCGACGATATCTTTCGGGTGGATGGTATCAAGGCCTGGGCCGACGGCTCCAATCAGGCTGAAACCGGCTTTCAACGCGAGAACTATCTCAACACCAACACCCGCGGCGCGCTCAATTTCAGCCTCGAGCAGGTCACGGAAGTCATTCGCCGCGCCAATGCCGGTGGCTGGCAGGTTGGCGTGCATGCCAATGGTGATGCCGCCATCGACATGGTGCTCGACGCCTATCAAGCGGTTCTGGGCAAGACAGCAGACAGCCCGTTGCGCCACCGCATCGAACATTGCAGCGTCCTGCATCCCGACCAGATGCAGCGGATGAAAGAAATGGGCATCTCCCCATCCTTCCTGATTGGACATGTCCGGTGGTGGGGTAAGGCATTCCGCGACCGGATCCTGGGACCTGAACGTGCCCGTCATTACGACCCTTGCGCATCCGCTCTGGCAGCCGGACTCAAGATCTCGCTGCATTCGGACTGGAATGTCACGCCAATTGAACCATTGCGCTATGTCGAGGATGCGGTAACCCGGGTGATGAATGAAGGCGGCGACGTGTTCTTTCCTGAAGAATGCATCCCGGTCGACGCGGCCCTGCGTGCCGTCACCATTGATGCTGCCTGGCAATGCCATATGGAGGATCAGATCGGATCGCTGGAAGCAGGAAAATTCGCCGATTTTGCAATCCTCGAGCAAGATCCGACCACCCCGGACGTCAAGATTGGCCAGATCAAGGTCAGCGAAACCTGGATGGGCGGCGTCGAACGGTTCAAGGCTTAAGCACAACAGGCGGCAAGCAGACTTGCCGCCTGTTGCCACCGGGATTGTTATGCCCGGCTGACCGGGTCAGGCTTGACCGATGCGGTCCCGCGCGCCCGGCTGCTTTGCTCGAAACCGGGGCAGCTCAATAGGCAATCTCGCCATGTTGCGCGCCCCCCCTCTGCCGCGTCACGGCGCGCTGAATTCCCCATGTCCGTTTGCAACACTTGGTCCGAAGCGTCTGTGTGCGCGACCAGCAAGTTTTTACTTTTTGGAATAATTCAACAGACGCGCTCGGCAGAACGCGTCTTTAAATCTGTTCGTAAAGTCCGATACCGAGAGTAATTGCGCGTATTTTCTGATAAAATCGCCTCTCTTAACTTGCTCATGTCAAATTTTTTCTATAAAGGCCGGCGAGTTAATTTGGAGCTTGGGAGCAGCGGCCAGATAATCGGCAGAGAGTTCTCAGTCATATCTCTAAAATGTAATATTTATTGCTGAGTATTATTCTATCTGTTGAGGACACATGATTGAACAACCCGGTGTCTATGTGGCTTTCGACCGGTTCGGAGTCCATTTTGCCTATGCACGCCATCCTGACAGTGTCAGTTGCCACGGCCGCAGCAGCGAACAGGCCGCGCGCATCAAAGCCATGACCGCCGAAGCCATTCTGCGCGGTGGAAAAGTCGTCCATCTCTCCCTCGAGGCGTTTGATCGGTTAATCCTGTTCAATGCAAGACTCGGCGACCACAACGCCAAACAGGGCGATGCGTCGATCCTGGAGCCCGCTTGAGCGAAAGCGAGGCGACTGCACCGAGCAATGCCGCGCATCGCGCCTTGCCTCAGGCAGCGGAAATCATCGCGGCCTGTGGCGTAAAGGCAGATTGGCTGCAACTGCGCCTCGGACGTCGATCCCCGATTTGGCTGGCATGCCCCGGCCTGCGGCGGAAAAGAAGGCCAAGGAAACCAATAATTCCCGAACATTACCTGCCGCCCGCCCTTGAAATCTTCACGACTTCCGCATCCATTCGGGGTGGTCTGCGACAGGCTTGAATCAACTGGGCCATCTGGGACCGGCTTGTGTTGCCGATGCACGCACCCTGCGCTCTTATCACCCAAATCTCTGTGCATCATCAAAAAGACAGACATGCGCCACGACAGGCTTAATTAGAAATACTGACGGTAGCCAATATTCGCCGCCACGCTGAAGCTGTCGCCAAAATGCTGCAAGCCGGTATTCACACTGACCAATCCGTAAATGGCGTAACGGTCATCGGCCCAGCTATAGCTGCCACCCGCCCCGATCCCAGCCCAGGTTCGGTCATCATCGGTGTCAAAATCGACCCCGGATACCCGGATCGCAGTGCCGCCGAGAAACTCCTGATAGAGATTGGCGACGCCATAAAGATCGGTTCTTGCTGCACGACCATCATCTTTCAGCCAGCCGCTGCTATAATTAACCGCCAGACCAAGGCGCGCCATCAGACTGTCGGTGTGACGGAGGGCAATATCGGCATTGAAGACATCGTTGAAACTGTCGCCACCCAGCGCCGACCACTGAAGTTGCGCCTGCGGGGTCAACGACCAGCGATCGTTCAATGCAATCTTTCTGCCGCTCTCGACACTCAATGCATAGCCTCTGGCATGCAAAGCCTTGACCAGATCTTCATTGGCCGTATCCGAATGTAAATCACTGTCAAACCAGCTCATCTGCGCCTGACCATCGACGTAAAGCCCGTTGTTGCCGGACCAGGTCATGGTTGACCGCAGGCTCCAGGCGGCAGTATCAATTTTCCCGTCGCCACTCTGCGATGCGATCGCCGAATGCGCCTGTCCATATTGCGCCGCAATGCCAGCGAAGACCCGACCGCTTTCCGTATCGGAAAATACCCCGTCAATACCAGCCTGCATCGCGTAGCGGTTGATGTTCTGATTGATGGCACCGCTCGTTGTCTTGGGCTGCAGGCGATCATAGGCTCCCTCGACCCGCGCCCAGATATATTGGGGCGTGGCCTGTGCGGCGGTTACCGGCTGGGCGCTGTCGTCGCTAAAATCACGATTGCCGGTGCGATCATGGTAGGATGACAACCGGTTCAATGTCCGGAGATTGCCGATATAAGCCTGATAGACCGGGACGCCCGGATTGACCAGCTTGTCGCTGCGCAAATACCAGTCGCCATCATTGGGGGTTTCGACACCACCCTGATGCAGGGTATAGGCATAGGCTCCCGCGACAACTGCCTGTTCGCCCTGACGCGTTGTGTAATCGCCCTGCAGATTGAAGCTAGCACCCGACTGCCCCTCCACCGAGACAACCTTGATCCCATTGACCGTCTGGTCACCACTGCCACCATGATTGACCATCTTGAGATTGGTGTTTCCACTGGTATCGCCCGTCACCTTGAGCTGATCCGTCACCGAATCATCGCCGGCAAGCACCGCATTGAGAAGGAGGGTGCCGTTCTGCGAACTGTAATTGCCATTCACCGTCAGCTTGGTCCCGCCCTGCGAGGCGAAGTCGATCGTGCCGGCGTTGGAAAGCGAAGCCATGCTGGTGTCAAAGCCACCCAGATCAATGCGGCCGCTATCACCGATCCTGTAGTCAGAACTGCTGCTCAAACTGTCCTGGCTGACCTGTTGCACAGTGCCGCCATCGACGATGGTTGGTCCACTATAGTCGTTGCGCCCCGAAAGCTCCAGGCTGCCCGTACCTGTCTTGGTCACGCCGCCGCTGCCCGAGATGACGCCGGCAAAACGACTGTCAAACGACTGATCGAGCGTGAGCGAGCCGCTGCCGAGCGCAACATCACCCTCGCCGAGCAAGCCGCCGGTTGTGATGTCAAAATTGTTGAGCTCGACCTTTGCGCCCGCTGCAATGGCCAGTCGGCCACTGCCAAAGGCACTGCGCTCAATACCAGCCTTCGCTGTGCCGCTTTCCACCGAAAGGCCGCCTGAAAAGCTATTGTCCCCGGAAAAGGTGGTGGTGCCTGCGCCAAGCTTGCGCACCTCGCCCGCCCCGCTGATCCGGTTTTCAAGCACCACATCATCGCTGCGATCGAGCGCCAGGGTGCCTTTGTCATAATCGGTCTTTGACAAGGTAATATCACCCTTCACGCTGCCCGTGGTGCCGCCATTGCCGAGCTGCAGCGTGCCCTCGCGAACATTGGTGCCGCCGGTATAGGTATTGTCGGCGGTCAGAATGAGCGTCCCGAAATCGGTTTTGTCGATCCCTTCGCTTCCGTTGAGTGGATTGGCAATGGTTGCGCGCGCATCGGCGCCAACCCGGATGATCGGCGCGGCACCGGCCGAACCCACAAGCGTCAGGGCGTCGCCCTCGATCTGATAGCCATCGGTCGCAAATTGCAGGCCAGCCGCCACAACATCGCCTTTGCTCTTGTCAACCGTCACCGTGCCGGGCGCTCCCGAGAACACCGCAAACTGGTTGGCGTCCCAGCGATTGTTGAGCGCGCCATCGGCATCGGTCCAGTTTTCGGCGACCGCATCCCAAACGCCATCGCCGCCATCAACATGGCCGTTGTTCTTGTCGCCAGGGCGGGCGCCATCCCAGAAATTCAGGGTCATGCCGGCGCTGTTGATCAGATTGACCTGATGATCGACGGCGGTCTGAATATGCATTTGAGAGCGATCGCCGCCGGGTACATCGCCGAGGGTCACGCCCTGATCATCAAGCTGGCCGTCATAGTCGAACAACCGATAGAGCCCCGGCCCGAAATTGCCCAGATTATAGACATTGACCGTTCCCGCCAGGGTCAGATCGCCCTTGACGTGAAACAGGCCATCAGTGGTGGGGGCGCCGAGATAGACATTGATGTTGTTTTGCGCGCCAAGCCTCAGATTGTGATCAAAGCTAAGGCTATAGCCCTCGCGTCCGACCAGGCTTGCACCATCATTGAGATCCGTATTGCCCAAAATCGACCCTTGCCCGCCCAGGCTTGCCCCTCCGCCGACGTGAACAGCGCCACCCAGAACGCCATTCACCAGCAAGGTGCCGCTGTTGACATTGGTCTCGCCAACAAAGCTGCTGGAATCGCCTGAAAGGACCAGTCCGCCCTCGCCCGCCTGAATGAGTGTACCGCTGCCGTCCATCGCGCCGGACAGGACAACGGTACCCGCGCGATCAAACACCAGCGTGCCGTTGTTGGTGACATTGCCGGTGATGCTCCCGGTGTTGCCGCCATTGCCAATCTGCAGGGTTCCCCGGGAAATCTCGGTGCCGCCGCTGAAACTGTTTTCGGCTGTCAATGTTGTGGTGCCGGTTCCCTGCTGCACCAGCCGGCCATTGCCCGCAATGACGCCGTCCATCCGCAAGGCTGTATCGCTGCGATCAAAGATCAGGCTGCCATTGTTCTCGATGGGACCCAGCACGCTGCCGGTATTGCCGCCATTGCCCAGTTGCAGCGCGCCTGCATCAATCCGTGTGCCGCCGCTATAGCTGTTATCGGCAGTCAAAACGCTCGTTCCACTTCCCTGCTGAACGAGCCCACCGGTGCCGGAAATGGTGCCGTCCAGCTGCAGCGTGTTGGAGCGATTGAGGAAAAGCATGCCGTCATTGTCGACATCGCCCATGATGCTGCCGGTCGTTCCGCCATCACCAAGCTGCAGGATCGTGTTGCGAATGACGGTGCCGCCCAGATAGCTGTTATCGCCCGTCAGGGTCAGCATCCCGGTTCCGTATTGCAGGAGCTGGCCGGTGCCGGAGATCTGTTGCGCATAGGTCAAGTGGTTGGAATGATCAAACACCAGCGTGGCATTGTTGACAATGCTCGCCTGCAGAGTTCCGGTTTCGCCGCCATTGCCCAGTCGCAGCACGCCACCGCTGATGGTCGCAGTTCCCGAAAGACTGTTATCGGCGAGAAGAATGGTGGTTCCGGCACGCTGATTGAGATTGCCCTCACCGGTGATCAGCTGGGAAAACTCGAAATTGTCGCTGTCATGGTTGAAATTGATCTGCGATCCCTTTGCCACCACAATTTGCTTGGCCGTCACCGTTCCGACAGCCACGGGCGCATCGCCTTCAGCGGCCCCGATATTGAGCGTGCCGATCGCATCGTCCAATTGACCGATCTGTAATTCGTCCGCCGTAGTGACCGTCCCGCCCCGCGATACTGTCAGAATGCCGTCGCCTCCGTCGCCCACGATGATGCGGTTGTTGGCCGTCACCGTTGAACCGGCTCCGTCAACCAGCAATTCCGCTGTGTCAACGCCATGGGTGGCCGCGATCCGGATGCTGGCGTCCAAAGTCTGGCTTTGCGTTGAAACGGCAATTGCACCACCATCGACCACCCGGACAACCGATGGCGATGCCGCATTGTCAAACGAGGTGATCGTCAGGCTTCCCCGCCTGCCATTCTCGCTGTCGACAACGAGCCTGCTGCCACTGCCGGTGATCTCGGTCGCTCCACCCACATCCGCACTGCCATGCACGATCACAGTGCCGCCCTCGGACACCGTCATCCCCTCATTGTTGCCATTGGTGCCGGCCGAAAGAACCTCGTTGAGCGTCAGGATCGACCCCTGCCCGCTGACCAGCACCCGGCTCGCATCATCATCGGTATAAAGCCGCTTCAAGGTCGCCTGACCGCCGTCAAGCACCTGCAACGACCCACTTGAACCGGGAATGCGGTAATCGCCCAGCAACAGTTCAGCATTTTCCGCGGTGAGGATCGAGCCGGCTCCGGTAACCGTGAGCATGGCTGCGTCGCCGGCAACCTCGAATTTGTCACCGGTGACCTCGAGTTGTCCGCCATTTTCAACAGACAAGGTCCCCATGCGGCCTGCCGCACCGACAAACAGATTGCGGATCTGGGTGGAACCGGCCTCAATCACCGGATAGGAAAACGGAGGCAAACCTGAAATCTTCGCGTCTTCGCCCGGCACCGGGACCGATCCATCCGCCCAATTGGCCGGGTCGAACCAGTCGGGGGAATTGGCACCCGTCCAATCATTGGCCAATACGGGAGCAGTCGTCAATGGCAACAGGTTGCAGCTGAGCAGCAGAAGCGCCGTCGTGGCGGCAAGTTTGCGTCGCGCACGCTTTTCGGAGAATTTCTGAACAGAACTGTCATTGATCATATCGTGCCGCATTGCAACCTGCCTGAATAAGAAATCATTGCGGCACTGTTAATGATTATAGTTAATTTAGTTTTAACGCGTATGTATTAGCAAGTATGAATGGAAAGCTGCTATAAGTATATTTGGCTTTTCTAATTTGCGTTCATTCGGGTTTTACTTTTCATCCTCGCCCTTCTCTCATGGCGCAAAGAAAGAGCCAAGCAGCGGGTGTGCGCTCCGAAGTTCGCTGCAGAGGGCGGGGGATCGCTACAATGCTGCTCCCAACAATGCGCGAGTATCCCTCAGAGAGAGCTGGGTGTAGTTTGCCGCCGTTTCGCAGTCCCTTACTCATCGGCATCGTTGGCTTCATGCATCGTCGACCCTTCCTGCACATCGCATTGCTGGCAACCACCCTCTGGGCCTGCACTGCCAATGGCGCCTCTCCTTGATCAGGCGAAGCTCAGTCACCCGCTTGGCGCGGCGGGACCCCACAAAGAACTGTTAACTGACATTTTATGGCACGCAGGTCCCCGAAGGCATTGAAAGCCTTGGCATGAACCTGCAGGCCCGCGCGCCGCGATGATCCATCCGGGGCGATCGCTTTTGGCGAAACCCCGTCCAGAAACTTTCTTAGTGCATTTCAAACAGGTCTTTCATGCTTTCCACACCCGTTCTCAAGGCGAGCTTTCTCGCACTCACATTTATGATTTGCAGCGCAGGCGCGGCGCTCGCCGACAATGACATATATGATTGCGGCGATCGCGCAGGCGCAATCATCGAGCATGTCTATCCAATGGCTCGTGCAGTCAGCGATGGCTACGCAATGGGCGATGTCAGCATCCCCGTGACCGACGGCTTCGGCGGCAAGACGGTGGTCTGTCGTGTCTGGCCCGCCCATCCCCAATACACGCTGGCTGCCGTTCCTTTGATCCGCAGCGAGGATGGTGAACCAAGCGAAGGCGATATCGAACTTTTGGTTCTCGACAGCGGAAACCTTGCCATTGAAGCCCGCCAAATGCTGCCGGGCTGGGTATCGGATGATGACTTGCGCATCGCGCATATCGGCATTGATACTGCCAATTATCGACTTGCCCCCGATCGACTGGCTTTCGCGCTGCGTATTCGACGTGACAACAATTCCAGCGTCAATCCGCTGACTGTCCAATCGCTTTCGCTGTTTGAAGTGATGAATCATGACATCCGAACCCGGCTCGATCGCCTGGAAACCGTGCGCGGTCAGGCCTATATGGGCTATGGCGGGTGCACGGATCAAAGCACGACCAAAGAAACCGAACTATCGATGTTGAAGCCCTATCACCATGGCTATCACGATATCGATGTTGCTGTTTCTGAAAGCGGGACCTGGCAGATCAAAAGCGGCGATCGGTGTTCGGACCGCTCGTCGCATTCGGTCACCCATCATGCGCTGGTGTTTGACGGAGAGCTATACAGGCCCTCAGACGTCTTTAAGACCCTGCATTGAGGGTCGCGGGCCGCCGCAAAGCCAAATGTCAAAGCCAAATGTCAAAGGATCGGCAGGGCGCCTGTTCATAGCACCTGTTCATAGCGGCTGTTCATGGCACTATGCAACAGCGACAGACAGCGTCAAAGGCAAGGCCGGGGGTCAAACCCTGGTTTTGGCGCGCGCGATCTCCATGATCAAAGAGCGGACTTCGAGCACCCCTTGCAGGTCGCAGGTCGCAGGTCGCAGGTCGCAGCCAATCGCCGGTCCTCTGATGATCACGCGCTGCAGGGTCGGACAGGGCCGCCAGGCGACCGCGTGGTCATTGCGTAGCCGATTGCCCCCCGGAAAATCATCCGCTTCCCCGTTGCGGACAAGCCCCAGGAAACCAGAGCATCGCAACCGTTCCGATACCAGAGGTCCAGTCCCCGCTATATTGGGATTTTGACAAAGTCCTAACGATAGTATTAACCATTTTATACGAGTATTCTACTGCAGAATCCATGTCTTTCATTAAGCTTTACTTATATAAGACATGCTTAATACATAAATCTACAATCTCGTCATGGGATCGTCACCCACGATCCCTGATCGACAAGCCGAGGTCTTGATGGCGCGCAGTTCTGGAAAATGCTCTGATCACTTGAAACTGCTCGCATCGGTCTCGGTGCTTGTTCTCGCGCAGACGGCCGCTAGCACACCGTCGGTTGCGGACCCCTATTATGTGGTGAGTGGCAGTGTCTATCCCGCGCCGCCGGCCGATGCGCCGATCTATGATTTCAGCGACCGGCAGATGTCGGTGGGCCAGAACGCTGCGGGCTCACTCTCGGTCAATGACGGCGCCACACTGACCGGCGGATTTCTCCTCATCGGCGCCAGGGGCGCAGGCACCATGACTGTTGCCGGCCAAGGCACCACGGTGTCAACGGCCAGCATGCTCTATGTCGGCAGACACAGCGACGGCACGCTGATCGTCAGTGATGGCGGGCATGTCCAGGCCGATTCAACATCGGGTTTTATTGGTCTCACCATTGGATCGGATCAAGGCACGCATGGGCAGGCCACGGTCACCGGGCCGGGATCGAGCATCGGAAGCAATGGGATCATCGTTGTCGGCAGTGCCGGGACCGGCACCCTGACAATAGCCGATGGCGGTCAGGTCAGCGGCGACCAGCTCTATCTGGGCAATACCGGATCCGGTTCAGGGACAGTCACCATCACCGGACAAGGCTCGGCCTGGAACGGCGAGGACGGCATCTGGGTCGGACAGGCGGGCGCCGGGACGCTCAATCTTTCCAATGGCGGCGCCATCAACGATTCCGCGCTCGAGATTGCTGATCACCAGGGAACCACCGGTATTGTGAACATCGGTGGCGGTGTCGGGCAAGCCGCGCAAGCGGGCGGCATCATCAATGTCGATCGGATCGAGTTCAACCGTCACGGGGGCGGCAGCAACGGCGTCCTGAGTTTCAACACCACCGACACGGTCAGCGTGCATGCCCGCATCATCGGCATTGGCACCATCAACCAGATCGCCGGCACAACGGTTCTGACAGGCAACAATTCCCTGTTTGCGGGCGCTGTCGCCATCAGCGGTGGCACCTTGCAATTGGGCGATGGCGGCACAAGCGGCAATCTCGCAGTCGATGTGTCGACAGGCACGGACGCCAGCCATCACGGCACCCTGGCCTTCAACCGCTCGGACATTGTCACCTTCAACACCGTGATTTCCGGCACCGGTTCGGTGCTGCAGATGGGCAGTGGCACCACGGTGCTGAGCGGCGAAAACAGCTATTCCGGCGGCACCTTGATCAGCGCCGGCACGCTGTCGGTTGCCGCTGACGCCAATCTCGGCCTCGCCTCAGGCGGCATCACCCTCGATGGCGGCACCCTGCAGGTGACCGGCACGGCCTACACGCAGACCAGCCGGGATCTGATCATTGGCAGTCACGGTGGCGGCTTTGACATTGTCGATGCCGGCAATCGCTTCACGGTTTCCCAGGACCTGACCGGCCAGGGCGGGATCTGGAAACTGGGCAATGGCACACTGGTGCTCACCGGCAGCAACAGCTATTCCGGCGGCACGCGGATCACTGCGGGAACGGTTTCGGTGGCCGCCGACGACAAGCTCGGCCTGGCCTCGGGTGGCCTCACCCTTGATGGCGGCACGCTGCAGGTCACCGGCACCCTCTATCAGCAAACCGATCGCAGCATGACGCTGGGAGAAAATGGCGGTGGCTTCGACATTGCGGATTTGAGCAACACATTCACCGTAACCCAGCCGATGAGCGGCACAGGACGGCTCTGGAAGCGCGGCGCTGGCACATTGGTTCTGAGAGGCGACAACAGCTTTTCCGGCGGACTTTCCGTCGAAGCCGGAACCGCAAAAGCGGGTATCATCGATCATGCCTTTGGCTCGGGCATTCTGAGTGTCAGTGCGGGCGCCACCGCTGATCTTGCCAATTTCAACACCACCACGGGCGGCCTGTCGGGCGCCGGTAGCGTTGCGCTTGGTTCGGGCAGCCTGACGCTCGCGCAATCCGTCGACACCGTTTTCTCCGGCACCATTGCGGGCAGTGGCGGCCTTGCAAAGAATGGCAGTGGGGCTCTCACGCTTTCGGGCGCAAACAATTATCTGGGCGCCACCGCCGTCAATGGCGGAACGCTGCGCCAGGGCGCAGCGGGCGCGTTGAGTGCGGCATCAATCTATACGGTCGCAGCCTCAGGCACACTTCAACTTGGCGGCTTCAACACCACCATGGCCGCACTCGACAATCAGGGTGACATCCGTTTTGGCGGCAGCGGCGGCGCCCGACTGGCGATCACCGGCAATTACAGCGGCGGCGGTTCTATCACCCTCAACACTGAGCTTGCGGGCGATGATTCCATCACCGACCAGTTGAAGGTCGAGGGAGACACCGCCGGTGCCACCCGGCTCACCGTGATCAATCAGGGCGGCTCCGGCGCACAGACGGTCAATGGCATCAAGCTCGTCGATATCGGCGGCACTGCGGCCGGCACCTTCACGCTTGCCAATGGCTACCAGACCAAGGATGGCCAGCAGGCCGTGGTCGGTGGCGCCTTTGCCTATACGCTGCAACAGGGCGGCGTGAAAACACCCGATGATGGCGACTGGTATCTGATCAGCCATATGGCCGATCCAGATTGCTCGGACGGCAACTCTTGTGCGCCGACCCCGCGCTACAGCGCCGGGGCGCCGCTCTATGAAGGCTATGTGCAGAACATGCTGATGCTCAACAAGCTGCCGAGCCTGCAGCAGCGTGTCGGCAATCGTTACTTCGCTGACACAAGCGGCGAGAGCTTGCAGGATGGCGGACGTGGCGAAGGCGCAAGCGTTACCTCTCAGGGCGTATGGGCCCGCGTCGAAGGCGCGCATAACCGGCTGGAACCCGCAACCTCGACGTCACGGATGAAACAGGACATCAATACGCTGCAATTGCAAAGTGGCATTGACGGGCAGTTTTATGAAAACGAAAACGGCCGTCTGATCGCCGGGATCACCGGCCAATATGGACACGCCAAAGGCGATGTCTCCTCGCTGCATGGGGATGGATCGATTTCAACCGACGCCTGGAGCCTGGGAGCGACTGCCACCTGGTATGGCAATGACGGATTCTATCTCGATGGCCAGGGTCAGGTCAGCTGGTTTGACAATGATCTCGATTCCTGGACCGCCAATCAAAGCCTCGCCCATGGCCGCACGGCCACCGGCTATGCCGTAAGCCTGGAAACGGGAAAACGGATAGCCCTTGATGGAAACTGGTCGCTGACCCCGCAAGCCCAGCTGTCCTGGTCTTCGATCAGTGCCAATGCGTTTCGCGACGCGTGGAATGCGCGGGTCAGTGTCGATGATGGGGCGAGCCTGCTCGGCCGTCTTGGCCTGGCCGCGCAATATGCCACCGCCTGGAAGGATGATAACGGGCGCACAAGCACCGCCTCCGCCTATGGCATTGCCAATCTCTATCAGGAATTGTTAGGCGGCAGCACGGTCAGTCTCTCCGGCGTCGATTTTGACACCAACAACGACCGCAGCTGGGGCGGGATCGGCATGGGAACCAGCTATGGCTGGGCCGACAACACCTATGCGCTTTATGGCGAGGGATCGATCAATACCGGCCTGACGCATTTTGGGGATAGCTATGTGTTGAAGGGCAATGCCGGTTTCAGGGTCAAATGGTAGCCTTTTCCCAAGCGCGGGCCGCCAAGCCCATTGCTTGAGGCGATAAGAACGCATTGCGAAAAAACTGTTGAAAGGCGAATTGTCAGATGAAGTCGATCTTTTCCGGTACGCTCGCTGCGGTGCTTTGCATATTGGGTGTTGCTGTGATTGCGTCGCTGGCCGCCGCAGCCTGCGCCGCGCCGCAAAAAGCAGGCGCGGTTCATTCTCCCGCCCGCGGCGTTGTCTGCGATCAGTATTTTTGCGCCGACAAGCTTGGCATTTCCAACGGCCTGACCGCACACTATCTCGGCAAGGCAGCCGCCGCACGCCTCATCGCGCAAGGCCAGTTCGTGCGCACCGAATTTACCTTCTCCAATGGCATCTTTTGTGACACCATCGAACGACGCTGCCGCCAGGATCGCTTTTATCAAGTCTATGGCAAACGCAGTCCCATCTCCCTGAAATATACTGCGCTGCTGTTTGGCGGCACCAATCTGATGAAAAAGTAACGGCGAGCAAACCGCGCTTTGCCAGCGCAAGCCGCTCAAGCCGCTCAAGGCACGGACATCGGCCGGTCGCTCTTCGCGCCATCGCTTTGCACAGCCGGCTTGTCACACCGACACCGCAGACAATGGTGCTGGCAAGGTTCAGACTTGCCGGGCCTGTCACCCCGGGATTGCTGAACCATGCGCGAACGGGCGCGTCATCCAGCCGTCGAGCCTTGGCTTCTCGGCAGAGAGCGGCCGCAAAACCGTTCGCACTTCCAGCCCCTCCCGCCGCGAAAACATCCGAGCCGACGCGCGGCGACCGCAGATAAACTTCATCGTCGATTGAGCGGCTACAGCGCGCCCGCATCATCCTGGTCTCTCGGCTTGTTGCAAGCGCTTTGCGCGCCCGTTGAGCAGCCGCTGGCATCAATCGGACTTCCGTCGCAACGCCGGTGCCGTCGATCGCCATCCGCCATATCTGCCTGACGCTCAATAACGCGAATATTATATTATATTTATCTAATATTATCTGATGCTCTATACACACACTTCTTTACTAAAGCGAAACGACAACTGCTTTCTACTGTTGATTTGCCCCTATAAAGAAGCTAAGCAATTAACTGTTATTATTTATATTACAAATGACTTAAGTAACGCATTGCACATCATCACCCGCGTCGCTCAATGCCTGATCGCATTCAACGAACAGCCGATTAGCGCGGTCTGAAAGCGCCATGCGTTCTCACAGGAGCCGTGATGCCGGTACAGCTGTCAGCAATCCAGGGCGAGATTTGCGTTCGAATGATGAGGCGCCATCGCGATCATTGTCGTAATTCGGCATCATCGCTGATGATAGCAATCGCCTCGACGGCGATGCTGCTTGGAACCGGTGCAGCACAGGCTGTTGATATCACCAATGGCAGCACGCTCACCGTCAACCAGGACAGTGATTTTGGCGCGGCAGGCCCGGTGAATTTTACCGGTAGCGGCGGCACTGTCAATTTTACCGCCAGCTTTGTCTCCGACCGCAACTTCCGCTTTGCTGCCGGTTCAACCGGCACATTGACGGTGGGCGCCGGTCTCACCGATCAGATTGGCAGCGCCAGCGGCACCGGCACCTTGGTCAAGGATGGTGCGGGTACGCTCAAGATCAAGAACGGGATTGATGTCGGCAGTGTGGTGGTGAATGCCGGCATTCTTGACTTTTCCGGTTTGATCGTCGCCGACGATATGACCGTCAACAATGGTGGCGCCGTGGCTTTCAGCCAGACCGTCAACATGGAATATAAGAATGTGATCAGCGGCACCGGCGGATTGATCAAGAATGGCAGCAACCGCCTCGAACTCTGGGGGCAGAATACCTATACCGGCACCACCTATATCAATGGCGGTACGCTGCAATTGGGTGACCTGACAGGAACCGGCTCCGGCGATTCAACCACCTATTACGGCGCAATTGCTGGCGATGTGGTCAATAATGGCGTGCTCGATTTTTATCAATACCGAAAAGCCGACACCGCCCCAGCACCGGCACCCGCCGGCACTCTGGCGATCACCGATGATGCGGTCAATTTCAAAGGCCAGATCAGCGGAACCGGGTCGGTCAGCATTCGCAATCAGATGCAGCTGAGCGGCAACAACAGCTACACCGGCGGCACCAGGCTCACCTCTGCGGTCTATATCACTGCCAATGCCAATCTCGGTGCCGCCAGCGGTGATCTCACTTTCTCAGGCGGCGGCCAGATCGTCCTTGGCACCTCCTTTGATATGGCGCGCTCGATTCATCTGCTGGGGAGCGGCAGATTTCAACAAAGCCAGGATAATATGAACACCACGCTGTCCGGGGTGATCGATGGCGGCGGATCGCTCACCTTGTATACTCAGGGCGGCGGGAAGATCACGCTGACCGGCAACAACACCTATACCGGTCTTACAAGCATTTCCGGCAATGTTCAGATCGGCAATGGTGGAACGTCGGGCAGCATTGTCGGTAACGTGCAGAATTTGGGCACCCTGACCTTCAACCGCAGCGACACATCGCGCTATGCCGGCCGCCACTATGGCAGCGGGCAACTGATCAAGAATGGCACCGGCACGCTGATCCTGACCGGATCCAACGAAATGACCGGGGGCACAACCATCAATGCCGGTACATTGCAGATCGGCGAAAACGATTCTGCCACCGGCAGCATCAATGGCCCGATCACCAACCACGGCACCCTCCAGTTTTCCGGACAGAATATTGTCGTAAGCGGGATTATTTCCGGCACCGGCAAGGTGGTTCAAAACGGCCTGATGACAACGCTTTCCGGCAACAATGAATATTCCGGTGGCACCTATATCGAGCGCGGTATCCTGCAGATCAGTTCCAACAACAATCTCGGCGGCCCAAAAAGCGATATTTACTTCACCGGCCCGTCGACGCTCCGGTTGCTCGCTGCCATGGATAGCCCGCGCGCCGTTCATTTGAACGGCGCTGCCGGAACCCTCGACACCAATGGCTTCAACAGCACGTTTTCTGGACCGATCGATGGCAGTGGCACGCTGATCAAGGCCGGCGCAGGCACCCTCACTCTGACCGGCAAGAATAGCTATACGGGCGGCACCACCCTGACAGGCGGGACGCTGTTCTTGACCGCCGATGACGATCTCGGCGCCATCAGCGGCGCCTTGCGCTTTGCCGGTGGCACCCTGCTTGCCGACGCAAACAATCCCTTCTCCATTGCCCGTCCGATCATTGTCGACACTGCCGGTGGCACCATCCAGACCGACCAGGACATCACCCTTGCCGGTGCGATCAGCGGCAGCGGCACCCTGGCAAAGACCGGCAGTGATCGGCTGATCCTGAGCGGAAACTCCGGTACATTTTCGGGCGACATGGCGGTTAACCAGGGAACGCTGATCGTCAACGGTACGCTGGGCGGCGCAGTGCTGGTCAACAACCAGTCCGTGCTCGGTGGCGAAGGCAGCATTCTCGGCAAGACAACCGTCAAGAGCGGTGGCACCCTTGCCGGTGCCTCAGGCAAAACCCTGACATTCGGCTCCGATCTTGATCTTCAGGCAGGCTCCAGCATCCATGTGACCCTCGCGGCCGCCCCCGATACCCATGAAATGTTTCATGTCAATGGTGACCTGACGTTAAATGGCGTCATCAATGTCGATACGCCCCAACAACCCACCCCCGGTCTTTATCGCATCTTTCAATATGATGGCCAGTTGCACGGCAACGGCCTGTTGCTTGGCACCGTCGACGGGGTTTCGGGCAATCCCGACTGGTCGGTTCAGACCGCCGCCCCGCATCAGGTCAACCTGCTGCATGCGCCCGGAATGGAGTTCAACTTCTGGAATGGCTCCAATACCGCACCCAATGGCACGATCAATGGCGGTGACGGAACCTGGAACACCACCACCAACAATTGGACCAATGAAGACGGCAGCATCGTGTCGATCTGGACCAATGACCGATTGGCGATCTTCGAAGGCACCGCGGGAACCGTGACCATTGCAAATGGCGGCAGCCTGAAGACCACCGGCCTGATTTTCATGTCGGACGGCTATCATCTCACCGGAGACACCATCGCGCTTGATAAGGTCGATGGCAATGCACCGGTCATTCAGGTCGGCGATTTCAACGACGACAGCAAGGCCTGGAGTGCGACAATCGACACGGTTCTGACCGGTCAGGACGGACTGCACAAGACCGGCAACGGCACGCTGATCCTGACCAGGGATGCGCAATATAGCGGTCTGACGACGATCGCCGCCGGGACCCTGCAGCTTGGCGATGGTCATGCGGCCGGATCGATCGACACCGATGTTGTTCTCGCCGGCACCCATTTTGACGACGCCGCTCTCATTTTTGATCGCTCCGACGATATCGGCTTTTCGCACACCATCTCTGGCGTCGGCGAAGTGTTCAAGCGTGGCGCAGGAACCACGACCTTTTCGGGCGATAACAGTTTCTCGGGCGGGTTGAATGTTGAAGCAGGCACCGCAAAGGCCGGCATTGCCGATCATGCCTTTGGGTCGGGCCGTGTGAAGATTGCCAGTGGGGCAACGCTTGATCTGGCCGATCTCAACCAGACCATCGGTGGCCTTGATGGCCTCAACCCGGTCGATGGCAATGGCCAGGACGGCAATATCACGCTTGGTGCAGGAACCCTCACGCTCAATCAGGATCTGCATGGCGATTATTCCGGCGTGATCTCCGGCAGCGGCGGCATCATCAAGAATGGCGCCGGTGATCTGGT
>NZ_BAABSV010000014.1:0-84331 GCF_040369775.1 Brucella sp. NBRC 12953
ATACATTGACGGCTTCTATAATCCTGTGCGCAGACATTCTGCACTCGGGTATAAATCACCGATCCAGTTCGAGATGATAAACCGCAAATTAGTGACAGAACCTCTCCACTAAATAAGGGCAAGTCCAGATAGCGGCGGTGGTCATGGGATATTTGCTGTTCTCGAAGGTGTGGTGATGAATGGGAAGTCGGATCGGCACAGTGACACACCAGGCCAGGCGCCACGGCTGTTTGGCTACATTCTTCGGTTGACACTGGTGTTGTGCGCGGTGCTGATCCTGGTTTTTCTGGCCTGGACATTTCTTGGTGGAGCCTCGGTCTCCTTTACACGCTTCATGCAATCCAGTCCGGGCGCCCCTTCTTCCTCTAAGCCTGTCAAGGATGCGGCAAGCCCCAATGGCCGCCAGCAGACAGGAACAGCGCCGGGGGAGCCGGCAGCACCAGCAAACAGCCGATAATGCCAAGCTTGGGAGCGAGGATCCGATCAGCTCTCGGCCGTGCCGCCCCACTTGTTCTTGAGGATCGCCGGCAGATGCAGCTGGATGATATAGACCATCAGCGAGACAGCCCAGCCAAACATTAAGATTCCACTGGCAGCAGTCATCGGTCCAAACAGCCGCGTTTTAAGGATTTCGGCAGATCCGCCAGGCCCGAGCGTCGTATAGTTCAACATGGCTGTGTAAAACGCATCGCTGAATCTGCCGGCAAAACCCATCTGATAATAGGTCAAAGCCCAGATGCTCACGCTCAGACAGACGCAGAGAAACAGCACCAGATAGAGCACGATCAGGGAGATCACCAGAAACAATACCCGCCGTTCGTTCATTCGCGTGCCGATCAGATGGACGAAGTAATAGATCAAAAGTGTCGAGAGCAGATGCACGATCATGACGATCAACCCGACCGCTGATCCTATGATGAAATCTGACAACATCGACATCCTCCCACATTCAAATTCTCTGGTGTTGCTCTGCATAGGCGAGAGAGATTAATCCTCTCTTGCTGCGAGGATATGCCTGCACCTTGTTTCTTGCGCAATGCTTTCCGTTCCCCTGTGCCAGTTTAAGTGGGAAAGATCGGATGTTGAAAATGAAATGAAACGCCGGCGCCTTCGTGGCTTTGTAAAATCGACCGCTGTGCGAACTGGGCGTAACCGGCATCAATTGGCCTTGGTTGGGCAAAATGTGGCAGCCATTTAAGCCGGCATGGCGCAGAGGGCCTGGTCTTTTTCAACAAACCGGTCGTCCCCTTGATCAATTAAAGGCATAGTATCGTTCACGCATCGAGGGCTTCGATTCGCTTAAGCCCTCTCAACAAACGCAATGGATCGGATCGGGACGGTCAGTTCTGCCGATTGTTGCTCAGAGATCGGTATGGAGTGGGAGAATGATCGGCTTGAAAACATGCTCGCTAGCAATGGCAGTGGTTGTGAGCCTGGCTGGTTCAGCGGCGACGCAAGCTGCGGCGGCTGCCGCCAATTCAGGCGATCTGACCGATAAGCAAAGGGCCGAACTGCAGCATGAGGCGGGTATTGATTGCGATGCAAACGACAAGGATAAGTGCATTGCCGGCAATGTCGACAGTGGCGATTACTATGATGTGCGCATCTATGGTGATTGCACGATCGCCGCTTATTATGGCCGGATTGCCGACAAGGCGGCTTCGCTGAGAAAGGATGTTGCGACAACCGGCAGTGCGGGGAAGACGCAAGCGCGCCTGGCGCCTGAGCAATTGGTATGCATCAAAGCGGCAGCCCAGGTGCAGTCGAGTGATAAGGAATATTATGTCATCGCGCTTCCGATGGATCACGGACCGCAATGCAAGGACGAGGAGCTGTGCAGCAAGCCACGCCCGCTCGCGGAGACGTTTCAGGCTGCGATGAAGAATTGCCAGCCTGGCAATCAGAAGACCCTGGCGGGCTGCCCGCAGGGCTGGGTTTTTGCCACGGAAATGGAAGCCTATTCAAACGGCTTGCCGCAGGCAGAGTGAAACGATGGAGAGCATCGAACAAAGGCTTTTGGCTTGCATGCAATGGCTGGAGCGGCGCTGAACCGTTGCTCACGCTCAGCTTCGCGCGGCAGGGGCTGGTTGCACCGATAATGCGTTGAGTTCGGATAGTGCATCTTGCGGCAGCTCGATCGTCTGGGCTGCCATGTTTTCGCGCAGATGCAGTCGTGAGGCGGTGCCGGGGATCAGCAGGATATTGGGTGCACGCCTGAGCAGCCAGGACAAGGCCACTTGCATTGGCGTGGCAGCAAGCCTTTCCGCGACTGCGGTGAGGGCCGAGGACTGGATGGGTGAAAATCCGCCGAGCGGAAAGAATGGAACATAGGGGATGTGCTGCGCTGCAAGCTTGTCAATCAAGCTGTCATCCAGCCGATGCACCAGATTATACTGGTTCTGCACGCAGGCGACTTCGGTTACCGCGCTGCTGTCCTCGATTTGCTTTGCCGTGACGTTCGACAGGCCGATATTTCGGATCAGGCCCTGACGCTTGAGATCGGCGAGAACGCTCAGCGGTTCCTCCAATGCGCCTTCTGCGGGTCCATGGACACAGAACATGGCGCGCAGATTGACGACATCGAGAACATCAACACCAAGATTGCGCAGATTGTCATGGACTGCCTGGGTTAAGTCGGCCCTTGAGAAAGCCGGATTCCAGGACGCGTCCGTGCCGCGTGTGGCGCCGACCTTGGTGACGATCACCAGGTGATCGGGATAGGGGTGCAAGGCTTCCCGGATGATCTGGTTGGTAACATGCGGGCCGTAGAAATCACTGGTATCGATATGATTGACGCCGCTCTCCACTGCTTCACGCAACACGGCAATGGCTTCGGTGCGATCGCGCGGCGGTCCGAAGGCGCCCTTGCCGGCAAGCTGCATGGCGCCGTAGCCCATGCGCGAGACCGGCTGTCCACCCAGCGCATAGGTGGTGGGGATCGGGGTGTCTGACATGGTTTTGTCTCCTGTTGCTTTCGTGACCGTAAACCTCGGACTTTCAAGCAACAATCCGCTAATATCTGTACGGGTTGTCCGCGCGGGCGGACAATGCGCAGCCAGATCAGGAGAAATGCAATGCGGGAAATGGCGGATATTGAGGCTTTTCTACTGGTGGCGCGCGCACGGGGTTTCCGCGAGGCGTCGCGGATGAGCGGACGCAGTTCCTCGTCGCTCAGTGATGCGGTGAAACGGTTGGAAGGTGACCTCGGCCTGCGTCTTCTCAACCGCACCACCCGCAGTGTGTTGCCAACCGAGGCTGGACGAACGCTGATTGAACGGCTGGGCCCGGCTTTCGCCGAGATCGGTTCAGCGCTTGACCAGGTGACACGTTATCGCGATCGTGCTGCAGGATCTTTGAAGCTCAATGTTCCAGCCAGTGCAGCCCGGCTTGTGTTGCCGCATATCGTGCCAGCGTTTCTTGTGGCCTATCCGGATATCCGTCTGGAGATCGTGACCGATGAGAGCTTTGTCGACATCATCGAAAGCGGGTGCGACGCGGGGATACGCTATGATGAGCGTCTGGAGCAGGACATGATTGCCGTGCCAATCGGCCCGCGCGAGCAACGCTTTGCGCTTGCGGCTTCACCCACCTATCTGGCCGCGCGCGGCACGCCGAAAATGCCGCAGGATCTGCTGGTCCATGATTGCATTCGCGGTCGTTTTGCGGGGCGTGCGATCCCGGCTTGGGAATTTGAACGCAATGGAGATGTGGTGTTTATCGAGCCCTCAGGCCCCCTTCTTGTGCAGTCCGGTGGGGCAACCGATCTGGGGATCGCGGCGGCGAAGGCGGGGCTTGGCATTCTGTATCTGTTTGAAGACTGGTTGAGACCGGATTTTCACAGCGGCGCGCTTTCGCCGATCATGGAAGACTGGTGGTTGCGCTTTTCGGGTCCCTTTCTCTATTATCCGGGGCGGCGTCTGGTGCCGTCGCCGCTGCGCGCCTTCATTGATTTCGTGCGCGCCATGCCTCAAGCCGGGTCATAGCGGATCACCGGAGGCTGACAGAGGTTCGAAAAAGCTTGAACTCCGCGGATACCACATCGAGGCGTGTGCTTATAACAACGAGCCTTGTCGGGGTGCGATGATTTCTGGTCGCTGCAATTGCCCACGTCTGATCAGTTCCGTTCTGGCGCTGAAGCGGATATCGGCGTCGCGGTCCTGTAGAAATGCGTTGAGGCTCTCCGTGCTTATCCGGTCCCAGCCCTTGCCACGATCCGGACCCGAGGGGACGCGCGGCAGAAGCCCGGGTTCAGCGCTCCATGCGAGCAGCTGTTGCAGCGATGCGGCGTTCAGCATGTCGCGCAGATGATGGGCGGTCACATAGGCATCGGGCAGGGCGCGATGAGCGGGCAATCCGAGCGCGTGCACCAGACCTTCTGGCATCCGCTGATAGCGCAGCATCTGATTGGAAAAACGCGGCAGTTCAGGCCACAGCCGCAGCGCGCATTTCCAGGTGCATATCCAGGGAAGGCCGCCGGTCAGCCGCGGCGTGCAATAGCGCTGTTCGAAAGCGGCGCGATGGGCTGCGAGAGCGGCGACACCCGCATTGCGCAGGATCAGCGGTGCGAGTTCTTTCCAGTGCGGGGCATTGGCGACCTGCGCGTCCAGAATATGATGCACGGCCATTGTCTCAGCCGATATGGCACGGCCCGGATTGACGAAACGAGCGCCGCGTTGTTCCGTCAACGCCCAGCGACCATCCGCGTTCAGCGCCACATCCTGCCAACCGATCTCGCAGACATCATTGCTGCCGTTTCCGGCGGTCTCCAGATCAATGACACGGATGCGTTCTGATGCGCGCGCCGCGCCTGTTTGCTTGTTCGCCGTCATAAATCAAAACCGAGCTGCGACTGCTGGTCTTCAAGGCCGTCGGTGACAAGCGAGGAGAGGGTGACACCGAGCAATCTGATCGCCCGCTGGAACGGATAGACGCTGGCAAGTAGAGCGGTTGCGGCCGCCATGATTTCCTGACAGCTGGTGAAGGGACGCGCGGCGGTCCTGCTGCGCGTTGCTTGTGTGAAATCGGAATATTTTATTTTCACGGTGATGGTCTTGCCGCTGATGCCTTTCGCCTGGCACGCCTTCCAGACCTTTTCGGTCAAGGGCTTGAGCAGGTCGAGGGCAGGAACGAGATCCTCGACATCCTGGAAAAAGGTATCTTCGACGCCAAGCGATTTCCGCGGCCGATCGGGACGGACCTGCCGCGCGTCATATCCGCGTGCGATTCCATGAAAATAGGGTCCGGATTTGCCAAAATGCTGGGTCAGGAATTGCAGCGATTGCGCCCTGAGGTCGGCACCGGTCCTGATCCCCAGCCCCAACATCTTTTCGGCGGTCGCCGGCCCGACACCGTGGAATTTCTTGACGGCAAGGCTTGCGACGAATGCCGGTCCCTGTTTTGGGGAGATCACCGCCTGACCGTTCGGCTTGTTGAGGTCCGATGCCATCTTCGCCAGAAACTTGTTGTAGGATATGCCTGCTGAAGCATTGAGGCCGGTCACTTGCTTGATCTTGGCACGGATTTCGGCAGCGATATGGGTTGCGATCGGCATATTCTTCAAATTCTCGGTCACGTCGAGATAGGCTTCGTCCAGCGACAAGGGTTCTATCAATGGCGTGTACTGAGCGAAAATTTCCCTGATCTGCTGCGAGACCGCGCGATAGACCTCGAAACGCGGCTTCACGAAGATCAGCTCCGGACATTTGCGCGCCGCGGTCACAGAGGGCATGGCGGAATGAACGCCGAAGCTGCGCGCTTCATAGCTGGCGGCAGCCACGACACCGCGGGCTGCTGCGCCCCCGACGGCGAGAGGTTTGCCGCGCAGCTGCGGATTGTCGCGTTGTTCGACCGATGCATAAAAGGCATCCATGTCCACATGGATGATCTTGCGCAGCGGTGTGGGGTCGATTGCATTCATGAAAAACCGGATCGTGTCGCCTCGAACAAATAAGGAACATAGCAGAGATCCTGCGATGATGAAAGCGCGTTGCCGACAGAGACGCTCGGCACTCATGATACAGCAATCATCGCGGCATGGGTCACGGGCCCCGGCTTTGTGGAAAACTCAACAGGCAACTCTGGCGGGTCGTCTCGCAGTCGGTCTACCCAAATCAAACGCGCTGATGGTTGTGTGCGGCACTGAAATAGCCTAGATCTGATCCCATGGAAATTTTTGCATCGGGTGAGCAACGGTTCGACGCGCGGCAGTCGTGCCGTATTTTTGTGTTACTGCCTGCATGCTGACCGTATCGATCGCGCTGTTTACAGTGATGCTCTGTGGCCCCTTTGCCTATCTGGCAGTGAAGTTACCGATGCCGATACCCTACAAGCTGCTCTATCTTGTGGCGATCGGCGGCGTCGCCATTCTGACCTTCCTGCTCGGACGCGAGCTTGCTTGATGGTGTCTGTTGACGCTGCCGCTCCGCGGTTAAGATCGGCAACGGTCAGCAACGCGGCAGGCGATCACGCAACGATGATGCATGCGCTGCGGGTCCAGCGCTTGCCGGTCAGGCCGGGGGCAGCCGCGGCAGAGTTGGAGCCGACTTATGCCCTGCGCGGTAAATTCCTGCAGTAAAGCGACAGTACGATCAGGCTCACGCCCAGCCATTGGAAAACGTGGGAAACATCCTGAAACATCAAAATGAGGGTAAAGACGGCGGCCGGCACGATTTGCGACATTTCGCGATAGGTATTGTAGATTGGCACCATCTGCAGCCGGTCGCGTCGTCTGACCGAACGCAGGAAAGGCGCATTGCCCGCGCTATCGATTCCACTGGCCGTCAGAGCGGCTGCCATCAGGGCGATCATTGCCCATGGCAAGGACCATTCGGCGATCAGACCGGTGGCAGCGGTGGCGATACCGCAGGTGGCATAGGCGATGGTCAGATGGCGGCGCAGACCGATACTGCGCATCCACATGCCCCAGAGGGGACTGAGCAGCAGCAATCCTGAGGCGATACCGGTGATCGCGCCGGTATAGCTGGCGTCATAGCCTGCTGTGATGACAAGGATGGGCGTATAGACAAAGAACACCTGCCACCAGGAAGCCCTTCCGATTGCCAGGATCCAGGCGAGGCGCAGCCGCGGCTGGCGCAGAAACTGCCGGATTGCGTGTTCGGACCGTTGTTGTGCCGGGCCTGCGGGCAAAGCTTCGCGGACGCCGTCGACCAGAACAATCAGCACCACGGGTGCGAGAATGGCACAGGCGGCGCTGATGAGAAAGGGAGACCATGTAAAACCGTAGCGCAGCAGCGTCATTCCGATGACCGGACCGCTGCCATAGGCAACGCCTGCCATCAGCATGCGCCGCGGTTCGAAGCGCGCCAGATCGCGTCTTGGGATCATATGCAGCGCGTAGACATTGCAGACGGTTTCAAACAGCTGCACCATCAGCAGATAGGCTGACAGGCCGGCGAGCATGGAGACACTGTCGGATCGCAGGAACAGCATGGCCGACGACACGCCCATTGCGCTTCCAGCGAGCGTCAGCCGCCAGGGGCCGATCGCTTTGAGGATCGCGGGCAGCAACATGCTGAACGCCAGCCCGCCCAGGCTGGCGATAAAATAGATGCCACTGACCAGGCTGGCATTGTCGAAATGACGGAAGGCCAGGGTTGGAATGACCACAATCACCGCCGTGCGCGCCAGAACGGCGACGGCATAAAACAGCGGGATCCCCCATGCCGCGGAGGCATTGGAGGAGGCTGGCTGTTCAGGCGGGTTCATCGGCGCAGGGTCTGCTGTCGCGGGCCACACAAAGTTCGGCGGCGGCCAAATCTTCAAGCGAGCATCCGACCGATTTGAATATTGTGATCTGTGCGGCGTGGGTTCGTCCCGGATGGGCCTTGCTGACAAGGTCACAAAGGCTGGCCTGGATGTCGTCGGGTTTTATAGCCCCGCGCCGGATGGCCTGGACGATTTCGCCGGCTTCGTGACAGGCCCCCGCGCGCGTGTCGACAAACAGCGTTCCCCTTTGCAGCGCTTCATCATCGGTTTCCGCCATAAGCGGTGTGAAGGCGCCGACCAGATCAAGATGGGCGCCGGGCTTCAGCCAGCTCCCCTTGATCAGCGGCTCGCAGGACAAGGTGCAGCAGGAAATGAGATCGGCGGCGCGTGCCTCTTTCTCCAGATCGCAGGCGGGGCGCGCCGGCAGGCCCTGTGCGCGGAGATGATCGGCAACGCCGCGCGCTTTCTGCGGATTGCGGCCCCAGATAGCAATTTCCTCGAAATTGCGCACGGTGGCATGGGCCAAGGCGAGATTGCTGCTCAGCCGTCCCGTTCCCACAATGAGCAAGCGCCTTGCATCTTTGCGTGACAGATAGAGCGCTGCCAGGGCAGAAGCTGCCGCGGTGCGCCGTGCGGTCAATTCCCCTGCCTCCAGCAGGGCAATCAGCGCGCCATTTCTTGCACTGAACAGCAGATATTGTGCTGCGATGCTGGGTGCGCCACGCGCCGCATTGCCGGGAAACACGGTGACTGTTTTAAGGCCGATATGGTGACCTTGCGTCCAGGCGGGCATCAGCAGCAATGTGGCGTTGGCCTCACCCGCGACGCCGATATCGTAATGGGGACGTGGCGGGCTTTCGCCCCCGCGTTGGAACGCGGCCGCCAGGGCATCAATGAGTGCTGCCCAGTCAAGCCGTGAGGCCACCTCGGCATCGCTGTAGCGGCGAACGGGGTCAGGCATTGGCCGGGTCCTTCAGCCGGAAGGTGGGCAAAGGATAGCGGGCCGCCTCGGCGCGCGGCAGGGTTTCCACGACAAGACCGGTTCGGATCAAATCGGGATTGGCGCAGAGGATGCGTGCGAGCAGGGTTGCGCCCTCCTCGAGTTCGACTTCCGCGAGGATGATCGGTACTTCGGCATTGAAGGCGGGATGGTTGGGTCGTAATACCAGCGAATAAGACAGGATGCGGCCCTTGCCACTTGCGGTGATCGACACCAGTGACGCGGAACCGGTATAGGGGCAGATGGGTCGTGGATAAAAGAATGGCTTGCCGCCCACCGCCGCCCTTTGCAGCAGGACTTCACCCCTTTCACGCCAAGCTGTCAGGAAGGCGGCATTGTCGTCATCTTCTGTTGGAACCGGGTACGCATAGACAGGGGTCATCGGCTTGTCTCCAATATGATGCTGCTTGCGGAAAGACCATGGCCATATCCGACCATTCCATAACCGGCCACCAGTCCGCGTGTGGCCTTTTCCACCTGACGCCCTCCTGCTTCACCGCGGAGCTGACGCACGGCCTCCGTGACGCTCAACAACCCTCCGGCAATGCCGGCCTGTCCGCAGGACAGCTGGCCGCCCCCGGTGTTGAGCGGTACTGATCCATTGAAATGGAAACTGTTGTCGGCAAGGAATTGGCTGACCTCACCCTTGGCGCAAAAGCCGAGGTCTTCGAACTGGATGGCAACCATGATCGGGTAGTCGTCATAAAGCTGCACGAAATCCATCTCGCCGGGGCCATAGCCCGCATCCGCGTATAGTTTGCCGGCAAAGGTTTCCCAGCCACCTCTCAAGGGGGCGATTTCCATCTTTGGATGATTATGGCGTTCATAACCGGTGACCACACGCACGCCTTTGCCCGGGGATGCGCGATCGAGTGTGGTGACAACCACCGCTTCGGCGCCGGCGCAGGGCAGGACACAGTCATAGAGCCGGAGCGGATCGGCGATCATGCGGGCATTGACATAATCGTCAATGGTCATGGGACCGCGCAGCAAAGCGGCTTCATTGTGTTGTGCGCTCTTGCGTTGGTCAACCGATATGCGGCCCAGATCCTGAATGCGGGTGCCATAGGTTTCCATATGTTTGCGCTGGATGATGGCAAACAGGCCATTGGCGCCGCCAAAGCCCAGCGGAGTGCCGTAATTGCGCAGCCCGCGACTGAAATTATCCATCAGTTTGAAATGGCCACCGACGTCATAATTATCGCCCGCAAGACACAAGACGGTGGTCGCCTGCCCGTTTTCGATGGCGTGGACGGCATTGATGATACTGGCCACCGGGCCGGCACTGCCCGCCGTACCCAGATAGGCCCAGGACAGGGACATGCCAAATTGCTCGGCCGTGGTCACCGTATTGTCGGGTGGAAGCTCGAACGAGCTGATAGCCAGTCCGTCAATATCTTCAAATTGCAGCCCCGCACATTGCACGGCGGCACGACCCGCCTCGGAGAGAAAGGAAAACAGTGAACGGCTTGTCTTTTTTTCATAAGCGGTCGCACCATAGCCAATGATGCCAATCTGACTGTCACGTTTCATCTTACCCTCACATGATGTTTTGCGCGCGCAATGCGTCGATTTCGCTGCTGCTCATACCCAGCAGACTGCCGAAAATTTGTTGGTTGGCGTCGCCGGGGTTCTGTCCGGTCCAGCGAATGCGCCCCGGTGTATCGGAGAGCCTGGGCGTGGGTGCGGGCATCCGGATGGGGCCTAGCTCTTTGTCGACGATTGTCTCGATGGCTTTTCGGGCGGCGATCTGCGGTTCGGCAAACACATCCTCGATCGAATTGATCTTGCCCGCCACAACCCTGAATTCCTGGAGTTTGGCGAGGGCAGCCTGGGTGGATTGGGTTTGCATCCAGGCGGCAACTTCTTGATCGACGAGATCGCGGTGTTGCACGCGCAGCGCCATGGTGCGGAATCGCGGATCGTGGATCAGGTCGCTGCGTTGCATGGCATTGGCAAGCCCTTCATAGATGCTTTGCGATCCGCAGCTGATGGCGATCGCCCCGCCATCGGCGGTGGCATAGACATTGCGCGGAACATCTTCCTCCATCTGGTTTCCCAACAGCGGCTTGCCGCGTCCCGTCTGGTCGTAACGCACAACCAGTGACTCGATGATGCGCAGGATTGGTTCATAGAGCGCAACGTCGATGATCTGGCCGCAACCGGTCCTTGAACGACTGTGCAGGGCTGCCAGGGCGCCGAATGCGCCGAACACTCCGGCCAGGTAGTCGCCCATCGGGAAAGCCGAGACCATCGGTCCTTTTTCAGGGTAGCCGGTGAAGGAAGAAAGCCCGGAGAAGGCTTCGGCAATGGTGGCATAGCCACCCTCCTGCGCCTTGGGACCCGTCTGCCCCCAGCCACTGACCCGTACCCAGATGACCTGCGGGAACTGTTCGCGCAGTTTGAGCGGAGAAAGCCCCCAGCGTTCGAGGGTGCCGGGTCGGAAATTTTCGATGACGATATCGCTGCCACCGATCAGTTTCTCGGCGATGCCCCGGGCCTCGGGCCGGGAGATGTCCAGTGTCACCGCATGCTTGTTGCGCGCCATGGTTTTCCACCACAATGGTATCTCCTGCTTGTGGGGCGGCCACTCGCGCAGGGCATCCGGCTTGCCGGGCTTTTCGACCTTGATGACCTGCGCACCAAAATCGCCGAGCAGGGAGCCGACGAAGGGGCCGGCCAGCATCGATCCCAATTCGAGCACGCGGATGTCCCCCAGCGCTGAAGTATCTTCAGCGTTTCCTGAACCAAATGACATTGAGAGTTTCCCTTTTACCCTGTTATTTTTGCGAGGCTGCGACGCGGTCGAGACCGACGAACACGTCGAGGATGACGACGGCAATGATCGCCACATAAATCGTTGTTGCCGAGACCGCGGCCAACATCGGATCCACGGCATATTGCACGTAATTGAACAGCTTGACCGGGATCGGCATCACCTCGGCTGTGGCATTGAAGATCGATAGTTCGACATTGATCCAGGAGATGATGAAGGCGAACAGGGCGCCGGCAACCACGCCTGGCTTGATGATCGGCAAGGTAATCAGGAAGAAGGTCGAGACCGACGTTGCGCCAAGATCATGGCTGGCTTCTTCAAGCGAGCGGTCGAAGCGTTGCAGCGAGGCGAGCACCGTCCGCAGGACATAGGGGACAACGATCACCGTATGGCCGATAACGAGAGCCAAGAAACTCCGGGCGAAGCCGAGCGCATTGGCATATTGCAGCAGTGCGGCACCGATGACGATTGTCGGAAGAATAAGAGGTGCGATGAACACGGTGCTGATGATGCGTTTGCCGCGGATTTCGCTGCGCGAAACCACCAGAGCCGCCAGAATGCCGATGCTGATGGCCAGCACGGTGGCAAGGGCTGCGATGGCAATGCTCGTCCAGATCGATTCAAGATAGGAGGTGTCCCTGAGAAATTCGCCATACCATTTGAAGGTGAATCCGACCGGCGGAAAGGCAAGAAACTGGGTTTCGGTAAACGAGGTGGCGATGATGATCAAAAGCGGCAGGGTCAGGAACACAAGCCCTGCCCAGGCCATCAGGATGACGCCGGAGCGTGCAATGCGATCGATGATATTCATGTCCGCCCCGCTGCTTTGGCGCTGCCCCGTTCGATGAACAGCAGGTAGAGCGCGATGAGGATCAATGTGACGACGAGCAGGGATACCGCCAGCGCCGCCCCGAAATTGAAGTTGAACAGCGATGCGTAATTGTCGAAGATCGGCATGGCAGCGACAACCACGCGTCCACCGCTCATGATTGCCGGCACCACATAGGCGCTGACGGCGAGCGTGAAGACAATCAGCGATCCGGCGATGACGCCCGGCAGGCTGAGCGGCAGCGTGATATGGAAGAAAGTGGCCAGGCGGCTGCTGCCCAGATCGAGCGAGGCTTCGACCAGGGATCGGTCAATGGTCTGCAGGATGGCTGCGATTGTCAGCACCATGAACGGTACCAGAATATAGGCGAGACCGATAATCACCGCGGTTTCGGTAAACAGGATGCCGATCGGCCTGTCGGCGAGGCCGAGACCGATCAGCGCCTGATTGACCAGCCCCTGGCGTCCGAGCAGGATCAGCCAGCCGAAGGAGCGAACGATATTGCTGGTAAACAGCGGCATGATGACGAGAACATAGCAAAAGCGCCGCAGATTACGCGATTTCACAATGTTCACGATGTAATAGGCAATCGGATAGGCGATGAAGAAAGACAGCAGAGTGGCGATCAGCGACAGTTTGAATGTGGTGTAGAAAATTCCCAGATAATAGCCGTCCGCGACGATCTTGTGGTAGTTGTCCAGCGTCCAGTCGCCTTGCGGGTTCTGCAGGCTGGCGATCACGCTGAACAGGAATGGCACCAGAAAGAATGCGGCCATGAAGCTGAGCGGGATGGCGATGAGGATGAGGGCCCAGAGGTTTGTTATTCTCATGAAGCCAACACCTGTCCGCTATCGCTGTTCCAGCGCAGCGCAACGGTTTGACCGGTGCGCAGGCTCGCGGGTTGAACCGAGGATGGAAACTGGCAAATGAACACCTGACCCTGTGCCTGCGCATAGACGCGGGTGGCATTGCCAATGAAAACGATGTCGAGGATGGTCGCGGTGACGCCGATTTTTTCCGGCCTGGCAGTCAGCGTGTCGGTGCTGAGCGTGATCGCTTCCGGGCGGACCAGATAGGTCACGGCACGGCCAACCGGCCCTGCAACATCGGCGGCGAAGACAATGTTTCCAGTGATCGTTTCAAGCCGGCCAGCTGAGGCAACCCGGCATTCGATCAGATTGGCATCGCCGATAAAATCGGCGACATAGCGGGTGGCTGGCTTGTGATAGATATCGCGACCCGAACCAACCTGCACGATCCGGCCTGCTTCCATCACCGCGATGCGATCGGCCATGACCAGGGCTTCCTCCTGATCATGGGTGACGAAGATGAAGGTCATTCCGAGCTGGTGTTGCAGCGCTTTCAGCTCGATCTGCATCTGTTTGCGCAGTTTAAGATCAAGTGCGCCAAGCGGCTCATCGAGCAGCAATACCTTGGGACGGTTGGCGATGGCTCTGGCGAGTGCCACGCGCTGCTGCTGTCCGCCGGAAAGCTGGGTGGGATAGCGCAGCCGGAAGTCGTGCATGCCCACTGTTGTGAGACTTTCATCGGCGCGTTCGGCCGCCGCCTTGCGGCTGGCGCCGTTGCGCCGCGGCCCATAGGCGACATTGTCGGCCACTGTCATATGCGGAAACAGCGCATAGTTCTGGAACACGGTGTTGACCGGGCGCTTGTTGGGGGGTAGGTCGCGCATGGATTTGCCGTCGATGAGGATTTCACCTGCAACATTGTCGACAAAACCGGCGATCGATCTGAGCAGCGTGGTCTTGCCACAACCGCTCGGCCCCAAAAGCGCCAGGAACTCACCCTCGGCAATGGCGAGGGACACATCGTTCAAGGCGACATAGTCGGCATAACGCTTGGTAAGATTTGTGACCTCTATGTAATTAGCCATTGTCGCCCTTGAGATTGGTTGGTGGTACGAGAATGTTCATCAGAGGGACGTGATGTTGGCAACCATACATGTCACCATCCCCTGCCGCACCCTGTGCAATGGGGCGTTTGATGGTCACTTTGATCGCCATGGCCTGATCGATCTTGAAGAAAGAGGAGATTTGCGCAACATCAAGGCCATAGGCATTGGCGACGGACTGCGGGGTGATCGCGCCACTGTCGCGCACGGCCTGGTAACGCCCCTTGTCCGTGAAGATGATATCAAAGGTGATGCGATAGGGGCCGGCATTCTTGCTGCGGACGATATCGGCAACTTGATGAAGAGGCTGGTGTGACATCTCAAAGCTCCTCGAAATGAACGGGAAACAGTTCGGTTGGGCTTTCCACTTTCATCAGGTGATAGGCGCTGAACTCGTAATGCGGTCCGGTGTCGAGGTCTGAAGGAGAGTAAGGAAACGCCAGATTGCCGGATGGATTGATCACGTCAGGGTAATGGTAGTGCAAGAGGCTTCCGCTGATGAAGTGGCAGGCAGCATGGGCGATATCCTGGCTGTCGGCAACCACATCGATAACAAGCCCCAATTCATGTCCTGAGGGAGCGGCTGGCTCGAGCGCCTTCATCACGCCGTTGCGGCCATAGAGGTGAAAGGTGATTGTCAGGGTTTTTGGCGCGAAATAATCGATTGTCTTCACGCGGATTTCTTCCAGCAGGCGCTCGATGGCACTGGCCAGAGTGGGACAGCGCAAGCCGGCGATGCAGATCGAGCGATAGCCGGCCAGACGCGCGCCTTCGAGCTTGATGTAATAGGCTTCGGTATCGGTTATTTTTGCCCCGGTCACTTTGACCTGGCGCGGGTTGATCTGTTCGAAGGCGCAGTCGGAGAGATTGATGATATGGCCGGGTCCACCCTGCGAGAAGGGGTCTTCGCGTTCGTAGAGAGAGTGGGCAGCAACGGATTTCACCGATGCTCGCCGATCGACGCTGCCGGGTTCGAGCACGAAATGGTCATCATGGATGGTACCAAGCATCACATCCATGGCAAAAGGCTCGGCGGAAAACGCCCCGCATTCGAGGATTTTTCCCATATGAATGGCAAGAGCCGGGTTGGCGCCGCGCCAGATCGGATAGGATGCAATGACGGAGTCATCGCAGGCGCGACCGGCGATGATGATGTCTGCTCCGGCTTCCAGTGCCTGACAGATCGGCTCGTGGCCCATTTGTGCCACCAGATTGCAGGTCTCATCGAGCATCGCTTCTGTCAGCGGCGCGCCGACTTCAAAATCGATCACCTCGCCAGCACGCACGGCAGCCTTTGCCCGTTCGACCGGGATATCGGAATAGATAAAGGCGAGTTTGCGTTTGATGCCCAATTCGGCAACGATGTCGCGGACAAGGGCGACCGTGCGGTCGACCTGCGCGCCCGTGCCCGCGCCCCCGGCGCTGCCCACGATGACCGGGATACCGGCCTGATAGGCGGCGGTGATCAGCTGCTTGAGTTCGCGCCGAATGCCAAAATCCGATACCAGTGGCTCGTTCGAACCCAGATAGGAGGGGCCGGGATCGGTGGAACCGGCATCGACGGCAATGACCTGAGGGCCCAGGGCCATTCCGCGTGCGAGTGCTTCGGCACCGAAGCCGTAACCCAAAGTTCCGGTGGGGGTGAGAACTGTAATCGTGCCACTGATTGCCATGAGATACTTCCATTTTATCGAGATATTATTGGCAATACTTCTGCAAGCCAGTAGCGGAAGTATTTCCAATCTCGATAAAGGATGCGCTGCAAGGCTGCAGGAAAGCAAATTGCTTATCGGCAGTCAGACATAACTTTTTGTCATGTCTGGAGCCGACCAGGCGCAATGGCTTGCGTGAGTTCGGCAATTTTCGCCGGCAGGGCGCTGCGCACATGCCGGATGAGGGCCTGGGTGCCGAGAGAGGGCTCGCGAAAACTGGGCGTGACGACCCAGATATCCTGGCGGATATCCGGCGAGAACGGTTTCACCACAATCTCGTCGCGGGTGAAGCCGACCGGGCTCAACGGATCGACGATCGCCACCCCCCTGCCTGCGGAGACGAAGGAGCAGATGCTTTCCGACAGCTGGGATTTCAGGACAATGTTGCGGGATACATTATGCTCGCCAAAGGTGCGATCAATTTCGATCTGGGCCCGGTCTTCCTCTACGAGCGAAATGAATTTTTCATTCTCCAGATCGCGCACGGTGATGATGTCTTTTTCGGCCAAGGGGTGCCAGGGCGGCAAGACACAGACCGCCTGCATCGAGCAGAGATGCGAGAAATGCACGCCGGGACGCTCGGTGCGGGTCATGCCGAAGCCGACATCGATCCCTTGGGTGGCGACCCGATCCACCAGCAGCCAGGAATTGCGACTGGTCAGATTCAGCCTGATTTTCTTTTTCTCGAGAAATTCGGCGAGGATCAGGGGCAGCACGCGTGTGCCGAGCGAGGGAAACACCACCAGATCAATTTCGCCAAAATCGAAATTCTTGATGGCGCGCGCCCGTGCCGAGATGGATTCAAGTCCCAGGAACACCCGTTCGACTTCTGAATAGAGCATTTCCCCTTCGGCGGTAGGAAGCACGCCGTTCTTCTGGCGCAGAAACAGTTGAAAGCCGCAGCTGTGCTCAAGCAGCGTGATCAACTTGCTGACGGCCGGCTGGGTGAGGTGCAGCTTTTCTGCGGCGCGTGTGAAACTGCCAAGCTCCATAATGGCCTTGAAGGCCTCGAGTTGTCTGATATTCATAACTGTTGGTTATCTCAGATGCATGAATTGCAATTTGCGGTTTCTCTTTCACGATACCTAATATCCACAGTTAAGCAAACAACAACATAAGGGGAACTTGACCATGCAACGCAATCACAGCACCAAGATTGCCTTCACCGCCCTGGCTTTCGGCCTGATGGGTGGACCGGCCTTCGCGCAGTCTGCAATCACTGTCGCCACCTATGGTGGTGAGTGGGGGGCAGCGTTGCAAGCCTGCATCATCGATCCGTTTACCAAGGCGACCAACATCAAGGTGACCCCGGAGCCCGGGGTTTCCGGGGTCACACTGAGCAAATTGCTTCAGCAAAAAGACGCGCCGGTTCTCGATGCGGTCTGGCTGGATGGCGGCGTGTCTGAGCAGGCGGCAGCCCAAGGCGTGATCGCTCCGATCGACCCCAAACAGGTCCCTGGCGTTGACGGGCTTGTTGCGGAAGGCAGCTACAAGGATGACGCAGGCAATATATTCGCGGTGAGCACCGGCTTTTATTCGCTCGGCCTGGTCTACAACAAGGACCAGGTGGAAACGCCACCCAAATCGTGGCAGGATCTGTGGCGTGCGGATTATGAAGGTGCAGTGACATTTCCAAGCCCCGCCAATGCGATGGGCGTGCCGTTTCTCGCAGAGCTTGCCAAACACAAGGCTACGCCGCTTAGCGCGATGGCTCCGGTTCTCGATGCGGTCCAGAAATTGCGGGTTGCGGCCTATTTCGATACGGCCGGTGCGGGTACCAACCTGTTCCAGAGCGGTGAGGTTATCGCTGGGGCGCATTATGCGAGTTCGGCATTTGCCATGCGCGACCAGGGCCTGCCGATCGAATTCGTGGTCCCGGAGGAAGGTGCGATTGGCGGTGATATCAGATTGCATCTGGTTGCCAACACGCCGCGCAGGGAAGCAGCGGAAAAGTTTATCGATTTTGCCGTGAGCAAGGCGGCGGCGCAATGCATGTCCGAGCGGATTTTCGTCGGTCCGGCAACCAAAGGCGTTGAATTGTCTGACAATGCGAAGCAGAAAATGCCATGGGGTGCGGATGGCAGCGTGAAGAATCTGTCGCTTCCCAACTGGAATGAGATCAACTCCAACCGGGCCAGGGTGATTGAGGATTTCAATCGCGCCGTTGCCGGCAAAAAATGATCGATGAGGCTGAGTGCGGATCCGAGATCCTCACAGGTCCCGGATCCGCAGGCGCTGTAGCTTCATGTGGATCTCACGGCTCAGCGTCCAAGCAGATCGGTGATGGCCTGTTCGATGACCGCGGTGTCGGCGGCATTCAAGCCTTCACCGGCAACGTGGCCCCATGCGGATTGCAGAATGCGCAATTCAGCCCTTGGGATCTGCGCTGCCTCCTGTGTTACGCCGGGCTTGGGCGTCGCGGCCACCCTGGTGAGGCCACGCGGACGGCAGCGGACGCTGGTTCTCAGCCCGCAGGCGTGGCAATCAGATCTGATAGCCGCGGGCGGCGAGCGCGTTCTCTGCTTTGTGAAGACGGGTTCGCGGGCGATCCAGACCGGCTCGACACCGGTATTTGAGGGCGAGAAACACTAGAGCCAGAAAACTGATTGTTGCCATTGCTGCAAAAAACTCTTCCATCATCGCTCACCTGTGTTCATTGTTACGCAGAGCTTAACGTTGAAGGATTGGATCGGATCCCGAAACGAGAAAAAATGATGCCCGCACCCTGTTGTCTTTGGCTTATGAGCGGATCATCGCGGAGCAGGCAACACGCTTTTCTGGCTGGCTGGGGTTGTTGCTATGAAATAGGCGGTTCGTGTTCGATTGCGCCCAATCGATCGCCGAGATTGCAGCGCAAGCATGCGCAGGCACCCGAAGGATCAAGGATTTTTTTTGGAATTTTGTTCGGCCTCCTGCAATCGTTGCAACAGGTCCTCGAAGGTCTGATCCGGCGCAGCGCGCGGGAGCGAATTGAGTTCATTCAACGCTTCACCGATGGCCTGTGCAGGGTGTAGGGCCAGCGCCTTTTTTCGGGCAACCGCACGATGCGCCGCGCGGAGCAGGTGATTGTGAAGGCGCATTGCGGACCATCTTTCAGCTTGCAGTGTCCACACTAACAGCTCGGTGGGGGTTTGGTTCCACAGTTTTGCAGGCAATTATCCTTCCTGTCAGCACGGCCCGTGGCCGCCCAGGCCAAGGGCGGCACACGAGCCTCACGATTTATGAGGAGGACTATTGCGGTGGCTTCTTGCGCCGCGCAAGCATATTGAGCGCTTCAACCAAGGCCGAAAAGCCCATGGCGGCATAGATATAGCCTTTGGGGACATGCACGCCAAAACCGTCAGCGATCAACGTCATGCCGATCATCAGCAGGAACCCGAGGGCCAGCATGACAATGGTCGGATTGGCGGCAATGAAACGTGACAAGGGATCGGCGGCCAGCAACATCACGGCGACTGCGGACAGCACAGCGATGACCATGATGGCAATTTCGTCGGTCATACCGACCGCGGTGATGATGGAATCCACCGAAAACACCAGGTCAAGAATGAGAATTTGAACGATCGCCGCTCCCATTGTCAGTTGCACGGCCTTTCCGGCGATGTTTTCCCGACCATCATGCGGGTCGACACTATGATGAATTTCCTTTGTGGCCTTGAAGACGAGAAAAAGTCCGCCGGCGATCAGGATGATGTCGCGCCATGAAAATCCGTGACCGAAGGCCTCGAAGAGTGGTTCTTTGAGCTGAACGATGATTGAAATTGTAAACAGCAGCGCAAGTCGCAAGATCAAAGCCGCGCCAATGCCGATCCGTCGGGCCTTCGACTGCAACGGCAGCGGCAATTTGTTGGTGAGAATGGAAATGAAGATCAGATTGTCGATGCCAAGCACAATCTCCATCGTCACCAGAGTAATCAGTGCCGCCCAACCCCCAGGGCTCGACAGAAATGCCAGATGCTGCGCAATAAACTCCATAGGATGGATCCCTCAAAAACAGCGCTAAAACAAAACCGTGACAGTCACGACGACGTTTCAATAGGGATAGATAGATCATCGGTTTCAGCGGATTTGGCAAGAGGCGAATGTCAAGACGGCCACGCAGTCCGGCAAGGGGCCAATCCGCCTGTTCTCGGCGCGACGGGGCAGGGCTGTGTACAAATGACGGATCTGTCAAGGAGGGTCTCTGGTGCGTCTTGCCGGGAAGGAAACCGGGCTGCCTCTGGCGCAGCGAGCGTCGGCTGGATGATGGATACGCAAGCAGCCCGCTCCCTGTCACAATGAAAGAACGACAATCCGAAAGGCTTTGGTCGGGACAGACGGCATTTTGCCTTGGAGATAATGGTGTTCTCGCCCTCAGCACGGCCGATCGAAAACGCGGCGGCGAGAATGACTGCCGCTGCGCAAAGGCATTTGTCTTGCGTGGATTTTTTTTATAGAGCTTTTGGAGGGCAGCATGACCGCTTAGGGATTGAAGGCGGTTGAGGGGGCGATCACACGATGATCACGATTGACGAGCGCGATATAGATGCGGCGCGTTTTTGCAAGCATGTACAAACAATCTGGGTCAACACAACCGGGAGAACGCCAGAGGGCGGACTGCGGCTTGCCGCTCTATGCTTGTTTTTGCAGATGCGCGAACGCCATGGATTTCCATTTTTGGAGCCGCAGGGCATAGCGGATTCCTATCAATTGCGGGATTGGCGTATTAAGCTTCATCAGGACTTTGGCATTCGGGATCTGAACCGCTCGGAGTGGGACGACGTTTCGTCGGATCTCCTCCGCCATTTTCAAGAGCTGGTCGGTTTCGAGCACGATCATCTGGTGTTGCTCAGAAGGCTCGATTTTATCGTCGAGAGATTAAACGACACGCTTGGCAAAGAGCATGCAGTCTCTCGTCGCATTGAGCGCTTCGTTGCAGCTTTCGTGACGCGCTGGGATGCCTTGGGTGGCAGCGTGATCGATTTGAGCGGGTCGACCAATGGTGAAATCGGCATTGCCCTGCAGGCACGCGGTGCGATGGGCGCTTATTATCTTTCTTTGGCCAACACGCCGCTGCGCTTTGAGGTCTGCCTGCGGCTGCGCGCCCATGGCGTGCGGTTTGCGGACTTTTCTGACCGCAGCGAGGATGAGATTGCCCATTCGGCACAGGCAGTCTATGGCTATCCTGCCAGGCGACTGAGCTCCAGACTGCGCAGTGCCGCCATGCAGCGCGACGATGGCCGTCGCTTTTTGGCGGAAAGTGGTGGTCTGGAAATCGTCCATCGATTTTTGCGGTCTGGACCCAAGCGGCGTGCCGTGATCATCGTCCCCACAAGCGAGCTTCGGGTCGGAGGATGGCGCGCCGCGTTGCGCGTTGCGCTTCTTGAACACGGACAGATCCACGGGGTGATTGACCTGCCCAAGCGCGTTTCTGGCGGCTCCGCTCTTTCGATGGTGGTTGCTGCATCTCACGACTGGCAACGCATCCGGCCAGAGGTTTTGCTGTTGAATGGGCGGGCGCTTGATGGTTTGCGCGACGAGCCTTTGGAGCAGTTGGCTCAGTTTTTAAGCTTTCCCTTCGGCGTCGATCTTGCCCTTGGCGGCATTGATCGTCTCGAGCGAGCTGATGAACGGCTCAGCGAAGCGCTGCAGGACCGTGCGCACAAGATGTTCCGTTCCGGTCTGAGCGAAGCGCCAGGACTTTTTCGCTATGAGTCGGTGGAAGCCATTCTCAGGCTAAGCAATGCCTCGCTTCGGGCCAGCGATTGGATCCCCGAACGGAGCGTTGATCGTGCCGGCGACCTTCTGGATGCAACACCGCTGCATGGGTTTCTTGGAGTGCCTGAGCGCGCGTGCTGCCTCTATATTATTGGCAATAACGGGACGGGAAAAAGCATGCTTTTGCGCCAGCTTGCCAGCGCCTATGGGGACCGGCAACGCGCGGTGCGGGCGGTTGCCTCCGCGCCCACTGACCGGTTTGCGACCAGGATGCGATTGGATCATGACTATATTTATCTTGGGGCAAGAACCGGTGTTGGAGGCACGCAGCCGCGGTTGCTGGGACGGCAGCTGGCGGAGCTGGTCAAGTCGATTCATGACGACCCTGACAAGGTCCGGGTCTTTGAGGCGATTCTCGAGCTCCTGCTGTTCTCGGGTCACTATTTTCTGTTGCCAGAGACCGCGGATTCAGACTTTCTGGAATCGATCCGCGAATTCGGGCGCGACGTCATCGATGACGATCTGCGCGGATGGAAGCTGGGCTTTCGCAAGCCGGATTCACATACGATCATTCCTTTTGATCATCTCAGCACCGGTGAGCAGCAAATCCTGCTCTTGGTCGCTAAACTGGTGGCACACGCAGCCAAGGACGTGTTGTTTTTGGTCGATGAACCGGAAACAAGCCTCCATGTCGGCTGGCAGAGAGCGCTACCGACGGTGTTTGAGAAAGTCTCGCAGCGATTTTGCTGTCAAATCGTCATTGCGACCCATTCTCCGGTGCTGATTTCCACGGCACATGGTGATCAGAGTTATTGCTTCAAAGCAGGAGGGGGCGTCCTTGACTTGATCGACGAAAGGGCGGCCAGCAGTGTCGAGCGCGTGCTTTTCCAGGGTTTCAACATCTATACGGAAAACAATCGCGAAGTGCATGAACGCTGCGCGGAACTGGTGTCGGATGCGATTGGCGCTGTGAATAGGTCGACCCAGCCGGAGTTGCAAAATCTTCTCGATGAGCTCGAGCAAATGAAGCAAAAGGTTGCGATCTCGCAACCGATGCTTGAGGCCACGGCAACTGCGCTGCCTCTGGATCTGATCGAGAAAGCCCAGCTGGCGATCACGGAATTGCGTCGTTCCGTTGAGCCTGCGGTAAAAATGCCATGAAAAAGCTGATTGCTTTCGAACAGGATTTTGGCGAAGCGGTGCTGGTTTCGAAGGAAGCGAAGACATTTTTCCGGCATTGGCGCAAGGCTGCAGCAGGCAATAGTGGGTCCTGGGCCGCGATTCGGGCCGCTTCCTTCACGCTGTCGGGAAAGCAACATTCCGGTTCAAAACTGATATCCAGGCTGCGCAAGCAGTTGATCGCCACACAAGGCGGTCGCTGCTGTTACTGCCGCAACCCGCTTGACGGCATTGCCTATGCTCAGCCGATCGAGCATATTCTGCCGCGCCATGCCTATGGCCAATATACGTTCAGCTATCGCAATCTTGCCGTGGCCTGTTTCATCTGTAATCACGTGAAAGCCAAAGACAACTGGTCCACATGGCCAGCCGGGCGCAACAAATACATATCGAAGAAATCATGCGAAGGGTTTTTTCATGCCCGTCTGCATGATTATCATGAGCATGTGCGCTATTTCCGGCTCGAAACCAATGATGTCTCCATCAATATTTACACCGGGCTGACCCCGCAAGGCCGTCATCTCTGTGAGGATCTGCTCCGGCGATCCGCGCAACGGCGGATGGCGATGCGGGCAAATCCGCGTCTGTCGTCCGCAATGGACAGACTGCATCTTCAGATTGATCGACTGGAGGAGGCTGAAGAGCATCCGGCGCTGATGGCCTTCATGCAGCTTTTGGGCGCAGCTGCCGATCCTGTCTCATGACGATTTTTGTGGCAGCACGGCCGTATCGCAACAAGCCGGTAAACCAAAAATAGCCCCGCATTCCCAAAGGAATTGCGGGGCTGCCTCGTCGAAGCCGGGGCTTACCTGCGATAGGCCAAGCCACCCCAGATGCGACCTTCCTCGCGATGACGTCCGCCATGCACGGCCCCAATATAGGCGGCCGCTGCAGCAACCAGGGCGGAGGCGGCCAGGAAGAACGCTGTCAGAATGCCGGTGATGCGGGCCTGTTCGGCAGCAGCTGCCGCTTTGGCCTTGGCATCTTCGACAGCCTTTTCGGCCTGCGCCTTTACATCGGCGAGCGTCTTCTGCGCTTCATCGACCTTTGCCTGTGCTTCCGTGCGCAGAGCCTGAACACGGCGCACCGTTTCATCAACACGGGTTTGCGCATCGGTCTGGCTGATGCCGGTGCGGCTTGCGATCTGGTTTGACAACCACGCCTTATCGGCTTCGGGTATTTCGCCCGTTGTCAGCAAGTTGCCGAGGATGCCTGTCACCTGACGCTGGAACGCTGCCATATCTTGAACCTCCTGGCCGGCGCCGGTGGTCTGGGCGTCATTGCGCAACAGGCCATCGGTAAGGTAATCGAGCGGATTGGCTTTCAAACCTTCTGGCAACATTTGCTCGATGGAAGGTGCTGCCGCTTGGCCCGCGCCCTGGGCGACGCCGCCCACAGCATTGCCAGCGCCCGAGACAATACCGCCGGCAAGCTGTCCTGCACCCTGTGCGGTTCCTCCGGCCACTGCGCCAGCCGCTTCTACCGCGGTCTGCGCTGCGCCACCGACGGCTTTGGCACCACCGGATATGATGCTTATGGCAAACAAGGCGGAAACAATGGTCCCCAACCCCCAGACCACAAGGCCATTCAGACCGTCGCGCACGGTCGATTCGTCGCGGGTTGCGGTTCCGGTCGGCCGACGCATTCTTCCGGCGATATAGCCGCCGAGCATATAGGATGCCACCATTGAGAGGATGAGGAACAGCGCGGTGATCACCAGCCAAACGGTGCTCAACTCACCGCCGTCATCGACGGAGAAGGAACTGAGGCCCAGTCCACTGGCAAAAGTGGTCATGACCACCATCACGCCGGATGCAACCGCTGCACCCGCGAAGATGGCTGCCCAGTCAACATAGCTTCGGTCGGATGTGTTTTCGATCACAGTTTGGTCTACCATCAACGTAATCCCAGAAAAGAAAGGATGAACAACACGATCACAACAAGACCGACTAAATAGATGATAGAGTTCATGTTGACTTATCTCCTCTTAAGATACGTATCTGACAGAACATCGTGTTTTGCGACGTTTTCTTCTGCGATGTTAACTCGACAGCACCTGAAAAGTTTCAGCGCCTCTCAACTTAATTTTATCCGCTGTCCTTCCTGTCACTCGCGGATGAATGAACGATTGCACAACGAGCGAGCCTGCGATCGGTGTCTTTGCATCCGAGGCGCTGCCGTGGGGCGCGCGGAGGGTTCCGCCTTGTTGTCGCGGGTCTGCAGCAAGCGCCGCTTGGGAGCGGCTGCGATCAGAATGGGGCGGCTTTCGGGGTCCTGACCGGGCAAAGCTGGGACTTGTGGGCGGTCGGATTTGCGAGATTCTGCGCCAGGCGAGGATTGCAGTTGCTCCCTCAGCCTAGGGATATCTATTCGAGCCCGACCTGATTTAGTTTGCCACCGAATTCTATGGAGCAAACTTTGACTATTGGAAAACATCTGGCCGTGTCGGCGTGTGGCGCAAGTGGCCTCGCCTTCACGGTGTTCATCATCGTGCTTGTCAACCATCTGACCGGCTTCAATCTTTTTGCATTGAACGTTTATGCGATTGTGCCGGTTGGCGGGATGATTGCGGGATTTGCCGCCGCCTCGGGCTATTATTTTTCTTGCATCGGATTCAGCGTGCGGCCGAATGTGGCGGTGCTGGCACAGATCATTCTTGCCTCGGCATTGGCGCAGATTCTGGTTTACTACGCCGAGTTCCGATGGATGAGCTTTGACGATGGAACCGCGCTTTCCACGGTGATGAGCTTCTCGGGCTATATGAAAGCTTATCTGCAAGCTCTGCATATATATGGTGGCCGCCATCTGCGCGATTTGGGTCCTATGCAAGGCGCGGGATGGTGGTTCGCCGGCATTGAATATTTGGGCTTCCTGATGGGCGGCCTTGTGGTCTATCTGGCCTTAAAGGCGCATCCTGTTTGCAGAACCTGCAACTGCTATCTCAAGCAGCTGGCCAGCAAGCATCAATATTTTTCAGATTCTGACACCTTTGCCATGCAGTATCAGACGCTGCCCGATCTGGCTGAGAACGTCGAGGCGTTGACGTCGCTTCTGGCGCTGAGCCCTTCGCGTGATGCGCAAGAGCCGGGCCATATCAAGCTGACCACAACCTTATATGGCTGTTCGCGATGCAAAGGTGAACGCCTTGAACAGCGGGTCAGGATTCATACAGAAAAAGGCTGGAGAACCGCGGATGATCAAGCCCGCCAATTTGACCTCCCGGAAGGGGCAAGCGTGAGAGCCTGTTTCGACTAATTGCGTCGCAGCATCCGAGCAAATATTGAAGAGGGCGGGTCAACGGCGGAATCTGGCTTGTCCAGGAACCATAAAAAGCATCCCAATTTCTGACGGGTTGCATTGCCGCGGCTAATCCGGCACATAAAACCGACAGGCCCAGGCCTTATGAATCTTGCCGCGTTTGGGTGTCTTCGGACAGGGTGATCTGCGGCCGTGCCCACGATTGTTGTGGTCGACTAAAAGGAATATACAGCCTGTATGTGGGACGTGGCAGGCTGTAGAGGTCCTGGTGTATAATATCCTGCACCGGGACCTCACCGCATTTCCTCCGTGCATGCCTGAAAAGCTGCCGGCACAAATCCGCTCCCGTATTGTTGTGATTGTCTGCATTTGAGCGCCATGATCAAATGATGGGCGCCTGTTTCTGCCGATGCAGGCGTGGCGCTCCGAATATATCAACACCTTCCGGCTCCTTGGTTCGGAGCGCCTCCGGTTCTCACTCTCCTCAAAGCAAATCCGCATACAGCGTTTCACAGAGCCCAGGCGATAGGAGTGGGGGGGCGGCAAGCGATCTTGGCGGATGGCCTATCTGCGGTTCCTGTCGAAATGAACGGATAACCTCCAAATCTTGTGAGGACTTAGTTGGGATTTCCATCAGCTCATATCTTCACCTAGACTGGAGGCGCAAGGAGGAAATCATGATGAGAAATCCAGTGAGCTTGGTGTCAGGAACCTGCTTTCTTCTGGTCGGCATGTTCATGCTGGCCCTGCATGGGACACTCGTCGGCACGAGTGAGACATTCGGCATCGGAGTGATCGTCGGCATGGCATTGGCGACGGGAGCCGCAATTCTTGTTATACGCACCGTAATGGATGGGGACCAGGAGCAGAAATGACCATACCGAACTCACCCAAATGCGGGTTTTGTGGTAAAACGCAATTCCACTTGCAGCCGCTTGTAATTGAGAATTGCCCGAAACCATTCGCGGCGATTGTCTGTGGCTCATGCCATGCAATGTTAGGCTTGGCTCAGTCGCAGTCCCTGCAGCTCAATCCCCTGTCGGCGGAGAATGAGGCGTGATCCCCATCAATTGCCCTCTCACCCTGCGCGGCAGCCATTCGAGGCGTCGTCGCGTCTGCGTCCAGGCTTGATGTTGCTTCAACGGATTTCATCGGGCTGTTCGTCGTTTGCAGACGAAGGCTAGATCCAGCGCGCAGACCTGACCGCCGAGCGCGCGTCTGCCGCCCCGTTATCCGAGTTCACACCCTCCGAGTTACACCCTCCTAGTTACACCCGTTGTCCAAGTTCACAAAAGGGCAGGTCTGGCCACAGCTGTTCGGTGGGGTTCCAGATTAGACACGCATGTCCGGACTTCTCCCAGGTCTTGGTCAGCGGGTGGTGGAGCATCTGATCCACAGAGCTATCAGTGATGAAAAGCGCTGTCGATGGCCGTGTGTCGGTCAGCAAGATCGAGGCGACGCGTCCGGTATGGCAATCCGGGTTGAGGCTTTTCAGGAAGCTCCGTCCATGTTGCACCAGTGCGTCCAGCAATCTTGCTTCCGCGTCACTCTGGCAGGGAAGCCAATGTTGGGAGACGAGCATCAGCGCACTGTGTTGGAGACATAGGGCTTGCTGCAGGGTGATGCTGGCGGTGGCAATCATCATAAGGTGGGTGTGTGGATGGGTTTGATGGAGGGCAAACAGGGATGCGTATTGTTTTCGGAGTCGTTTGAGCGATTTGTCATCAATGAAGATCGACAGTTGGGGTGCGTGCTTGCACCCTATGCGACAGCCGTAGCGGGTCGCATTGATGGTCGAGATTTCTGCGATCAAGATCACGCGTTCACGCCGTCCACGGCGTCCGGCCAGAAATTTTTGCAGAAACGCCCTCTGACGGCTGAGGATGGCCGGTTTATGCTCGAGGCTAAAGGTTTCGGGAATGTAAAGCCTGTCGAGCAGCGGCTGGGTTTTGACGCGCGTGCGCGCCGCCACCTCTCGCAGTCGATTGCGGACTGTCCACCAGTGCCGCTTCCCGGCAAAGGCCGGGTGCCAGCGATGGAGCTCGGCGGATTGCCACATGAAGTGCAGCAGCGCGATCAAGGAGAGTCCCTTTGCCGTTGGATCGGGTCGGGCGGCTTTGTCGGGCTTATCGGACTTGGCGCGCAATGGGGAAGGATTGGGCTTTCCCGACAAAGCAAAGGCGAGTTTCACATTGCTCGCCCTATCTGCGCCGTGCTGAAAGCCCGCCGCCGGATCGGAATAAAAATCGAGATGGCGGAGAGATTGATGGTGGAGACAGCCAAGGTCATGCAGGAACCCGGTGCCTGGCATTCGCTTGATGACATATCTGCCGTCAAATTCCGAAATATACATTGGCGGATTTGGCTTCTTGCACAGGCAGTATGCCCGCTGGTTTGTAGCATGGGCGCAACGGATCGCCTGCAGGCAAGCGGCGTCGACCCTTTCAGCGCTGCCGCACCAGGCGCGGTTCAACGCAGTCATGCTGTCGTGCAGCCGATATTGCGCTTCTGGGTTTCGCTTCATCGCGGTATTTTTCTGTTGTGTTCGATTTCCCCGCAATGGCTTTCGTGATAAAGCGAGCCAAGATGATCACGGGCGATTTTTGGCGAGAGTTGACCTGCATTGATCTTGCGTTTTATCGATTGGTTCAGCGCACGTGCCACCAATCTGTGGTCGCAATGTGCCTCTTTGAAGATATCGCTGACGAGCCGGGTCCAGTGCTCAAATGGGGTCGAGACAAAGCGATCGCGGACCATATCGGTAAAAACCAGGAATTCCCGCACCACGCAGCGCCCGCGAAAATCAGGGCCTGGCACCAGGTGCTGTACCACCACCAGCCGCAGCGCGGTCACCAGATCGGAGGCGCGAATTTTCTGCTCGGCTGGCGGAAACTCGAGCACCATGCGCCGGAGCGTTTCGGCAACCGACCCGGCATGGGTGGTGGTGTTGACGATATGGCCCTGCAGTGCCGCGGCGAGGCAACCTGACATCGATTCATAGTCGCGCGCTTCCCCGACATTGATGATTTGCGGCGCGCGGCGCAAGGAGGCCCAGATGGCCTTGCCGAAACTGGGCAGATTGCGGCCTTCACCGACCTCTGATTGCGCGATGAAAGAAGCCTTATCTGCATTGTCTTCAAGCACGTCACGGAAGGTGAATTCGATCGGCGCCTGATAATCAATGATCTTGCGCGGCATGGTGTTGTTTTCGAGATGCGCGCGCGTCATGGCAGCCATGGTGGTTGACTTGCCATGGCCGGTCCCGCCGGCGACCACGATAATGCCGCTTCTGGGTGTGAGATAGGCGCGGATTTCACTCTCGAAAGCGATCTCATCGAGTGACGGTGTGCGGTTTGGCAGGCAGCGCACCGAGAGTTCGACGCCGTCGCCCCCATTAACGGTAATTCCGGTGGCGTTGATACGAAAGCGTTGCCGTGTGAAACGGTCGACCGCGATTTCATACGCAAAATCAAGCACTCTTCCCTGTCGGATAATGCCTGTGGCATCTGCCGACCGCCAAAGGGTCGCCAGCATGATATCCACTTCCGAATGATAGAGGGCGCGATATGTGCCAAAATACTGACGGCCATTGATTTGAAGGTGGACGCGGTTGTCTGACATGACCGAGAAGTCGGATGCGCCTCGGAAGGCCGCCGCGACCATGAGATGGTTGATCAGGTCGCGGTCATTGTCGAAGCGCTGGTTCTCCGTTACAAGCAGCGGGACGACGAGGCTCTGGGGATCGACCGGCTGTCGGCAGATTTTCTCCATATCGATCATGGTTTTGACCGTTGCCCTGTCCGGGTCCTCAGGCTCGGCTTGGCGTGGAACCGGGGCGCAAAGCTTGCATCGGATTGAATGCGGATGCGGCGCTGGCCGATGAACAATTCGTTGTTGGTGCCGGTGGCGGTGATTTGGCTGCTTGAGACCAACAGCGATCGGATGATGCCGGCCCGGACCAGCCTGCGATATTCAATCATCCCGAGATAGTCGCGGGCAAGCAGATTGAGATTGACCGCCAGGGCCTCGTCGGCTTGCTGGTTTCCGGCTTTCCAGCCCACCGCCAAAAAGCGCTCCCAGATCCGGCGTTCGGCTTTTCCTTTGGGTAGAAACTGCGCATCGGGTTCGGACGGTTTATCGAGCGGCATCACAAGATAATCACGCCAGGTGGGAACAATGGCAACGATGCGGCCCGGTTTCTGGATGCGATAATAGTCATCCGCCGCCACACTCTCATGACCCTTTTGACTGATTGTGAGCGCCTGGACCGTGCGCGAAACCACGGGTGGCACTATGTAGCCTGCCTGTTTGGGTGCTGTGTAGACGATCGCGTTGAAGTTGAACTGCTCTGAGAGTTGCTGGGTCTTTTTTTCGAGACAGTTCATGATTTCAAAGACCCGGCGCTGATAGCCGGCCTGGGCGGCATAGGAAATGGCTGCCTCGCGCAAAACAGCAGCGCGTGCCGTCGCGACCACAGAATTGGTCTGTCTGTGCTGTGTCTGCTTCAAAAAGCCCGCGTAATCGGCGGGCGCCGCCTGCTGGGACGTCAGATCCTCTTTGCCGCCGATCAACGGCAGCAAGGGCGGGATGTCTTGATCGCGACGCGCGCAGGCGGTCAAGCAGCAGGTGATCAGCACGACAGAAAAAAGGCTGTGCATTCAGAGCCTCGTTTCATCCAGATGCGCGATGGTGCGGGGGCTGCGACGATTGTAATGCAGGGTCATGCGTTTTTGTGCTGGATTGATTTCAAGCGTGACAAGGCCCTGTGCTTGCAACAGGCCTTCTTCGAGGATTGTATAGGCAGTGCCGGTGTCACGATTGACGGAGACCAATATGGGGGCTGGTGGACGGGCTCCTGTGAAACCCCATTGATAGCCTGTTTTTGTGGCAACACCTGCGAGGAGAGCCTCGATGGTCCCCTGAAAACAGGCATGCATCGGGTCGTTGAGCGGAGCACTCGCCGCGCTCAAGGCCGCGCTCAAGGATGGGTGCTGAATGACGCCGAAGGGTCGCAGATTGAAAGCGGACGGATCGAGATAGACAAAGGCTTTTTGTCGCTTCACCTCACCGTCGACCGTGTCGATCAGCAACGAGACGGCGTGGCTTTGAACCGGATCCGGCCTGAAACAGGCCGTCGGCAACAGCAAAACAATCATCAAAATGAATCGCATCATGATCCCCCGACTGGCTTGGGTGGATGGTTTGCCTCAATGGTGTGGTACCCGAATGTCTTTGCCCGAATGTCTTTGCCCGAATGTCTTTGCCCGAATGTCTTTGAATGAAACCGCTCGGTTCTGCCTTGAGCGGATTGCTGACGGGCTTGGTCTGCCGGTCATTGCTCGCCGCGCGGCAGCGGCGACAACAGCCTCTGAGCGAGGGGCGGCAGGGCGGCCGCCGAGGAAGCAGAAGCGTCCTGTCGTTACGCGACCGCTGCCAGCACCACCATAAGGGCCAATCCGCTCGTGAAGGATATTGTTGCCGCATCGAGCACAAGTGCCGCGATCATTTCCTTATGATGATTGGACATGATTTTCTGCCTTTCTTGTTCGCGGGCTTCTTTCGGGGGCTTTGTTGGTGCGGCCTTCTGCAAAGGGTACTGGTTGTCCGGTTTGCCTAAAGCGCTTGCTGGTTTGGTGATGCGCCCCTTGTTGAAGGCCATTCATTCAAGGCCGTTTGCCTGAAGCGATCAAACCTCAGGCCTGGAGGACTGAATGGTGGGTTGTTGCATCCGTCAGATAGCGCTTCTTTGAAACTTCGGTCTACGTGCAGTTTCAGGCGATTGGGTCGTGCCAGACGGTTGGCGGAGTGCCGCGGGGATGCCGGCGGCCGTGTCTGGGCGGTGATAGTTTGGTCGGCAGATGATGCACAAACCGGCTGTCGACAACGGCTTCGCTGTCGTCGAGAATTGCCGGCCAACCGATATCCCGCAGGATCGCTGGTGGTAGCGACTGCAAGGTTCTCATTCTGGAGCGGCGTTGTCTGGCCTTTTGCCATCGCGCGATCAGTTGATTGCATCTGTTCTGCATCACATGCAGCAGGTGGCCGAGATAATTGGTGGTCGCACCGTAGTTTTCGATAAATAATCTGGGTGGCATCGATCTATCCTCTGTCCGTGAAGCCGCTATCATCGCGAGGTTAATGGTCGACAACAATACCAATTGAGCGGTGCCTAATACTTGTGGTGCGGATGTAACCGGCAATTAGTTGCGGTTGCGCGTGATAAAGCGCGAGGATCGCGCCCGGCCCTAAAAGATTTTGCGCAAAGGACGGGTACGCAGATGCCGCAACCCCGGAAAACGGGGGTGCTTGGACAGCTGCGCGGCCAGCGCCCGGAGGGGCGAATGTAAGGGCGAATGGGAGTGGGATTGGGTGGTCCCGGTGTAATCCCAAACCACCGGGACCGATGCAGTTCAAATGGCTTAACAGAACTGCATTGGCTTCTCATGGCAGGCTACTTGCGGGTTGCACTGCCATCAGGGCATGACCGGGAGGGTTTATCGGCTCCGGTCGATGCTCCCGGACATCGCGTCGCAGGCAAATGGTCCAGGAAAGCCACGTCAGCAATTAGCGCGGGGTGCACTGCTAATGCAACACCAGCTTGTTGCGGGCAAGGAAGGATTGTAGGGCTGCGCGCCTTATCGATCAGGACGCGCCGAGCTGCGCCGGTGTCCCCTGTATCGTCTCTGGCGCAGGCTGTTGCGAAAGTGGCAATTGGCGCCGCTCTTGCCGGCGGCGTGGCGCCAAGGCCTGAATTGCGCCCTGGATAAGCAAGAGCTTTGCTAATAAAGAAACTCTAAAATCAAGAAAAAATATATTAGATAAATATATAAAACTACTATGAAATAATATTCATGTAAAAATATGGTGTATTGTGATGAATTACTTAATGTAGTAATTACATAAACTAAGATAATTTGAATGAATATATTAGAAATGATGGATTTATCATTATTGTTCAGCCAGATTTCTTTATCGCAGCGGTGGTCAGGCACGGTGGCGATGCTACAGGCCTTTGAGGGTCGTTTGCGGATCGGGTCCGGCCGGCTGTGCTGTGGCAAATGACCTGCTCGCGCAGGATTCTGGGCGCATAAAGCGCCTTGCAGCGCGCGCTGATTGTCCCGCTATCCGCGCCGTTTAAGACAGTTGATTTCAAAAGGAAGCCATCAGAAATGACACCGACACGCAGAGACTTTCTCAAGTTTACAGCGTCCGGCATCGCGGTCACGCTTCTGCCTGTTCAAGCCGCCAGAGCGGCGTTGTTTGAAGACAGGCTGGTCGAATTGCCCGTTGTGCCACAAGGTGACATGCGGCTGAAAAGACGAATTGACGGCGTTGCCAAAGTGACCGGAAGCAAGGTATTCGCCCGTGATATCCGTGCGCGCGACATGCAAGGCTGGCCTTCCGAGCAGGCGCACGCCTTTATGGTGCTATCACCGCGGGCGGATGCCCCTTATCTTGGTCTCGATCTCTCTGTGCTGGGATCGGCGTTGTTGCCTGATGTCGTGGTCGATGCCGAAAAACTGCAGGCGGCGGGATTGGATTTCTACGATCCTTTTGTTTACGGCAAGGACATGCTGTTGCCGCGCAACAAGGTTCCGCTGTTTCTTGGATATCCGCTTGCAATCCTGGTCTATCGCGATTTTGCCCGCTTCAGCACGGCCAAGCGGCTTTATAAATCCCGACGGCATGATGTCATCCGCTTTGGAGAAACGACTGAGCCTGTCGAGCAGGGGCCGCAGGCCAATTTCCGCTTCGTCCGGTTGGAAGGAGATCAGGGGAGCAGAGGTCCACGGGATCAGTTCAATCCCGTCGATGACGGCTATGTCTTTGCCCGCTATGAAGGCAACGAGGTCATCTGGCCGCGAGCGGACAGTTCCGGTGCGGTGATGGAGCGCGGCATGGCATTTGCCGAAGCTATCCGCGCGCAACTGCAGACGCCGCCGGAGACCCTGCATGTCATCGAACGCAGCTACCATTCTCCTTATATTGATGGTGCAGCGCTTGAGGGCGATAATTGCAATTGCTGGTATGATGCAAAAAATGCCGCTCTTGAACTTGTCATGGCGAGCCAGAGTCCACATGAAGTGATGACCGGGACGGCTGCGATGCTCGAAAAGAGCAGTTTCAAGGTGGCATCCCTGAAAGGCCATTCCGCCTATACGGTGGGTTACGGCACCAAGGATCACAGCCCGTTTCCCTTTTATGGAATTGTTGCCGGGCTCTTTGCAGAAGGACTGGCCGTCCGTCTTGCATTTGATCGTGAAGAGCAGTTTCAAACAGCGCTCAAACGGCATAGTTTTGATATGACCTATCGCATTGGCATTGATCGCCGATCGCTCAAGATGCAGGCCCTGAGCGTTGATCTTGCGCTGGATGGCGGCGGCAGGCAGAATTTCACCACGCCGGTTGTGCAGGTGGCCGCTGGTGCGGCACAGGGGATCTATTATTTCCCCAAAAGCGATATTGTTGGCATTGCCCGTTCATCGCGCGCGCCGACCGCCGGTTCCATGCGGGGTTTTGGCGCCGTGGAAGCGCAATTTGGGACTGAAATGCTCATTGACGAATTGGCGGGTGAGCTCGGCGTCGATGCGATGCAATTGCGCCTTGCAAACGCGTTGCAAAGCTTCGAGCGCAATTCCGCAGGTGCGGTGCCGCTCAGTCAGAGTCGGTTGACGGAGATTATTGAAACAGACCGGCAAAACCCGATATGGCTCAATCGTGCCAGCAGGAAGATCGCCTTTGAGGCGGAACATCCGGCCCTCAAATATGGTGTTGGCTATGCCATTGGCAAGAAGGCATTTGGCAGCACCAATGAGGGGGTTGCCGCAAGCATTGAGCTGGGTCGCGATGGGCGGGTGCATCTGCAGCATATTGCGGTTGAGATCGGCACTGGCGCGGTCAGCACGCAAGCGCTGCTTTGTGCGCGCTGGCTGGGAAAATCCGCCGATACGGTCGAAAGCGCGGCTTTTGACTGGTCTCCGCTGCAGATGTATGAGACGCTCAGCCCCTTTGTAATGGACAAGGCCTATCAGGACAAGATGGTGGAGGATCCGCGCTGGACGCCGGCCTTTGCCTCCCCCTCCAGTGCCTCCAACAGTTCCTATTACTTCTCCCATGCCACCAATGAAGCTGGACGTCTGATCTTTGAGCAGGGCATTGTTCCGGCGGCGGCGAAACTGTGGAATATCCCGCAGGAGCTGGCCGCCCAGGCAATATGGGTGGATGGTGATTTCGTGCATTCCGATGGACGATCGCTCACCCTTGCAGCCATTGCCACAACGATTCATGAGATTGGCGCTGTGGCGGGTGCGATGGTGCACGGATTTGACCGCTGGGGCTGGGGGGAGGCGGATTTCACGATTCTGGGCCAGAAGTCACGCCGACCGCTGGATGGCCTGGCCATACGCGCTGGCTCTGAGGGCTGGCAATGGGTCGAGCGCGCCAACATGCATTACATGGATCCGCGTGTCGACCGCGCAAGCTGGTCGCGCTTTTCGGCCATATCGGCGCTTATTGAGGTCAGTGTCAATCGCGGGACGGGTGCGGTGACGCTGCTTTCGCATCATTCCACCATGGATTGCGGCCGGGTGATTGTGCCTGAATTTGTGTCGGGACAATTGCAGGGCGGTATCGCCATGTCGATCGGTCATGCGCTCTATGAAACCATGCCGCTTTATGAAGGGGGTCCGGGAAGCGGTGACTGGAACTTCAACCGCTATAGACTGCCACGCGGCGTCAATGTCGCGGTCTGGAATCAAACCACCACCATCCTGCCCGCACTTCCCGATGAGAATTATCCCAAGGGAATGGCGGAAGTGGTGCAGATCCCGACTATTCCGGCGATTGGCAATGCGGTTGCGCATGCCATTGGCATCTATCTGCGCGACCTGCCGCTCAGCGAAGAGAAGATCAAAGAGGCTTTGTCATGACCATTGCGACGCGTGAAATCAGCCTGCGCATCAACAATGAGACCATTGGTCCGATCACCGTGCCGGTGGAACTGGCCATGGTCGACTTCCTGCACGAATATGTGGGTTTGACCGGTAGTCGTTATGGATGCGGGCAAGGCCTTTGCCGGGCCTGTACGGTGATTGTCGATGATGCCGATGGCAGCAGCCGTGAAATGCGGACCTGCATTACCGGCGCCCTGTATTTTGATGGTCGGTCGATCCGGACGGTTGAGGGGCATGCGGTCAAGGATGAAGGCGGCAATCTTCGCCTTTCGCAGGTCCAGGAGGCGTTCCTGGATCATTTCTCATTCCAGTGTTCCTATTGCGCGCCCGGCTTTGTCAATGCCGCAACGGTGCTTGTCGAGCGTTTGCAGCGTGAACCAGTGCTGCGCGACGATCTCAAGACGGTGATTGAAGAAGCGCTCAACACACATCTTTGCCGCTGTACCGGCTATGTCCGTTACTATCAGGCTGTCCATGATCTGGTGATCAACATACCGGGGCTCGTGAAATGAGGCGGCTGTTTGTCGGGGCTGTGGGTCTTGCGCTTGTATGCGGCCTGATCGCCGCATCAGTGCCGTTCTGGCCGGTCAGGCAGCCCTATGACCAGAAGGCTGCAGAGCAGCGCTTTGCCAATCAGGCCAGCAAGCTGGTGGAGCGTGGCAGATATCTTGCGGTCATGGCCGATTGTGCCGCCTGCCATCAATCACCGGACGGTGCGCCCTTTGCGGGTGGCTTGGGGTTGGCGACACCCTTCGGCACAATATATGGCAGCAATATCACACCGGATAAGCAGGCGGGGATCGGCAATTACAGTTCCAGTGACTTCTATCATGCGCTCACCGATGGCATTCGCCCGGATGGCGCTTTTCTTTATCCGGCGATGCCCTTCATCTCCTATCATGACATGAGTCAGGCCGATTCCGATGCGATCTTCGCTTATTTGAACACCCAGCAACCGGTGGCACGGAAGACACCGCGCAACACGCTGCCCTTTCCTTTCAATCAGCGCTGGACGCTGGCCTACTGGCGGCTGGTCAATCCGCCGATCAGGCTCAAGGGCGATCCGACCGCCCTGGCGGGCGCCTATATCGCCGATGTGTTGGGTCATTGTCAGGAATGCCATACGCCGCGCAATTTCATGGGCGGTCTCGTGCAGTCAAGAGCCTATCAGGGTGCAAGTCTGGGCAGCATCACCGCGCCGAGCCTGACGCCGGAGGCGTTGGCGGACCGCGGCTGGACATCACGGGACATCCAGTCATTTCTAAAGACTGGCATGGCTCCGCAAGGCACGATGACCTTGGAAATGTATCCGGTGCTGATGCATTCCTCACAATATATGCAGGATGCGGACATTGCAGCATTGGAAGCCTATCTGACCAAGGGCCGGCTGCCCCAGACCAGTACCCGGACAGGGGGCGAGCTGCAGCGGCAGGCTGGCACGCAGTCTGCAGGCCGCGACGTCTATGTGTCTGTCTGCGCCGGTTGTCATGGTCTCAACGGCGAGGGTAAGCCGCATATTGCTCCCGCGATGAATATCAATACCAGTGCCATGCTTGCGGATCCGAGCAATCTCATCCAGGTCATCCTCAATGGGGTGGCGGAGCAGAAATTGGCGAATAATGAGGTGATGCAGGCGATGCCGGGATTCCGCACAGCACTCAGCGCGCAGCAGGTCGCCGATCTGGTGAATTACATGCGCAACCAGTGGGGCGACCAGCCCGCCGACATTCAAAGCGCTGATATTGAGCGCGCGGAGCAATAGGTGCAACCGGTATCGGGTTCCGACATGAACAATCAGTTCGTTGACGCGCAGATCCAACCCTTCTGTGCGCTGGTCGAAGATGACGCCACGGCAATATTGCAGTTTGTCGATGACAGGCTCAGGGCGGGTCGAGGCTGCGCGCTGGTCACCCTGGTGGATATTGCTGGCAGTGCGGCGCGATCGCTGGGGACCCAGATGGCGGTTGGTGAGGACGGCGCTTATTGCGGTTTCGTTTCGGGGGGCTGTGTCGAGGCGATTGTGGCGGGGGAAGCGATGCTTGCGATCGCCGCCAATCAGGATCGCCAGTTGCGACTTGGCAAGGGATCGGACTATTTCGATGTTGTCCTGCCCTGCGCAAGCAGCATCCTGCTTGCTATCCATGTGGTCAGGCATAATGAGGCGCTCCGAGACGTTCTTGCAGCGCATCAAAGGCGGCGTGCTGCGGGCCTTGCCTATGATCCTGTCAGATCCCAGTTGACGGCTATCGCCATCCCCGATCATGCACAGCATGGCTCTGGTTGGGATAAGGAGGTCTTTGTCACTGTCTATCCTCCGGCGCTGCGCCTTCTGCTCTGTGGCACGGGACTGGAAGCCGCAATGCTCGGCCGGGTTGCCGGCGCATTGGGCATTGAGGTGGTCAGCGGGCTTGATCTGGAACCAGTGGATCGCTTCAGCGCCATCGTTATGCTGTATCATGATCTTGACCGCGAAAGCCGCTTGCTTGGCGAAGCGCTTTGCAGTGCGGCTTTCTATGTCGGCTGTCTGGGCAGTCGCAAAACCCATCAGCTACGCTGCAACAGATTGCGTGAAGCCGGTTTTGCCGAGGAAAAGATTGCGGCGATCCGCGCGCCGATCGGCCTGTTCGGACCCACGCGCGATGCGCGCTCTCTCGCAGTGTCGATCCTGGCCGAAATCATCTCGTTGAGAAACGCTTCGGTGTCACGATGAAGGCGACGGAGAAAGATCAGGCCAGCGCGATCGCCATCATGGTCCTGGGAGCAGGTCGCAGTCAGCGCTTCAAAGGCGGCGACAAACTCGACCAATGTCTGATGGGAAAGCCGGTGGCCCATCATGTCCTTTCGACATTGCGGGCATTCAACTGGGGTCGAAAAGTTGTCGTGTGCCGTTCAAAGCCTTTATGGGTGCAGCCCTATCTCGATGCGGGCTTTGTCAGAGCGGAGATTGGCGATGCCGATGCGGGCATGACGGGTTCGATCCATCGTGGACTGTCAGAAATTACCACACAGCGATGGGTGATGGTCTGTCTGGCAGATATGCCGCTGATCAGCTTGGACCATATTGAAGGACTATTGGCTGCATTCAACACCGATCGCACTGTTCCGGTGGCCACACGAACCGCGTCCGGCTTGTGTCCACCGGCCATAGTCCCCAGCGCCATGCTTGGCAGCTTGCCAAGCGCCGGTGACAAGGGCGCACGGGCCTTGCTGGGTCATGCGCATGGCGTTGTCGCCTCGGATATGGTGACCAGCGACGTTGATACGATCGCCGATCTGCAAGTGGTCGCGCAGCATTTGCGGTTGAGCGGGCATGGATAAGGCCCGGACACCACTGACGACCCCATGCCAGGCGACGGACAAGGCACCCCTGATGGCTGGATGACTCGCTGGGGTGGTCCCGTGATCCGTCATGATCCGCCAAGTTCAACGCTCTGGTCGCGGCGCGATGTCATGCGCTGTGGCCGGCGCAGGCGGTTGCGTCTTATCTGCGACGAAGTCGGCAATGTCGTGATAGACTTGGCCCGCCTCATCCGGCACCAGATCCTCAATCATCAAAAATGCATGGACCATATTGGAAAAATGCACATGTTTCACGCGAATATTCTGTTGGCTGAGCCGGGCAACAAAGGCGAAATCTTCATCGCGCAGCGGATCAAGCCCGCCGCTGAACAGCAGGGTCGGCGGAAAATCAGCGGCGATCGGACGATAAAGCGGTGAGACGGCGAGACGATCTTCATTGTGTTGGAAATACTGATCGAAATACCAGGCGATCTTGGTCTTATCGAGCAATTTTCCTTTGCCGTTCTCAACGACGGACGGCCAGGACAAGCTGTAATCCAGGCTTGGATAGATCAGCACAAGTTTGGAAACAAAGCCTGGCTTGCGCACTTGCAGATCCTGGGCAATTGTAGCGCTGAAGGCACCGCCGCCACTGTCGCCGACCAGGGTGAGATGCGGCAGAAATGCGATCTGGTGCTGGTTGAGAATGTCATAGACCTTCAACAGCACCGCACGGGCATCATCCAGGCCGGCGGGATAGGGCGCTTCGGGCGCGCGTCGGTAGTCGATGGCGACCACCGTGTTGCCGGTTGCCCGGGCGAGGCGTCGGGCGATTGGGTCATAGACGGTCACTGAACCACTGAGATGGCCACCGCCATGGATAAAGAACAGCACGTTGCGGGGTGAGGGATTGTCGGGGCAATAGATTCGAACCGGGATCCGTCGGCCGTCAAGCTGGATATCGGCGTTGATGACCGTATCGATCGGTGCGGGCTTCGTGACATTGGCCTTGGTGATCGATGCGAGGCCCTCCCGGCTGGAGAGTGTGTCATAGTCAGCATGGCTGACGGATTGGGGTAAAGTGCTCAGCAGCTTTGCGAGCGGTGGTTGCGGCTTTGTCGCGAGGGGTCCGAATTGTCCGACCCATTGTTGCTGGTAGCTTTGCTGCAGATGCTCGATGGATTGTTTGGAGACGGTCTGCGCATTGACGGCAATCGGCGACACGGCCAGGCAGAGGGTGAGTGTCGCCCAGCGAAGCGACGGCAATGCGGCGTGAACTTTGGTGTGCATTAAAATTCCTTAAACTCAAACAGCGGGGCGGGCTCGATACCGCCTTGAAAACGTGCCAATCGCCGGTGAGCGCCGGGCGCTGCAGCGGTTGAAATTGAAAATGTTGTCGCTTGCATCGGGGCAGCGCACCGATGGGTTAGCAGGGCTGAGGCGCAAGGCCAACAGCACAAGTTTGTGAGCTGCGTAAAACAGCCCAATTGGCGCAGGAAGAGCCATGCGTGGGGTCGCTCTGTCGCAGTGGGGGGCGTTGATGAGTGCAACCGCTTATAAAAACGGCGAGCATGACGCTCGCCGTACCATTCATCTGCTGGAGATCAGAGCAAGACAGGGTCGTCCTTCGACCCTGCCGAACGGTAATCGAGTGATAGCAAGTTTTACTTGGAAATGAAAGTAATATTTACGTTATTAAAATACATGTTATTATATTCAAAAGTAATGATCGAATATATAAACTAATACAGCATCTATATATTAATGCCTATGAAATAATACTCCCAACAACCTGCTGGCTGTTGGGAGTAGTTTATTTTGGTGTGCTGATGCCTTAGGCGGCACGCACGGATTTAGAAGCTGCGCTGGAAGCGAACCATGCCTTCCCAGGCATCCTGACCATTGAGGTAAGACCGGTCGTCTTTCCATTTGGTGTAGGAGACTTCAGGGGTGATTGTGAAGCCTGGAACCAGTTCATAGGCAATGTTTGCAGTTGCGGCAAAGGTTGAGCTGCCGTCATAGGCGAGCTGTGCATTCAGCGTTGCCTTGTCGGTTGCCTTGAATGCAGCGCCACCCCAGACGGCCCAATCACCGCCCCATGTGCCGTAGAAGCTGTTGATGGCACGAACAGCGCCGAGGTTGTTGCCATTGCCGTCATATTGCTGGATATATTCGTCCTTGATCGACTTGTATCCGCCCATCGCCCAGACCGAGAAACGATCGGTGATGTTGATGTCGGCGCGGATCTTGCCCGCCCATTCTTCATTGCGGGCATCATAGGCAGCAACCGCTGCAATCTTGCCCCAGCCCTGCTGATATTTCAGGCCGCCAACGATATGGGGGGTGTAATCCTTGATGGCGCCGTCAAAGCCATAATCACCATCGGTATCGACGTTGTTGCCCTGTTCCAGCGACAGGATGGCCGAGAAGCCATTGCCACCGGTGAAGGTGTAGCTGATCAAGCCGGTGCGGTAGCCGCCGGCGAGAATGACGTCGTCATTGATGACGTTGCCCAGATAGCCAGGGAAGGTCACGAAGGCCGATTCATCAAGACCGACGCGCAGGCCGCCCAACTGGATGTAGGCGTAACGCAGTTGGCCCGAAGCGCCTTCTTCGCCATTGCCCCATTCATAGCGGGTTTCAGCAAAGGTCGACAGGGTACCAAGTTCGGTTTCTGACGCGGTCGAGAACTGCAGCGTGAAACGGGCCAGATTGTCCCAGCCATCCCGGCGTGTGTCGACATTGCCGTCACGATCACGGAAACCGCGACCATAGACATTGTCGCCGCCGCCGACATCATAACGGACATAGCCGGAGATGTTCATGCAGGTCTGCGTGCCGGGAATATAGAAATAGCCTGCGCCGTAAGCATCACAAACGCGGACATATTCAACAGCTTCTGGTTCCGCTGATACGATGGCGTCGGCTGCATGGGCGCCGGACAAAACCATCAGGGATGCGGCCGATCCCAACAACAAGCTCTTGATTTTCATTTCATTACTCCAGAGTCGATTTTCAATAAGCCTGGATAGAAAGCATTTAACGGCTCGGCGCAAGTACAACTATTTACTAATCCGAGTTTCTGGAAATTTATGTATCCAAAAAGACACTATTTACTATCTTCTATATTATACACAATTACTTGGTTACTTATCGAACATTCTAATTAAAGCGAGGGAATACATGCAGGAACAAAATAGGGAGCCGATAGTTATGGGTTTGATGTCTGCGCAATCGGTCGGCGCTGACTTGTGATCAAGCGTGGCACCGCGTATGCGATGCCTGCATCGGTGGCGGATTGAGAGTTGAGGGGGCTGCAAAAAGGCAGACCCGACCGGGAAGAGATGGGGGAGGCACGGCTTTCCGCATCACCGCAATCGCCAGGGCGACCCCAGATCCATTGCCTTTGGTCTGCAATCAAGCTGCGCAGCGCGCATTGGCTGATCGAGCAGGCTGCGATCAGGAAGGGTCAAGGGCGATTGGCCGTTTGGAACGGCAGGGTGCTGCGTCCTGTTCATGCCGCTATCGCGAGACGATGGCCACGCTTGTTGAACGGGACGGGCAGCGTGGTAATGCTTTCATAAACACGGTTTGCGGGAGAATCATCGGCGTGGTTCGATGAACCGAAAGCGGCTCCACTGTGCCATTGGGATGCAGCAGTGCAATGAAACAAGTGTCGTTGCCGGGGCTGACCGGCCGCTCAAAAATGCGGCCGGTTGAGCAGAATTGCCGCCCCTGAAAACAGACTGGTCACGCCGGTCATCGCCCCGACCAGTTCGAAACCCTGCAGCCCGAAATTGGTGGACATGCCGTGAGTCTCATAGCTGTCGCGCACGCGCTGTAAGGCGTGATCGCCGCTCTCCCCCAGCGCCTGTTCCAGCCAGAAGTCGGCCATCATGCCATGACAAAGCCCCAGTGATTGCTGCGGGTCTCCAAGTCTGCTGCTGACAATGCGCATGTCTTCTTCAAACATCTGCGGCGTCATATAGTGGCGCAGCGCCAGGCGGGAGAAGCCGAATCCTGCTGTCCCGTGGCACCAGGAACTATCCGGCGCATCGCTGCAGTCCAACCGCCGCCATCCGGCTGCACTGCGATGGGCTGTTTCATGGCGGAGATTGCTTTCGATCAGCCGTCTTGCCGCGGGCTTGTCAACCGCCATCTGCTGCATGAACTGTGCCAGCACGGCTGACACACCGGCTGTTCCATGCGCAAATCCGATGAGGGTGTTATCATTGCGCAAACGGCTTGCGTGGCGAATGATCTGTTCGAACAGCTGATGGGCGAGACGACGGATTTCTACGGCGATCGGCAGGTCTGCGTAGAGCTGATCAAGCCGCAACAGCATGGCGAGTGTTCCTGCCGCACCCGACACATAATCGAGCGCGCGATAGTGTTGCCAATCCGTCAGGGCCAGGCAAAAGCACAGTTTTTGCAGGCCACGCTGCAGCAGCGGCAGCAGCGGCAGCAACTTGTCGCGTTGCATGAAGCTGATGGCCCACAGCGATCCTGCCGCGCCCGTCAGCGCCCCATGCCCCACAACTGGGGCTTCATCGAGCTGTTGGACGACCTGTCGCGTCAGTTGCTTGGAAAAGTCAAGATAGCGCTTGTTTCCGGTGCGGTGACCGATCAGATGATAGGCGAGCGCGATGCCCGACGCTCCGTCGTAAAGATCATCGCCACTCAAGCCGGCCTGGGCCGTTTGATCCGCGCTGATCGTCAGGGTTCGCCAGCAATAGCGCCCATTTTCCGCAAGCATTGAGCCAGCGATCACTTGATCAAGAATGCTTTGCGCGAGGCTGAGCAGCCAGGCTTGATTGCTCTGCCGGATTCTGGCTTTCCGCCGGTGTTTTACAGGCGTCATCGCATCGCCGCGCCGCAGCCTGTAGGCGAGCAATGCCTGTTCGAGGTCGGCCAAGCCTTGGTTGATAAAGTCTGCGGAAAGCCGGGCGAGCTGGTGCTTTACTTTCGCCGCCGGACTGCGGCAGACCGCAACCTCAAGGGCCTGATGGTTGCCGTCCTGAAGCAGCGACCCTTGAAAATCTATCTCAAAATAGGGGATGTCACCCCGTTTGAGCTGTGTTCGTTCACTGGCAGCGATGGCGGGGTGACGATCGGCTGTGCACAAAGCAGAAAATTCCCGTTCCTCGCGGTTGTGAAACAGCGCGTCAGGATGCCAGCTATTGTGGAGGATGGTCGCATAATCCCGGGTGGTCGCACATAGAATACGCACCCGCGCACCCTGCATCGCTGCCTGCAGCCGCTCCATCACCGCAGCGGCGTTCTGCCTGAGAAAGCCAAGTGTTTCTTGGAAGCCGTCAATCAGATCTGCCTTATAGACGAGAAAATCGGCCACCTTTTCCGACCCTATGCGGACATCACATGGTGGTGCCTTCACCGGAAGGGATTGCAGCCGCATACGCGCATTGCTACGGCGCTGCTGCGGGTTGACAAGCTGCTCCAGCCGGGTTTCGGTATGATGCGCGGGTAAGGGGCTCATTTCGATGGTGGGGTGAAGCTTGTGTGCCGGCAGCAGCAGGGACGTGTAGAGATGCCCCTCCCAGGCGGGCGCTATCGGCTGTTTGAGGCTGCACGAGAAAAGTGTTTCGCAGTCGACAATGACCGGATAGGCGCCGTTCGCGACGAGATTATCCTTATGGAGATCGGTGGAGGCGAAGATGTGGGTGAGGCCGACGAGAGCGCCGTAGCGACGATAGTACTGCCGCAACTGCTGCTGGCTGTCACAGGCGGTGTGATCGATCGCCTCTGCCCAGCCGTAGCCCTGTTTCAGCACAACATGTGGCACCCGGTGGTCGATGTCCGTTATACCATTCCACCAGGCGATGAAATCGGCAAAGCCCGCGTCAATGGTCAGATCCCGCGGCTTGTAATAGATGACACGGCAGCTGTTGTCAGCATTCCGATAGCTGATACGCGCTGTCTGCTGCAAGCCACGATGGGGGTCGCCCACCAGATCGATAGCGCTGACCGCACTGACCCGTCCATCCTGGTACAGGCACTCTGCCACTGCGCTAATATCTCTCTCAATGCGGCTGAGCAGCAGCGACAGGCTTTGTTGCAGACCACGTGCCTGTGAACACCAGCGCTGCCACAGGGCGGGATATTTCTGAAACAGCATCGACAGGTTGTGCTCCTGCACCACTTCGGTCACAAAATAATTGAAGCGCTCTGTGGCATTGCCACCCTGCAAAAGGCCTTCTGTTTCCGCGAAATTCATCTCCACCATCAACAACCGCTCAAAGCTCCGCTTTAGCAAGGGCGTCCACGCCTGTTCGCAAAGCCTGTCGATGACATCGGCACGGATCAATGGCGATTGCCGCCCCACGCCACGCAAGCCGCTTCGCTTGAGCAGATGCTGATAGATGGAACCGAACATATCCTGTTCAAACATGACCTTCATGGCCCTTTCATCGCCAGCCTGTGCGCAAAATCGAACCGGTTTCAAGGAACCCAGCTGTCAGGCTTCGCCCGTCACATTGTGCAGTCCTCCTGGCGCGCGGCTGCTGCTTTCGCGCTTGATGCCGATGACATCGACTGCCATCGAAAAGCGCACGCCGCTGTTCACCGTACCCCGCACGACGAAGCTCTGCTTGTTGGCTGTCTCGTCGCGACAGACGAAACCTGCCTTTATGAACACGGGCAGAGAAGGCCTGACCGGTCCCGAAAACCACCAGTGCATGCCGCGAATAAAGATAAATCGCAACGGGCGTTGTTGCTGCCGCCTGATGTGCTGGATTGCAACGAAGCCGATCGATTGCACCATCCTTTCCAGCAGGAGATGGGGAACGTGAAACCGATCGTGGCACCGGACATGGGTTAATGCTGTTAATGCAGCATCATCAATCGTCAGAGATTCGATCTGATAGCTTTCGTCCTTGAAACGGTCGGTGAAATAGCTGAACTGTTTGATTTCAGCCTCGTCTGTATATGTCTGACAAGGTCCCATTGCCCTGCACCTCGCCACATAGGGATGGAATTCAAGGCGACGGGCTACGGTTTACGCGCAGCCCGCAACGCATAGGCTCGGAAAGACTGTGCCGGATCGCCCGATCTTCTCGCGCTCAATCCCTTGAAGGCGGGCGCAATCCGAGCCTTGGCGCGCGCTGCGCTAATGGCAGTTGGGTCCCGTATTGACAAAGCCGGCGCACTCCATGCCAGTGCATCCGGGATCATTGGTGCAGGCTGTTTGTGCCTTTGGCAAAGCGACCGGCTGGCCGATGACCTTATGGGCGAGTGTCTGACTGTAGGATGGTGATAGCATCATAATTCTCCAAAATCACGGGGGTAAATGAGAGCTTATATGCCGAGGTGTCTGTTATCTTCGCCTCGACACACCTCTCATATTACAGGGTTTGCCCGTGCTGCCTACTACCAGTTCAAGCCTGCTATTAGTTCATCCCTCAATTGAATTGGGCCAACAAAGGATTGGGGGTTTTCGTTCGTGATCTTGCTGGCCGGTGCCTGATCTGCGCGGCCTGGTTATCGTGCAGCCATGACGCTTTGTCGGCAATTATCGGGCTTTGTCAGCCTGGTTCAGTTCCTCGAGCAGCGCAATCAGATTGGGGGCCAAGCTGCGCAGTTCAGCCAGATGCGTTTCGGTCAGCCGTTGCAAGAGATCGTCGGCCTTTGGAGTGAGAATGATGCGCTGACGGCGGCGATCATCGGGATCGGTTTCGCGCTGCGCCAGATTCGCCTCGACGAGACGGCCAACCAGTTCGGTGGCGCTATGGGGTGCAATCACCAGCCACTCGGCAAGGTCTCCGATGCTCATGGCCTGATGGTCAGCCTGTGCCTTGATGGCCAACAGCGCTTGATGCTGCTGGGTCGGTAAGCCTTCGGCTTCTGCAGCCGCCGTGCTGAAACTCATGAAGCGGCGCAGGTAGTGGCGAAATTGTGCCAGCGACCGATAATCCTCGACCGTTAAACTGTTGTTGGCTTCTGTCATGCCCACTCCTGTGCCGGCGTTGTGCTTGCTTGCCGACGCGATGGAGGACGGGTGCGCGCGGCCCTGTTGTTTGATCATAATTGCGCGCTTGCGCCTACACAGAAAAGTGTTTTCACAATATATCGTAATACGAGGTAATCCCAAGCGCTGTGACCATTGTGGTCCTTGCCGTGCTCGAAGCGGCAATCATTTGAAACAAGGATCCGCCATGGGCCGGCAAAATTCGATGGACGAGAACCGCGATTTCATGCGCGGACTGCCGCGGCGCGAAGCCGCTGATTTTTCGGCGGACAGACGCGTCGTTCTGCTCATTGGGATGGCGGTTGTCACCGGTGCGGCGAGCACGGTCGCGGCTTACGCACTGCTCAGTCTTATCGCTTTTGTCAGCAATCTGGCATGGTTTGGCCGCCTCAGCGCCGCGCCGGTGAGCCTTGCACAGGTTGCCGCCTCCGGCTGGGTGGTGGTGATCCCGGTGCTTGGCGGGCTGATCATTGGCCTGATGGCGCGGTTTGGTTCTGATAAAATACGCGGTCATGGCATTCCCGAAGCGATTGAAGCCATCTTGTTTGGCCGCAGCCGCATGTCGGCGAAGGTCGCAGTGCTGAAGCCGATTTCCTCGGCGGTTTCGATCGGTACCGGTGGTCCGTTCGGTGCGGAAGGTCCCATCATCATGACCGGTGGCGCGATCGGCTCGCTTTTTGCGCAGCTTTTTCATATGAGCTCTGCTGAGCGCAAGACGCTGTTGGTCGCGGGGGCCAGTGCGGGAATGACGGCGATTTTCGGCACGCCGATTGCCGCGGTGATGCTTGGTGTCGAATTGCTGCTGTTTGAATGGAAGCCCCGCAGCTTCATCCCGGTGGCAGCGGCGGCTGTGGTGGCAGCTGTGCTGCGGCCGTCTTTTTTTGAGTCCGGCGCATTGTTTGCGACCCATTTCAATATTGCGCTGCCCTGGTGGGGTCTGGTCTGTTTCATCGCGGTGGGGCTTGTCTGTGGTCTTTTCTCGGGTTTGCTGACGCAGCTGCTCTACAGGCTGGAAGATTTCTTCGAACAATTGCCCATCCATTGGATGTGGTGGCCGGCACTGGGCGGGGTCGTGATCGGCCTTGGCGGGCTCGTCGAGCCGCGCGCACTCGGGGTGGGATATGATCTGATTGACGGGTTTTTGCACAACAGATTTCTCAGCAGTGTTGTGATCTCGGTGCTGATTGTGAAGGTCACGATCTGGCTGGTAGCGCTTGCATCAGGGACCTCGGGGGGTGTTCTGGCGCCGCTTCTGATATTTGGGGGTGGTACCGGCTGGCTATTGGGGTTGTGGTTTCCCGGGGATGACGCCGGTTTCTGGGCTTTACTGGGCATGGCTGCCATGATGGGAGGAACCATGCGTGCGCCTCTGACGGCCACGTTCTTTGCGGTCGAAGTGACCGGGGATTTCAAGCAGATTGTTGCGGTTTTTGTTGCCAGTGTCACGGCATATTGCGTGACAGTTCTGCTTTTAAAGCGGTCCATGCTGACCGAGAAGATTGCGCGGCGCGGCCATCACATCACCCGCGAATACAGTGTTAATATTTTGGAGTCGATGCGGGCCAGCCATGTGATGGTGGCGCAGCCAGAAACCTTGCCGGCGTCGATGTCGGTGCGTGCTGCGCGGGATTTCTTTGCGCTGGCTACGGCAAGACACCGCTTTTATCCGGTGATTGACAGCCACAATGTTCTGCTGGGCATGGTTGGGCGCGCCGATGCGCTGCGTTGGACGGCATCGCCTGAACAAATGCTCGAGCAATCGCTCGGCGGCTTTGTGGCGGGGCGAAAGCGGGTGGTCGCCTATCCCGATGACAGTGTCGCCTATCTGATTGATCTGATGCTGGTCAATGACAGTGGTCGGATTGCGATCATCGACAGGATGACGGGTTGCCTCGAAGGTCTGGTCAGTCGCCAGGACATTCTGCGGCTGCGCGTTGTTGCCAACAGCGAAGAGCATGAGCGTTCGGCGTTTCACAGTGCTGCGCCATCTGTTGTTTGAGGTGCTGTTGCGCGCTGCAGCCTGGCATGAAACGAGGAGAAAAATCGCGCTTCGAACCAGGCTTGCGATCGCGTAGGCAGCAGACGCATCAGGATTAAGCAGGCATTCATAAGCTGTCACTTTGCCCGCAACGCAACGAAAGACTGCACAGCCAAAGTCTGCGCAGATGCGGCTTTGCATGAAATCAGCTCTGTCCGAGCGGTGTGGTCAGCAGACCCGCGCCTTTTGCTGCGGCCACAAACAGACTGCGCGCTTGGTTGGGTCGGCCCTCCATATCATCGAGGCAGGCGTTCAGGGCCAGTCTGTAGTCGTCATCAAGCGCGTGTTCGGGCCAGGCGGTCAACAGGCATTGTGCGGCTCCGGCGGAGGATCTGATAATGCGTGGTCCGCTATCAAAATGGATTTTAAGTGGATGTCCCCAAGACATGGTGGCTCCTTCTTGAAGATGTGTCCGACCGGCAATCGCCTCCAGCCACATCTTTCGCCTGTCGGTAAATGATAGTTTTCATCACGAAGCCTGGCCGGAAGACGAGGCTAAATATCGCAGTGGTTGCGAGGGCATAGGAATTCTGCGCGCCGAATCTTCATTGTTCAACTCGCAACAAATTCCCACCATTTAAGCGGTAGGTAGAGGTACCGTATAGCGATTGATACTGTGCGGCAAACATCTGTTATCCTTTTCAGGATTATATATGTCGCGAAGACTCCATGGGGAAATGAGCGGATGCAAGCAACCCGATATCGCATCATGGTGATTGCCATTGTCCTGGCTGTGATCGGCGCATTGGTCCCGTTGATCGTGATGGCCTGGATGTCGTGGCAGATCGCGGTCAGAAAGGAATTGAGCTATCTCAGTCTGTTTGCACAACGGGTAGAGTTTCGCGCCGAGACGACATTTTCCGATGCGCGCGCTGTGCTGGTGGCAATGCAGGACGCCGGATTGCAGCCATGCACAGCCGCCCATATCGCGAAAATGCGGGATGCTACGGTGAATTCTTCGGGCGTTGAGGAAATTGGCTTTTTCGCTGAAGGCCGGCTGCAATGCACATCCTGGGGTCCGGTTGAAAGCGAATTGCGGCACGGCATGCCCGATTTCGTCACCAATGATGGGCTCAATGTCACGCTTAAAGTTACGCCATATGTGAGTTCTGGCAGTGTGATGACGGCATTGCAGCTAGGACACTATAATGTGTTGATCCAGCCCGGCCGCTTTGTCGATGTGGTTCTGGACCCTGGTATGAATGTCGCTTTGATCACCGAAGGCGGACGTCTGTTGGGCGTGCGCGGGCAAGCGATCGCGCCGGCGCTGTTGCAACGGGTTATGACCGAGCCGCAGGGCGAGGCGGATGGTCGCTTCTTCAGCACGGCGCGCAGGAATGGGATGATCGCCATTGCGACGCAGCCAAGCTCCAATATTGCGGCCAAGTTCGTTCGCGAGTTGATCGTCTTCCTGCCGATTGGCGCAGCCATTGCGCTGTTCATGGTTGGACTGGTGATCTGGTTGTCGCGCAAACGCCTGTCGCCGCAGGCGGAGTTGGAACTGGCGGTCCGCAATCGCGAATTCATTGTCGCCTATCAACCCATTCTTGAACTCAAGAGCGGGATCTGTGTGGGGGCGGAAGCGCTTGTTCGCTGGAGGCGCCCGGATGGGAGCGTGATCCGGCCGGATATATTTATTCCACTTGCGGAGGAAACCGGCTTGATCGCAGCCATCACCGACCAGGTGATTGCTGCGGTGGTGGAGGAGCTCGGTCGCGTGCTGGTCGCCGACCGGACATTGCATATCGCCATCAATATCAGTGCGCAGGACATCAAGTCCGGTCGGGTGCTTGCGGTCCTCGATCAACAGCTCACAAAGGCGGATATCCGTCCGCAGCAGATCTGGCTCGAGGCCACGGAGCGGGGATTTATTGAGGTCACCGCTGCACGCACCACATTAACAGCTGCGCGGCAGCGCGGCCATTCGGTGGCGATTGATGATTTTGGCACGGGCTATTCCAGCCTGAGCTATTTGCAGCAGCTGCCGCTGGATGCCCTGAAGATCGACAAATCCTTCGTGGATACGATCGGACGCGAGACGGCGACCAGTTCGGTGGTGCTGCATATTATCGATATGGCCAAGGATCTGGGTTTCTTTAGTGTTGCAGAAGGCATCGAGACGCAGCAACAGCTTGATTTTCTCTGTGCTCAGAATGTTGATTTCGGGCAGGGCTGGCTGTTCTCGCGACCGTTGCCAGCAGCGGAGTTCATCCGTTTCCAGCAAGCGCGAAAGAGCCGGTTCGGGGCGGCAGCAGAAGTCATCCAGGTCACCGCCGTCGATTGAAGCGTTGCAAGCTTACGGGCGGACGCCCGGCTATTCCTCCTCATTTCTAGGGGTTTGCGTGCCGGCCGCGGCAGCCTATACCTAGAACAGTGGAGTATCGGCTTCGGGTCGGTGTTGGACAAGGCGCGTGTCGTGGGTGTTTGCAATGCGGATAGGCGGCGCAACGCTTGTTGCTGGTGCTCGGCTCAGCCTGTCAGGGTTGGTTATTCGATGAGGTTTCAGCCGCAATGGTCTTTGGTCTCCAAACCGATCATGGCGCGCCGTTTTTAATCGGGAGGCCGGCGTACCCTTGCTGGCGCGTGACCCTATCTGGGGTCAGTATCTGGGGTCAGTGGCTGGCGGGATGGCAAATTCCCCCTTCACAGCCGGCTTATGCACAAGGACTTTGATGATGGCAGGCAATCGAACCAATCCCAGTTTTATGAATGGCGTGCCGGAGCTTCTCATCCTCAAGCTGCTTTCGGGCCGGGAAATGTATGGTTACGAGGTGGTGCAGGCGATCCGCTTGCATACTGCGGAGGCGATCGCACTGGGGGAAGGTGTGGTCTATCCGGTTCTTCATGCGCTTGAGCGCGAAGGGGCCTTGCAGTCCCGGCGCCTGAATGTTGGGGGACGGAACCGGATCTATTATTCGATAACCAGGGCTGGTGAGTCGCGGTTAACCGAATTGGCCTCCAACTGGAGCGCGCTGGCCACCACCATCCAGAGTGTCATTTTCACCGGCCAACCGCGCGGCGCCGTCTGACAGAGGGTCGCCACCGCAGAATGTTTGCCTGACCCGTCCGGCAATCCGCGTCAGCGATGGTAGCGGCGCAGTTCCTGCCATTGTGCGATGGTCCAGTATGGCATCAGCGTCAACAGCAGATCATCGACAATCCGACTGAAATTCTCACTGCCAATTCGAACGGTGAAATGCACAATGCCAGGCAATTGGGCGCCGGGCATGATCGTTGCAATATTGATCATGCTGCCAAGCACCGCGAGCAGACACAAGGCGAAGACTGGCCAGAAGGCGGGCAGTCGCTGACGGATGGCGATCATGGCGACGCTCCAGCCGCAGAGCACCGGCAGCACCGCATCAAACAGAATTGCGATCACAGTGCCGAGCGTCTGTGCGGTGGCGGGCGACAGAACCGAACACAGCATCGAAAGCAAGCTGACGCCGAGGAAGATGACGCCGATAAGGATGACGGCAGGTGCAAGCACCAGAGCGCAGAAAGGTGCGGTCGCAAAACGGGAGCGCAAATGCGATGCGTTGAGCATGGCTTGCGTGCATTGGCCGATATCGCCCAAGCGGCGGGCAGCGACCTGGCGCGCGTGATCGGGCGCGTGACCTTCAGCCAGGCATTGATCGCGCAGCGCCTCAAAATGCTGCGAGAGTTCAAGCGCGCAGCGATGGGCATGGCGCCAAGCAATACCGTGACGCAAAAGTCTGTCGCGAAGGTCGAGAAACTGTCTTTCCATGGATGCTCCGGCGCCTTTTTTTTACCAAGGCGTAAGGCTTGGCAACGTGTGACGCAAAGGATCGAACAGGCACAAGCCAAGGGCCGCGCTCCGCGCCTGATTGTCCGCTGCGCCTTTTGAAATCCGCTCCTTGCGATGAGAGCGGGATCGCCTGCTCCCAACCGACCGATTTATACGGTCATTGCATTGGTTTGTGCAGCACCGCCAACAGCTCTGCATGTTCACCAATGCCACCGATTGGCGAGAAAGCCGTGGCTTTGGTTTGCAAGCCTGGCGCGTTGGCGCGCTTTATCGTGATGTCGTTGTTGAAGTGGCTTTGGTGTGGTGTTCTCATCCAGCCCTGCGTTTCTGGCTGCAATCGCGCGACGCAAGCGCTTTGAGCACACAAGATAGAGAGGCAATGTTGCCGCCAGGTAGACCCCAAACCAGCTCCAGCTGGAATTGGCCACGTTGGTACAAAGGCGCAATGATCCTCCCATCAAGGCTATCCGCGCGTCGATGACGAGCCAGCAGCTGTTGCCGGCCAGGCTTAAAAGCCCGATGAGGGGCCAGAGCGCCGACATGGGACGTCTGAGAGCAAACAGCACGAGCGCCCATCCGCACAGCAATGGCAGCAGGTAGTTGCAGCCGAGCTTTATCAGCTGCGCGGTCTGCACAAGCATGTCGTCGGAAATGCCATGCGTGCGGAAGACAAGAGGCATCAGCAGCAGGACGTTGCCCAGAACAAGAAAAATATTCGGGGCAACGATCATCTGAAGCGCCCGCCACCAGACATTCGCTTTCGCCTCGTCGACTGCAGCGATCGGTGCGTGTTGTTGTTGATAAGAGATGCGCATGCACCAAAGATCGACGGGCAACAGGGCGCGCATTGCGTCTGTGCGATAGGCTTTCACGGGCGTGATAGCGCGCAGCGCTTGCAGGCATTGTCGGGTCTTGTGACCCAAAGCCGAGTCCAAGAAGACGGCGCGCTGGCCTGCATAGCTGAAAAGCTGCGCCGCGAAGGCTTGATGGTGAAAACGCCGGATTGCACTTTGTCGCTCCTGCACAGCATCCAGTGACGAGGCAACAGCCTCTGTGCAACGATTGTGTTGATCGTTCCGCTCCAGATAAGCGCGTGCGATATCATAACCGCTGGGCTTGCCTGGTGTCCGCAGGCTCAGGATCGCCCGTTGCCCGGCGGATTGTGGCGCAGTGTGTGTCATGTGGGACATGGAATGAGCCCTGACTGTTGGTTATACCTATAACTAAAAGGCATAAGCCAGTTGCCTGCCGTTGCTCAATCGCAACTTATTGCCTGCACACATACTGTGGGTTGGGTACAGATGCGCGGAGCTGAACCGGCGGGATTGCGGCCTTTGCTCTCCAGGGCAGGCGAGTGCCGCTCTAAAATGGTCAGCGCCGAACACCACCTTCGTTATGCTGGCCGAACGGCCTCTGCGCACGGCCACAGACACGCCCTCATGCTGCGCGGTGTTGCCAAAGCGAGCGATGCCGGAAAGGGGATCTGTACGCTCAGCAAGCGGTTGTCTGACGGCGGCGGCTCTCGCAATATACCATGTTACTTATTGAAAACTCTATATAATCCATCACTAGAACTTGGCATTGAATGATCATGGCAACTATGGTCAAAGCGATGTCTCACACTTCCGGGAGGTTGGAAGTGTCGACCGAGCGCTCGACGCGTCTCCAGCCCGTTGGGCGCTCGGTTTTATGACGTGTTGCGTTCCGGCAGGTCCCAGCGACCGCGCCCTGAAGAGCCAGGACAGGGAAAAGCAGGTCTGATAAACCCCCGCGCGGCATGGCGGCCATTGCCTTGATCGCTTCGACGGACAGCGGGCCAGCGCCGCAACCGGTGCATCTTGTCAATGATCGGCGATCTGGCGTGCGATCCGGATATAGTAGCTGACATGCTTGTCCTCAATATCCGAGAACCGGTCCAGCCGGATATGGCGACGCAGATTGCCGACACCGCGCAGGACATCATAGGGGTCGAGAAATGTGGCGCCATGACTGAATTCAAGCGTCAAATGATCCTGAAACGAGAAGAGCCCACAAAAGTCTGAGCGCGCCCGGAACAAAATCCCACCATATTGGAGGTGTTCCCGCACGCTGTCGCAAGAGGCGAGCGCGATCGCCCGCACGCGTTGAACGGTCTCGACTTGTTCGCTGCGCAATGTGCGGATGTTTTGGAGGAGTGTTTCGATCTTGTTGCTGGACATGGTGCATGCGTCCGGGATTGATAGGGTGGCTTTCTCACGGCGTGGGCTGGCGATCGCGCTCGCCTATGGGGTGCAGCCCGCGATATCTTGCGAGCAACAGCGCGCAGGACGCGACGCTGTCAACGACCGTCTCACATCAAAGCGCAGGGCTGCACAGCCGTCGGGACCGCGCGCGGCCAGGCACCGGCTCGCATCGGACTGAGGACTTTGATTGCAGGATATTGACTTGAAACGGTGAAAATTCATGATCATCCCCTCCCGCAATCTGCCCCCCCCCGGCCAGATGCGCGCATGTCTCGCTGGAAAACCGCGTGCAAACCAAGCTGACCCTGTTGCGATCACCGTGATCTTTTGCGGTTAAGGGAGAGCCACAGACCCTGCGGCTCTCCTTAAGGAGGAGTCTGTCGATCCCAAAAAACTCAACAAACTCGCTATGCAGCGTCTTTATCGGCATAGATAGCTGTATTGTCAATGAAGATTCTGAGAAAAATGTAGTAAAGACATTGTATTTATCAAATATAAAAAACTAATATTTGCATTATTAACATATGAAATAGAGTAACTATTGATTTTTGTTACGCAGACTGGCAGTTGTAAAACAACAGTCAACGTATCTTGCGTGGCCACGACACGAAAGCCCAAATACGCCGTGAGATGCGTTCGACGCTGTGTCTTTAAGTCAAGGGCCTTCGGTTGCCTGTGGTCCGGTGCGCGGTAACGCGCTCGGCTGTGATGGGCCAGTCTCACTTCGAAGTGGAACCGATGCTCATGATAAATTCGCCGGCTTGCTTGCCATTCGCTATGCCGCAAGCGCGTGCCTGTGCAACAAATTCAACGAAATGATACGTTTAGCTATATTAAATGAGACAAAATGCCAGCTTATTGCGCAGCGCGGTGGTGCTGTATCTGCTATAAATTTTATGCGCCTAATTTAAGTTGTTTTATTTTAACAGCTGTCCAGATAGGTGGGCGTGGAAAATGTTAGATACGCTTTTACTTGCTTTATTTTGCTGCACCAAATCATGACAGGGCTCTTCTGGGCGAAGTCAGTCAAATGGCAACACAGTAACTGGATGATTTCATGACAATACATCACGACTATTCTGAACTTAACGAAAACGCCGTGAGCACATCGCGATTCCTGGTTGGCTTTGCCAATCCGACCCGCCTGCGCATTCTAAGCAGGCTGCTTGACGGGGAGTGTTCGGTGGGCGAGATGGCGGAATGGCTCAACATCAGTCAGTCAGCGCTGTCTCAGCATCTCGCAAAGCTGCGGGAGTTGAAGCTCGTCGCAACGCGCCGCCATCGCCAGACTATTTTTTACTCGGCTGCTTCGCCGCATATCGAGCTGTTACTGTCGACCCTGAACGGCTTACGGCTACCCAAGACAGAAATTCAGGACATCAATGTGGGTGCCTATCCACGCCATGCTTGATGGTCCATTGCAGATGGCCGGGATTGCCTGATGTCGGGAGCCCGGCCTTTCTGGTCTCATTTGATCCGCCACTGCGCTGTCGTCACCGACAAGACTCTGAAAGAAGGGGAGCAGGATGAAAAAGATTCTCAGTTTTCCGGCTTTGGTTGCCGTTCTCGCGCTGGGCGCAGCGAATGCGCAGGCCGGAGAAAAAGCCGCCACCGCAGTCGAGGCGGTGATTATTGGGGGTGCTGTCGTGGGCGGGGCTGCCCTTGCCTTGAAGCCGCATCACCACAAGCATTATCCGGTAGAGCCACTCCCTGATCACCGTTTCGATCAAGGCATGTCTTATCCAACCACGATCCCGCTCGCGCCCGGTCCGGTGATATTGCCCCATCCCATCGGCAGTGGGGTGCATGGTTCCAGTGACCGTCCCGCCGCCATTGGCGCCGGCGTTTCTCCAAAATCGTCATCGCCCATTGGAGCTGGGGTATCCCCCCAATCCAGTCCGCACCCCGCGCGCAAACCGGATTATGACCCCTATCATAGCAACTGAGCGGCTCTGCTTTTTGGGGTGAGCCTTCCGGTTGCGGCTGAACGCGGTCAATGAACGCGTCGCTAAAGGATCGTGTTTTCTTTTAACCTTTCGCCCGGACTTTATCGCCTTTTGACCAGATCAATGACCTGGTGCACGACTTCTTGCTGCAATGGACGTTGCTTTTCAATATTGAAATGGCCAACGTCTTTCACCCCGGAAAAATCGCGATTGTTGAGCTTGCCTTTAAACCCCGGTCCGGGCTTAAGCGGCAATCCCCAACCATGGTGTGAGAAATAGAAATTGTCGGCTTTTCTGACATTTTTTGGCAAGGGGTCCGGTGCAGTTGCGGCAAAGCTCGCGAGATAGTCGACCGGAATAGCGTGTTTGTCGAGGATCGCGGCAATGGCGATAATGGCGTTGGCGCCCAAAGAATGACCGATCAGGATAACCGGTTGGGGTCCCAGTTTCTGGCGGTCAGCGATGATGGCTTCGGCAACCAGACGCCAGGCTGCATGGCTTTCGACATGGGTGATAATTCCCGACGCGCGCAGATCTGCACCGATGGCGTCAAGTCCGGTTGAAAAGATATTCGCAAATCCCCGCAGCAGATAGACCGAGGCTTGGGGCAGCGTTCGCCTGCTCTTTACCGGCGTGGTTTGCAGGTCCTTTGGCAATGCGGGAGCGCTGAAGGCTGTCGGGGCGGTCAGCAGAGCCAGGCTGAGCCCCAGCAACTGGCGACGATGAAGAGGCATGGAGTTTGATTGGCGATCACGGCTGCGCATTGCAATCTCTTCCTACCAGAACTTGGGAATGATCCGACCGGTCCGCTTGGCATAGGCGTCGTAATCCGCGCCAAACCGGGTCCGCATCATCGCTTCTTCGTGCGCAACGCGGTAAAAATAAAGCACTCCGACGCCGATCAATCCCGCCGGGCCGACGATCCAGTTTTGCAGGAGGCAGGCTTGTGCCAGCGCCCAGAGCCAGAAAGAGAGATACATCGGATGGCGGACATAATGATAAAGCCCTTGCGTCACCAGGGCGTGATCATTGCGGATCTGCAACGATACGGACCAATTGCGCCCCAATTGTTGATGGCTTGCATAAAACAGAATGAGGAAGGCGATCTCCACCACCAGGCCGATCCAACCCAGCCAAGGCTGGAAGGGATAGTCGGCTGCCGTTGGAAAACCGGTCGCCACATAGACAAATGGAATAAGAGACAGTGACAGGGTTGCCGCGGTCAGTGCCAGCCGGTCAAGTGCGGTGCGCGCATCATCCTGCACCGTGGTCTTACGCGCCCGGCGCCGATGCGGAATGCGGATGATCACCCAGGCCATCAGCCCCGCCGCCCAGATAATCATTGCCAGCTGTGGCGTCACCGGCAGCCCTCCTCAAAGCCTTGTCGATTGCCCAAAACATGGTTCCTTGCCCGATCCTCCAGCGTCGTCGGCCCGCAACAGATCTGAAAGAAATCGTACCAGTAGGCTTTGGTATTGCCGAACACATATTGATAATGCACGCGAAAGAAATTGCGCTTGATGCGGCGGTAGGTATCGGGTTGCAGCATCTCTTTCATTCTGACGCTGCGTATCAGCGGAAAGTCGCTCTTGGTCGGCTTTCCCAGATTCATTTCCTTGACCGGGTCGGTCTTGTAGAAATTGATCGGATCCGTCAGGCACTGAATCTCCACCCATTGCAGATGCGGGTCGGCCACCAATTTGCTGACATTTTGGCGGAAGGCCGTCGCACTTTTGCAGTAACCGGCTTTCAGGGCGGTTGACCCCAGCGTCAGGATACTGACTCTGGCTGCCCGCCGAGAAAACCCTTTATCCAACGAAAGACAGCGCGCTGCAACGTCCAGGATCAGCATGCCGCCGGTGCTGTGGCCGATCAGAATGATTTCATCGTAGCGCGCGGAGCGAACCGCCCGCACAATTGAACCGGCGAACTCCTGCAGCAGCGCCTCGGCATCGGGACGCCGTCCCTGGATGAACTGGAAGGAGAATGACCACAGGTCCATCAGATGCAAGAGTGACCATTGTTTCCCGAGGATCGATAGCGCCACAAAAAACACCACCAGGCCGATTGCTATGCTGGCCAATCCTAGCCAGGGGGAGAGCAGCAAGGCGGAAACAACAGCCAACAATGCGAATACGACCAGTGTTATGAACGGATAGATGAAATAGAGTCCGAAGCGCCAGGCTTTGTGGAAAAAGCGCTGGGCGCTGCCCGCAAGGATGAAGCCAGAAAACGCGGTGAGATAGTGGACGAGCCGAGAGAGCAGCGGGCGATTGAAATCGGAGAGTACGAGCCTGTCGAGGGCAAGAAAGGTGAAATCACTCTGCGTTGACCAGCCCTCGGACAGGCTGTGCGCGGTCAATGTTACGCTGGCCCTGTCGATATCAGAACGCAGATCGGAAACCGAAGTCGCAGTGTCCCACAGATGGTCAAACCGCTGGACTTCCTTGCGCATCCGTCCGAAAAATGCCTCTGGCGTCTTCGGGTCATAGCCACCAATAAAAAACAGTGCGCGTCGTGTAACCGATTGCTCCATGAGCAAAGACTAATGAGGATCATTTCGAATGTCGAGAGCAAACAGCGCGATGGGTTCGAGGGCAAAAACGGGCTGACGGTTTGCCGGCAAGGGGTTTTGGCGCGCTGGCGCGAGCCGTCGATAAAACGCACCCCGAAGCTGTCACGATCGGGATGCGTGCGTGTGGCCAAAAGCTAGCAGGCGCCGGGTCAACCAACCGGGCGCTTTGCTGCTCGATCAGGCAAGGCCGAGACGTTTGCGCAGTTCGGCATTTTCCTTGCGCAGCTTGTCGGCCAGCGACTTGCGCAAGCGCTGGTTTTCGGCTTCCAGCGAGACCAGGGCCTTGAGATCATCACTCGCAATAGGGGCCTTGGCCGGCGAAGCTTTGTTCGAGGATGGCTTGGCCGATGGGGTTTTTGCGGCAGCTGCCTTTGGCTTGGAAACCTTTGCCGGTACCGCCTTGGTTGCGGCCTTCGCCGTTGAGGCCTTGGCTTTCGACTGGACGTCGTTCTTCCAATTGTAATAGGTCTGTTCGCTCAGATTGAGTTTGACGAGCGTATCCTTGAGCGTTTTGCCGGCTGCGGTTTCGCTGGCGACTGCGGCCAGCAGACTGGATCGTTCTGCCGGCGTGTAGCGACGCAGCTTGCGCGCAGGTGCAGCCGGTGTTGTCTGAGCAGGCTTGGATTTCGGTGCGGTCTTTTTCGCAGCCGGTGCCTTCTTTTCGGCAGCCTTTGCCTGTTCTGGCTTTGGCGTGGTTATTGGTTCTGAAACTTCGCTCGGGTTCTGATCAGCCATGTGTCACTTCTCCTAATATGATGGTACAATTGCACAGCATTCGGTGTGAGCCTATAACAATAGAATTAACCTATTCTTTAAGATACTGCATGTGTCGTTGCTTTTTATAAATCAATAGTCGAGCAAGGTCCAGTTCGTCTATATCGCCCCCCAGTCAAGGCATGTGCGTTTCGAAAGGGACCGGTTGGTCGGCCCTGTCTCAACGTGGGGCCTCGCAAAAAAGGACGGCCTTGCGGGTGGCACGCAATCTTTCGACCAATGTAGCGTTGCGACATGAGTGGTGGGAAAAGCCGCCATTCTCTCCCGCAAGTCCAACCCATGTTGCGCTTTGCGAACAGGTGCCGCAGCTTCGGCATGATCGCAAGGGAGCGCGTTTGCATCCCCGGCTGCAGGGGAGGCTGCAGGGGAAGATATCGATTTCTGGGGGGAGGTGACGAAGAGCATAGAAGGGATCAGCACGGCGCCCAATTTTACCGTGAGCGTGCCGGGATGTTGAAACCCGTCTCGATTGCCCCATTTATCCTCGAAAACGTGAGGTGGAGAAAATGGACAAAGGCTCCGGCGATGCTTCCGATGCCCATGGACGGCTGGCGCTTTTTGATTTCGCCTTCCAACATGCCCCGATTGGAATCGCGCTGGTTGATATCAAAGGCCACATCTTGCGCGGCAATGCTGCCTTTGCAGCGATGATCGGTTTGCCGCTGGCGCGGGCGGAGGGTCTGCATTTCAAGGCATTTACCCATCCCGATGACCTGGCGGCTGACCTCAATCTCTTCGAAGAGGTACTGGCGGGAAAGCGCGATGGCTATACGATTGAAAAGCGCTATCTGCGCCCCGATGGCACCCATGTGCATGTGCATATTCATGTTGCAGCGATGCGTGACAGCAAGGGCGCGGTGGTGCGCTTCATTTCTCAAATCGAGGACATCACCAAAAGCAAGGAGGCCGAGCGTGAACTGGCTGAACGCGCTGCGATGCTGTCGCTGGCCATGCAGGCACTGCGCGGCGGGTTCTGGCATATGGACGTCAAAAGTGAAACCTTTGAGACATCCGACAGACTTGCAGAGTTCATCGATGGCGCAAAGGCGTCCCGCCTTGATCTTGAGGCCTATCTGGCGCGGATCAACCCGGACGATCTTGCCGCCGCCGATCTCGAACCATTGCTGCGGGGTGCCGTGGATCAATCGGTGGCGGAATATCGACTGAAGACCATTGATGGCGAGCGCTACATGCGCTGTGACCGGCGATTGTTGCGGGATGAGGATGGTGCACCGATGCGCATTGTCGGTGTAACAATCGACATGACGCAGGAGCGTCTTAAACTTGAGGATCTGGAACGACGATCGGAGACGGATCTGCTCTCTGGCTTGCGCAACAGGCGTGGATTTGAGCGGGGGTTCGAAGCGCTGCAATCCGCGTCGGGCTATTGTATTTTGGCTATTGATCTTGATGGTTTCAAAGCGGTCAATGACCGCTATGGCCACGCGATGGGGGATGCGATATTGGCCGCGACCGCCGAGCGCCTTTTGACTGTTGCCGGTTCGAACGATCTCGTCGCCCGCATTGGAGGAGATGAATTTCTGATCGCCCATGGTGGCGCGCAGCAGAGCGGCGTTCGTCTGGCGGGCAAGATTGTCGCGGCGATGCGCCAACCGATCCATATTGGCACGGTGGCAAGCGATGTGGGTGTCAGTATTGGTGGCATCTGGACCCAGGAAAAGGCACCGCTCGCGCAACTGGTCGCTCAGGCTGATGGCCTGCTGTATCAGGTCAAGGGCGCGGGCAAGGGCGGCTCGCGGTTTTCGGCGAATATCAGGCGCTGAGGCGCGCAATAAACTGGATGGCTTGAAGTCAAGACAGTTTGATTGTCACTTAAAGCCGCGTCGATATCGCACGCGACAGCGTCATTCGGAATTATACTGGCCTTGCGCCTTTGCCATTCTCAAGCCGGGCTCTATCTATTGCGCAAGACAATCAACCAGAAGACAAGAGCCCGGATGGAGCCTGAACTCAGAATCGATTCCCGTCCTTTATCGGCAGCACAGGAACAGTCGCGCCTACCGGCTCTGGCAGCGATTGCTGCCGCAATAGCCGTGCTTTATTTTGCCAAGGATGTGTTTCTGCCGCTGGCGATCGCGGTTTTGCTAACCTTCATGCTGGCGCCGATCGTCGCGTCATTGCGGCGTCTCGGTCTGCCGCGATTGCCCGCCATTATCGCGAGCGTATCCGGCGGGTTCCTGGTGATCGTGCTGTTTGGTGCGATCCTGGCGTTTCAAGTTTCGGAAGTCGGCCAGAATATTGCGACATACCAGTACAATATCATCGAGAAGATCCGCACGCTGAAAGAGGCAGGTACCGATAATGGTCTGATCAATCGTCTCAATCGCTTCGTTGAACGGGTGGGTGCAGAGATCAACCAGGAGGAAGACAAGGCCCAAACAGCGCCTGGCGGAGAAGAGGTTGAACGCAAGCCAGTTCTGGTGGAAATCTTCGCACAGCGTAATCCGATTGAGACACTTGAGACGGTGGTTGGACCTTTGGTCGGGCCGCTTGCCACGCTCGGTCTGGTGATTGTCGTGGTTGTGTTCATGTTGCTTGAGAGGGAGGAATTGCGCGATCGCTTTATCCGCCTGGTCGGCTATGGTGATTTGCACCGCACCACCATCGCCTTACAGGAGGCGGGAAGTCGAGTCGGGCGTTATCTGTTGACCCAGCTGATGGTCAATATCGCCTATGGTGTGCCATTGGGGATCGGCCTTTGGGTGTTAGGGATTCCCAATGCGCTTCTATGGGGGATGCTGGCAATCCTGTTGCGATTTGCACCCTATATAGGACCGGTGATTGCAGCCATCATGCCGTTGTTTCTGGCCTTTGCCATCGCTCCCGGGTGGAGCCTGCTGCTTTGGGCGATCGGGCTTTTCGTTGTAATTGAGCTGATCTCCAACAATGTCATGGAGCCGTGGCTCTACGGATCGCGCACCGGATTGTCGCCGCTTGCGATCATTGTGGCCGCCATCTTCTGGACCTGGCTTTGGGGGCCAATCGGTCTGGTGCTGTCGACGCCACTCACCGTCTGCCTGGTGGTTCTGGGTCGTTATGTCCCGCAATTTCGCTTCCTGGAGATCCTGTTCGGGGCGGATCCGGTCCTCAACCCCCATGAGCGGCTTTATCAGCGTCTTTTGTCCGGCGATCCGAATGAAGCGACCGACAATGCGCTTGAGTATCTCTTAAAGGCGTTCCTGGTTGAATATTACGGTAGTGTGGCGATACCCGCCCTGCTGATCGCCGAGCAGGATCGGTTGCGCGGTGTTTTGAGTGAAGCGCAATTGAACCGGCTGTCGCAGAGCGCGCGACTGGTCGTCGCCAATCTCAGGCAGATTGCCGAGGAAGAGGAAGACAATGAGGAAGAGGTCGCTGTCGAAACGGCGACGGATGGGGATGAGACACAAGCGTTGCAACTGCCATCCGGTGATGGAAAATCGGTGATCTGTCTGGGGGGACGCGGACCGCTGGATGATGTCAGTGCTGCCATGCTGGCGCAGGTCCTGTCGGTGCAAGGCGCCCGGAGCCAGGTGGTCGATCACCAGCATTCACAGCCCAGTCACCTGCAAAGGGGCGATATCGAGCACGCAACAGCGATCGTGCTGTGCGTGCTTGATCTTGAATCGGCAAATCGTGCGAAATTTCTGTTGCGTCGACTAAGGCGCCTCAATAGGCGTGCTCGGATCGGCGTGGCGCTTTGGCGGAGCGACGGCGGCGCGGATACGGGCGACGAACTGCGGTTGCGCAACGGGATGGAAGCCGACTTCGTGGCATTTGATCTGGCGCAGGCAACGCTTGAATGTCTTTCCGATGCCAAGCCGCAGGATTGGGGAATGCTGCCCGCAAAAATGCTCAGAAAGCGGCCTGCCAGGCCGAAGAGATCAGAGCAAACGCGGGACTGATGTGTCCGTGTGTGAGGTCATGCTGAAGCGATTGACGGGGCGGCTTGCCTGCAACCGCGTTTTATGGCTGGCGGACTGGCTTTGCGCCTTCGGGCAAGCGGCTCCGACGATGTGCGATTGAGCAACTGCGGCAGATGTCGAACCCTGGCTATTGTTGCCGATATCCGCGGCATTTGCCGCAGCGATACAGGGGTCATACGGTGGCAGTAGCGGCGCTAAGCTTGTGATGCTGCATTTTTTCTTGCCCTGTGCGCAACATTGTCTGCCGCGGAAACTCTTTTAAAGTTGTTACTAACATATAGATTTGTTCTATATTTGTCGATAGGATAATTTTCACGCGCGGATTTCCGGATATGTTTATCCTGGTAGAATTGATTGTAAAGAACTTGAAAAAAGCCATGTTTAAGTCGTATTGAGAATGCTTTTTCAAGCTACGTCATGCGAATGGGTCCACAGGGCCGAAGAAATTTTTTAAAGCTATTTGAAGAGATTTCATCGCGAGGTCGATTGCAGTGTTCAAAAATTGTCAGTGCGAGCATTATGTGTTTCATGTCGTGCGTCAGTGCGATACCAATTTTTCTTGCAGGAAGACCGAGGGCGTCGCCAAATCCGGTGACATCTTTGTCGAACTCAAGCAGGTGCCGCCGCTGCGTGGGGTTGAGCCTTTGTGGATTGACGGCATTTCGATACCGCGTATGACGATCGAGCGTTCGATCGCGCAAGGAAATCTGGACGGATTGCTGCTCTCGGGAGAATGGGCGATCACCCGGTTGATGATCGTCTATCTGGAGGGGGTTCTTGCTTTTGCGCAGGACGCCTGCGAGCAACAAAGCATCGCCATTGAAGCCGGTTTCCTGCGTTTGCTTGCGGCAGCGGTTGGCCGCCCTGTGGACGCAGCGTTGCACTGACAGTCATCGCTTTGTTCCTGCGCGGACGTGTTCTGGTGGCGCGCGGCGGTGACTTTGTTTTGGCCGTCGCGCTCAAAGGCTCACCGGCGTGGAGGAGCAGACCGCATAGGGGATAGGCTCGGCCCTTGCCGGACTGTCATTTGGTGGATGCCGCATTGATGATCTGGGCGGCGTTCAAAACCTGCTCGCGCATATGATCATGCAGATCAAAACCGCTCTTGGCCGCAAACCGTGTCAACTCACCGGATTTGACCAGTTCCTTGGGGCTCATGCCGAATTTCTCACGAAACAGCCGGTTGAGGAGTTCGGGGGATTTAAAGCCGCTGAGATGCGCCAGCTGTTTGGCGGTAATATTGCTGTACTGCCCTTTCATCAGGCTCTGCAGCGCGAAATCAAGCCGCTTGTTGCGGATGAAACTGGCAATGCCGCTTTCGGCGTCGAAGATCCGGTACAGATGAGCCCGGGAAATATGGAATCGCTTCTGGATCATCGCAATGCCCAGGCTGGTCGAAGCAATATTGTTCTCGATGAAACGGATAATCTGTTCCTTCATATCGAGATTGACCGGATCGGTTCCGTTGCTGTTCGTGGCGATCTCAGGGCTGCTGCGCAAGGCCAAGGCGATCAGGTTGATGATCGCGTCCTGGGTGGAGGCGCCTTCTTCGGCCGAAAGTTCGGGAGCAATGTTGAGGACGCCCTGCAGAAAATGGGCAATCAGGCGGGTGGCGGGCGCGTCGTTGGCAAGAACAATCCCGTGCAGACTGCGCCAGTTTGCAGCGCGATTGAGGACGTCCCGTGCCAGGATCGTTGTGATGCGTTGTCCGGCACTGGCATGACTGTGGACGGATTGGGTGAGATCGATGATGACGATATCGCCGGTGGCAGCGTCAACCGGCCGCCCGTCAAAGTCACCGCGCAGATCGCCCGAAGTGATATATTGGATCAGATAGAAATCGGACTTCTCCCGATCGATCTGATGCTTGTCGCGCTGATAGCTCTGTTCACTGAAGGTGGTGGATCCAATGGTCAATGGGCCGGCGCTGTAGGACAGGATTTCACCTTGTAACGTGTCCGAGGCGCTGCCATTGGGGGATGCGATCTCATAGATCGGGCGGATGACTGTTCGCCAGAAATCATTTCGAGCTTCGGGGGCGATATCCGCGGTCGATAAATAAATCTTGGACATGCGGCAACTTCCATGAACTAAAATAAGCGCACCTGATATTGGCTTCCAGGTGAAAACAATAATAAGAGCAAGTTTATTGTAGGGCAGCACCCTATAAATTGGCAAGATTTACTTTTAGAACAGGTCCCATAATTAGTTGCTAGATAAATAGGGCATAAGAATATAAACTTTTAGCGAAATATATTATTAGTTTCTAAATAACGATCCGACGCCTGTTCCTGATAGGTTTTCAATTTGACGTTATTTTGCAAGGTCATGGCGGTTGCGACGGGGCGGGTTTTGTCGTGCGTGGTTATGGCAATGACCGTGATGGAGGAAAGGCTGGAACCGCATGCCCGCCAATAGATAAGCACATGCTAAAGCGAGAGCTGGCAACAATATGGCGCTGATGGGGCGGAGCCAACGCCACTGCAGCCCTGCCGGGAAGCATCATTGCACGGCGGGTTCGTGGTGCAATTTGACGTCATCCTGGAAGAAACTGCGTCCGATCACCCGCATATGCGGGTCAACCACATAGTCATGCTCGGCGGGCTGCGGTGCGACCGCTGGCGCCGACGGCTGCGCTGGGATGCTCGCATTTTCCTTGTTGGGAGCGGAGGCGGTCCTGGCCGCCTCTGATATTGCCGGGGCGAGGGCAACCGGAGGTTCTGCGTGTCGTCTCTCAACGTCAACAGGCGCGTGGGCTTTGTGATGAGATGGCGATCGCGGTGATGGATGTGTGTGGTGGTGGAGATGTTTGCTGTGATGTCTAAGCGCGCTATGGGTGGATTTTGTCTGTGGCGTTGCAGCACAGGAAGTCTGCAGCCCCAATCCGCTCTGCTCAGACTGACTTGCCTTGAGCAAATGTTGCAGTTGCGCCTCCTCGCGCTGAATTTGAGCTACCAATGATTGGCTGTGCCGCAGCAGGGTCTGGCAAGAGACGGTCGTGTGGTGCGCCGGGCTCTGGTTGCGACAGTTCAGTCCAGCTACCCGTGTTTGCGTCGCAACAAGAGCGCGGCGCCGTTTTGCTATGCTGTTGCGCAACAGCTGTTCCTGCCGAAGTCTGGCGAGGCGTTGTGGCGTCGAACAGGGCGGATGGGCTGCAGTGACGCAGCCTGTCAGCAGGATCGTCAAGCCAATGAGCGGCAGGCATCGCCAGATGCTTTGCTGTTTTAAGATAGTCTTCACCTCATCCTCCTCATTCCATCAAGGGTACTCCCAGATGCCGCGCCGATCCCGGCATGTCTGGTGCAACGGTGGCGCCCCAAACCGCGCCACCAGGGCAATATCGGACGCCAGGCGGCCCTCTCGGCACCGGTTCTGGTGTTGACCAGACCAAAGCGGCAACAACGACACGCTGACGGCCTGCTTTGCCTCCCATCCAAAGGCGCGCGGCTCGGCAATTGGCGCGGCACGCAAGCTTCATACCGCTGGAAATACCCTCATGAAAATTCTTAAACATCCCGAATAAGGCAGGATAGTAGTCAGACAAAAGAGATTTCGGCAAGATGAAAAAATAAACTCAACAATATAGTTTTTGGAAAATCGCCATATCAACAGTATAAATTAGTTCACGTTGATATTCCGATTAAGCCAGGCGATTGTGGAGGACGGCTGCGTGGCGCGTGCCGATCTCTCGCACACAAGCGGTCCCGACCCTGCAGCCTTGCCGAACAGCGATGCAGCAACCGATTGAAAACCTGCAAAAACATGTGGTCACCGAAGGGGGAGCCTTGCGATGACCACATGATCTTGAAGTCTAAAAACGAATGAAAGATCTAAAAAAGCATAACCTTCGCGCGAGCTCCCACAGCCTGCGAAGATTGCGTCCTATTAAGGAGATCTTGATGAAAAGCAGTATCGGTGACGCTTGGACAAGTTAGCAGGAAATAGCAGAAGATTTAAGTGTCAGGTTATATTAAAACGTCTCATTTAATACCCATATTTGTTGCAGGGATCATCTTGCAGGGGAATTTCGATGGTTTTTGGGGAGGGCGGTGCCGCTCATGTGCGGCTTAACGGCAGAGGCGCAGCTGTCCGATGAGCTGAGCGATGTGCTGATCGATCACCAGGGCGATGCGTGTCTGAGCCGGCAGGGTAGCGGCAGGGGAAGCGCAAGCCGATCCGGATGTCGACCTTGCATGACAGGCTCGAGGTGACCTTTAGGGGTGACCCCAGGCGTTTATTGACCGGTTCTGAAAATCAACCCCGCCTGAGGTCGCGCTCCAAAACACCTTCGCCCCGGAGCCAGTTCAGTTAAACACGAAGACCGTTCCGATCAATCGCAACTCCAGGGGAGCCGATCAGTCTTGCTGCATATGGCGCCCAGCAAGCAGGCCAGCGCGGCGCAGGCAAGGCAAAGAGGTGCAGGCTGTGTTGGTGGTTTATGGTCGTGGCGGCGGGCGCTCGGCCTCACCCTGATTGCAGTCTTGGTGGGGGCAAGACAGAAGTCGATCACCCTCTCATCAAGGTTTTGCGAGGTCGTCGTGAAACAGTTTATGTCTCTTGACAGAAATTCGGCTTCGTCTTATCTGCTGGCCAGTCATCAATCCTATGATTTTTTCCATTTATTAGTCAATTGTAAATTAATAATATCTCGAATACTTAATTCATCTTCTGGAAATTGAAGAAAATTGTGCGCAGACCGCGATTTGTTTCTTGCCTGGTCGAGGGCTCACACTGCAAGTGATTTGAGATGAGCCTGTGAGGCCGAGTCATGCGCCAGAGATCCGCTTTGGTTTTCAGAAGAACGTGGTGTTCGACAATGCTGGTGTCCCTTGTCGTGATTTGCGGGGTGAGCCAGGGGGCTGCTGGGCAGCCATCGGCTCAACACCGCGATCAAGCAGCTGGCAATATCCCGGTGTCGGTGACGATCGCCGAAACCAGCGATTACCATCCACCCCTTGCTTTTTCCGGGGCGATTGCGGCGCGTCAGCTGATCAATCTGTCTTTTCGCGTCAATGGCTTGATCCGCAACCGCTATGTCGAGGTCGGCGAGCACGTGCAAAAGGGCGACGTGCTGGCGATTGTCGATGCCGCGGAACAGCAGGCAGCTCTGCGGGTGGCCCAGGCAGGCACGGTGGCGGCTCAGGCGCAGCTGGTTGAGGCGGACGCCCGCTTTCTGCGGCAGAAGCGTCTGCTGCAACAAGGCTTCACCCGGCGCAGCGACTATGATCAGGCCAATCAACAGCGACAGACTGCTCAAAACACGCTCAGCAGCGCCAATGCCGCCTTGGAAAGCGCCAAGCAACAACTTTCCTACACCCGGCTTTTGGCCCCGCAATCCGGCATCATAACTGCCCGCAATATAGAAAGGGGCCAAGTGGTTGCAGCAGCACAGGCAGCCTTTACCATCGCCATGGATGGGCCGCGCGATGCGGTATTCGACGTACAGGAAACCCTGGTCCATCAAACCGATGTCGGTATGGCGATGCGTGTTTCCTTATTGTCGGATCAAAGCGTGACCACGCAAGGCCATATCCGGGAAATTGCTCCGATCATCGACGCCAAAGCCCAGACGGTGCGGGTCAAGGTCGAAATTCCCGCCGCCTTGTCAAAAATGGCATTGGGGGCTTCCATTACCGGGCAGATTGCCGCGGCTGCTTCACCGGTGGTCATGTTGCCATGGACGGCGATGACCAGTGATGGCGGACAGACAGCAGTCTGGAAAATCGATCCGGATAAAGATGTAGCCCTCCTGGTTCCTGTGAGGGTGCTTGCCTATGAGAAGGGGCGATTTGCCGTCAGCGACGGGGTTGCGGCAGGTGACCGGATCGTGAGTGCGGGCGCGCAATTGCTGCGGCCGGGCGCTGCCGTCACGATCATAGACAGCAATGAGCAGAGATCGGTCGCAAGATGAATGCCAGGATAAGACGCACCCAGACTGGGATTTTGGGTACTTTCGTGCTCGTGAGCGCTTTGCTCGTGGCGGGCTGCGGGCGCAATGAGACAGCAGATCCCCAATCTGAATCCGCGCGGCCGGTGATCTATACGGTTGCCGCGGCAGCGGCGGTCACCGAAACGGGTTTCTCGGGAACAATCGAGCCGCGCTACGCAACGGATATGGCTTTTCGCGTGCTCGGCCGCATCGTCAGTCGGCCGGTCATGGTCGGTGATCGCGTCCACAAGGGTCAGGAGATGGCAGCGCTTGATCCGACCCAGCTGGACCTTGCCGTGCAGTCCGCTCAGGCCGATCTGCGCACGGCACAGGCACAATATGATAATGCGGTTGCCAACGAGAAGCGTCAAGCAATCCTGCTAAAAGGCAACAACGTTGCCCAGGCGGATTATGATGCCGCGCGTCAGGCGCGCGACACGAGTGCTGCGGGTGTTGATAAAGCCAGGGCCAGCCTGAAGAAGGCCGAGGACCAACGCGGCTATGCCGTGCTGCGGCCCGATTATGACGGGGTTGTATCCGCAACCCAGGCCGAAATTGGCCAGGTCGTCGCTGCCGGCCAGACGGTGGTGACCATTGCGCGCCCGGATGTCCGGGAAGCGGTCGTCGATATCCCTGATCATCTCACGCAATATCTGGCGGTGGGAACCCGATTTCAGGTCACCCTGGAAGCTGATCCGACGGTCACCGGGCAGGGACAGGTGCGCGAGGTTTCCCCGCAGGCGGATGCAAGAACCCGCAGTCGCCGGGTCAAGCTCACACTCAGTCAGCCGCCGCAGGGATTTCGTCTTGGTGCGATGATAAAGGCGCAGCCGGCGGTGACCCCGACTGAACGGGCGGTGAGGCTGCCGCTTTCGGCACTTGTCGATACCGACGGTCAGACCAGTGTCTATGTGATCGATCCGCAAAGTCGGATTGTCTCGCGACAGGTCGTGACCGTCGATGCGCGCGATGAAAGGAGCTTCATCACCAGCGGTGTTGCCGCTGGCAGCTATGTCGCCATTGCCGGGGTTCATGCGCTCAAAGAGGGCCAGATAGTCATGCTCAATGAAAAAGGATCGGCGCTGTGAAGAAGGGTTTCAATCTCTCTGACTGGGCGCTCAATCATCGCTCTCTGGTCTGGTATTTCATGCTGGTCTTTCTGGTCGCCGGTCTGGTCTCCTATTTGCATCTGGGTCGTCAGGAGGACCCGGATTTCACCGTCAAGACCATGGTCGTTGAAGCCGACTGGCCAGGAGCCTCGGTGGATGAAACCATCAATCAGGTCACGGACCGGTTGGAAAAGAAGCTGCAGGAACTCGACACGCTCGACTATACGCGATCGGTGACGACGGCCGGCAAATCCGTGGTGTTTGTCTTCCTCAAGGAGACCACACGTGCGAAGGCCGTTGACAAGGCCTGGACCGAGGTGCGGCATCTGCTAACCGATATCCAGAATACGCTGCCCCAGGGCGTGATGGGACCCTATTTCAACGATCAGTTTGGCGATGTCTATGGCAATATTTACGCGTTTAGCGGTGACGGGCTCAGCATGCGGCAGCTGCGCGACTATGCCGAAAATGCCCGAAGCCAGATCCTTACGCTGCCCAATGCGGGCAAGGTCGAGTTGATCGGTGCACAGGACGAGGCGATTTATCTGGAGTTTTCCACCCACCAGATGGCTGCTCTCGGTCTTGATAAGCAAGCAGTGATGAAAGCGCTGCAGGACCAAAATGCGATCACCCCTTCGGGGGTGGTGGAAGCCGGTCCTGAACGCATCAGCGTTCGCGTCGGCGGGCAATTCAGTTCGGAAGCCGATCTGCGCACGGTCAATCTGCGCGTGAATGACCGCTTCTTTCGGTTGTCGGATGTCGCAACGATTACCCGCGGTTATATCGATCCGCCACGCGCAATCTTCCGCGTCAACGGCCAGGATGCGATCGGGCTGGGGATTGGTATGAAGCCCAATGGCAACCTGCTGGAGTTTGGCGCAGCCTTGGACGGGATGATGACGCGGATAACCGGTGAATTGCCAATCGGTGTCACGGTGACGCGGATCGCCGATCAGCCGCAGGTGGTCAAGGAAGCGGTGTCCGGCTTCACCGAAGCGCTGTTTGAGGCGGTGGTCATTGTGCTTGCGGTCAGCTTTATTTCGCTGGGCGTGCGTGCAGGCTTTGTCGTCTCGCTGTCGATCCCTTTGGTGCTGGCGATTACCTTTCTGACGATGCAGATCATGGATATCTCCTTGCAGCGGGTGTCGCTGGGCGCGCTGATTATCGCGCTGGGGCTGCTGGTCGATGATGCCATGATTGCGGTGGAGATGATGGTCGCGCGCCTCGAACATGGCGATCCGATTCACAAGGCGGCGACCTATGTCTATTCCCACACCGCCTTTCCGATGCTGACCGGCACCCTTGTGACCATTGCCGGCTTCATTCCGATTGGCCTCAACAATTCGCAGGCCGGGGAATATACCTACACCCTGTTTGTGGTCATCGCGGTTTCGCTGCTGGTCTCCTGGATCGTCGCGGTTCTGTTCGCTCCCTTGCTGGGTGTCACCTTCCTGCCCAAGACAATGAAGGCGCATGCGCACGAGCCGAGCAAGGCCTTTGAGGCCTTTTCCAAGGTGCTATTGGCGGCCATGCGCCACAAATGGGTGACGATTGCCACCACCATTGCGCTGTTTGTGGTCTCGGTCTTGGGAATGGGGTTCATTCAACGGCAGTTTTTTCCACAATCCGATCGGCCGGAACTGGTGTTGGACTGGACCTTGCCGCAAAACAGCTCGGTCACCGAAACCAGGCGTCAGATGGAGCATTTCGAGCAGACCATGCTCAAGGATAATCCCGATATCGATCACTGGAGCAGTTATATCGGTCAGGGTGCGATCCGCTTCATCCTGTCTTTCGATGTCCAGCCTGCCAATCCCTATTTCGGTGAGATGGTGGTGGTGGCCAAGGATCTTGAGGCCCGTGATCGTCTGCGGGAGAAATTCAATGCCGTCCTGCACAAGGATTATGTCGGCACCGATGTCTATGTGAAATTCCTCGAATTGGGACCGCCTGTTGGCCGACCGGTGCAATATCGCGTTTCGGGTCCCGACATCCAGAAACTGCGCAGCATCGCGCAGCAATTCGCCTCTGTTCTGGGGGCGGACAAGCGACTGGACGTCGTCAATTACAATTGGAACGAACCCGGTCGGGTGGTCCGCGTTGATGTGATGCAGGACAAGGCGCGCAAGCTTGGAATTTCCTCCAAGGATATTGCCACAACACTCAATGGCATCGTGGGTGGCATTGCCATCACCCAGGTGCGCGATTCCATCTATCTTGTGAATGTGATCGCGCGGGCGCAACGTGAGGAACGCGATTCCATTGATACGTTGCAGGAGCTTCAGATCGCGACGGGTCAAGGCACCTCGGTGCCGTTGGCGGCGATCGCCAAGTTCCGCTACGAGCTCGAGCAGCCATTGGTTTATCGCCGCTCCCGCATTCCGACCATCACGGTGGCAGCAGCGATCGCTGATGCCACCATGCCGGATACGATCGTCAAGGATCTTGCGCCCAAAGTGCAAGCCTTCATCGCCAAGCTGCCTGTCGGCTATCAGATCGCAACAGCGGGGACGGTGGAAGCGAGCGGCAAGGGCCAGGGGCCGATTGCCGCGGTGATTCCACTGATGTTGTTTGTGATGGCCACCGTGTTGATGGTGCAGTTGCAGAGTTTTCAGCGGCTGTTTCTCGTGGTGGCAGTGGCGCCGCTGGGACTGATTGGGGTGGTAGCCGCGTTGTTGCCGAGCGGCAAGCCTTTGGGATTTGTGGCGATTCTGGGGGTTCTGGCGCTGATTGGAATTCTGATCCGCAATTCGGTTATTCTGATTGTCCAGGTTGAAGAGGATATCCATGAAGGGCTGCATCCGTGGGACGCAGTCATGAAAGCCAGCCAGCATCGTATGCGTCCCATCGCGCTGACAGCTGCCGCTGCCAGCCTGGCGCTGATTCCCATTGCGCGTGAAGTCTTCTGGGGGCCGATGGCCTATGCCATGATGGGCGGCATCATTGCGGGGACGGCCATCACATTGCTGTTTCTGCCGGCACTTTACGTCGCCTGGTTTCGCATCAAGGAGCCGGTCGCCGCGCAGCCCGAACAAGCCTCTTGTCACCCAGCCGACTAGCACAAAACCGCTCGGGAGCGCGGGAAAGCGCGGAATTGAAGCAAAAGATAAAGTATAATAACGTTATTTAGAAAGATATATTTTGCTCACAATTCTTAAGGCATTATGTATAGTTGTTAATAGTTTGAGTTGTTGCATAAGTGTTACATACTTTGCTTGAGATCGATAATATAAGGTCGGTGCAAATTCGAATACTTAAGGAGTGATTTGATGATTAAGAAAACCCTGCTCGGCGCATCCCTTATTGCGATGATGGCAGTCTCGGGTGCCCATGCAGCGGACGCAATCGTGTCCCAGGAACCTGCACCTTATGCGACCAACGCCTTTTCATTCGGCGGTGCTTACATCGGTGGCGAAATCGGCTGGGGCTGGGCGCAGTCCAATGTAAGCTCTTGGGACATTGATGGTTCGGAGAAATTCAACTCCAACGGTTTCCTGGGCGGCGTTTATGCCGGCTACAACTTCGATATGGGCAACAATGTCATTCTCGGCATTGACGGCAACTTCGATTATAACGATCTGAAGAAGACCCATGATTATGATCTTGGCAACCAGGTCGCGACTGGTTCGAGCAAGTCGGAGCTTGAGTGGTCGGGTGCGGTGCGCGCGCGTGCCGGTTATGCCATGGATCGCTTCATGCCTTATATCGCCGGTGGTGTGGCCTTCGGCGATGTCAAGACCAGCTATTCGAGCGCTGGCTATGACTTCAACAACTCCAAGACCAAGACCGGTTGGACGATCGGTGCGGGTCTGGATTATGCAGCAACCGACAATATCCTGCTGCGTTTCGAATATCGCTATACCGATTTCGGTCACAACGATTTCGATTTCCAGGATGTTTCGCTGCGTAATTCGGTCAAGACCAATGACATTCGCATTGGCGTAGCCTACAAGTTCTAAGAGTTTCACGGTCTTCAAAATTGCAGCCGCCGGAATTCGTTCCGGCGGTTCACTGATTCCGGTGTCCAGGCAGGCTAAGCCGGCACTGTGGCTTGCGGGCTGTGTTGTGCTGCTGCGCCGATTGACCTTTCAAGGGGGCATTGCCAAGAACGCCCGCACATCCGTCTGGTTTCTGATCATCGTGGGGGCTTTGCATGCCGGATTTCTTCATTGTGCTGGAGGTTGCAGCCTTGGGCATTGTCATCATGACGGCGAGCCTTGCGGCATTCATCTATCTTCATGCAAAATAGCGGTAGCGTCGTTTGACGTTGTGTTGACCCCGCAACAATCGTGCCGATCCGCCTTGCGTGCAAAAGCCTGCGGCAAGCACGCAGCATTTTAGGCTATGTTTGCCGCATTTTCGGAGCCTGCGTCTCGCCATGTCGTTTCGCTTTTTTCGCTGTTTGATCGCGCATCTCGAAGACCGGCTCTCCAGCGGCTATCTTGAGGGGAAACTCGACGCCTATCTATGCGAGCAAAGTGATGAAACGATCGGTCGCGCTATGGAGCGGGTGCAATATTATCATCGGACCGATCGGAAATTTGCTGCCTGGCATGGTGAAATGGATATCTGGCCGAAGCCGTCATGCCGCTATGCGGATGATTTCAGGGCCTATCGGCGCCATTTTCCGCCACAAAGCAAGATCCACTATCGGGGCGGGGCGAGAGGTCTGCCTGGTGATTGCCCTACGATTGTACAAAGCCGATCGATCCACTGCGTCAATGAGCGGGCGATCCTCTTCAAGTTTGATGCGAAAGCGGGATTCCCACGCATCCGCGATGGTCGGCGTTTTATGGAGAAGCGAGCGCTGGCGGTCACCGCCGGAGAACCTGATTTGTGTAGTGATCCGCGCGCGGCACAAGATGACGGTGTCGGCCGCGGCAATGTCCGGTCGCAGCGCGGTGGTGGGTGGCGGACCGTGCTCACGCCAGTGCTCTCACGCAAGCAGCTGCTCGAATTTAAGTATATCCTGTTTGATCAGAGCGCGGCATCTCATGGCAATCCCAAATGGATCATGTCGAGCCAGTCGCTTTGCATGATGCCGCAGCCTGCCTATGAGACCTGGTTCATGGAAGGGTGCCTGCGTCCAAACTATCATTTTGTGGCCCTGAAACAGGACCTCTCCGATTTTGAGGAGAAAATAGCCTATTATAGTGATCATCCCTCCGAAGCCGAAGAGATCATTGAGAATGCGAATATCTATGCCGAGCGCTTTGACGATGCCGAAAGTGAACGGCTGATTGCCTGTCTCGTGCTGGTGAAATATTTGTATTTCAGTGGCCAGATCGAGATTTCGGAGCGCGTGAAGAGCTTCCTCCATGATTGAGGCAGCAGGCCCTGTTTGCCCGCAAGGGGCGTGTGGTGAAGATGTATTTCCAACAAGCCCATCCCGCCGGCAAACCCATCCCCATCATGGTCATCGGTGGTCAAACGATCAAGGGGCTTCAACGATGACAGTGCGGTTGTGTTCGGCCATCCCGGCTGCCGGATCGCAATGCCTAACGTTGTTTTCAACGCCATTGCGGACGGCGCGCCTCAGCATCAGCGGGCAGGCAACGGACAGCGTGGCTAAGGCGCCATCACCCAAGTCAGCTGCCGTGGTTGGCGCAAAGAAAATGCCCGGTGACGGGGAGTCACCGGGCAAAGCTTTCGCTAGGAGGAGACAACTGCAACCTGAAGGTTCGGGGTTGGGTGAAAGCACTCCCTGCTGCAATTGTCCTTCACACTATACTTCATATTCTTAAGGTTTGCAACGCATAAAATAAATATAGAGAATTACTAATACTTAAGAAGATAATATAGTTCAATTTTAATCTTCGTCTCAGAAAAGATGAAGCAGGACGGTCAAGCCGCTGGCGGTATGCCCCTATCGCAGGGCGCGTCGTTTGGACCGGTCAGGCAATGACGAAGCGGATTGCGGCGTCAACCGATCCGCTTCGTCACGCGCGCCTGCGCGCAATGATTGCTGTGTCGACGCAATCTGCGTTAGCGACGACGCGACCCCCAACGATTTCCAGGGCCTTCGGCAAAGGGGTGGTGATATCCTGGATGGTCACGCCATCCCGGTCGGTCGCCCCAATGCGGACGGGGTGGTCCCCATCCTGACTGGCAGTTTCGTCCGATACAGCCATTGTAATAATTGGGACCGCCACGCCACCCCGCATAGGGGCGTGGTCCCCAACCCGGCCCCCAGCCTCGACCCCAGCCGGGGCCATCATAATAATTATTGTTGTTGATTGCGGAGCCAATGGCAATGCCGGCGATCAGGGGAATGCCGATGGCTGCGGCGGAGGAGCCGAAATTATCGTCGGTGCTATAGCCGCCGGAAGTCCGCACAGCAATATAGCGTGAGGAGGCCCAGCCATCCATGCCGGCATAACTGACCCGACACCAGCCATAGCCGCTGGTACATCCGGCGACCACAACGCCGACACCGTTCGGAATGCTTCCCAGTGTCCGATACTGTGTTCCTGGTCCGGTGCGCAGATTCAGGCTCGTTGTGACGATTGCACTGGCAGCATAGGCATTGGTTGAAAGAGTAAGTGCTAATATACCGAGTGATGTTGCAAGGGAATGCTTCATGGTAAGACCCTCGTGCAGTTACATGTTAAATATATCATAATATTTATGGCAAAGAGAAGGCGTAAATATTCGAAGTCTATTCGATGGTTAATTCGAAAGAGCTAATAAAGAATATTATATAGAAGACCATAATTCCTTTAATCTTGGGAATGGTTCGATAATCCAAGCATAACGGGGAAGCAAGCAGATGTGCAGTCTCTGCTGCTTGGCATGTGTGGGCCTTGAGGCGCGATGATTTGGCTGTGCTCGTGCACGCGCCTTGGTTTCATCTGCTTGGACGGCTTGCATTCCGTCCTGCGCTCCGACGTCACCTCATCGCAAGCACCGGCAAGAAACTTGCGGTTTTGATTGCGGCGCGGGAAGCAGGAAATGAACCGGATGATAGGATCGGCAACAGGCAGTGCGCGATGGCGCGCAGCTCTTCAGGCAGAAGTAAACAGCCGCTCGCTTGACATGGCGGCCGATTGTGGGGGGCGTCGCCTGGATGGTGAAGGCGGTGTCAGGCGTCGTCGTCGCCGGAGGCTTCTTGCTGATGCACCCGCAGCTCCGCATAAAGCTCGGGCAGATAAACGGGCAGCAACGCGCCATAAATCATCACCATGGATTGCAGGACGTCGAGATGCTGGTTGTGCGCATCTGCGGCATCCTGGGGGACGGCGTGATGCTGTCGCATCATCGAGACAAGGGTCACGATGGAGAGAATGAGACTGCCCATCAGCATCAGGCCGGCGATCAAGGCTAAGGGATGGTTCACACGTTCCTCCTTGCAGTTGTTTCAGGGATGATCGTTGCAATACCGGATGGACTCAATTCCAATCCCATGCCGGTTAGCTTTGGCTAGCAAGAATATCAGGGGGCGTCCGGCTGCCATGTGCTGTTTGTTGTTGCGGGCGCGCAACGAGGACACGCAGATGACTCTAAAATGAGGATCACTAAACTACATCCCATGTTGTTGCGATTGTATTGTTGCTGGTTTTATGATCAATAATAGGCTGTGTTCGTGCCCTCCCAATTGACGACACATTGCCCGGATGCTCCTTTGCCTCCGAAGCGTGAGCATCAGGGCATTTTTGTACTCCTCTCCCAGTTTCGATCCTCTTCCTCCAATTGTTTTCATGCGGCGTTCCCTTTGCTGTTGCGGGCTGCCGGTATTTTGCCCGCGGTCGAAGGGACGCATCGGGCGCAGCGGAGGGGAGGGTATCCGCGCAATCTGCGCCATGCCCCGTTTGCGCTCTGCAACACCCGCAATGTCCGTGTCGCTGGATCCTCTGCATCACGCCTGATCGCGAAGCACCGTCGTAGCGATTGCAACACACGGTTTGACTGCCTTCCTTCTGGTAGAGCAGGCTCTGCGTAGCAATCCCGCCCATTGCCTGATGCTCTTGCCGGGCGGCGTGGCGAGTGGATCGGAACAAGGCCGGTGGCCTGAGCTCGGTCATCGTCTGAGGCAATGGCGGGAAAGAGCGCCTTTCGCGAATAAGCGCAAGGCGGTGCAACGCGGCGTCTTTTCGATGAGGGAAAAGTAACGATGAGACAAAGAAAATTCTTTCTCAGATCGGATCGGCGTTTTATTGGTACGATAGCGGACACAGAAAGAAAAAGAGAGCGAAGACTCGCCATTTGCTTTTCAAAATGCTATTATGAGACAGTATTTATATTAGGGATTATATATATGTCCTATAGCGATTTAAGTACGTTTCAGTGGATTGGCCTATTGTTAATTTATGCTGTTATTATATACATGATAGTGGTCGGTCATCATTCGCGCGGCACCATGTGAGTGAAGGATGTTTAGCGCGGCTGTTTGGGTTGTCTTTTCTGCCTGTTGGCACGGCATGAGCACATCGTAGCGGCGACAGATTTTGCCGAGCAAGAGATTCTGGCTTGGCTTGGGATTGTTATGCTGAACAGAGACCGGGAGACGAGCTGCAGATACTTGGTGTTTTTGGGAAAAATTTTCCAATTCTCGGCGCAAGATAGAACATATGATTGTCTATATTGCCTTTCGGCTCAGCGTCATAAGTATAGACATCTTGTTATTTCAGTCTTCTTCCGCTTGCCGCTTGATTTTTGTCTTTTGTTAAATACAATTGTACAGAACTTCGCTGAAATCCGATCGCGCTTTTAGGGGAGATGCAACTGTCTGCGAGGGGGACGAAGACATGAACCGACTGTTCCTGTCGACGGCGCAAATGGATCCTGATTTCAGGAACGAGTTTTGGCGCACGCTCATTCGGCCCATCTATGAAATCTCGTCTTTTGATGGCGACACCAAGGCCCCGCTTGAAGGCAAGATTGTGTCGTTTTCAACCGGCCCGCTGACGATCGGTGCGACCGCTCATAACCAGCAACGTTATCAGAGAGACAAGCGCCTGATCGGCTTTGGCGGGCTGGATTTCTACATGATCCAGATGCTGACCGGCGGCAGCCTGGTCGGCGATTTCGACGGGCGGGATGTCAAGGCGTCGCTGGGTGATATCGTAATTATCGATCTGGCCCGTACCGTCAAGAGCGAGGCGACGGCGGGGCGACGTTTGACCACGACGCTGCCGCGGCAGGCATTGCAAAAGGCGGTGGGCTGGCAGAATCTTCATGGCTTGGTTCTGCGCAAAGAGACGGCATCGACGCGGCTGATAACGCAATTTCTTGGGGCGACCTTGAAAATTGCGCCGCAATTGACGGCCGACGAGGGTGCCGCGGCGCAGCAGGCGCTCATCCATCTTTTTGCGGCTGCGATCCGTGGCCAGCCGAGCGATCGCTTGAGCCCTGAGGCTTCGGTCCACAATGTCAGTCTCAAGGAAATGATCATTGCCTATATCGATCAACAGGCGCTGTCGCCAAAATTGACGGTGACATCTGTTCAGGACCGCTTCAATATTTCTCGCGCCCATCTGTATCGGCTGTTTGAAGCGGAGAATGGCATTTCCAGTTTCATCAAGGACAAGCGGCTGTCTGCTGTGCTGCGGGCGCTGGCGCGCGGCGAGTTTCGCTATCTCTCGACCAAGCAGGTCGCTTATCAGGCAGGATTCGAAACACCCGAAGCCTTTAGCCGGCAATTCAGGGCGCGCTACGGCGTCAGTCCCAAAGAAATGCTGAAATCGGGAATGGCGTCGGCCCGGGCGATTGAGGGCGAGTTTGATCTTCATTCGCATCTTCGATCGCAACTCATGGCGGCGGCGGGGGCAATCAACAAGGTCCATGCCGGGCGGCAGGCTGGCGATTTCTGAGCCGAGCTCCGTGAAGCCGGATATTTTGACGTCGATCGGCTGTGGTCAACCGGCTATTTGATAACCAATGTCCAAGCCCTTTCTGGTGTCTTTTCGCGCTGCGTTTCAGCGATTTCGTGGTCATTGCCAGAAAAAGAAATGATCAAATTTTTGTGTGTATATCACCACGGATTGAAGAAGGTCGTGACAATCAAACCGTGATTCGGTAAGTAAGATGCAGAAGAAAAGTGTATATTGGAAGTATAAATTAATTAATCCTAATATACGGATATTTCAACATATATTGACCGGCGGATCGGGCTCTTGATGCAAGGCAAGACGCCGATAAGTCAATTGATCATTCAGGAAAGAATTTCTGATCATGAGCTTGAAAAAATTGCTTGGACTTGTCGCGGTCCTGATAGCCGTATTGGCAGCGGGTGCGTTTTACTACTGGCATCGCCATCAGGAGCGTTTTAGCGCGCAGACTGATCTCAATATCAAGAACTTCGTAACCAAGGGGCCATCCTGGTATCCAAGTGGCCACCGGGTGGAAAAAGTCAAAGCCGAAAGCCAAGACTAGGCTGCAGCTTCGCGGACCAAAGATTGATATCGTTCCCCCGGTGACGGCGCTATCATCTTAAGCCTTTCTCGCGCAGGCTTTATCACGGACCGGCTTCGGGCATAGCGGCTGGTATCCGGTCCGATCCCCAGCGAGAACGCGTTTGCGCTGTCTGCCGGAGTGAGCAGGGATTTTGAAAAGGCGGCAGGTGCAAACCTGCCGCCTTGTTGCATTATGGCAATTTTTCCTCGACACCCGCGATGGGCTTGCATGGCTACTGCCTCAATCAAACGGATCCTCCCGAAAATCCAGTCAGGCACAACGATGCGAAGCGGGCGCTGGTAACCGGAATGGATTGCTCATCTGGGCGCAGCCATGACGCACTTCCATGCCGGACGCGTTCCGCGTCAAAGCGTGAGGATGCAATGATGGGCAAATGATGCTGGCAATGTCCAAGCAAAACCAACCCCGCAGGGGTAAGGGGGGCGGGTTGGGTCGTGTCCTTCAATTTGTTCACCGCGCGCCTGATGATCCCGGGGCTCTGTACCATCTCAGCACAAAGTGATTGCCTTGATCTGCGCTTGTGTTTTGGAGGGGCAGGTTGCGCTGTTGGAAGCGGCAGCGCGCGCCTTGTTTGGCGCCTTGTCGATGGCTGCTCTGGATGGAAACTGGCTCCTGGAAGCGGAAAGGCGCCGCCTCGCTTCCGGGCTTGTTGTCTGTGTCAAGCGCAAAGCCGGTCGGATGGGTGTCCGCGTCGCAAGCCTTCACCACCGCACCGACACAAAAGAAAGGGCAGGCAATCAGCCTGCCCGAAACGGCGCGGTCTGTGTGTCAATTGCCTCAACGAGCAAAGCGAGCGTCGTCCGTCGGCTTTGCGCTTGTGAGCCACGCGCCGCTTGATCGCGGCGCGTGTTGATTGTGTTGATGCCTCACCACTTCACTTTGAGACCGACATTGCCTTTGAGTGTATAGCTGTCGGCAAAATGGTTGAGCGCTGTGTTGATGGAGCCTTCGCCATAAAGGGCATATTTGTTGTCGGCCCAGCTGTAACTGCCGCCCATGCCGATGCCGCCCCATGTCTTGTCGGTATCGGTATCGAGATGGGTGCCGGCATAGTTCATGCGGGCATCGCCCAAAAACTCCTGATAGAGATTGGCAATGCCATAAAGGCTGGTGTTGACGAGACGTCCGTCGGAGCCGGTAAAGCTGTTGGCATAGTTTGCCGCAAGGCCCAGACGTCCGGTGAGGCTGTCGCCGTCATGGTTTGAGATGCGGGCGCCATAGCTGTCGGTGAAGCTGTCAAAATCCACCGATGACCACATCAGCTGAGCCTGCGGGGTCAGCGACCAGTTCTCATTGAGCGTGAAGCGCTGGCCGGCTTCCAGGCTCAAGGCATAGCCAAAGCCCTTGTTGGAATTGGCAAGCGTGCGATTGATGGCATCAACATCGAGATCACTGTCATACCAGTTGGCCCCAGCCTGGGCATCGAGATAGAAGCCGGAATTGCCATAGAAGGTGGCATTGGCTCCCAGGCCCCAGGCCTGGGTGTCGATGGTCCCGCTGCCATCGCCGGTCAGATTGTCGATATTGCCATGAGCCTTGCCATACTGGCCGGTGATGCCGGCAAGCAGGCGACCGGTATCGCCTTCATAGAACTGGCCATCAATACCGGCCTGCAGGATGAAGGTGTTGATGTTCTGATTGAGATCGCCTGCGGTCGAGCCGGCCTGAATGCGATTATGCGCGCCTTCAATGCGACCCCAGATGCCGGCCGGGGTGATGTCGGATGTAGCGGAAGCCGATCCCTGGGCCAGAGCGCCCTGGCCGGCCAGACCAGGCTGGCCATCCAGCGCGCGATCGCCGACCCGCTGCTGCAATGTGGGCAGTCTGTTGAGCGCCTGCAGCACGGTGGTATAGGATTCATAGATCGGGGCTGCTGCCGAATAGCGTGGTCCGGTTGGATTGGTCGGATTGGTTGGATCGACCGGATTGGTCGGGTCGACGGGGTTGGTTGGATCGGTCGGATCGGTTGGCTTGGTATTCTGGCTGACCAGATACCAGTTGCCGTCCTGGTTGCCGCTGCCTGAACCCTTCTGCAAGGTATAGGCAAAGGCAGACGATGTCAGGATTGCCTGCTGGCCGTCACGGGTGGTGTAATCGCCATTGAGCGTGAAGCTGCCATTGGACTGACCGCCGATATCGATGATCTTGATGCCGTTGACGGTCTGCGCGCCCAGGCCGCCGCGATTGGTGATGGCAAGCTTGGTGTTGCCGGCCGTGTTGCCACCGACCACCAGCTGATCGGTCTGCGCGCTATCGGTGTCGAGCACTGTTGACATCGCAAGCGTGCCGCCATTGCCGGTATAATCGCCTGAGACATGCAACACCG
>NZ_BAABSV010000015.1:0-69922 GCF_040369775.1 Brucella sp. NBRC 12953
AGCCGTGGAAGACTACCACGTTGATAGGCCGGGTGTGGAAGTGCGGCAACGCATGTAGCTTACCGGTACTAATAGCTCGATCGACTTGATCACTCCCATTTACAATATCCATCGAACGAAGTTCGATGTTGAATAGCGCTCACGCCAGTTTGGCTTCGCCAAACGGCTGCGCGGGCGCGGCCTCCGGCCGGCATGCGGTCGCATGCTTATTGTTTATCAGCGCTCTATAAATGCGTTGAATTATCTGCACGAAAGACAACAGCTTCTCATATTTGTGTTCTTCGCCGACCTGGTGGTTATGGCGGAGCGGCTGCACCCGATCCCATTCCGAACTCGGCCGTGAAACGCTCCAGCGCCAATGGTACTTTGTCTTAAGACACGGGAGAGTAGGTCGCTGCCAGGTCTGCTAAGCACACAAATATCAATCATCTTCTCAAAACCATACAAAACAGACCATTCAACGCGGCAACCGCGAAAAATACCGAATATATGACTAAGTGAGAGTGGCTCGGAGCAGCCCGTTCGGTCTAAAATCGATAATCAATCGATTTTTAAACGACCTCACCTCATCAGGCCCATTCCTTGAAAAAAGGGGCCTGACTTCGCTCCCGGGCCGCAATGGTTCGCACTTAATAACGCGGGGTGGAGCAGCCCGGTAGCTCGTCAGGCTCATAACCTGAAGGCCGCAGGTTCAAATCCTGCCCCCGCAACCAGTCCATATTAATCAACAAAATCAGCCCCTTAAGGGGCTTTTTTGTTGCCCGGAATTCACCCCCAAAATCACCACCGTGGAAGCACACTGGAAGCACCGAGAATATGGCCACAGCGTAAAAACTGCGGGAATGCTTCGATTAACTGCGCCGGAGCTTCAATAGGCTTTTGTGTTGGATGTCCGACGGTAGGACACCTCGCTTCAAGAACGTCGTGCTCTGTGTATTCTTGGCTTTGAGGTCGCTTTTGTCCGCGTCGTCGCGCTTTTTCGGTTTTGTCACTGTTTTAATGTTTCGAGGGTTCTTCGCGGTTCTCGATTAGGCCGTGTAGTCGTTGGACGAAATATAAATTGACGCGTTCAATGGCGTCCACGACGGAGAAGTTGAAGTGTGTGTCGAGATCCTTTCCCGCGATCGCCAACGGTGCTTGTATCGAGAACAGGCCGTAATAGAAGACTATGTGCGCGTGGCTAGATGTGGGATCCAAGCCGCAGACCCGACCATAGTCGTTGAGAAGCATGTCGGTTCGGACAAGATCTTCCTGGATTAGGCGCCGCTTTCCGCCATCATAGGAGCCATTGCCTCGTTTGACATTGTACGAGCGTAGCGATCCTTCCTGCTCATCATAAACAATGATGTCAATGTGTATAGACCTCTCCCGGTCCCCATAGGGAAGATCCGTCAAAAGCAGAGGTTCGATGCGTTCGCTGGTGCGCGCACGGGTAAGTGACTCATGTGATAGCTTGAAATCATCTTCCGTCCAGACTCGTAGACGCGCGCATTCCTTAAGGCGCTCAAGAAGCGCCATCTCCAAAATGGCGCCATGCCGCTTGTAGGCCGAGCTTATGATCGAGGTCGCGCGTGAATATTTGCGGCCGGCGATTGGGTCTTCTCGAAAGCTTGCGCTTCCGAGCTTTTCAATCGTATCGTCGACAAAGGGTCGGAGGCGTTCAAGATAACCATCCGATTCGGATATCGCAGATGCAGCGGCTATGTGTGGCACCATGATTGTTCCTCCGAAGTCGCATTATCTACTAGTATATGCAAGGATTTGTCACTACTTTTACAAGTGAACCCTTAATAAATTAGAGATCCAGAATTAGTTGCCGGTGAGGACGAGACTGAATGGCTGGAAGTGAATTTAATCTTGAACCGAGCCCGCGGGTCTTGCCCATGTTGGGCGAGATCAATCTCGATCAGTGGCGCTGCATCGCGGAGTTGATCGACAATTCTGTTGATGGCTTTCTTAAGCAAAGTCGCGAGGACGCTCCGTTCGCAAATGCCCGCGTAGATGTGATTCTGCCCGCAGCCGACAAGGATGGCGCTACGGTACGTATCCAGGACAATGGAACGGGAATGACGGTAGAGCTCTTGGAGCAAGCCGTACGTGCGGGTTGGTCTGGGAACAATCCGATCGATAGTCTTGGCTTGTTTGGCATGGGGTTCAATATAGCTACGGCTCGTCTAGGCTCGGTAACGGAAGTCTGGACGACAAAAAAGGGTGACCTTGAATGGCATGGCCTTACAATTGATTTCGATGAACTCCGGCGTCAGCGTCATTTTCGTACGCCAAAATTGACGCGCCCCAAGGCCGATCCGGAACAGCATGGCACCGAGGTCACCATCAAGAAGTTGAAGGCCGAGCAGCGCAAGTGGCTGGTTAAAAACGCGAACCAAACTACCTTAAGAAAGCGTCTAGCCCAGGCGTACTCCGCCATGCTCCGTACGAATGGCGTACCCATTAACTTCGAACTCTACATCAATAACAAGCGTGTTGAGGCTCGTCGTCATTGTGTCTGGAACGAGGAGCGGGTCGTGCCGGGCGTTGGCGGAGCCACGACGAGCGCGATGATCCCCATCAATCATACGCTGCCAACGCGGTTTTACTGCACGAATTGCCTGACCTGGGTTCCTGAGGCCATAGAATCTGAGCCCTGCCCACTCTGCTCCGCCGACGGCTCCGTCGTTAAGCGGCAGCGGCGTATCAAAGGATGGCTTGGTATCCAGCGTTATCTGGATCAGTCGGAGTTCGGCATTGACTTCATTAGGAATGGCCGAAAAATTGAGATTTCAAACAAGGACTTGTTCTCTTGGAACGACGGTGGGGAGAGCGAGGAGCGCGAATATCCGATCGACGATCCACGAAACCGCGGTCGTATAGTAGGCGAGATTCATATAGACCACTGCCGAGTCAGCTATTCAAAGGACCGGTTCGACCGCGCGGATCCTACCTGGAGTGAGATGGTGCAACTCCTGAGAGGCGAGGGCCCCTTGCGACCGGAGAAAGCCAAGGAACTGGCCTTTCCTCCGAACGAATCTCCGTTGTTCGCATTGTTCAAGGCGTTTCGCCGCACAAGTCCCCATTCGAAGACGGCTGGCGCATACGCGCGTATTCTTATAGCCAAGGACAACAATCTGGCCATGGAAATGGCGAGTTATTTCCATGACGGTCATCCAGAGTATCAAGATGACACCAAATGGTGGGAATTGGTTGAAGCCGCCGATCGCGAATTGCTATACGGCCAAGCCGGTCAACCTGGAGCCACGGGCCAGCCAGTCGGACAACCCACGGTGTCGTCAGGCGGAAATGGAGGGCTCCCCCCCGGGATTATCGACAACCCGGCACCAGGCGCACCACCCGCACCACCAACGCCGGGTCCGGTCGCTCCTGCTCCCGGGCCCGCCGTGCCAGTACGTCGTGAAGTCGCGAGCTTGACGAGGAAGTATCATCATCAGTCCTCGGGACTGATGTGGAACGTAGTAGCCTATGAAGTCGCTTCGAATGACGCGTACTTGCCGGCTGGCGTTCCATGGGCGATCGTGCTTGGGGACGTCCCCACCAAGACGTACCATTACCTTTACAACCCGCAGCATCCGATTTTTCAATCAATCACGATGACGCCTCGAGATGGGATGTTGGCACATCTTGCCTTCATGACGGCCGATCAAACACGCAGTTCCAAGCACGCCCCGGATATAGCATCGATATTGAGCGAATTCCGATCCGCTTACGGGGATGAGAACGCTCTCGACTTCAAGGCCCTTCCAGCTGATGCTTCGGCCATCTTGGTGGATGTCGCGAGAGCGTTGGTTAATGCTTGCCCGGAAGAAGAACGCGCGTCTCTCTTCAACGACTTGTCGGTGCAAGAGCAGACCACCGTGATGCGAGCTCTCGCCGGAAAAAAGATTAAGCCTGCCGAGGCCACCATCGACGGCAGCTTCCTGCAGTCAGCCCCCTTCGACATCATCAAGACACTGGTGATCCGGTGCCCTGAGCTTTGCTTCGACGGCAAGATTTGGGACGAGCCGTACGGCGACCTTGACTATGGGGACACGGAAATCACGGAAGACGCAAGAAGGAGTGTGCTGTCGAAGTACGTGAGCCTGGTGAGCGATGCCATATGGCTTTCGAAACAGGACCTGAGCGACTTGGGATCTGCGTCCAAGGATGAGATCATTCGTGCGGTCATGTCCCTGCAACTCCTTAGACCCGATGTCGAGCCCACCTCATGATGCCCTTTCTCGATGATCGCCGCCTTCTTCGGGGTCCTTGGCAGGCATTTGAGAGGGATGTCGCGCGAATGCTCATCCACGCGGGCTTCGATGATGTGCGCGTGGTCGGTGGCAGCGGTGACAAGGGCGCCGATATTGTCGGGGTCAAAAACGGGGAAATTTGGGTCTTTCAGTGCAAGCACACGACCACGTCACCCGCGACCAAGTATGCGGTACAGGAGGTCGTTGACGCGGGCACTTTTTATCGCGCGAACCGGATGGTCGTCGCGACCTCAAGAGCGATCGGTGGAGGATTGCAGGCTGAAATAGATCGTTTCCGCCGCATTGGGATCAACGTCGAGCTCCTCGACCCGGCGAACCTAGCACTGATGGCGGCACGAGTCCCTGAATACGCGAAGTCGCGGCGAGAACTCAGGCCTTACCAACAGGATGCGGCCGCCTGCTTCCGAGAAGGGCTCACCGATACCGGTCGTGCTCAGGCGGTGCTGGCCACGGGAATGGGCAAAACAGTGGTGATGGCTGAGGTTGTCAGCGACCTTTACCGGGACGGGCTAATTCGTGACAACCGCGTCCTAGTGTTGGCGGACAAGCGTGAGCTAGTCCGCCAGCTACTGTTCGGGTTCTGGTATCAATTACCTAAGTGGATCCCGACGCACTTGCTTTCTGGAGATGAGATGCCGTCCTTTTATGACGGCATAACATTCGCTACGGTGCAGAGTGTCATTGGCCGAGTCGACGAACTCCCCAGCTTCGGCTTGGTCCTCGTCGACGAAGCTCATCATATTGGTTCGACGACATTCAGGCGAACGATAGAAGCGCTTGAGCCGCCGATGGTGGGTGGAGTCACGGCGACACCATGGCGCGGCGACGGCTTCGATATCGATGAAATCCTCGGCAAGCCGCTCGTCAGGCTCGGCATTTCCGATGGCCTAAAGAACAGATATCTCAGCGAGGTCGACTACCGTCTCCTGGCTGACAACATCGATTGGAAATTTGTGCAAGAAAGGTCTGTCCATAATTACTCGCTCAGCCAACTTAATAAGAAGCTGATAATGCCAACTCGGGATGAGGAAGCGGCGCGACAGATCGCCGTGGTCTTCAAAAATGAAAACCGATGCGGAGGCATCGTATTCTCACCCACTGTCGATCACGCGGAGAGCTTCGCGGGCGCGCTGCGAAGTTTCAGTCTTAGGGCTGAGGCCATTTCCTCCCGGCAAGACTCGCGGGAGCGTGATAGGCTTATGGCGATGTTTAGGCGCGGCGACATCGATTTACTGACCAGCGTGGACCTTTTCAATGAAGGAGTGGACGTGCCGGACGTTGATTTGATCGTGTTCATGCGCGCGACGCATAGTCGGCGGATTTTCGTTCAGCAACTAGGGCGCGGTCTCCGAATGAGCCCCGGAAAGGACAAGGTCATAGTATTGGACTTCGTGACCGACCTCCGTCGGATAGCGGAAGTGGTCGAACTTGAGAAGGCGACTTCTGGACCGTTGGAACGTTTGCCCCTTGGCCACCACTTAATCAACTTTAGGGATGCATCCGCTGGCAGCTTCATGTTCGAATGGCTGAAGGACCAAGCGGATCTCGTGCTGCGCGAAGGTGACGCCCAGCTTGAACTGCCGAAGTTCGATTTTCCCATCACGCCGCAACCCGGAGGCGTCGCATGAGCGTTCCGGATGCAGTGAAACGCGAGATCAAGGAAATGCTTTGGTCCGAGGCAGACCGGCTGAATTGGCCCTCTCTAGCGGCCTACGACAAGTCTCGTTATTACGGTATTTGGACCGAGATGGAGGATGTAGGGGGGCGACTGAGCCAATACATGGACCCTCGCAAGGTCCGTGTTTACATCAAGGATACGCTTCTGAAGCCATACACCCGGGAGGCGTCAGCTAATCATGACTTGGCTTTTCGTGTCTTGGGTATTGGAGCGGAAGCACGGTCTGTTGCCAGTTACATCAAGCCGCACGGACGGTTGCTGGATGACCATCGTCATATCGCCTGGAGTAAGGCAAGCGAGTGGAAAGCGACTCTGATGGCTCTCCATGAGCGAGCATTTCAACACGGCATCCCCTACGGGGCGGTCCTCACGCACCCCGGATCAAAGTTTTCACTAGAGGACGACAGACGCATGGTAGAAGCGGCTGCCTCGAAGCTAGGTATCGAAAGGGTTATTTGGCTCGACTGAGATGAGCTTAAACCTCATCTGCTGTTTGCTGGGCCCAGTTTCTTCGTTGGCGTGCTGCTCTTCAGTCACCTTGGGACCTTTTCAAGCGCATTTCCTTAGCAAATGGCTTGCGACGCCTTCGCCGACGATGCGGGCTAGTTCGACAGGTACGGCGTTCCCAAGCTGCCGCATCGTCTCCGTCCAAGAGCCATGGAAAAGGAAGTCATCTGGAAAAGTTTGCAGGCGCGCGCTCTCTCGTACGGTGAAGTAGCGGACCGATCCGTCCAGGTGAAGAAGCATGTTTTCACCACCAGGAACGCCGTGCACCCCCGCTTTCAATGTTTTTGCCGGTTCGTCGAGAGCGCTCCCTGTATGGCCGGGGTATGAACGTGCACCAGGTTGGAAACGATGGTTCAGAAGCTTCTCGCTCGCGATCGGATCGGATTCCGGATCAGGCAAACCCAAAAGCGCGTCGCGAGTAGTGCGCCAAGGCTTGATGGCGGTATCATTTTCCGCTGGCACGTTTGCTCTGATGACGGGGCGGTCCTTCCGGGCAACGCAATGTCGATCCCAATAATCGCCATAGACTTGATCCCAAAGCAGGGCCTCGCGGGAATGAGTTTGCAGGGGAAAATGCCAGCTCACGCATAGATCCTCCCGGAATCCGACGAAGAACACGCGCTCCCGCTTCTGTGGCACGCCATAATTCGCGGCGTTCAGGACCTGGGCGACCACCCTGTAGTTCAAGCCGCTTCTGCTACCGCTTGTGTGATGTTGTTCCAGGCGTGCGAGATGTTCCTCCCATTCTTCGTCGTGCCGGGCCTTGATGTCAGGATGCTCCAGCTGAAGCTTGATGTACTCGAAATAGTTGCGGAAGCTCGCCCGTGTCAGGCCCTTGACGTTCTCGAAGATGAAGGCTTGCGGGCTTGTTTCGCGCACAGCGCGAATTGCCTGCGGAAACATGTCCCGAGCGTCGTCATAGGCGCCATGCTTGCCGCCCATCGAAAACGGCTGGCACGGCGGGCCTCCGGAAACAAGACGGATCTTGCCCTCGTATGGCTTGAAATTGACCTTACAGACGTCGCCCTGGGTGACATTCCAATCATCGACGGCCGCGATCCCACGCTTCTTGTTCTCGCGGATGGTATCGCAGCAATAGGGATTCCATTCGACCACGTTCACGGGTCGGAATCCCGCATCGTGCAATCCAATCCCTAGCCCGCCGGCGCCCGCGAAGAGTTCAATCGATTTCATCATTCAAGAACGCCTGTATTTTACTTTCGAGTAAGGCTTCATCTTTTGTCTCGCATTCCCATGTTAGCAACATGTCCCAGCCAACGGCCTTAAGTGCTTCTTCATTCCTCCGATCCTGCGACTCGTTGATTTTCAACGTTAGAACCCAAAAGCCCTAACCTGGTTTAGGCAGGCGGACCTGCTTGCACGTCGAATCGGGAGGGCGATGCCAAAACATCCATGCACGAAAATCACTTTGTGTCGCACGGAAAATACAAGGTCGGTGGAACACGGCAGCTCGAGACGATGAAGTTGGTAGCTATAGCCCGTGGAATGAACGAGGCATCGAACTATTGTTTCGGGGCATGTGTCCTTCCCCCGGATGAGAGACAAACGCTTTGAGCACTTGGATGGGTAGGCGAGTCAATCTTGCCATGCGACTTCAACGTTATTTTCCGCGAGAACAAGTAAGCAAGATACACTTTATCGCCCTGCGAAATCGAGCATTGCCCTTGGATGCCGTCATGGGCGGGTCGATGGGTCCCTAGCTTGGGCCAAGGCTACTCGGACACGCTCGTCGGGATGGTTTTCCAACTCTTGGAATACCGTATTTAGGGCATCTGTTGACTCCAGCACGACCTTGCGGGACGGAATCTCTATTCCATGCACGAGGTTGTTCCTCAAGCGACGGACAACCGAGATCGTATCCACTGCGGGGGCGGAAAGGTCCAGGGACCGCGCGCCAACTAGCGGATCGATGTACCCGCGCTTGGTGGGAAGAAGATCCGCGCCAAGGATTCTAAACGTTCTTTCGAGCGTGATCCATGCCGAGAGGAAATCGCCGATCTTGTCGGGCCTTGACGTGGCTTGGAGCGATGGCTGTGGATAGATTTCCGGAGCCGTAAGGGTGGACTGCAAGGGTCCGTAATATGAATACAACTCGGGGCGCATCTCAAGAATAACATCCGCAATCTGATCGGACAGTGCCGGCCCGTTGGCGGCCGTCGCTGCGTCTGGAAGAAGGGGGCGCAATCTATCGGAACTGTTAAGGTCAGCCTTCCTGAGGAGCTCGTAGAGAATATCGACGCGGCCAACCTTGGGCTCTCTGCCGTCTGGCACGCTTCCCCTCATCCATTTGTGGAGGAAGGCGGCGAGTTCGTAGTGATTGTCGAATTTCGCGTCATGAGCTCCGCTTAGACGCCGCTCGACTGCCTTCTGGAGCCGTTCAAGCGCGATTTCTCCGGCGATCACCATGCCGTTCAACTCATCGAGTATGGCATGCTCCTCTTCGGAAGGCATGCCGCTTTCGGGCTTATAGACGAGATCATGTTCGACCTCGGCCCAAGAGTGCATCAGGACAGAGCCGACCTGGATCTCGATCGCTGCCGCAGCGTAAGATTTCTGGCCGTCTTCAAGGGCTGTCTCGGGCATGAATACCCGGTAGTGATCTGCGTGATATCCGTCAAACCTTTTGGAGTCCTTGCGGACCTTCGTCTTCTCGGGAAAGTTCTTCACTTTCATGACGTCGAAATGTTCATCGAGTATGGCTTTTACCTTGTCACGGTCTGCTGGGAAATAGAGGGCAATGCGAACACCTGCGAGATCGGGGATGTCGATGCGGATCTCATCATTGTTTTGATAGTTTTTATCTTTGTTTCGCTGATGCAACTTGGCCTGCAACTTATTGGGGCGCTTAGCCCGATGGCTGACGATGGCCCGCACACCTTGGGTCGCCAGCAACTGCTCGCAACGCCGGCTGCAAAGGGATGCCGCCGATTGATAGTAGTCATACTCGCGCGCATAACCATTTATAAAATCGGAAACAACTTTTGACAATCAACTCTCCCCTCGTCCCGACCCTAGCGGGCTATTCTCAAAAGATTCAAGAATAATATTTCAATACTCAGGCCTTTAAACGTTAGGGCCCTATGGTTAGATGCTATCCTACGCATAGGGGATGCGAGACGGCTATCCCCTTTCAGTAACAATTCACGGCAAGTAATAGGCTATCAAATTCGCGAAATCATTCATCAAAGATTACGACGGCGTTGTTACGACGAACATCGCCAAGACCATGACGGACCAGACATATGAAGAACTCTTCGTCAGCTATCGAGGCGTGATGTTCGGTCAAGGTCAGGTCTAAGTAAATTCAATCTGCCACGACAATGCATGCAAGAACTTCAGCGTAAAGGTGACGACCATTCAAGAGGTCGAGTGAGAAAAGCTCGGCATTCTCGGATTAAGGCGACGTAGCGTCCATCTCGTCCAGCCGGGCGATAGTTCTCGTCGGTAATATTCACCCTAACGCCTCCGCCAATTTCTCAGAAATCCTTGTCGCGGACTGCTTGATTGGATCGGCGGCAAGGTGCGCATAGCGGGCCGTGGTCTGAACCTGACTGTGACCGAGAAGCTTGCCGATCATCGGCAGGCCTTCACCGACGAGAAGTCCGCCTGATGCAAATGTGTGCCGCAGATCATGAATGCGCACGTCTTCCAGTTCGGCTGCCTTGCGAATGCGGCGCCACGGCTTTTGCATGTCGTTGAGATGGTGTCCGTCTATGTGACCGACGATGACATAGGGATTATCCTTCACTCGCGGCAGCTTTTCCGGAATGGCAACGGCGGCCTTGCCAAGATGAACCGTCTTTGCACCTGTCTTGCTGTCAGGAAGCCGAAGTTCATGCTCCTCCAGATAGACATAATCCCATTTCAGCTTCTGGATTTCCGAGGAACGGCAGCCAGTCAGAAGAAGAAGCCGGAAGGCGGCGACCGCATGGACGGTCAACTCACCATCCTTTTCCAGCGCCGTCATTGCTTCTCCCAACCGTTTCAGCTCCCGTGCTGACAAAAACCGCTCGCGCTTGTGTTCGGGATATCGTCTGATGTCTTGACACGGATTGGTATGGCGCTCCCGAATGCCCCATATTTCGGCAAGGCTCATCATTTTCGACAGAACACCAAGTGTCCGGTTTGCCTGATAGGAGATATGAGACTGGGAACTATGAAGCTCCGCCACATCGGCAGGCGTCACGGTTCGGGCACGCTTCTTTCCAAAAAACGGATTGATGAACAGTTCGACCGAACGCTTGTATTCGCTTTGCGTGGTGGGTTTGCAGCGAACGGCGACATGCTCCTTCATAAAGCGCGCGCCAAGTTCCACGACGGTAATAGACTGACGTTCCCTGTCACGATCAGCGGCAGGATCGCCATCGGCACCCCGGACATTGCCGAGCAGCCTCGTTGCTTCCTTGCGGGCTATCTCAGCGGTAATCGGTCCTAACATGCCAAGCATGACACGGCGCGATCTGCCATTCCTTCTATACTGCACCAGGAAGAAGCGTCTGCCGCTCGGCATGACACGAACACCGAAGCAGGGAAGTTCGCTGTCGAAGATGATATAATCCTTCTCCTTAACGCCAAGCTGTTCAATACTGCGCTTGGTAAGTTTTACCGCCATGGCATCCATCCTTATATCCAACCCGGTACCAATTATCCAGCGTCTTTCTCCGGCCTTCAGGTTTTGCTTTCGTGGAAGCATAGTGGAAGCGTCAGGAAGAAAGTCGTGGCGTGGCCAGTCGTGAAAAAGGATGGGATGACGGCAAAAGAAAATCAATAGAAAACCGAGGCTTATCGAACAGTAGAGAGCAAACAGAAACCCAATCGAATAATCGGAAAAACTGTCAAAATGTCACTCATAACCTGAAGGCCGCAGGTTCAAATCCTGCCCTCTCCTTGAACCTGCGATAAAGCACGACAAACTACGGTCCATTACGAATCCGGCAAATAAGCTTCTGCGCCAACCGCAATGATTTGTTCCTCGCTGAGTGCCTTGTGCCAGTACGAATATAGCACCTGGCGTTCGCTGGGCAGTTTTACATTTTGCCGAAGGATTCGATGAATTTCACGGAATGCCTTATGCTCGCAGCCACCCCAGAAAAATACATCATTCAGATTGTGCGGCCAGGAAACGGATCGAATAGCTTCAGGAAGAAGCATCATCGTTCCTGCGGGCGCGCCGTGGCGATAAAGCCACTGCATTTCGATTTTTGGCGGTTTCACAAGCGGCTGCATTTCTGATGGGCTGTCGACTTCTATAAAGGCAATGCCGATCGCATTTCTATCGATACTTTCGAGAATCCGCGCGATACCCGGCATCGCTGTCTCATCTCCGGCCAGGACATAAAATTTAGCAGGTGTTGGTCCGCCAGCGGCTGGGCCAACGATGCCGACAATATCACCCGTGGACGCGGTTAATGCCCATCGTGTCGCTGGTCCAGCGCTTTCATGCAATGCAAAGTCGATCGTAATTTCACCGCAGGCCGGATTAATTGCACGGATGGTATAGACGCGCGTATCCAGCTTTTGTTGTTTTGGCCACACAATATGGCCAGCTTCATCGAGAACCGGCCATTCCGGTGAGTGGGTATTCTTCGGCTGGAAAATCAATCGACAATGAAGCTGATCAACGCGATCAAAGCGAGCAAGGTCGTCTCCCTGAAAAACGATCCGACGCATGCGTGGGGTAAGCTGGGAAATAGCTTTGACTCGAAGTACGCGCAGATCTTCCAGGGGCGTGAACCCCGTTTCATCGCCGAGCCATTGAATATCGAGTTCTTCACTGGCGGCGATGAAAGATATTGGACCGACCAGCGCATGTTTCAGACGATTGAGTGCATGCTTGTTGGTGGTTTCGATGGAAAGAAGAAGCTGGCCCGGTTGGACCTTGATTTCTGCTGTGCCGAATACAGATATGACCAGATGATTGTCACCATGTGGGGTAACAGTCATATCGTGCGTCGAGATTGAGGTTAGGATCGGTTCCAGAAAATGCTGGATTTTGGGAAACTCGATGGTTGCTGCCGCTTTGAATAGGCGTTTTTGAGAGAGTTCGGTTTTCATCATTTAGTCCTGCAACGAAACCCACAATGGTCCGCCAAGAGGCGTTTTAAAAAATCGCCGGTTGATCTCGGAAAGGGTTGCGTCGGGATCAATGTCCGCACAGAGACCGGGGTGCAGCCATTTGGCAACCAGTTCAATGAAGATAATGTTGAGCGGTGGCACCGAAATGAGCCCCGTCCATATGCCGTGAACGCGACCGTTGCGAACGCTTGCAAGTTGCCCGAAGCCAGTTCGTTGTGTCAGCCGCTTCAATCCTTCGCGGCCTTTAACGTGATCGATCCCTGTTCCGATAGCGGGGCGTCCGCCGGAACTCCAACCGCCTCCCGAAGCAATATAGGCATCGAATGGTGTCGATAGCAGATACTCGAGTTGAAGTTTCTGATACCAAGGGGCGGTCACGCCGGGCAGTGCTTGTCCACCGCCAAGCGTGAGCAACTCTCCCCAGACCTGCTTTCCGGCAGCCCAGCAGCAATCATCCGTGGTTGATTGAACTTCCAGATAAGTCGTGACCGGTGTCGCATCTGCCAAACGGCGCTCGATCCGGTTCAGATGCTTATCGAACAATCCGATGTAATCTGCGGCCCTTGTCTCTGCATCCAGAATTTTACCCCACATTCGCACGTGGTCACGGAAACTCTCGATAATACTGTGCTTTGCTGGCTGTCCCTCATTGCTATTGCTAATCTGTTCGCTGAAGATCACGGCTATGCCTGCATTTTTCAGACGCTCAACCAAAAGGTCCTTCTCCCCCTGTGGCGCCATGAAAAGGTTCGCTACCACCAGATCTGGACACAGGCTGATCAACCCTTCGATTGAAATCGTATCCGGCGTCTGTTTGCCGACGATTTCAATTTTCTGACTTCCTTGCAACTGTTTGAGCAAGATATTGCTATCGATGCGATCTGTTGCGGCCCATCCGACGATCAGCGCGGCTGGATTTGGGTGCAGCAATGCCATGGTGACAATGTCACGTGCTTCCAGAAGAACGATGCGTTTCGGCTGTGCAGGTATCTGGACCTTACGACCTGTCATATCGGTAACAGTGCTTGATGCGGCGGAACTGGCAGGCGAAATGCCCGTCAAGGGACTCAGGACGAGGCCCGCGCAAAATGTTCGCCTGTCGATCTTCACCATTTATAATTCAATCCTACCAGCACCTGACGACCATTGCCGAACTGACAGTAAAAATCAGAACTGCAACTGGAATAGTAACCCTTGTCGAACAGGTTGGTGACATTGAGTGTTCCTTCCAGGCCTTTCAGGCTAGGTGTCTTTACGCCGAAATCGTAGCGCAAGGCGGCGTCAATCAACATATAGCCGTCCGCTTTCACCGTATTGGCATTGTCGGCATAACTTGATCCGACGAAGCGGACGCCGCCGCCAACCGATAGCCCTTCGAGCGCTCCGCCAAGGAAGGTATAATTGGCCCAGATCGAACCAAAATACTCCGGCACCGCCTGCGGACGCTTGTCGGTATTGGCAGCAACCGCCGTCTCTGTCACTTTCGTGTCGAGCATGGTGAGAGCTGCGATTAGTTCGAGATTGGCTGTAAGGTTGCCTCTGGCTTCGAATTCCAACCCACGGGAGCGAATTTCACCTTCCTGAACGCTGAAGCCGATCGTATCGGGAACAAGCGCATTTCTCTGTCGGATGTCGAATGCCGAAAAGGTAAACAAGGCATCAAGACCTGTGGGCTGGTATTTGAGGCCGGCTTCATATTGCTGCGCCTTGCTGGGGATGAATGGTGCGCCGCTGGCATCAACGCCAATGACCGGCTCGAACGATGTTGAATAGCTTACATAAGGCGCAAGGCCGTTCTCGAAGAGATAAAGCAGACCCCCTCTATAGCTCGTCGCTTCACTTGACTGATCCGAATAGGTTCCTGCCAGACGGTTATCGGTGTTCTGTTCGGTCCAGTCGTGACGAATGCCCAATACTGCGTGGAAGCCACCGAAGTTCAGTTGATCCTGAACATATATGCCTGTCTGCTTGAGCTTTTGGCCGCTGTCGATAATGGTGGCCAGCGGTCCGATTGGCTGACCGTAAACGGGTTTTGTAACATCCAGCGACGGTGCTAATCCAAAACGGTATTCCCAGTCACTCTTTGAATTCTGATAGTCTATACCAGCAAGAACTTTATGCTGCAGTGCACCTGTATCGAAGTCGAACTGCATCTGATTATCGAATGAAATCCCGTGGACGTCTTCAATCGAGCGCAGTGCCTGACGCGGTATCAATCCGTTTGTGTCAATAGCGCCCATCATCTGGAGAGACTGAAAATCAGTGTCGACGTGGGAATATCTCAGGTTCGACCGTACTGCCACTGTATCGTTGAAGCGATGTTCAAAACTATAGCCAATGCCATATTGCTCCCTCGTGAAAGAATCAAAATTTGGATCGCCAATATTCAGCTTGCGATCCAGATAGTGGCGATAGTCAAGGGGAGCGAGAAAACGCGGATAAAGTGAGTTGAAGTATCCGCCTTCCGGGTCTTTCTGATAATATCCCGAGATGGTCAGGCTCGTATCAGCATCGGGTTGCCATCTAAGGGAAGGGGCGATGCCAAACCGCTTTTCATCCACATCGTCGTAGCGGGTTTCGGCGCGCCGACCGATCATACTGATCCCATATTGCAGGCTGCCATCTTCGCTAAGTGCTCCTCGCGAAGTCAGCCCAGTCTGGACCCCGCTATCAGTTCCGCCCTGAATACGAACCTCATTATAAGGCTGTGCAGAGGGAAGCCTGCTGATCTGGTTGACCAGTCCACCGGGGCTGATTTGTCCATAAAGAAGGCCTGAAGGTCCCTTCAACACATCGATACGATCAAGCAAAAATGGATCAATGGATGTTTGAGCGAATGCCTGTCCGCGCGGGAGTTTCAGGCCGTCGAGATAGCTCACGTAATTGGTGGTGGTTCCGAAGCTGCCAAATCCGCGAAGAAAGATGGAATCATAGCGCGTGTTGGAATCCCCGTCAGAAAGCACACCGGCAGTATAACGCAGGGCTTCACTGACCGTTTGCGGATTTTGATCATCCAGCTGTCGCCGCGTGATTGTCGATACGGACTGGGGTGTTTGCAGCAATGCTGTATCGGTTTTGGTCGAGGATAGGCTCTTTTGAAGCAGAATAGTATCTCGTGTGTCGGCTCTGGTCTCTCCTTCCACCACGATTGTTTCAAGCTGCGTTGCCGCTTCCTGTGCAATCGCTGAACTCGCAAGGGTCAAAAGGCTGCTGGTGCCAAGAAGAATGAGACTTCGTATCCTTATAGCCATTGCGACACTTCCTGTCTTTATAACCAGTTTCTAATCGCTGTAACTAAACGGGACGAATACGTCCAGTTATAATTTATGACATTTGTACTCATATTTATTTTTGTTGCAAGCTAGCAACGGTACGGTTGCGTTTGGTTTTTGCATCGATATAAAGTCTCGAAGAAGATCGACCATTGGCAGATCCCCAACCGTCAAAGGCAGGACGATGGCCCCGCATTCAATTAAGAAGCCAGACAAAGAGGCTTTGCCGGAAACAGGTTCTACCGGGAGGCAGCAGTCTGGTCGTGGCAGATCAAAAGGTGGACGACCTTCAAGGCAGGCCCTTGAGGAGCTCAATCGCCGTATCCTTGACACTGCAACTGGATTATTTGCCTCTCAAGGATTTGCAGCAACGTCCATGGAGCAGGTCGCTTTGGCTTGTAACGCGGGCAAGGATACAATCTATCGCCGCTATCCTTCCAAAGCGGCTCTTTTCGCTGCATTGATGCAGGGTTTGCAATCGCAGGTTCTCGACGAGCTTGACGCCTTGATGGCAAGGGAAGGGACGTCGCTTGAACGCCTCCGGCTTTATGCTCGCGCACTGCTCGCAATTAATCTGCGACCGCAGATGGTCGCGCTCAATCGCGTTGCCTTGGGCGAGGCCGTGGGGTTGGGAGGCGTGCAGCCGACACCTGTGGCACAGGATCCGATTATGGCGAGGTTCGCATCATTGATCGTTGAAGCGCAGGTCGATCACCTTATTGCAAAAGGAGATCCGTTATTTATCGCCGAGCAACTTCTCTACGCGACGTCGATCAAGCCGCTAATCTCCACTATGCTTGGCGAGGGCCGTTTCTCTGATACAGCCGAGGAAGAAAGATATTTCGATCAGGCTTGGCAGTTGTTCATGCAGGGTGGGCAAGCGAACATTTGACGTAAATATGCAAGCTATAAAGCGGTATTGTGCATGCCGGTGAACGCCGTTTGAAAGGTGCGGCTGAAATAACGATGCTTCTGGATGGGTCCTTTCGAAAGCAAAATTTCAGCGCATATATTTGCTTGGCAGCACGCCCTTTTCCTCGCGAAAGATCTTGCTGAAATGGCTCAGATTGTCAAAGCCGACCGTATAGGCGGCTTCGGTGACGCTTGAACCTGCTGCAAGCAGCGTTGCCGCCGCCTCAAGCCGGATAGCACGCAAATGCGCATGGACCGATCTCCCGATCGTAAGGCGGAATCCTTCCTTCAGCCGCCTTTCGTTCAGACCGATCTCTCGTGCCAGCCGGGGGATGGTCCAGTCGTCGCTGTAGTGGTTTTTAATCAGCTCCAGCGCATTGTTTAAGCGCTGCATTTCCTCGTCGCTTAATGGTTTGAGCGGTGTTTCGGATCGATTACGCGCCATTGCATCGATGCTGATGCTGAGCGCTTCGATAGATTTGCTGTAAAGATGCAGAAGACGTGCAAGGCCTTCCTCGAAACGGCATTGTATAAGGCTGGTCGCGGCTGCGATCAATTCAGGCGGAGCCTTGAAGCCGACGAGAAAAATGTCCTGTTCCGGCAGGCTGTGCTCGGTCAGGACTGCTCCACCCAATTGTGCCAGTGAGACGCCACCCAGCTTTTCGAGTAGTGGCGGCTCGAAACGAATGTCGACCACACGCAGGCGGCGTCCTGCCTGGATGCGGTTTTCACCACGGGTGGTGCGCTTGCAGGCAAAGAGCACGGCAGTACCGGATGCGATCTCGAAAGGAGTTGCGCCATCGACCGACAATGTTCCCGCACCATCGAGAAAGACCGAGAGCGAGAAGGTTGCCGGACCTTCCGGGTGAAAAACCATGTCCTGAGTGGGCATCACATCGATCATGAAGACGGTGACATCCGTGTCGGGCTGCTCGACTGTCGTGTATGCGCGCCAGCCGAGCTGATCGATTTCGCCATCAACGACGTCACGCCAGCTTTCCGGCTGCATGGTCTGGCTTTTTGGCGTGGAAAGCGGATTTGAAGTGTCAGGCAAGGTCATGTGTTTGTTGCGCTCGCAGAATTAGTCCCGTTTCCGTCAATCGTGGTTCGGAAAACGTTAGCCCATCTGTCGAATAAGTGGAATATGGCTATCAAGTTTTAATGCGATTGTGCGGTGTGGGTCGACATGCTTGATATGCGAAAGATACTTTTGGCAAGTTCTGTATGCCTATGGGCTCTGGGAGCGAGCTACGTTCAGGCCGAGGAAAACAAGGGAATTGTCCTCGATACGATCACTGTCACGGCTTCAAAGCGTGAGCAGGCGCTTGACAAGATCGACGGGTCGGTATCGGCCGTCACCGGCGAACAGCTAGAGCAGCGCGGCATACGAACAGTCGAGGATTTGCAGAAAGTGTTTCCGGGATTGAGCATCGCCAATCGCGGCAACCGCATCTATTCCAATTTCACCGTTCGCGGCCAGTCGTCGCCGGATTATTTCAATCCAACTGTGCAAGTCTATGTTGATGGTGCACCGCAATTGCCGTCGACCTTCTCGCAACCTGTGGTGGATGTGGAGCGTGTCGAGCTTTTGCGCGGGCCGCAGGGCACGCTTTATGGTGCCAACGCCTATGGCGGCGTTATCAACATCATCACGAAGAAGAACAATCGCAACCGTTTCTATGTGCAGACGAATATTTCTGCGCAGGAACCTTCTGTCGAGATCGGCGGTACACTGGTTCTCTCCAAAGATACTCTGTTTCTCGATTATGCCGGTACATTCGAGCATTTCTCCGGCGACATGGATGACCGGGCGACGGGCGACGACAATATCAACACATCTGATAATGGTTTCGGCCGCGCCACGCTGCGCTATGCGCCGACGGGTGGTGATTTCGATGCGTCACTTAGCTTTTCGCGTGAATGGTTGCGTTCGCATGAAGAGGTCTATGCTTTCCAGCAGGATGTTGACGACCGCATTTACGACAGCAGCCTCTATGGTGAGTTGCCGACCCTGAAGCGAAAGGTCACCAATCTTTCGGGACAGTTGAATTATCGTTTCGGCGATTTCACGCTTTCCAGCATCTCCGCCTATCAGGAGAGCGACGTGATGCGCAATTTCTCGTCCGGCGCCGGTTCGCGCTATTTCTGGCCGCAGAACGACAAGCAGTTCACGCAAGAAGTGCGTCTGTCCTACGATAGCGTCATTTTCAGCGGTGTCGCGGGACTATGGTACAGTCATGACGATTTCACTGGCACCAAAAGCGGCATTGTCGGTTATTATGGCGAAGCGAAGAACAATGTCGTCAGTGACAGTGCTGCCGCATTCGGAGAACTGACGTGGCACGCGACCGACAGGCTTGACCTCACTGGCGGCCTGCGCGCAACCTATGACCGTTCGCGCATCGACGCCGAGCGCACTGATACATATGGGACTGGCTACGGTTTCGATTTCGACAACAAGGCGCATTTCACCAGCCTTCAGCCAAAGGTGGCCATCGGTTACGAAGTGGCGCCGGACGTTCGTCTCTTCGGTGTGGTGTCGCGTGGCTACAAGCCGGGCGGCTTCAACCACAGCATTTCGTCGGACATTGATGCGGCCCCTTATGAAGCCGAATCCGCTTGGAACTTTGAGGCAGGCGTGAAATCGACGCTGCTGGGTGGCGCGGTTGATGTTTCAGCCTCGCTCTATCATATCCGCTCGACAGACAAGCAGATCTATGTCGGTATGATTGGTCAGCAATTCATCCGCAACGCGGGTGAGGCTTCCAGCACCGGCATCGAAATCGAAGGCACATGGCGGGCAACCCAGCGCCTGACATTGACCGGAAACGCCGCATTCGGGCGTTCGGAATTTACCGATTTCACCGATCCCTATACAAGCATCAGCTACGACGGCAACCGCGTTCCCTATGCCCCAGACATTACCGCTCATGTTAACGTGGCCTATGTGTTGAGCGAGGATATTCTGGACGGAACGCTGACGGCCAATGGTGCGGTCAATTATGCCTCGAAAGTCTATTTTGATGAGGCGAACAGCACGGGTCAGGACGGTTTTGCTACCGTGGATGCAAGTCTCGATTTCGCAAATGCGTCTGGCTTCAAGGCGCAGCTCTATGTGCAGAATATCGCCGACAAGAGCTACAAGACTTCCGGTTATGTGAATGGTCCCTATGAATTGGGCACCCTCGGTAAGGGGCGCACTTTCGGCCTGACGCTTCGCAAGGATTTCTGAAGTCATGGCGAATGCTACAACCGCATCGCTGCCGCGCGTGCTGATCGCGGCGGGCGGCATCTATACCGCGCAAAGCCTTATCGGAGGGCTGACCTTCATGGGCATTCCCGCCATTTTGCGGGCGGAGAACGTAGCGCTCGACAGGATCGGCCTTGTTTCGCTCGCCATGCTGGTCTGGGGTGTGAAATTTCTATGGTCACCATGGACGGAGAGGCTGCGTATTCAGCCCGATGGCAGGCGACGTTCGCGCTTGATCATCATGACCGGAGAAATCGTGGTAGCGCTCTTGCTTATCGGTCTTGGACTTTCTGGAATCACCAGTTTTACAACCGTCCTGGTGCTTTTGGTTTTGATGGCCGTTGCATCGGCGACCGTTGATATTGCCTGTGACGCTTATATCATCGAACAGATAGCGGCGGGGAAGCGGGGTGCCGGAAACGTTGCGCAGGTTGGCGGTGGTTATCTCGGCCTGATTTTCGGTAGTGGTCTTTTCGTCACCGCCAGCGCCCTGTGGGGCTGGTTTGTCGCTTGTGTGTTGCTTGCTCTTATCCTGCTGGTCATGAGTTTGCCGATGGCGCTTACCCCGGAAGCCCGGTGTAAAACCGTGCCGGAAATGGAGCGACCGGGGCTGAGAAACGCACTCCGCCGGTTTGATATTCGTATCGGTCTTTGCATGGCCATTGTTTTCGAGATGGGCGGACGGCTGGCGCAATCGCTGTCGGGACCGTTTTTGATCGATGCGGGGGTACCGCTTTCGCTTTTGGGCGTGCTGAACGGTATTGGCGGGGTTGTCGCCGGTGTTGCGGGCGCGGCCATGGGCGGATTGATCGTCCATCGCAAAGGCGCAAAAGCTGCTGTGCTTGTTGTCGCGATGCTGCATATCGCAACGCTTTGCCTTGTTGCGGCAATCGTCATGGTGCATATGCGGCAACTGCCGGTTCTCGTCGGCGCTTTCATGCTCGAAGCGGCAACTATGGCCGCCGGATTCGTCGCGATTTATTCGCGGTTGATGGATATCGTTTCCGAAAAGCAGCCGGGTGTCGATTTCACTTTGTTTCAAAGCGCCAGTGCTGTGGCTGCCGCTCTTTTCGGCTATGCGGGAGCAATGCTTGCCGCGCGCGCGGGATATTCCGCCAGCTTTGGCATGGCCTTTCTGCTGGCGTTGCTAACGCCATTCATCCTCAGATTTCTGGAACGTCGATTTATGACGGGAGTTTCATCATGACCAGACCGCTCGCTCTTATTATTGGTGCGGGCGTGGCCGGGCTTTCAGCCGCATGGTGGCTTGATAAGGCTGGCTGGCGCTCACTTATTGTGGAACGTGCGCCCAGCCTGCGCGAGAATGGCTATATGCTGGGCCTTTCGGGATTAGGGTTCGAGACGGCGGGGCGCATGGGCCTGCACGATAGATTGCAGGCGTCTGCGTATACGATTGACGAGAATGTCTACAAGGACAGCAGAGGCAAGGAATTGCTGCGGCTGCGTTATCGCGATTTCATTCGCGATCTGCCTTTTCTCGCCATTCGTCGCAATGATCTCGTTCGCGCGCTGAGCGAGGTGCTGCCCGATACCGCAACAATCCGTTTCGGAGAAAGCGTTGTGGAGATTGAAAACAGTGATGAAGGCGTGATCGCGGGGCTGGCAAGCGGTGACAAAATCAAAGCCGATCTTCTGATCGGCGCGGATGGTTTCCGCTCTTCGATGCGCCAGAAAATCTTTGGGCCGGATAATGCCTGTCTTGCGCCGCTCGGCTATTATTTTGCGGTCTATGATGTCGACGCTCCGCGCAGTTTTGACAGTGATTTCCTCTCTTACGCCGAGCCGGGCCATCTGGCGGAATATTATGCGCTGCATGATGGCAGGCTTGCCGCCATGCATGTCTGGCGGGATCAAAGGACAGGACTGGAGCAGTCGGAAGATCGCTTCGGGTTGCTGGCTGAAGTGAGCCGCAAGAGCCACCCTGAAGTGCGCAATCTTTTGCAGAATGCACGTGATAGCGGCGCCTCTTTGCTGATTGACAGCCTGACCATGATCGACCTGCCGCGCTGGTCGAAGGGACGGGTGATGCTTCTGGGCGATGCGGCCCATTGCCTGACGCTGGTCTCGGGGCAGGGGGCGGGCATGGCGCTTGCATCCGCTGAAATCTTGGGGCAGGCCCTACAATCGCACAAGAATGTGGCGGAGGCCTTGGCGCTGCATGAGGCGCGATTGCGCCCGATCATTGGACGGCTTCAGGCGCGCAGCCGAAAAATGGCATCGGTTTTCATTCCTCGCAGTGCATTCGCTTTTCATATGCGTAATTTCGTCATGCGCAACATGCCGCGCGCATGGCTCGGCCGGTATTTTACGAGTTCAATCAAGTCGGAAATTGAATTGGCAAAAACAGGGTTGAACGGATAGCAGACCCGTTTTCAGCCGCTTGGCATGTGTGACATCAATGTGATAAAAGTTGACATCCATTATCAACTAATATGAAGTCAACCCGCGCGAACGTGTTGGGTGCTGATTTTGGGAATCATCGAGTCTGCTCAGACACAGCACTAAACGTCGACGGTCGCGGTGCGTTTCAGTCCAGGCTCGAAGTCGATCACAACACCGCTTCGTCGTTGGCGCACGGCAATTTCGCTGAAAATCGCATGGGCGTCACTGCCGGATTTGGCGTCAGACAGAGGGCGGGGGATGACACGCCGCAGCTGTCTGCGGCCATTCCCGCGCAGGCAGTGGTTGGCGCGGTCCTATCAAACCGGCAATTGAACTCGGGCGCAGTCGCGGCGCATAGCCGCCTCAACACTGGCATGGCGCTAAATTGCGACTGCACGACGGATAGCCAGAGCGGCAACACCCAAAACTCCGGCGCAGCATCTGCCTATGGCAATGCCGCCCTCAATGCCTTTGTCGCAGAGGGTGTGGCCGTGGCAATGGTCAGCAACACGCAGGAAAACCGCGGCCTGGTCTCTGCAACGGCCACCGGTCGCTTCGGTGCATCCATGTCCGAGGGCGTCAGCGGCTCGATGGTCTCGATCTCCGGCAACGGTATGGCTGCGGTCGCAATCGGAAATCAGGCGGTTAATACGTTGACAACCATCGGTGCCAGAGGTGCCGCACCGGTTGATATCCCTCGCTAATTTCTCGGCCCGTCACGGGTGAGCTTGCAATAGCCGTGGTGCCGTGAATGGCGCCGCGGCCTTCTGAGTTTCGAACGGAGTAGGTCGCCAAGCTAATTTTGTGAGACGGTGATCGCTGACGCCATCCAAGGCGCGATCGCTACGAGTTGTGGCATGTAATGCTTCTGGATTGTCCTCTTGCAAAGCGTGGAAAGTTGTTTGGCGAAACTTCCAAACTCTCCCCGTCGGACGACAAGATAAATGTGTCGGGAAAATCCCGCACCAGGCAATTGGAGAACCTGGATCGCTGGGGCGAGAGCGACGCATTTGCGTACGCAGACCGGCGTGAGGATCGACCATCCAATGCCCGACGCGACAAGGCTGATTATAGACTCGATCGTCTCGCAGGAGAATGCGTGCGGCACCTCCAGTCGCATACGCCGAAAATGCTGATCGACCCGCTGAGCTATCCCTGTCGTACTGCCCGAGCGGATGATCGGGAAACGCTGAGCAAAATTGCGGAACTCGATCTCGTCCCCAAACGGCGCTTCGCCGCGTGTAGCAACGACCACGAATTGCTCCGTGAAGAGCTCGAATCTTTCGAAGCCATCAACATCGTCGAAGGGATCTGCGGAAATGACGGCGTCGAGCTCGCGCTTCAACAGGCGCTGCCGAAGTGGCTCCATAAAACCCGTCGCCACCGAAATAGAGGCCACTCGGTCGCGAAGCGACTTGATAAGAATAGGGACCAGCGGGTCGGAAAGGGAGTCTATCAAGCCAAGGCGCAATTGGGGAATAATCCCGGCATCAACGCTCTGAAGAAGAGCCGGTACGCCCGCAGCCTCAGCAAGAAGGTGGTCGGCAGCGCTGACGAGCTTCTGACCAGCAAGGGTAGGTTTCAACGGCCGCGAGCCACGCTCGAAAAGCGTCACACCAAGGCGCTGCTCAAGGTTGAGAATTTGACGCGAGACTGCCGATTGCGTCATTCCAGTTTGTGTGGCGGCGGTGGTCATGCTGCCGGTTCGACAGACCGTCACGAAGATTTCGAGGGATTGGAGATCAAATCCCAGGCGGCGGATGACCGACGGATCGCTCACGGGCGCTTTCACTGTACCAAAACCTCCATATCATGATTTCAACGCATACAGTTCAGAAATATCGGTCATCGTCAACCTGTCGGCTACGTGAGGTTCTCTAGTTTCTCGAAAGGAGATAAGTGAAACAACCAATTGTTTTCGTTTTGGTTTATGAACGTGTTCATCCGCCATTGGCACCGAGAAAGACCCCAATGCGACCGCTTTTGGCGCTCCTAACCTAAGATGTCCTGAACGCATTATGTTTGCTTAGGGAACGGGTCATTGGTATTCCGTCACCATGGTTTTTGGAGGAATGACCACATGTTCAAAAGACGTTTGTTTGGCATTTTGGCAATAGGCTTGGCCTGCGCGGCTTCTCACGCCGCGCCCACCTTGGCTGAAACAACGCTCGAAAAAATTCAGCGTACAAAAAAGGTAACCGTAGGAACCGAGGCAGCCTATCCGCCTTTTGAATTCATCAAGGACGGCAAGATCGTTGGCTTTGGCAGAGACGTGCTCGACGAGATCGCCAAGCAATGGGGCGTAGAGGTCCAACAATTGGATCTGCCGTTCCAGGGAATCCTGCCCGGACTAATCGCTGGCAAGTTCGATTTCGTAGCAACGTCTGTCGGTATCAATCCAGAACGCGCTAAACGCTACGCCTACACCTTGCCGATTGCTGACAGCACCGCCTACGCAATGAAAAAAACCGGTAACGGAGAGATCAAGACGGTTGAGGATCTGAGGGGCAAGGTTGTGGCAACCCAACTCGCTTCGGCTGTCGATCCGGTCGCAAAGGCACTTGATAAACGGCTGCAGGCCGCCGGCGGCGGATTCGCCGAGCTCAAGTTATTTCCAACTTTCAATGACTCATTCCTGGCCGTTGCCAACGGTACGTCGGACGCTGCACTTGCGGGCCTGCCGGTCTTACAAAACTTGATGAACGAAAGACCCGGCATCTTCGAACTCGTGGGCAAAGCCGCTGTGGTGCCAAGCTATAATGCCTGGGTCGTGCGTCCCGAGGATCAGGATCTTCGCGATGCGATCAATACCGCGCTTCTCAAGCTTAAACAGAGCGGTAAGTTGGCAGAACTTCAGCAAAAATGGCTCGGCATGACCTATGATCTGCCTGAGAAGGACTATCTTCCCGAAGGCGCTCGCTAACGGTTCCTAACGGTCCCCGATCACCGCTCAACGGATGAGGGGGCCGTTTCCGGTTCACACGCTTGAAGCGCCTCTCTGCGTCCCGAAAACGCCAAAGCAATTCAGGCTATCAATCCACCCCGACGTCGGAGGAGACGACGATGGACTTCAGCGCTGGCGCCCTGAGCGGAGCCTTTCCCCAACTTCTGCCCGCCATGGGCATCAACTTGGCCATTGCCGTTGTCGCGATGGTCCTCGCGCTGATCGGTGGGACGGCGTTGACCATCCTACGCACACTGGGCATTGCATCGCTTAACGCAGTGATCGGCGTCATGATAAGTTTTATCCGAGGTACGCCGATCCTTGTGCAAATTTTCTTGTTCTATTACGGCTTGCCAGCTCTCGGACTTGACCTTTCGCCGATCCAGGCCGGTATCCTGGCTATTGCCTTTAACAGCTCGATATTTATCACCGAAATCATGCGTGGCGGATTGTCCGGCATGGATTCCGGTCCGGTCGAAGCGGCGATCGCTCTTGGAATCAAGGGCAAGGTTATCTGGACGAAGGTGATCCTTCCGCAGCTTTATATTCGCATCATGCCGCCGCTGGTCAACGAATTGACCACAATTGTGAAGGGGACAGCTCTGCTGTCCGTGATCACTGTGGTCGAAGTGCTTCGTACCGCGCAGCAAGTCGCGAATGCTTCGTTCAGGCCGCTCGAAACTCTGCTTTCCGCAGCCATCATCTTGTTTGCCGTAAATTTTGTCATCAGCCAGAGCGGCAGATTTCTGGAGACGCGCGTCGCAGCGCGTAGGGGTTAAGCCATGGCCTTTGATTTCAACGTCATTCTCGATAATTGGACGCTCTTTGCACGAGGCGCGTGGCTTACGATTGCCAGTGCGGCCGTAGCCGTAGCGACCGGTTTCTTGATCTCCATCCCGATTGCGCTGATGGCACTGTCCCATCGTCGGGCACTCCGCTGGATCGCTACAGCCTACGTCGAGTGGTTCCGCAACATCCCCTTTATCGTGGTCCTCTACCTGTTCTTTTACGGCTTGCCGTTCGTCAACGTCCGTTTGCCAGAGGCTATAGTCGGCACGATCGCGCTCGCCTTTTTCGCGAGCTCTTACTTCTCCGAAATCATCCGCGGTGCGATCCTTGCCGTTCCGAAAGGGCAGATGGAGGCAGCGCGGGCAATCGGCATGTCGTACTTCCAGGGCATGTGGGAGATCGTCGCCCCGCAAACCGTCCGCCTGTTTCTGCCTCCTTCGACCAACACGAGTATCTCGATGGTCAAAGAAACCTCGGTACTCAGTACTATTACCGTAGGCGAACTAACTTATCAGGGCCTTGTCGTACAGGGAGAGACCTTCGCGCCTTTCGAAGTCTTCCTGGCCACTGCTGCGATCTACTGGATAATCACCGCGATTTTCGCCCACTTCATGCACCGCACGGAAAAAGCATTTGGAGCCGCTCAAGGCGCCAATCAATCGCGAACCAGTCTAGCGGACAAATATCTGTTGATCGGCGCACGGAGGCCAGCATGAGCAAGACTCTCCTCAAGGTGTCCAATCTCGCCAAGAGCTTCGGAAAAGCCACTGCGTTGCGCGACATCAGTTTCGAAGTCACTGCCGGCGAAGTGGTGTGCATCATCGGGCCAAGCGGTTGCGGCAAGAGCACGCTTCTGCGTTGCATCAATCATCTGACATTTCCAGATAGTGGCTTTGTCGAAGTCGCAGGCAACTACATCGGCCGAGAGCTGAAGTCCGATGGTACCGTGCGCATGCAAACCCATGGCGAGATTGACCGCACGCGTCCAAGAATGGGCTTCGTCTTCCAATCGTTCAATCTGTGGCCGCATCTCAGCGTCCTTGAAAACATCGTCAAGGGACCTGTTAAAGTTCAGAAGCGCTCTCGTGAAGAAGCGGAAGAGCAAGCCCTCTCTCTGCTGCAGCGCTTCGGTTTGCGCGACAAAGCCAATATGTTTCCGTCGGAGCTCTCAGGTGGCCAGAAACAACGCGTCGCAATTGCACGCGCGCTGGCAATGGGCCCGGAACTGATGCTTTTTGACGAACCGACTTCTGCACTCGATCCTGAGATCGTCAAGGAGGTCTTGGTGTTTCTCCGGGAGTTGGCCGAGTCCGGCATGACGATGGTCATTGTGACCCACGAAATCGGATTTGCGCGTCATGTCGCAGACCGAGTGATCTTCCTAGATCGGGGTGTCGTTGCAGAAGCCGGTCCATCCAACATCGTGCTCGTCAATCCAACCAATCCGCGTCTGCGTGAATTCCTCTCGCAGATCACATCCGACCAGCCAATCCCGGACGATGGTTCTTCGTCCCTTGCGAAACCGCATGTTCACTAAAAAGGACACTGAAATGACCAAGCAGCTTACCTCAGCACCGAAGCATGGCCACACGAGCATGCTCTATTCCAAGGTGCATACGGATCTTGATTCACTGGATGCTCACATCGCCTTTCTCGGTATCCCTTACGGATCCGCATATACGATCGACGAAGTAACGAACGACCAGACGCGTGCGCCAACGGCCGTTCGGCAGGCGACTGACCGGGCAGTCCGGAACCTTGACCGCTACGACTTTGATATCGGTGGTCCGCTCTATGACGACCGTGCGATTAAGGCAGTGGATTGCGGCGATGTGGTTGGTGATCCGAAGGATCCTGCTGCTCATTCGCGCAATGCGGAAGCCGCCGTCCGAAAGATTCTGGCTGCCGGCGCGCTGCCGCTCATCATCGGTGGAGACCACGGCATCCCGATCCCGGTGCTGCGCGCCTATGAAGACCAGGGGCCGATCACACTGATCCAGATCGATGCCCATCTTGATTGGCGCGACCAGATCAATGGAGTGCATGATGGTCTCTCGAGCCCGATCCGCCGTGCCTCCGAAATGGCGCATGTGAAAGACATCTTCCAGATCGGTATCCGTGCCCAGGGCACTGCCCGCCCTGAAGAATATGAGGCTGCCAAGGCCTATGGTTCGAACATCATCACGGCTTACGAACTTCACGATGTCGGTATGGACGCCATCCTCGACCGCATTCCGGATGGGGGACGCTACTACATTACGATTGATGCCGATGGCATCGATCCGTCGGTAATGCCCGCTGTCGCTGGCCCAGCACTTGCTGGTGTGACATATGCGCAAACCCGTAAACTTCTGCACGGTCTGGTTAAAAAGGGGCGAGTCGTCGGAATGGACATCGTCGAGATAACGCCGTCCAAGGATGTCAACCAACTGACGGCGATCGCAGCAGGGCGGTTCTTTGTAAATCTGATCGGAGCTGCGGTGCGGGCCGACTATTTCGGTACAAAATCGGAACTCGAAGTAGCCCCCACGACGGCAACAAGACCCGCGCACGTAGCAGCCTGAGAAGCATCATGATTGAACAGACAGACAATCGCTCGCGTACACGGCGCGAGCGGGATTCCCTTGGCGAGCGGGAAATCCCGATCGATGCCTATTTTGGCATCCAGACGCTACGCGCCATCGAAAATTTTTCGCTTTCCGATATCGCGCTCAGCCATTTTCCAACCCTTGTTCGCTCTCTTGCTATGGTCAAGAAGGCTGCGGCCATCTCGAACCATGCTGCAGGACAACTAACCGAGTCCAAATGCACGGCAATCGTTAGGGCATGTAACGACGTCATCGAAGGACGTCTGATTGAGCCGTTCATCGTTGACGTGTTTCAGGGAGGTGCGGGAACATCGAGTAACATGAACGCAAATGAGGTTATCGCCAATCGAGCGCTTGAGCATCTTGGGCGACCAAAGGGGGAATACGAGACACTTCACCCCAACGACGATGTGAACATGTCCCAGTCCACGAACGATGTCTATCCGACAGCGATAAGACTGGCGCTCCTGCTTAGCCGCGCAGACCTTCAGGCAGCTCTCGCCACCCTAATCGCAGCTTTCGAGGCAAAAGGGCGGGAGTTTTCCAATGTGGTGAAGATTGGCCGCACGCAATTGCAAGATGCCGTTCCGATCACGCTGGGGCAGGAGTTTGAAGCTTTCGCTGCAACACTCCGGGAAGACACAGCGCGGCTCGAGGAAGTCGCTTCCTTCTTTCAGGAGGTGAACCTCGGTGGCACGGCCGTCGGCACGCGCATCAACGCGTCGAATGCCTATGCCAAACGTGCAATTGAAGAACTGTCAACGATATCGGGCCACGAGTTAAAGGCTGCAAGCAACCTTCTCGAAGCCAGCTGGGACACCGGCGCCTTCGTGACTTTCTCCGGTATCCTGCGGCGCATCGCAGTGAAGCTTTCCAAGATCTGCAATGACCTTCGATTGCTGTCCAGCGGGCCAAGAAGCGGATTGGGTGAAATACGACTACCACCGGTGCAACCTGGTTCGTCAATCATGCCCGGTAAGGTTAATCCGGTTATCCCGGAATCCGTGAACCAGGTCTGCTATCAGGTGGTCGGCAACGACTTGGCGGTCACCATGGCGGCCGAAGGAGGACAGCTGCAGCTCAACGCATTCGAGCCGCTGATCGTCTACAATCTTCTGACCTCGATGCGGCTACTCGGACGAGCAATGACCAATCTTGCCGATCGATGCGTCTGCGGTATTGAGGCCGATCTTGACCGGTGCCGCGACGGTGCGCTCGGCAGCATCTCACTTGCTACGGCACTCGTGCCGGTCGTCGGCTACACCAAGGCTGCGGATATCGCCAAGCAAGCGCTCGCCTCAAGACGAAGCGTCCTGGAAGTTGCTCTGTCGCTCGGATTGGGTGTCGACGCACTTGAGGTCCTATTAGATCCCTTGGGTATGGCAATCCCTCAAGCAATGCAAAATGAGGAGCTTAAGAATGCTCATGCCGGCTAAATCTACTGACGCTGCGGTCGTCATGCGGTCCGTCAGCAAGTGGTACGGGCATTTCCAAGTGCTCAAGGATATCGATTTCGACGTGGCGAGGGGCGAACGGGTGGTGATCTGCGGGCCGTCCGGGTCGGGTAAGTCGACCCTCATCCGTTGTCTTAACCGCCTGGAGTCCTTTCAAAGCGGGAATATCGCCGTTGACGGGATCGCGCTGACAGAAGATGCGAAATCCGTGGAGGAGGTGCGACGCGAAGTCGGAATGGTGTTCCAGCACTTTAATCTTTTCCCTCATCTGACGCTTCTTGAAAACTGTACGCTCGCACCGATGTCGGTGCGTGGAATGAGCCGGAAGGCGGCAACGGAAATCGCTATGACCTACCTTTCTCGGGTTCGAATTTCCGACCACGCCAACAAATATCCTTCCCAAATCTCGGGAGGGCAGCAACAACGTGCCGCGATTGCTCGCTCGCTTTGCATGAACCCAAAGATCATGCTCTTTGACGAGCCGACATCTGCGCTCGATCCAGAGATGGTGACGGAAGTTCTGGACACGATGGTCGGCTTGGCTCAAGACGGCATGACGATGATTTGCGTTACCCATGAAATGGGCTTTGCACGCCGCGTTGCAGACCGCGTCATTTTTATGGATCGAGGACAAATCGTCGAATGCGCTGAACCGGGTGCATTCTTCGATGATCCACAGCATGATCGAACACGGCTGTTTCTACGACAAATCCTCCACTAGGCGCGGCTTGATAAAGACGAGGCAGTCGAGCAAACGCAAAGCACCTTGGAGCGACCGATGGGCGCAGGAAATGCCGCCAGAAAAACGATCCTGCTGATGTCGACGGGGGGCACGATTGCCTCCCGCTATGACCCCGTCGCTAAGGCACTGATAAGCGTTGCTGGCGGTGATGAGCTTTTGGCGGCGATGGGGTCGCTCGCACCGGACGTCAACATCATCCATGAGGCATTCAGCAATGTTGGGAGCAATCGGATCAATCTCGAAATGCAGCTGCGGTTGGCGCGCCGCGTTGACGAACTGCTTGATAATGAGGCGATCCACGGTTGCGTCATCACGCACGGGACCGACACCCTTGAAGAGGGAGCGTTCCTGTCGCGCCTCGCTCTCATCACCCAAAAGCCGGTCATTTTCACAGGCTCACAGCGTGGTGCTGATGAACCCGACGCCGATGGGCCACGCAATCTTGCCGATGCCATCGCTGTTGCAGCATCAAACGATGCCGCCGGCCTTGGTCCGCTTGTCGTTTTCTCAGGTAAAATACTGTCGGCCCTCGATGCGACCAAAACTCACACCCTCGCTGTCGAGGCGTTTGGAGCGCGAAGTTGCGGACCGGTGGGCGAAGTCGATCGTGGCAAGGTACTGATCACACGTCGGCCATGGGGCTATCCGACAATCAAGGTCAAAACTCTAGAAACGAAGGTCGATCTCATCACTCTTACTCTGGGGTGTGATGACCGACTTTTCGAAGCAGCTGTTAATTCCGGGGCGCGAGGCATCGTCCTTCAAGGTTTCGGCAGCGGAAATGCCACGCCGGAGATCGTCTCTGCGGTTGACCGAGCAACCGGGAATGGCGTCGTTACCGTGGTTACGTCTCGCTGTTTTGACGGACGTGTGCTCCCGCTCTACGGTGACGGGGGAGGGCGAGATCTGCAGGATGCCGGGGCTATTTTCGCTGGCCGTCTGCAGGGCCCGAAAGCCCGCATCCTCTTATGCGCGGCCCTCGCCAACATCCCGATCTGCGATATTGCTGATGTCTTCGAACAATTCGGCAGATAGTTGCCTTCACCGTAGTTGGTGTTCCGCTACCACGTTGGCCAAGCTTTCCATGCGACTCTACTGTCGTCTGGAGCCCAATGCGCTCGTTTGCATCGGCTTATAGCACACGATCCATATCGACGGATTACTCTGCGACAACTCCAGGAAATTATTAGACAACCTGCGGTTAATCCGTCATGAAAATGCGGGTGCTTAAGGGGGAAAGAATTGTACGTACCGCCATGGACGATTTTCGCGGGTCTCGGGGCGCTTGATCGCCGCGAACTGTGCAATCTCATCGCAAGCTTCGAGGCCACAACGCTGTTGTCCATGTCTATGGACCGCGTTAGCGATATGTTGTCCCGCTTTCAGAAGAATGCCGAGTCGTCAGATGCCACGGCTTTCGCCCGCCGTCTGAGACTCGCCGCCGACGAACTGTTTGCGTCCGATACGTCAGACCGCGCGCTGAGGATTCGCCTCTGGGTCAGGATCGCTGAGGCCCTCGACCTCGATACCATCCTTCCGTTGTCGTCGAGAAGGGCCAACTTGGTTGGCGCGGCTGTGGCATACAAGGCATCGTCGGTGATGTCCGTGCCTGTCGCCGACGACCGCGAGAATGCGCCGCAGACGGGCATCCAGAAAGCCTTGCAGGCAGTGAAGACTCTACGCGGTCGTTCCCACCAGGATTTCGCTTCCCTGGTCGCCGAGCAGGCGCAGCTCGTCGCAAAGGCGGTGGCCGAGGCGGCAACATCCGGTGAGATTCCGGAAGAACTGGCGAGCGCACTCGGCCAGCGCGTCCGTGACCATATTCGAAGCCTGCCACCCGAACTGCGGGATGACTCCATGCGCGATGCCCTGACCGCAGGAGATCGGGCGGCATTTACCGTTCTCGCGACGGGGACCGCAGCATTCTCCATCGGCATGGGCGTGAATCTGGCCGGGTTCAGCGCCTACATCCTCGCTGCGCAGGCTTCGGCGTTTATCCCTTTCATGAGCGGACCAGCCGTCGTATCGACGCTCTTCATGCTAGCGAACCCGCTATTCAGTATCCCGGCTGTCCTCGGTATCGGGTACCTGGCAAACAACTACGTGAACGGCGGGCAGGCTGCCAAGCTCGCCGCTATCGTTTCGGTCCAGTTATCCCTTCGTGGGCTGTCGGCAGAACGGGACGGCTTGGCGGTCATACTGAACAATTTCCGAACCGCGGCCAGAGCCGACCTGGCTTCGCTGTCCACGTCGATCATGGCAGAAAACATGCTTCGCAACGCGGCCGTCGCAAAGGCGACGGGCGGGCGTTTGCCAGATGCATTCGGCGATTTGAAGACTGGAGGGCTCGCCTCAGAGCGGCAAAGCGACCTGCTTACGGGCGTACTACAGAAGAAACGTGGCGATGCGCTTGAAATGGTCGCTGTAACGGCTCTGTCGGCGGGTGACATGGTCTACAACGTGGTATCCATCGATCCGATGGTTCTCGCCGCAGCCGATTTCTCGCGCTCGGAAGACCTGGGAGACATCTTCAAGTTCGGTGTGTTTGCCGAGCGCGTCCGATCGATGAGCGATGCCGCTGCGGCGGGAGCAGGCAATAACCTACGCGGTTATGTCTCCGAACAGCTAGTGGCGGCACGCCTTTCGGAAGTCGGCCACATGGTCAGTTTTCCGGAGACCTCGAACAATGCGGGTTTTGATCTCCTCGTAGACGGTGTCCCGTTTCAGGTGAAATGTCTGCAGGGCCTCGAAGGCCTGCGAACGCATTTCGCCAAGTATCCCGACATGCCTGTGTACGCCAATGCCGAATTGGCAGAGGCCGTTATCAGCAGCGGAGAGGAATGGGCGAAACTCGTCTTCTATGTCGATGGATTTGATCGCGAGATCGCCGACCTCGTCATGACAACCTCACTCGAAGCCGCCGAAGCGTTGGGCGACCTGAACGTGCCGTTCTTCGCCATGGCGGTTTCCTCGGCGCGAAACCTCCACAGTGTCTGGCGCGGCCGCACGCCCCTGTCGGACCTGCCATTTTCCGTCGTGATGGATGCCAGCGTCAAAGGAGGACTTTCGGCCATTGGCGCGCTGTCGGGCAAGGCAATCGGCCTGATGGCTTTCGGCCCGGCTGGAGCGCTGGTCCTGAGTGGTGTCGGTGGTGTCAGCGCACTGGTCGGCGCGGGCTGGACGAGAGAGCAGGCAACGCGATTGCTGTCCTCCGACTGGTTTGCCGACCTCGACGCGTCCACCGAGCGGTTCCGTATCGCGCTTTTGGCGGTCGTACAGGCCAAGATCGCGATGCTGGCAGCGAAGAAATCTGCCGTTCCCGGCACGATTCCCGAGATCAACGACTGGATAGACGCGCGCTTCGCGGACGACATACTATCTCTCGGTGAAGTCACGTACGATATCGAGACGGCAATTCCGACGCTCAGTCAGCCAGCCAAGGCACGAGCTTGCCTGGCTGCCATGGATGCGGCCAAGGTTCACCCCCTTGCCGTTGAAGAGGAGTTAGCGAACCTTTTGAATGTGCTTGGGTCCGAGCCATCGAAAGCCGCATCCGCTGGCAGGAAGGTCTCGGACGCATGGTCCGCGTTGAAATCGAAGCTGCCCAGTGCGGGCTAATGGAGGTATTGCATGCAGGCGTTGATCGGGGCGGCAAGTTCTAGGGTTATGTTGTTGATTGCCGCTGCAGTCGCAGCGGGAACATTGTCTATCATTCCCGCGCGGGCGCAGGACGATCACTCGATCTACTACGGATCGCGTGCCGGCATGCACGTAACGACCGTCTCAAAATCCGGGATCGGTACGTCGAAAGCCGTTATCATAATCAAGCATACGCCCAAGGATGCCAAGGCGTACTGCGTTGAATACGAGCAGGACTATTCGATGGCTTGCGTCAAACGGACAATGGCATCGATAAAAGTAGGCGACAGGGTAACGGCGAACTGCAAAAAGGGGACTTGGACCGACGTTTACGGCGAGGGATATGTCTTTGAAGGCAAACCGAGGTCAACTGACCTCATGGCTGACTATGTCGTACGCAGCGTAAAATCGGGCGAGGTACTCGACGGTTCATCGGCTTCTGGCTACCCGACCGCACTGAGCGTCTTCCAGGAACTTTGCCCTGGTGTCGCTGAATGATACGTCCCCTTTCCGTCGTCACAATGCTTGCATGCTTAGGCTTGACGGCTCCGGTAAGCTCCCATGCCGCCGACGTTAAGTTCGAAGGGATTACGAACGGGCAGTTCGGTCCAGAGGCACGCTTCAGGCTCGAGGGCGAAATCCTCGAGGCCGACAGTGCTCGTGTGAAGCAAGCATTGGCGGAAGCCAACATCTCAGTTCAACAAAACCCTTGGCAACGGATTGTCATTTCCCTGAATAGTCCGGGCGGCGATTACCACGAGGGATTAAACTGTCAATCGGAGCGGAATATTCACCCCCTTTACTTATCCAATATTGACCCCCCAATTACGGATTAGCACTTGGACTGCCCGACGCTGGCCGGGGTTGCAAAGGGTAGGCCAAGTGCGGGTGATTAGCTCTTTCGGCTTTAGATCCCATGAGGAGTGAACAGCGGCCGTCGCTCTGGCAGAGTGAGGTTGCATCAAAACACTCGCTCAGGAGGAGCAATTTATGGAACCCGCATCCATTCATCCGACCGCTGTCCGCACTGATCTTGGCGCAATTTTTGTGTCATTGGAACTAAGCCGATCGACTTGGTTGATCACTTCGTTGTCGCCGGGCAGTGGCGAGAAGATGTCGAAGCATGTAGTGACCGGTGGCAATGTGGCAGAGCTGCTGGATCGATTTGAGCAGCTACAGCACAAAGCGCGGTTGAGAACAGGAACGTTGTTCCCTATCGTAACAATCCAAGAGGCAGGATTGGACGGCTTCTGGATACACCGGGTGCTGGAGGCCAATGGTATCGAGAGTCACGTCGTAGACGCAGCTTCGATCGCGACGTCTCGTCGACGTCGGCGTGCCAAGACCGACAAGATTGATGGAGAGGCTCTGACGCGCACATTGCTTGCGTTCAAGCGCGGCGAGCCACGCGTATGTGCGATGGTTAAAGCGCCAGATCCGAAGGACGAAGATCGGCGTCGGATTTGCCGGGAACGCAAAGTTTTGATTGCTGAGCGGGTCAGGCATGTCAATCGCGTTAAGGGGCTACTCTTTGCTCAAGGCGTCAGCGGCTATCAACCGCTCCGTAAAGATCGCCGTCGGCGGCTGGAGGAGCTCCAGACCGGAGATGGGCGTGAGTTACCGAAACACCTGAAGGCTCAAATTAATCGCGAACTCGACCGTCTCGACTTGCTGCTGGAACAGATTGCTGCAGTGGAGAGCGAGCGGAATTCTCTCCTGTCAACGTATGAGCAGCCAGCGGTTGAGGCAACTTCGCCCGCGGCGATGCTGCTGTCCCTGAAGGGGATTGGCGCTGAGTTTGCCGCCGTCCTTTGGACCGAAGCCCTGTCCCGGCGTTTTGATAATAGGCGGCAGATTGCCGCCTATGCCGGTTTGACACCAACCCCATGGATGAGCGGGACCATCGATCACGAACAGGGTGTCTCAAAAGCAGGAAACCCTCGGCTGCGCACCACGATGATTCAATTGTCTTGGTTGTGGCTACGCAATCAGCCAGCATCAGCGCTCAGCCGTTGGTTTGTGGATCGGGTTCAGTCGAATGGTGGACGCTTAAAGAAAGCCGCGATAGTTGCCCTGGCGCGCAAACTCCTTATCGCGCTGTGGAAGTTTGTCACTGCGGGTGTTGTCATCGAGGGGGCTGTCATGAAGACTGCGTGACGACCAAAAAATTACCGAATACACAAATCTTCCAGGACTGATCACTCCTGGCGGATCCAGGTGAGCGAACCGCCTCAAAGTCGGGCTTCAAATGCCGCGCTTTAGATTGGTCCCGTTCTCCTGAGCCTTGCCGCTACGCAAGCGGGATGATGGTGCTGCCGGACAAAACGGCGACCGTATGTGAGTTTGAACCGGTGACGGAAACGTGCCGCGTCAAGCAAGATGGCTCAGACCATGGGTTCGATACAAAATCGAAGGGGACAAGCTATGGAACAATGATTGATCTTGACGACGAAATCCTCATGTGAGCTTTGAGAGCGGTTTTTAAAGCGCCATGAATCGTTGCCTGTCTCTACGATTTCGCAATGGTGCGTTAGGCGATCTAGAAGTGCGGTTGTCATTTTGGCATCACCAAAGACGGTGGGCCATTCGCCGAACGCCAGATTGGTCGTAACGATAATTGAGGTTCGCTCGTAGAGCTTGCTTATAAGGTGGAACAGTGACTGATGCGGCAAACAAACGAGAACAGCAGGGCCCCACGAAGTTCCAGATCGCGTCCGTCACCTCGTCAAGCGCCAGTCCTGTAACTTGGATCGACCGGGCATAGTTTCGCCACTGGCTCTGCTTGCCGGTATCCTCGAAGAGGACACTGGTCAGACCCGGTGGTCGCGAAGAGGGGATCGCGGTTCGTCTGCGCTCAAACGTCGCACTGATCGCGGCATCAAGCTCGTCATCCGGAATGCTGACGACCTGGGGAATTGCCCAGAGGTCGAAGTAGTCCTTCATCCGCCCGTTGATTATGCCGAGCGCCACGATCGCTTGAAGTTTCTCGGCAATTACGACCGCTGGAGGGTAGCTGCGAATGCGTGGGGATTCCATGCCGAGGAGGGAAGGGTAGGAGGTCATCTCGGCTCCCGCAAGAGCATCGCCGAACCCGATGTCGATGGTAACCGGTATTCGTGTACGCTCCAGAAGAGCCACCGTGCGAAGCCGCACACCGTTGTATTCCATCTCCTCGCGGATGACCTCCGCCTGTTAGTCCGTCGACATCGAAGACGAGCCCGTCATCGTATTGAACTGCCATGATGCCTGCGAAGATCGATTTCAGGGTCTCTCCGTCCGCCTGACCGTATCCAAGGAAATCAACGTCGCGGGTTTCGCGGTTGTCTCCGTCCAGCCAGAGCGTGACGAGCATTCCGCCCTTGAGTATGAAGCGATCGGCCTTGTCGGATGCTGACAGCCGAAAGAGCAGTCGCTCGAGGGCATATCGGACCATGACAATTTCGAAAACCCGCCCTTCACGACGGGCAAGGTTGCTGAGCTGCTGCTTTATGGAAGCCGCCCTGTTTCTGATTTCCCTAGCCATTCGAGGTCAGAGCCTCCAGATAGGGTTTCATTTTCCTCCAAGCGCCGTTCACCATGGCGGTCTCGGTTATTGCCGCCGGACTCGCCTTTCGCTGCTGGAGTGTCGCCCGAAGTGCCTCTATCGCGACCGATCGGTCGACTACCTTGCTTCTGAAGACGTCTGCAATCGTCTTGGTCACCGAGAATATGGGGTCCGATACACCGGAAATCCGGTGATGTTCGATGCCGTTGGTCATATAGGTGTCTCGGAATTCAATGATCCTGATAAGTGAATCGGCAGGAGCGACAGCCCAGTCCCTTTGACTTACAGCCACCCATATCTCGCGGGGGATCTGGTCTGTCAGTCCATGAAACGCCAATGCCGATACCAGTGCAACCACACCTCTGGGCGCAAGCTTGGCGGCTTCCGCCAAGGCCTGGGACGAGTCCATGTCACCAAGTACATGCTGATACAGGCCCCGGGATATCCGGACCAGTTCCCCGGATTCCACGGCTCTCGATATCGTCGACGGGGTTATTCCAGCAGCGCGCAATTCGTATGCGCGGGCAATGGGGTGTGAGGCAAGGAAGGTGAGCAGACGCTCCTGCTGAGATGTCTCCGGGGCCATTGTTGGTACATATCCTGGGTAAAATTTCATTTTGTACCAAGGATATGTACCAGATTCTCCTGATTCATAGAGCGTGGCCGCACTAGAGTACTCTCAAAATTTTCCGTTCCTTCCCTGATCCAGCAGGTAACCTCTTCCAGCGTCAGCGCGAGCCAGGGGGAGCGCAGGCCGCATTCCCAGACGGTGCCCACCCGCCAGCCGGATGAGTTCAAGGCATTGCGAACTTCCTGGTCCCGGGCGATGTTGCGTGCGAACTTTGCGGCCCAGAACTCGGGATTCGATGCTGGTGTGGTGCACCAGTGGCAGCCCTCGTGGCGGTGCCAGAAGCAGCCGTGGACAAACACGGCTGCCCGTCTCGACTTGAACACAAGGTCAGGCCGACCGGTTACATCCGGATCGTGGAGACGAAATCGAAGGCCGGCCGCGTGAAGATGACGTCGAAGTGTCAGCTCCGGCTTGGTATTCTTGCCGCGGATGCCAGACTGTTGATTGCCGCTGAGAAGTGACCCGGTTTTTCCACCGAGAATTGACCCGCCTTTTAATTAATGTTCGGGTTTTTATTCACGGTCAAGTTTCGTGTATTCCTTTGCTCGTTTTGGTTCCTGAGCGGAACTGTTTTTGAACCTGAAGCTGTCATTTCCAGTTTCCAGGATGTGGCAGTGATGGGTGAGCCTGTCGAGCAATGCAGTCGTCATTTTGGCATCACCAAACACGCTTGCCCATTCACTGAAGCTAAGATTGGTTGTGATTATGACGCTCGTGCGCTCGTAAAGTTTGCTGAGCAGATGGAATAAAAGAGCGCAACCTGATGCACTGAATGGCAGATATCCGAGCGCATCAAGAATGACGAGATCGGAATAAATGAGCCGGTTGGCGATCTGTCCCGATTTGCCTTGGGCTTTTTCCTGCTCAAGTGCATTCACAAGTTCAACCGTTGAGAAGAACCGGACACGTTTGTGGTGGTATTCAATCGCCTGGACACCAATAGCGGTGGCGATATGAGTTTTACCCGTTCCGGGTCCACCAACCAGAACAATGTTGTTTGCATCATTGAGAAAGTCTTAGCGATGCAGCTGCTGGACCAATGCCTCGTTTATCTCACTGCTTGCGAAGTCAAAGCCGTTCAGATCACGGTAGGCTGGAAAGCGTGCAGTTTTGAGCTGGTAAGCAACTGATCTGACTTCACGCTCCGCCGTTTCCGCCTTAAGCAGCTGTGACAGAACTGGAATAGCTGCCTCGAAAGCTGGCGACCCTTGTTCGGTGAGCTCACCAACTGCTTGTGCCATGCCATGCATCTTCAATTGCCGTAACATGATTACGATTGCACCACTCGCTGGATTATGACGCATGACGAGCCTCCGTCTTTCTCAAGGTGTCGTAGCGTTCGACATTGGCCTTGGGTTCATTGTTAAGGGTCAGTGCCTGCGGCGCATTAATCGGGGGTGGAATGAGAGATTTGCCGTCGACCAAACGGTGAAGCAAATTGAGGATATGGGTTTTTGTCGGCACTCCAGACTTCAGCGCCATGTCGACCGCCAAGAGAACAGCCTGTTCGTCATGTTGTAAGACGAGGGAAAGGATATCGACCATTTCCTTATCGCCGCCCGGCTTCTTCAACAGATGAAGCTGGAGTGTGCGAAACGCTTCAGGCAGCTCCGTGAAAGGAGCGCCATTGCGCAATGCGCCGGGCTTTCGCTGAATGACCGACAAATAGTGCCGCCAATCATAGACGGTTTGACCTGGTGCTTCGTGAGAGCGATTGAAGATGCGTGAATGCTCGCAAATGATCTGCCCTTCAGCAGCGATCACGACACGATCAGGATAGACACGCAGGCTTACAGGGCGATTGGCAAAGGATGCCGGGACACTATAACGCGTACGATCAAAGTGAACGAGGCAGGTCGGTGATACGCGCTTGGTATATTCGACAAAGCCATCAAAAGATCGGGAAACGGGCATAAGGGTCTGGACTTCTTAAGCCCAAAGATCGGCTATGCTGCCGCGCATTTTACCATGCGTTGTGGTTGCCCAGAAAAACTTGCAACGCTCTTCCAACCAGTCGTTCAGTTCATCCAGCGAAGCAAATCGTGGAACGGGTTGAAAGAACCGATGCCGAGAATCCTGAACATTCTTCTCAATCTGTCCCTTCTCCCAACCCGATGCTGGGTTGCAGAAGTCTGGTTCAAACAGATAGTGGCTGGCCATCGCTTGAAAGCGGATATTGACGTCACGCTCTTTGCCTCGCCCGACCTTATCGATGGCTGTACGCATATTGTCATAAATGCCGCGTCGTGGAACACCACCAAGCACTTGGAATGCATGGTTGTGAGCGTCAAACAACATCTCGTGGGACTGTGTGAGATAGGCGCGAACGATAAAGGCCCTGGAATAACTAAGCTTGGTACGGGCGACCTGAAGCTTTGTCCGCTCATTGCCGATAATTGCCCAGTCTTCCGACCAGTCAAATTGAAATGCTTCTCCAGCATCAAAGCTCAAAGGGACAAACGTGCCCCGGCCTGATGTCTGGTTGTGCATATGAAGATCGGCCTTCCACTCGCGGGCAAAGGTGGCAACGCGACTGTATGATCCCTCATAGCCCAGAGCGACAAGGTCAGCGTGCATCTGCTTCACCGCGCGCTTTTGTTTGCGCGGTTTATGATCTTCAGACTTTAACCATGCGGTCAATCGGTCAGAAAATAGGTCGAGTTTGCTTGGCCTGTCCGGAACCTGAAACTTTGGCTCGACGCCATTGAGACGCAAGTACTTGCGAATGGTGTTCCGCGATAAGCCCGTTCGTCGGGCAATCTCGCGGATCGATAGTTCGTCCCGGTAATGCCAGCGTCGGATAACGCTCAATAATGCCATGTCGATCACTCCATAGCCCTCGCTGAAAAACAAACGAGGGAAGGTTCAAACATGGGTCAATTCTAAATGGAAATATCACCCCAAACCGGGTCACTTCTCAGCGGCAATCAACAAGGCGACAGACTACATTCGACCATTCGTCGGTATTGTGTTCCGAAACGATCACCCAGCTCGGTGCGTCGTTAAGGCCTATCGCCCGCTTCACCTTTGCCGGAATTTCAATCCTGACCGTATCGCCCGATGGTGGTGTATGGGTGATCGGGAGCAGGACGACGTAGCGAGGACGCACGGCGTTGTCGCTGGCTGCGACAAGACGGGCCGGGCGATCCTTGCCTTGAACCTGACCGCGCGCCGCTTCATGTGTCCAGAGGTAGTCATAACGCACGACAAGGCCGGGCTTTGGTTCAGGCAATGATATCACGGCGGCTCCTACTTCAGGAGATCATCGAGATGATTATGTTCCGGGTCCATCTCTGCGCGTTCGACGGCGGCATCCCCGTAATCCACCGATGAGGTCAAAAGCGCCGGGAGAGAGTGCAATTATTTGGAAATCGCTACTCGGCTGATTCTCAAGAGGTTTCTCCGCATTTCGATGGATTGGGATAATATTCCTGCGTTTCTTGCCGCTTGACTCTTTTGTTAAGCTGGAACAAAAACAGAACATATGCAAATATGCAAACTGATCTCAGCCTGCTAACACGACCTTGAAGGGAGCCGTGACGGATGACTGCTGCCCTTGAAAGCGTTCTCATAGATCTGCGTGAGCGTATCGCGTTGTTGGAAACCGGTCATGTGCGGAAAGCCGGTTGCCTGGCGTTTGGCGTGCCAGAGATCGACGCTGTCCTACCCGGTGGCGGACTTGCATATGGTGCGCTGCATGAGTTTGCCGGTGGTGGCGCGGGTACGGTCGATGGCGCAGCCGCGGCCCTTTGTGTTGCTGGTATCGCGGCGCGAACAAAGGGACCCATTGTTTGGTGTCTGACGCGGCCTGACCTTTTCTTTCCTGCGCTTGCCCAGGTTGGCCTGCATTCTGATCGGGTGATCTTTGTTGAGTCCGACAAAGAAGAAGATGTTTTGGCCAATATGGAGGAGGGGCTGTCGTTTGGCGGTCTTGGCGCGGTCGTCGGTGAAGTCGTTCGGTTGCCGATGGTGGCATCGCGGCGGCTGCAGCTTGCGGCCGAGAAGTCAGGAACAATGGCTTTGGCGGTCCGTCGATGGCGGCGGCAAACGGAAGCTGGTGATTTCGGGCAACCGACTGCGTCGACAACAAGGTGGCGGGTGAGCGTGATGCCATCGGATGATTTGCCAGTTCCGGGTGTAGGACGGCCGCGATGGCTCCTGGAACTGATGCGCGTGAAAGCGGGTGAATGTGCTGAGTTTCTCGTGAGGGCGTCTGATGACAAGGGTTGTCTCGATATATCTACCCAATCTGCCGACAGATCGCATTCGTCGGGCCAATCCGTCCATTCCGCCTGAACAGGCTATCGCTGTGATAGCGAAGAGTGGTTCGAAACGATGGGTGTCTGCCGCAGATGCTGCTGCAAAAAAAGTGGGCGTGCATGTCGGGATGCCGGCTGCGAAAGCGCAGGCACTGTTTGGTGGTCTGATGATGGTTGATTCAAATCCCGGTTTCGATGCGGCGGCACTTGAGCGGATCACCCTCTGGGCGTTGACTCAGTATTCTCCGATAGTCGCTGTGGATGGTGCCGATGGCATCGTTATGGATACGGAAGGTGCTGACCATCTGCAGGGTGGTGAATTGCCCATGGTCACAAAGATCGCCAACCAGTTTCGTGCGAAACAGCTAACCGCAAGGGTGTCCGTTGCCGATACCTGGGGAGCTGCACATGCTTGCGCCCGTGCCATTCATCGCGAGACCGTTATCGTACCGATTGGCGAAACGGTGCGCGCCGTCGAACAATTGCCGATTTCGCAGCTGCGTCTGCCAGAGAAGATAATCGGTGATTTGCGCACGCTTGGTTTCCGAACCATAGGTGAATTGGCGAATACCCCTCGCGCACCACTGACACTGCGCTTCGGTCCGGAAATCGGCCGTCGGCTTGACCAGATGTTCGGCCGCCTTTCCGAACCGATTGAGCCCATTCGTACAGCGGACCTGATTGAAGTGAGCCGATCGTTTCCAGAGCCGATCGGTGCTGCTGAGACCATCAATAAATATGTTGGCCGTTTGGTCATCCAGCTTATTGACGGGCTTCAGAAACAGGGCCTTGGTGTGCGTCGGGCGGACCTGATTGTCGACAAGGTCGACGGCACCCGTCAGGCCATTCGGGCAGGCACTGTCAAACCGGCTCGTGATGTAGCATGGCTGACAAAGCTGTTTCGTGATCGGACAGAAAAGATCGAACCCGGTTTCGGAATTGAGAAGCTGACGTTGGTCGCTGTGATGTCTGAGCCGCTTGAGGAGGTGCAGTCCTCGTCTTCCTTTGTAGAGGAAGATGTCACTGACGTTTCGCCGCTGATAGACATCTATGGAAACCGCGGCCACAGAGTTTTTCGTGTTGCCCCGGTTGCCTCGGACGTTCCCGAACGATCTGTCGGGCGGATCAATGCCGCCGCTGAGCCGGTCGGGGTATCGTGGGTTCATCACTGGCGCAGGCCAGTGAGATTGCTCGTTCGACCGGAGGTGATCGAGGTCATTGCGCTCATGCCTGACCATCCGCCTGTTTCCATCACTTGGCGCGGCAAGCGTCGTAAGGTGAAACGGGCCGATGGACCGGAACGGATATTTGGCGAATGGTGGCAACGCGATAGCGAAATGGACGCTGTGCGGGATTACTTTGTTGTCGAGGATGACAGAGGCGAGCGCCTATGGGTGTTTCGGTCCGGTGATGGCGTCGATCCCGAAACCGGAAGCCACCGTTGGTTCATGCACGGGATATTCGCATGAGATATGCCGAGCTTCAGGTCACAACGCATTTTTCCTTCCTGCGCGGCGCATCATCGGCGCAGGAACTGTTCGATACCGCCAAAATCCTGGGCATCGATGCCATTGGTGTTGTTGATCGCAACAGTCTGGCGGGGATTGTCCGGGCGCTGGAAGCGTCGCGCGCTACCGGCTTGCGGCTGGTCGTCGGCTGTCGGCTCGACCTTGCTGACGGCATGTCCATACTCGTCTATCCGACAAGTCGAGCAGCATATTCCCGGCTCACCCGGCTAATCACGCTTGGCAAGTCCAGAGGCGGCAAGAATAACTGCATCCTTTCCTGGGACGATGTCATTGCCTATTCCGATGAAATGATCGGCATTCTCGTGCCCGATCTTGCGGACGATATCTGCGCGGTGCGCCTGCGGAAGATGGCAGAGGTCTTTGGTGATCGCGCATATGTTTCATTGTGTTTGCGGCGACGTCCCAATGACCAGATGCGGCTGCATGAAATCTCAAATCTCGCGGTGCGTTTCAGGGTGAAGACTGTTGTCACGAATGATGTGCTGTTCCACGAACCGGGCCGGCGACAGTTGCAGGATATCGTCACTTGCATCCGCAATAACACAACCATTGACGATGTGGGCTTCGAGCGTGAGAGACATGCCGATCGATATTTGAAACCGCCGGAGGAGATGGAGCGACTGTTTCCGCGCTATCGCGACGCCTTGGCACGAACAATGGAGATCGTTAGCAGATGCAAGTTCTCGCTTGAGGAACTGACCTACCAATATCCCGAGGAAGCGATTGTGCCGGGCAAGGACGCCCAGGCGTCGCTTGAACATTACGTGTGGCAATGCGTGCCCGAACGATATCCGGAAGGCCTACCGCCCGAGGTGCTGAAAACGGTACGACACGAGCTCAACCTCATCCGCATCATGAAATACGCCCCTTATTTTCTGACGGTATTTTCCATCGTGCGGTTTGCACGAAGCCAAGGCATCCTGTGTCAGGGCCGTGGATCGGCCGCGAACAGTGCGGTCTGCTACATTCTCGGCGTCACCTCGATTGACCCATCGACCAATGACCTGTTGTTCGAGCGCTTCGTCAGCCAGGAGCGCGACGAGCCTCCGGATATTGATGTTGATTTCGAGCACGAGCGGCGCGAGGAGGTCATCCAATGGATCTACAAGACCTATACGCGAGAAAAGGCAGCGCTATGCGCTACCGTCACCCGATACAGGGCAAAAGGCGCCATCCGCGATGTCGGTAAAGCACTTGGTCTCCCGGAGGACGTGATCAAGGCATTGTCATCGGGCATGTGGTCATGGTCGGAAGAAGTCAGTGACCGCAACGTGCGTGAGCTCAATCTCAATCCCAATGATCGCCGCCTGGTCCTGACGTTGAAACTTGCACAGCAACTGATAGGTGCTCCGCGTCATCTTGGTCAGCATCCCGGAGGCTTTGTCCTGACCCATGACCGGCTCGACGATTTGGTGCCCATTGAGCCTGCCACGATGAAAGATCGCCAGATCATCGAGTGGGACAAGGATGATGTCGAAGCTCTGAAGTTTATGAAGGTCGATATTTTGGCTCTCGGTATGCTGACCTGCATGGCAAAGGCGTTCGATCTCATCCGCGAACACAAGGATCTTGATCTCGATTTGTCAAAGATCGAGCAAGAGGATGCTGCTACCTACGCCATGATCCGGAAAGCTGACACGCTGGGCACCTTCCAAATTGAATCCCGTGCTCAAATGGCGATGCTGCCGCGCCTCAAACCCCGGACCTTCTACGATCTTGTAGTACAGGTAGCGATTGTCCGGCCGGGACCGATCCAGGGCGACATGGTGCATCCCTATCTGCGCAGACGTGAGGGAAAGGAGCCAGTCGAATATCCGACGCCCGAACTGGAGGCTGTTCTTGGGAAGACCCTGGGTGTGCCGCTGTTTCAGGAAAGCGCCATGCGGGTGGCGATGGTCTGCGCTGGCTTTACCGGCGGCGAGGCCGATCAGCTGAGAAAAAGCATGGCGACGTTTAAATTCACAGGTGGTGTCAGCAAGTTCAAGGACAAGCTGGTGGCGGGAATGGTGAAGAACGGTTACACGCCGGAATTCGCGGAAAAAACATTTAGTCAATTGGAAGGCTTCGGCTCTTACGGTTTTCCAGAAAGCCATGCCGCTTCTTTTGCACTGATCGCCTATGCATCGAGCTTTATCAAATGCCATTATCCCGAAGCCTTCTGTGCCGCATTGCTCAATTCGCAGCCCATGGGTTTTTATGCCCCCGCCCAGATCGTTGGCGATGCGCGCGCTCACACTGTTGAGATCCGGCCGGTCTGCGTGAACAGGTCTCGTTGGGATTGCACGCTTGAGCGCATTGGCATCACCGATCGCCATGCGGTGCGCCTCGGCTTCCGTCAAGTGAAAGGGTTGGCAAGCGCTGATGCAGCACGCATTGTTTCGGCCAGGATGGATACGTTTTTCGTCTCCATCGACGATATGTGGCGCAGATCAGGTGTTCCGACCGAAGCTCTGGTCCAGCTTGCGAAGGCCGATGCTTATCGTCCATCATTGGAATTGGAACGGCGCGATGCGCTCTGGGCCATCAAAGCACTACGCGATGAACCTCTGCCGCTGTTTGCAGCCGCAGCTGAGCGCCAAATGGTGGCGATTGCTGAACAGAAGGAGCCGGAAGTTGCTCTCAGGCAAATGACCGAAGGCCACAATGTCATCGAGGACTATGGCCATACCGGCCTGACACTGCGGCAGCATCCGGTGGCCTTCCTGCGCAAGGATCTTCAGGACAGGAATATCATCACCTGCAGCGATGCTATGACGGCGCGCGATGGCAGATGGGTCTTTACCGCCGGCCTGGTCCTTGTTCGCCAAAAGCCGGGTTCTGCGAAAGGTGTCATGTTTATCACCATAGAGGACGAGACAGGTCCCGCAAATATCGTTGTCTGGCCGAAGCTGTTCGAGAAGCGTCGCCGTATTGTGCTGGGCTCATCGTTGATGGCCATCCACGGTAAGATACAGCGCGAAGGGGAGGTGGTGCATCTGGTTGCGCAACAGCTTTTTGATCTCACCAGCGATCTGTCAGGTCTTGCAGACCGCGATACAAGTTTCAGGCTACCGACGGGCAGGGGTGATGAGTTTGCTCACGGTGGCGGTCCAGATTCACGCGAGCGGGAAAAGCCAGTCGTCAACGCCCGCGACATGTTTGTCAGGGATCTTCATTTGGATACGATTAAAGTGAAGAGTCGGAATTTTCAGTGACTTCAGCATGCAACAAGCACGGCCATGAGTCCGACTCGCCCGGGTTTCATGTTAGCGCGATGCAGCAACCTGATCGTGCTGAAGCGCAATCGCCGCCGCCCGGCGCGGGGATGGTCTCCTTGTTCAGCTCGAAGGCAATCCGCTTGGCCGATTTTCCTGCGGCATAGTCGCGGAAGATCCGGCGGATCACATCAGCCTTAAACTCGTTGATGGTCCGGTCCCCAGGGACCGGCTCACCGTTTCCGCCTCCCGACTTGCCCAATTCCACCTTGCCACGCTGTCCGCGGCGCGTCTTGTCGGCCAGGTCCTTGAGAAATAAGGCGTTCATCGTACCCTTGAGGCCAACATGCAGATGTGTGACCTCGCCCTCCGAGAGGGTGACGATCTTTACATCTGAATACGCCATGCGCTTGAACAGACCGGCGATATCCTCCTGATCGCGTGAAAGGCGGTCCATGGCTTCGGCCAAGACATAGCGGAAACGGCCACGGGTCGCGTCGGAAATCAGGGCCTGGATACCGGGACGGAGGAGAGAGGCGCCGGAGATCGCGTGATCGGTGTATTCCTCAACGACCTGCCAGCCCTGTTTTTCGGCATGAACGCGGCAGACGCGGGTCCGGATCGTTGAGCCGAAGCGTACCCCTTTGCTTTGGGCGGTTGCCAGAATTCATCGTTGCGCCGTTCGAAGCCAATTGCAAGTAGATCGGCTTCAAGATTGGCGTGAACCGAAGTATAAGCAACTGTAATCAGTGGTGAGTATTCGGCGATATCAGGCGCGCTGACGTCGGTGCAGGCGAAATCTGGCGTAGGGAAGCGCGTCATAGAAGACGGAAAACACTGACGTTGCTCTGGCCTGCAGAGACCGTCGTGAACTCGCCCTGTCATCCTGTCCTCACTTGTCGGCAATACAAATCTGGACTATATATCCAGACATAGCACGGAGGATAGCCATGGGCAATGCCGCACAGAAAAGAGCGACGCAGAACTATCGCACGCGCCTGACGCAGCGAGGCCTCACACGCTTCGAGATCATGGTGCTTGAATCCGACCGCGAACTGATCCGCACGCTTGCGCGTCGCCTGGCTGAGGAAGGCCCGGACGCGGAACGCGTCCGTTTGGCTGTCAAGACAGCTGTCGACGGCAAGCCGCAAAAGCCAGGAAATATCCTGACCGCTCTGCGGCGCTCGCCGCTGGTCGGCGAAGAACTCGACCTTTCCCGCCCCCGTGAAGAGGGGCGCAAGGTCGATCTGTGACGCGCTATCTTCTCGACACCAACATCATCAGCAACATCGTAAAGCCAAAGCCGTCGGAGTCGCTGCTGGCCTGGATGGGCGAGCAGCGCGACGAGAATCTGTTTATTGCCTCGCTGACAATCGCCGAAATCCGGCGCGGCATTCTGGAAAAGCCGCGCGGCAAGAAGCGTGACAGCCTCGACGCCTGGTTCGCGGGGCCAGAGGGGCCGCAGGCACTGTTTGCCGGTCGTATCCTGTCCTTCGACGATAAGGCCGGTCTGCTCTGGGCGCGACTCATGGCGGAGGGCAAAATGGCTGGCCGCCCCCGCAGTGGCCTCGACATGATCATTGCGGCGGTCGCAGGCGCAAATGACTGCGTTGTCGTAACGGACAACGAAAAAGACTTCATGGGGCTCCAGATCATAAATCCGCTGCGCGGCAATTTGGAGAGGGGAGAATAAAATGACGGCTGACGCACCATTGCGAAATCGTAGAGACAGGCAATGATTCATGGCGCTTTAAAAACCGCTCTCAAAGCTGAAGCCGAAAGAGCTAATCACCCGCACTTGGCCTACCCTTTGCAACCCCGGCCAGCGTCGGGCAGGCCAAGTGCCAATCTGTAATCGGGGGGTCAATATTGGATAGGTAAAGGCGGTGAATATTCCGCTCCGATTGACACATCTGGTTCACCAGATCAGGGTCGGCGTCGAGTTCGACCAGAGCCTGCTGGAAGAGTTCGATCTGCATATCGAGATCCATGCCGGGCGGACCGCTGAGGCAGATCAGGCTGCCATGGATCGCGACATCGGCATACTGCCCTTCGTTCCGGGCTTGTCCCTTGGTCCCCGGAAGTCGACCGAGTTCTTGGTGACGAAGGTCCAGTCGCCGTCCAGGATGATCGGCGTCAACTCCCAGTCTTTTACCCGGCGAGCCCTAGCCAAACGATATGGCTGGTTTCGCCGTGGTCTTTGTCGATTGCGATCTTCGCAAGCGCTGGGCTGAGACATTCGTCGATTAGAAACTTCATCCCGCCTTCCTACGGCGAGGTACGCGGCGGTCGGTGACGATGGTCGAGCCTTCCGGAAAATCTCCGGATACGCGGGGCCGACCACGGAGCGGGTTTGCTTCCGCGTAGATCGCGGCAAGGCGAACCTTCTCGGCGTCGAGGCTGGGCCAGGCGTCAAGGATGCGCTCGATCGGGCGACCGGCCGCGACTGTCGCTGAGACATCGTAGACAGGAACACGAGTGCCACGAATGACCGGCGTACCGCCGAGAGTATCGTTGGAGGTCCAAACGATTTCGCGCGCTGCTGCCAGATCGTCCAGCCGCTCGCTCGTACTCTTCACGAAGGGCAACAGATCGATGGTTAGGAACTCGTCGCGCAGCAATGCCGCCCAGGCGAGCGCACGGGAGCGCGTAAGCCGAGGGCCGGCGGTCTTAATGGTGAACAGGCACCCGCGTTGCCCACCCCTACAGGGTGCCAGCGCTGCGCTGGCCTGTCTCTCGGGACGCCATCAGGCCGCGATGGTCGCGGCTTCAAACCGCCAACGAGAGAAACCATGTCTCAATCCTCAAACAGTTCGATGTCCATCAGAAGATTGCAAACTGCATCGTGCACTCGAAACCGCAGGTGAATTCCAGCTACCCTAGATCACCGACAAGGCCGGTGGCTTCGGCAAGCCCATAAACGTCGCCAGCAAGAATGCGTACAACGGCGTCAACATCAACTCGTTGTGGGTCGCGGCCCTCGCCCACGAGTTTCCCTTCAACATCTGGGGCACATATCGTCAGTGGCACGCTCAGGGTCATAGCGTTCGCAAAGGCGAAAAGGCTTCACTGATCGTCTTCTACAAGACAATCGAAATTGGTGAAGCTGAGAAGGATGCTGATGAACCACATCAGCGCACGATTGCGAGAGCGAGCTGGGTATTCAATGCTGCGCAAGTCGAAGGGTATGACCTAATTACCTTCGATCTTCCCGATCGGGCAAAGTTTGACCCCATCGTTCGAGCCGAGGCCTTCGTGGCTGCAAGTGGAGCACGTATAGACGAGACCGGCCATGAGGCTTGTTTCATTCCAAGTGCCGATAAAGACGGGGTTTGGCCCGTCGGTCTAGACTGGCGCCAAGATGTCTTTCGGCATGGAATCTTCCATTCCGATTGACAAAATAACGGTAGAGCTGCCGGGCGGGCTTCTCGCGATATAACCGGGCGAGGTGCCATGGGTCGTGTCCCGCCACAGCTCCTGGCAATGTTGCTCCAGCCAGTCATTCAATGCCATCAGATTTGGAAAGTCTGGCATCTGTTGCCACAAGCGTGGTCGGGCATCCTGGACGTTCTTCTCGACCTGACCCTATTCCCAGCCGGCCGCTGGATTGCAGAACTCAGGTGCAAAGACGTAATGGTTCGTTATCGCGAGGAAGCGCATGTTGACCTGTCGCTCCTTGCCGCGGCCTACACGATCGACCGCTGTCTTCATGTTATCGTAAATCCCACGACCAGGCACGCCGCCGATCACGGCGTAGTCCTCACTCCAATCGAACTGGAAGGCCTTACCAGGTCGGAAAGACAGCGGAACGAATACGCCACGGCCCGTCGTCTGCTGCTCACGTAGCCGATCGGCTCGCCACTTGCGGGCGAAGGCGGCCACCCGATTGTACCAGCCCGTAAAACCGAGAGTCACCAGCTCGGCATGAAGCTGCTTCAAGGTCCGGCGCTGCTTGCGCGACTTTCCGGCCTCTGTCTTCAGCCAGGCCGCCAGTTTGTCGGGAAAAGGGATCAAGCTTGCTTGATCGTTCCGGTACCGTGAACGTCGGCTCGATTGTACCTGGGTTGAAATAGTTTGCGATCGTGTTGCGCGACAGCCCGGTGGGTCGGCTGATCGCACGGATCGACTGCTTCTCTCGCAGCGCCCTCCGACGGATGATGTTTGAAAGTCCCATGTGGATCACTCCGTTGCCCCCGTTGCTCTCCGCGTTGGGGGAAGGTTCACATGGCTCAGTTCTCAATGGAAATTATCTGCCTAACCAGCTCAGTTCTGCGTGGAAACCAACAAGCTTCTGACTACCTCGCTAAACGCGACATCTATCACTATAGTAGGCAATATAACTACTATATGGGTGTTGACATGGAAGAAGCCGTTTCAGCAGCAGATGCCAATCGCAAATTCTCTCTCATTCTGCGCGGGGTGCGGGACGGGAACAGCTATGTCGTGACCAGCCACGGTCGTCCCGTTGCGCGCATCGTTCCTGCCGACAAACGCGAAAGCGTTGTGTCCGGTGCGCGGGCGGCGCTGCTATCGCGCCTCGAACGCCAGCCTGTTGTCAGCGCCGGGCGCTGGACACGCGACGAGCTTTACGAGGACGAGCGGTGAAAATCGCGCTCGACTCCAATATCCTTGCCTTTGCTGAGGGCGTCAACGATGCCGCAAAGCGGGATATTGCCCTCGAATTGATGCGTGGCCTGCCCCAAGAGGCGGTCGTAATCCCGGTTCAGGTACTTGGGGAACTGTTCAACGTTCTTACGCGCAAGGCCGGGAGGTCGCGGGCAGAGGCTCGTGAGGCGCTTCTGGCTTGGCAGGATAGCTTTTCGGTGATCGAGACCGCGCCAGAGATGATGCAGGCCGCCGGCGATCTTGCCACTGATCATCAGTTCAGCATCTGGAATGCGGTCGTTCTCTCCGTCGCTTCGCAATCCGGGTGCCGGTTGCTTCTGTCTGAAGACCTGCAAGATGGTTTCACATGGGGCGGGGTAACGGTCGCGAATCCCTTTGTCTCTCCGCGCCATGCGCTGCTGGAATCGCTGCTGGGAGGGGAAGCCGAATGCACTCTATAGCCGCACGGCGTTATTGATCGTTTGGCGCAGCGGAAAGCCCATCGTTTCATACCTGTTTCCATCGCACGAAGAGGGAGCGGTATGGAGGAAGATGGCAGGAAGGGACCGGGCAGAGGGCGGCCCGCGAATGACAACCACTCGTCCGGTGCACAGAACGCCGAGGGCGAGAACGATGGCTTTGCGAGGCTGGATGCAGTGGTGCTGGCCATCGCCCGGCTGAGCTGCGCCTAGCCGACAACCTTCCGACTGTTCTGCAGGCGATCGTCGCCCTCGATGCCTGGAGCGAGCTTTCCGTCCTTCAGCACGTCCTTTGGCTCTGGCGCCTCCTGGCTGCCTCGATCCCGCGCCAGGTCGGCATCACCACCGGCGTGCTTCTGCTGGCGATCAATCTCGGCCTGAAGACCATCCCCGTCGATCGGCGCCGCAGTCGCGATCGGGAGAAGCGGCTGCTGGCCATCGCCTATGGTTTTTGGCGGCCGCCGAGATCGACATGAAGGAATACGACCAGCTAACGCTTGCGCGCACTCTGTTCGAGCGAAAAATTTAGGGGCGGCGAACGGCGTCAAAACTGCCGGAGCTGTCGAGCTCGTCATGGCCAAGCCGCTCGTGTCTGCCGAGATGGTGGTCAAGACACTGGGCGTCACGCCGCAGGCAGCGCAGCGGATCGTTCTGGAGCTCGGTCTGCGCGAGATGACGGGGAGGGGGAGGTTTCGGGTGTCAGGTGTCATCTAGGGAGCGTTCGGCTGGCGGCGACGAACTTCGATCGCTCATGATGCTGCCGGTGACATCACCCGCGAACGCGTCCTTACCGATCAGCCGTTCGGCCAATCGATAGGAACCAGCGTCTCGTCATTCCACCAATCATGCCTCAGGTGCCGCATAAATTCCTTGTCGTCTTCGAACCTTGCGTGGTCAGTGACGATGATCTGAATACCGCCTTCCATGTCGGCCGCCACTTTGAACAGCCAACGGTAGATGCGCTTCACCTCTTGCCAGTCCTCTTTGTCTCTCGCACCCGCGACCGACGGGAAGTAAACCTGTGATGGCTGATCAAGAACGATAAACGAGGGTAGCATAAACCTGCTGGCTTTGCTTTTAACCGCCGTCTTCATCTTTCCCGCTAACCGCGGGCAAAGTGATCCGAGATCGGCAGAAGTTGTTACTTCCGCTATGTTCAAGCGATAGTAAAATATATCGGATGGCAATCAAACTATGGCGTCCGCAGGCAGTAAAGGCAGCTTCCCGGAACTTTACGACGAGAACAGACTGTCTTCTAACGCCCTTATCGGACCCTTGATCGGTCCAGAAGTTGCCGCTATTGAAGCCAGAGTCAGCGCAATCCGCTGGATATGGTACGCAGGAGGGGGCGATTGGGCCAGGCGGTGGCGGACGTGCCATGAAAGTTGCCTTTTGTCACACGGACGTGGGGTTAGATGGCGATTTTGTTGGCTTATCCTCCGCCCTTCACCCAACGTCTTATGGGTAACAAGGACGCCGCGATCAGCGAGCCTGTCTTTAGCAATGCCAAAGCTGATCAGGAAGCGGAAATACAGCCACTCTGCGTCTGCGGTCATCCCGGCACAAAAAGAATAGCGATGATAAAGAGAGGCGCGAGAGACCACCACGTCCTCTCTCAGGTTGGCGCCAGAGTTAACGTTACAGTGCCCGTTGAAGGCCTCCAATTCTTGCCCCAATAGTTTTGTCTGGCAATCTTGTGCGATTGACCTTGGTGGAACTTTTGCGGCATCAAAAGCTCCCAGCGAACCAGCTCGATAGCGCATATCCCTAGTCCGTCATCCCTTGCGTCAAGGCTTTGGCTGTCGCGTTTGTGAGGATACTAAGAAGGACCCCGCCGATCCGTTCCTTCCTTCAAAGGAGTTGTTAAGTGGTCAACCCCCAGACAATCGAACAATGGCGGAAAGCACCGCGCCTCAACGCGTTTGCATCCTTCTTCAATAATACGGCAAGCGGTATAACCGGCGCCCCTGATCTGATGGAACCTGCTCCAGACAAAAGCCTCCTTCAGCACGATATAGAGAGCCTGGTGTTCTGGGACAGTCATCGCAAGCTTTGGGGGCATTTCGACAGCCATTACTTCGCAAGCATACCGTTCCGGCTCGAAGAGGAATGTCGTCTCGGGTCGGCAATCCTTGCCTACGGCCTCGCAGTTTGGGCACGTAAAGGGCGAGCTGCGACAGTTTATACTCTGGGCGCTGGCGAAGGCACGTTCGTGCGGACGCTGGGGAAACTCGGTGATGGCCGCCTCAAGACCCTCTGCTGTAGCCCGACAGCCGGCAATCGCGAAAGATTCTACGCAAAGCGTGGAAGTAACAATGCTCACTTCTACTACGGCCCATTCTTCGAGCTGACGAAGGAATGCTACCGGAGAAATGCCGATCTTCAAGCCTTCCGGGAAGGGTTCGATGTCTTGCTCGAAGACACGACGTTTCAGATGTATGGACCGGACCGCGACAACCAGCTGGCATTCGTGGTACCGAGGATTCGGCAAGACGGCGTGTTCATTCAGATCCAGAAACTCTCGCACGCTGACCGCGAGCAATATGATCGTCGCGAGCGCCAAAAGGATGAGGGGTTCAAGGCTCGCTTTTTCACCAAGGCACTGATCGCGTCAAAAAAAAGCGAAATCCTGAAAACCATGGCCAATTGCGAGGTTGGACTTGAGGAGACTATCGCGGCGCTGAGACAGAGATTTCGTTACGCGGTTATCACTTGGAACAGCGGCAATTTCTATACGATTGTTTCCTCCAACTCGGAGCGGTCGTTGAAGGATCTTGTCATCGCGATGATCAAGCCGGCAATCCCTGCCGAATTCTGCTATGAGAAGTTGCCTGTCACCTTGCTCAACGATGGCGTAGCAGTGCCTGACAGGGATTGGTCATGGCGATGCGCAAAATCGATCGCCGAGGAAATTCCCAAGCGTCCGCTATTCTCACCAAGATATTCGTCTCGATGATAGTTCGATCGCGCGGCTCGTTCCTTGCAAGCATGTTCTTCTTCAGTGTTGGCCGCAACGCCTTCTTTGTAACCACTGCCTGGATTATGCTGGTGACGACGAACAGCGTTCGCTCGATTGCCCTTCTCCTGATCACCGGCACAATGACTGAATTCGTGGTAAGTGGTCCATCCGGTATAATCGCCGACCGATGGAACAGACAAGCGGTTTGTGTCGCTGCCGACTTGGCGAGAGTTCTGCTGGTTGTCGTGCTGGGGATATCACTGGCAGGAGGCGTCAGCTCAAGCGCGCTCTATATAGGAATGATTGCATATTCTGCTGCTGATCGTCTCTATATGACGGCGATCCAGTCGATCGTGCCATCAATCAGCCCGCCTGGCCAGCTCGTATCCTTCAATGCCTGGTCCTATGTGTGCATGCAGGCGGGCAATTTCGTTGGTGCGTTCGCCGCCGGTGGCCTCCTCGACCTGATTTCCGGTCGCCATGTATTCTGGTTGATCGCCGCTTGCTTCCTCGTCTCTACACTCTTGATGCAGGACTTGCGGAGAATGGTACGAACAGCCTCGGAAGGGCCCGGCACGGAAGCCCTGGCGCAGCCTGCATATACGACCGAGAGCACGGCGCGGATCTGGAGAATGACTGCGCTCAGAAATCTCGCGATCATCTATGCTCAAGTCTACACGACCGGAATGCTCATCAACATCTTGCTCTCAGGCTACGTTTTACGGGAAATGAAGGGTACGTCAATCGAGTTCGGAAATCTCGAAGCCGCGTGGGCAGTCGGATCTGTTGTCGCTGGCACTCTTCTCACGACCGCTTATTTTCGCGCTCCGGTAAAAGGAGCAATTCAGTATGCGCTGTTTGCGTCAGCCCTCGGTATGTCCGCTTTCTACGCAGTTCCGTCGTTCTTTCCCGCGCTGGCCCAAATTGCCACGCTCGGTGCGGTCTACAATATCTCCAGAATCCTGATCGACGTCGAAATTCAGCGGGCCGTCACCGCCTCCTATCTCGGGCGGGTCAAAGGCGTGATCCAGTGCAGCTGCCTGGGATTTGGCCTGATAGTTTACGGAATCGTCGCAGCTTTTGGCGATTCCATCCTACCTTCAGTGATCTTCGCACATTACGGTGCGTTCATGCTGATAACAGCACTTCTCCTGTTTATGCACGGGTTATTCCGACTGCGGTTAGCCTCTCGCAAAGCGTGCTCTGACAGATGAGGACCGAAATTCAGCAGGTCGCACCAAATCTTTGTTCCAAGTCCGATGTGCTAAATACCCTTTCGTACCTGATGCCTGAAATCACACCATTCTGGACGCTGCCACTGACCGAGTATGCCCGGTTCGTCTATGATATACCCAATTATGGGGATACTGGTCGCGATCGTATGCAGGCCATGTCACTTCTTCAGGATTGCGTCGAGCAGGTAGCCGTAACAGCAGGCTTTGATCCGCAACAGGCTCTGTCTGCACGGCAGCAGCTCAGCAATGCGCCCGTGATCCAGACGGGGCCACATTGTCTCCTCGCAATCGAACCAGACGCTTTTTACACACATTTGTTCGGACTGATGGGGCTCAAAGCACATGGACGTCACTGGCATATTTCATATGCAGTTTCGACTGTAAAATTCGTCGAGAAAGCCAAGAAGGGTCCGGGATGGCTGCACCTGGAACAGGAACCGGTAAATATCTTCGGTCTCTCGCGAAGCAGGATGGTGCCCTACAGTGTTTGCGCACCGGGCGGGCCATACAGGTTTGCATTTACTGGACGCCGGGGACAGGCGCCTGCGAATGCATCCGCAGAGCGATTGAAGAGCTTGCTGCCCAGCAAAGCGTTTTTGTCCGGAGCAGAGGCTTTGAAGGCGGCGAACCAGGCCATCTGGGATCGGTGGTTTCCGTCGAATATCAACTTCCTTCAGATCGATGACATGGATATAGCCGATGTCGTGGCTTCGCATCTTGACGATCCGGATTCCTGGCTGTCGCGCTGCTATGTCGGCGATGGTGCATTCGCATCTCGGCTGCTCGCCGAATTGGACATTTTAAACACGGGGCCCTGGCGAGGATGGATCCGGCGAACGTCGGACCTCTTCTGGGGCCTGGATCGCGGCAGGATTGTTCCACTTCGCCTGCACTCGGGTGCCCTTCTAAGCGATGACCAGTCCGATTTGTCGATAGAATTCGGTGCCGCCAGCCTGCGTTCCGCGCTGCGGGAAAGACGTTTGGTGCCCAACATGCTGACATCCTTCCTCGTCACTTCCATCTTACCCGGTGTCAGAGCTCTTGGTGGCAGCCGACAGACGGTCCATTATCCGCTGATGCGCTATTTGTTTTTGCGAGCGATGGAAATGACGGGGCACGCTACGCTCGCAAGCGAACTTAAAGCTGATGTGATGCCTGGTATATGGGGACATCGAGTCCTGCACCCTGCGAATGTCGATCCTTTCGTGGAGTTGGAACAGGTTGGTCACGCGATAGACATATCCGCGCGGCTGGGAAAGCAGCCACTCATTCAGGCGTGCGGTGCGCTGGCGAGCTTTACCGAGGATCGAATCTGGGCAGATCTCTCAGCGGGAATTGCGGATTGCGTCATCAACGCAGAAGCACCGGAATGGGCCTGCAGCTAATTGGGGAGAACGCGAACGCTTCATGATCTGGTTTAGCTTTCCGTGCGGGCCACGTTGCGAGTGGATCGGCAATAGAAGCGTAAATAGCCTAACTCAGTGCGGCGATCTTATCTCGGGATCGCGGCCGTCTGCACTGTGTGTATACCCTCCCCAATATTGTTGGATCCATCAAGGTTTCAGCCACCGTTCTACACCAAGGATCACGGGCCGCGGCTTGGATTGATAGGCGCGTGACCAATGCCGGATGCAACCTGCAGACTCAGGCAGACAGGTACGGGCGCACGATTCTGCCTATTCTTCAGCTGTGGCTCATGCGTCAAGTTGGACGTCTCGCGACATCGATCCTGCGGCTACTGTCGCCTGACTGCACGCAGGCGGCGATGTGGTCGCCTAAGCGCGTATCGCCAGAAACCGGTCATGAGTCCGATGGACGGCTGGTCGAGCAGCACCAGCCTGAAGAGGTCGGCGCGGCACTTGAACAGGTTTGTGAACGAGAGGTGGTGAGGAAACAGTGCGGTTCGCCGGAACCCACCCAATCAAAGGTTTTTTTGATCGTTGTCTTGATCGCACCGTCCTCGTTCTCGCTGGCTGCGGGAGCCGCCGGACGGACCTGACCCGGATCCAGACCGGCAGCAGCCTCCATGCTGAAAGCGATACTTGGTCAAACAACTATTTGGACACAGCGTGTTTTAAGCGGGTCGATTTGGCGTGATGCTGCGCGAAATATTGCGCCGGTGTCGTACCAAGCGCTTTCTTGAACATCGTTATGAAAGCATTGACCGATTCATAGCCGAGTTCGCCGGCAACAGCCTGCACGCTTGCGCCACTCGCCAATTGCCGAAGCGCTAAAACCAGATGCAACTGCTGGCGCCAGCGGCCGAATGTCAATCCTGTTTCCACAAGCATCAGACGCGCCAGTGATCGCTCGCTCATGGCGACCTGTTTCGCCCATTCACCCAGCGTGCTGCGATCTGCGGGATTGACGGTCAGGCCGGCCGCGATCGTTTTGATCTTGGCATGGCTGGAAACCGGCAGGTTGAAATGCTCGCGTGGCATCATTGCCAATTCATCAAGCACCACACGCGCAATGCGGGCAGCATGGCTATCCCAACGATAATCCGCATGTTCCTGCGCCAGCCGATGCACCATTTCCCGGATCATGGGAGAAATGGAAACGGTGCAGCATTGTTCTGGCAGAGCGGCTGCATCAGGCTCGACAAACAGATAATTCAGCCTCGCATTGGCTGTCGCCTTCGCACTATGGGGTATCCGACCCGGTATCCAGACCCCGCAATTGGGCGGCACGATCCATATTTCTTTGTTTGTGGTGCAGGTAACCGCGCCACGCAGCGCAATAATCAGCTGGCCCTTGCGATGGCTATGGATCGGGACTTCCGCCTGGTAGTCGCAAAAATCAAGTTCCCGCGCAAGCACTGGCAGATCGCTGAGATCAGGGTCATAGGAAAGATTGGCGGGTTGCAAGCGATCCATCATTGGCAGGATTGAGATATTTTTTGTCAGGATAACGAATTTATTTAGCTTTGCAATGCCGCGATATTTCCCCGCATGAACGCAATTGCTCATTTTCACAAACGGTTTCTAAGCATCGGCACCTGGTGGCGGCCAATGGTTGCGCGCTTCCTTAGCTCCCCCGCCATCAAGGCAGACGCCAAAGCGCTGGTCTTTTCGATCAGGAGTTTTGCTGCGGCAATGCTCGCCTATTACCTATCGCTGCACATCGGGCTTTCGAAACCATCCTGGGCCATCGTCACCGTCTATATCGTCTCACAGGCTTCTGCCGGCGCATCGCTTAGCCGCGGCCTTTATCGTCTGGTTGGAACGACGATCGGGGCGATCGCCACTGTTCTGATTGTTCCCAATTTCGTCAATGACCCGATCCTGTGCAGCATCGTTCTCGCCTGCTGGATCGGATTGTGTCTCTATCTGTCGCTCCTCGACAGGACGCCCCGTTCCTACGCCTTTGTGCTCGCCGGCTATACGGCGAGCCTGATCGGATTCCCAAGCCTGCTCGATCCGGCGACGATATTTGATGTCGCCTTGATGCGTGTGCAGGAGATTTCTATTGGCATTCTCTGCGCCGTTCTCCTGCACCGCTTCATCTTGCCCATAAGCGCCAGTGATCAGTTTGCGGCTAAACTCAAGACGACATTAAAGGATGCGCGCCAGCTGGCGGTCGACGCGCTTGGCGGCATGATGGCCGCAGAAATTTCTCGCGACAGCAAGTTGCTTGCCGTCGATCTTCTTGTCCTGCAAGGGCTAACCGCACATCTGCCTTACGATCCCGCACCGTTCACGCCCGAGCGACAGAAATTGCGGGTCTTGCACGATCGCCTGGCGCGCCTGCTCCCGCTTTGCGCGGATATTGCAGACCGGCTTCATGCCCTGAACGATGACGAGGAACCCATACCGGCTGATCTGGCTGATCTGCTGCATGCGATCGCGGGATGGATACAGGCACCGCCTCTGTCCAAACAGCATGATCCAGCGCGCGGCTTGATCGACAAGGCTTCATCGCTGAAGCAATGCGCAGAACAAGGACCTTTGTTGTCTGATCGGCGGATCGTCGCCAATCTCGCGGGTCATCTGGCTGAACTGGTCGCACTGCTTTCCGATTGCAATGGGCTCCAACACAATCTCATGGGTGCTGGTCGCCTTTCCCAACTTCACGGAGCGCGCTTTGGCACAGGATACGTCTATCACCGCGACCGGTGGATGGCAGCCCGTGCTGCCATCGGGGCAATGACCGCTATCCTGATCGGCTGCGCTTTCTGGATCTTATCCGCCTGGTCGGAAGGTGGCATGGCCCTTTCCATCGTCGGGGTATGCTGCACCTTGTTTGGAAATTTCGATGCACCGGCACCCTTCCTCATGAAATATATCAACGGCCTGGTCTATGGTGTTGCCATCAGTCTTCTCTATAGTTTCGTTGTCTTGCCGCAGGTTACCGATTTCAGCATGCTGATGGCCGTGCTTGCCCCTGCATTTCTGCTTGCCGGCTCATTGCAGGCACGTCCACCCACCGCTTTCATGGCACTGGGTATCACCCTGACCATCCCGATATTGGGGGGGCTCAACCCAGCCTATGACGCCAATTTTGCCCAGTCGCTCAATGCGGTGCTTGCAGTGTTTGCTGCTACCGGTTTCGCAGTGTTCAGCATGACACTGTTTCAAACGGTCGCTGCTGAGCGTGCCATCAAGCGTCTGCTTCAGATAAGCCGCCAGGATGTCCGCCGCAGGGCTCTGTGCCAGAAACCAGATGCCAGACATCACTCTGCATCGAACTGGACCAGCCTGATGATCGACCGGACCGCTCTGCTGCTGCCGCGTCTTCAAGGGGCAAAGAATTCCTATTCAGATGTGCTCGACGACACCCTTCATCATCTTCGCATTGGTCATGCCGTCATGCAGATCACAAAAGCGTGCACGGGATTGCAGGGGGAAACCGCCGCCGGGATCAAAAAACTCCTGTCGGATATCGCAGGGTATTTCGATGGCAGGCATCGTTGCGACCTCAGACAGGCCCTTGATCTGGAAAGTCAGATCGACAGGCTGATGGCTGCAAATGCGAAGCCCGCCGATGAAAAGCAGGTCCTTCTCATCGACCTCCTTATTGACCTTCGCTTCGCTCTCGGGATTGGTTTGAGGATGAAGGCCAGGCGATCATGATCACCGATTTCAACAGTGGCGGTGTCCTGCTTCCCGGCCTTCTGGTGCTGGCGATTGCAGCCCTTGTCGTCACCATGGGCATTTTGCAGTTGCTGGCCACGATCGGTCTGTTGCGTGCGCTCGCCCATCGCCCGCTCATCGAACTTGCCGTTTTCATCTTCAGCTATGCTCTGCTCTTGCAGGCCCTAACCGCTTCCGGTTCCTTCTCATGAATTCGCTTCTATCCTTGTCAAGCCGTTATCTCCTCACACTCTGCGTTGTTGCCCTTGCTGTTTTCGTCGCTTTCCATCTCTGGCAACGATACGAAAGCATGGCCTGGACGCGCAACGCTCGCGTCAGCGTGGATGTCGTGCAGATCGCACCGGAAGTTTCCGGCACAATCCGTTCGGTGTCCGTACACGACAATCAATATGTCCATCGCGGTGATATCCTCTATGCGATTGACCCCGAGCGTTTTCGTCTCGCGGTGATCAATGCGGAAGCGGAGGCGGAGGCCAGACGTCAGGATATGCTGATAAGACAGGCGACCGCCAGAAGACGGAGCAGACTGGGCGACATCGCCTCACAGGAGGTCATCGAGCAGGCGGCGGGCGAGGCGGCGCAGGCAGCCGCAGCCTATCAAGGTGCGAAGGCGGCCCTTGAACTTGCGAAACTCAATCTCGCGCGGACCACGATCCGATCTCCTGTCGAGGGCTATGTGACGAACCTGCGCTTGCGCGGCGGTGACTACGCCAATGCCGGCGAGACCAAGATTGCCATCATTGATTCAGCGAGCTTCTGGATTACCGGCTATTTCGAGGAAACCAGATTGAGGCGGATCCATATCGGTCGCCGCGCACGCATGAAACTCATGGGGTTCGATCAGCCGGTGACAGGCCATGTCGAGAGCATTGGCCGGGGTATTGAAGAGGATAACGGGGCGCCAGGCCATCTTGGGCTTCCCAATGTTGAGGCTACATTTTCCTGGGTGCGCCTCGCCCAGCGCATCCCTGTTCGTATTCATATCGATAGGGTCCCTGCCGGGGTTGTGCTTGTGGCCGGAATGAGCGCACAAGTGGAAATCGCTGCCGCGGAGGATGACGGTTCGTCTTTTATGAAGCGTGAGCGGTGAGCCATCGTCAGAGGGACCTGTGCTGGCTATCCCGCTTGCCAATCAGCACGCCGATCATATGCGATTAATCCAGGCAGCTAGATCCGCAGCACAACCGATCCGCCCGCCAAACCTGCGCCGGCAGCACTCAGAAGCAGGATTTCGCCTTGGGCAAAATCACGCTCACGGCGGGCAATGGAGAGCGAGAGCGGGATCGTGGCAGCCGATGAATTGCCGTAGTCTCGGATCGTCTGCACCATCTTGTGGCGCGGGATGCCGAGATCGTTGCAAACAGTGTTGAACAATCGCGCATTGGCCTGATGCGGAATGAACCGATCAACATCATCCACGCTCATCTGCGCGCGGCGCAAGGCCTGCCGTGCAGTGCCGGTCATCAAAGCTGCAGCCCGCACAAAGACTTCGCGACCCTCTCGCATCGTCATCAGAAATGCTCCCGCATCCATCTCACTCGAATAGGGCCGGTTGCTACCGCCCGCCGGTATCGTGATCAGATCATAGCCGCTCCCATCCGATACAAGATCGAGCGCAAGAAGTCCGCGCTGTGGATCGGGATCAGGCGCCAGCACGACCGCACCGGCCGCATCAGCAAACAGGGCTGAGGTGCTGCGATCATTCGGATTGATACGGCGACTGAGGATGTTTGCTGCAACAATCAGGACCGAGCGACCATGCAGCCTGACGAAACCATCGGCCAGCGCCAGCGCATAGAGGAAGCCTGAGCAGGCGCCTGCCAGATCGACCGCACCTGCTTTCTCAAGATCAAGCCGGTGGCTCAATAAAGGCGCGGAGGGGGGAAGAACATGATCTGGCGTCGAGGTCGCGAGCAGCGTCAGCGCGATTTCCTGCGGCCGGATCCCGGCATCATCCATCGCCATCCGGGCAGCCGTTTCCGCAAGCCCGGTCAGCGTGTCATGGTCATCCGCCCAGTAACGGCTTCCAATGCCGGTCCGTCGCTCGATCCAACCGGCTTCAAGGCCCAGTCTTTGCTCGATTTCTGCGCTAAAGACACATCGCTGCGGCACAGCATGGCCAAAGCCTACGATGCGCGATGAACGGACAGAGTTCATCGCGCACTTTCCAGAACGATCGATGCAACTTCATCCACCGCGTCATAGGCAAGACTGAGCTCAGCATCGCTCATGCAATAGGGCGGCATCAGATAGAGGACGTTGCCAAGCGGGCGGATGAGTATCCCGCGATCGCGAAACAATTGGCGCATTCGGGGGGCTGCTTGCGAAAGATAGCCGTTGCCTTCTCCCACAAGATCGAGCGCGGCAAGTGTGCCGCACTGACGGATGTTGGCAAAGCGCGGATCGTTGTCGAAGCGGGCAAGATTGAGCCGCTGCGCGGTTTCAAGCGCGCCTATGCGCTCAAGCACCGGCTCGTTCTGCCAGATCGTCAGATTGGCAACGCCCGCCGTGCAGGCAATCGGATTGGCTGTATAGGAACTGGAATGAAAGAATGTCTTGCGCCGATCCTCTGACAGATGCGCCTCATAGACTTTGCCTACACAAAGCGTGGCGGCAAGCGGCAAAGCACCGCCGGTCAGACCTTTTGATGTGCACAGGATATCTGGCGTGATGCCGGCGTGTTCACAAGCAAACATCGTTCCCGTTCGCCCCCAACCTGTCATCACCTCGTCGGCTATGAAAAGACACTGATACCGTTCGGCAATCGTCTTCAACCCGGCAAGTGTGGCGGGGCCGTACATCTTCATGCCGCCGGCGCCAAGCACCAGAGGCTCTATCAAAAGCGCGGCCACCCGCCCGCTGCGGCAGAGCGTCTCAAACTGATCCAGCGTCTGCTGTCCCAGCCCGGCCCGCGGGAACGCAATTCGGTCAACGCCAAACAGCAGCGCTTCATAGGCGGCATTGAAAACGCCGCGCGCGCCCGCAGACATCGTACCGATCGTATCGCCGTGATAGCCCGCTTCCATCACGACGATACGATCGCGGGGCTCGCCGCGATTGTGAAAATATCCAAGGGCCATCTTGATCGCCACTTCGACGCAGGTCGAGCCGCTGTCCGAATAAAAGACATGCGCGAGCCCCGGCGGTGCCACCGCGATCAAGCCCTCGGCGAGCCGTTCGGCTGCCTGATGCGAGAATTCCGCAAAAATGATCTGGTCATAGCATTCGGTCGCCTCGCGGATCGCCTGCATGATCGTCGGATGTCGATGGCCATGGGTGATGACCCACCAGGATGAAATGGCATCGAGAATCTTCCTGCCGGTTTCATCGAGAAGATAGCAGCCATCGGTAGCCGCAATGCGTGTCATTGGCGGCTCAAGCGCATGCTGGGTAAACGGGTGCCATACAAGCGAACGCATCAAACAAGGCCTCTTCTCAAATGTGCCAGATCGAAATTCTCAGAGAACGCATCCTGTAGCGCTGCGGCGTTGAGGTCAGTGAGCCAGGGCAACCGACCGAGTTCCGCCACGCGGCCCATCCTGGCGATGACCCGTTGTGTCTCGCGGTTCTCGTCGCCGATGAAGGCAATGCCAGCCACCGGGATGCCGCGATGCCGCAGCGCCTGAAGTGACAGCAATGTATGGTTGATGGTGCCAAGCGAGGTCCGGGCGCAGAGGATCACTGGGATCTGCCAGCGGGCGAAGATATCGGCGAAAACGACCTCCTCGGTGATCGGAACAAGAAGTCCGCCTGCGCCTTCGATCACCAGGGGACCACGCGTCTCAGGCGGATCCAGTCGAGCGGAATCGATCGCGATACCGTCGCGGCTTGCGGAAAGATGCGGCGATGCGGGCGTCTGAAGACGATAGGCTTCCGGCAGGATCTGCTCTCGCTTGAGAGCGCCTAGTCGCAACACGGCAGCACTATCCGTCTCGTCAGTCAGACCCGACTGGATCGCCTTCCAGTAACAGCCGCCAAGCGCAGCGGTAAGCGCTGCGGAGAAAACAGTCTTGCCAATGCCGGTATCGGTGCCGCTCACAACATAATGTGGGGTCATGGCGTAACCTCCTTAACAATTGAGCCCAGACGCTCGATCATCGCGGTGATCTGCGCCTCATCAACATTGAGCGTGATGGAGATCCGCAGGCGTGCTGTGCCAATCGCAACGGTTGGCGGCCGGATCGCACGAATGTCGAAGCCTTCTTCCTGCAGAAGACCGGCGATCCGCAATGCCCGGGCATTGTCACCAATCAGCACCGGCTGAATCTGCGAATAGCTGGGCGTGATTGCGAGCGTCGAGGCCAAGGCGTCGCCGGCATGACGACATAGGGTGTTTAGTCTGTCGCGGCGCTCGGGCTCATCGCTTACGACCCGCAACGCCGCGCGGACGCCCTCCGCAATTAACGGGGAGGGCGCTGTCGAGTAGATGAAGCTGCGTGCGTGGTTGACGAGATAGCCGGCAAGCGTCGCAGGCAGGCAAAGCAGCGCGCCGGAGACGCCGAGCGCCTTGCCGCAGCCATGCAGAGTGATGAGGTGGGCGGCACCCTTCAAGGTGGAAGCGAGCCCGCGTCCTTCCGGACCCAGAACGCCAGTGGCATGCGCCTCATCGACGACGAGAAAACCCTCATGGCGGATTGCGAGCTCTAGCAGTTCGGCGAGCGGTGCACGGTCGCCATCCATCGAATAAAGGCTTTCAACCGCGATCCACGGCGCCCCTCTGCCGCCGCCTTCTCGCCAAAAGCGAATGGCTTGTTCGACCGCCTCGACATTATTGTGTGGCACCGCAACAGCGCGCGCCCGGCTGCCGCGAATCCCGTCATGCACGCTTGCATGGATCAAAGCATCATAGAGGATCAGATCGTCGCTTTGCGGCAAAGTGGAAAAGAGCGCGACATTTGCAGCAAAGCCATTGCTGAAATAAAGCGCGGTTTGCGCACCAAAAAAACTTGCCGCCTCGGCTTCCAGTGCCTCGTGCACAGGATGATTGCCCCGCAACAGCCGCGAACCGGCAGCGCCCTGTGGTATTTCTTGATCGATTGCTGCTGCGATAGCAGCTGCGATCTGCGGTGCTCTCGCCAGGCCGAGATAGTCATTGGAGGTGAAATCAACGCCACGCGTCTGGCTCAGGACACGAAACCGCGACCGGCGCATGAGGCCGGTCAGTCTGGTCTGGTAGCGATCAAACGCCGGAAAACTCACGCTGCTGCCTCCCGCTCCATGGGCTTTAATCCGAGCCGTCGCAGCAGTGCGGCATCGTGATCTTCGCCCGGATTTTCTGCGGTCAGCAGCGTCTCCCCGACAAAGATCGAATTGGCACCGGCAAAGAAGCAAAGCGCCTGCAGCTCATCGCTCATATCACTGCGCCCAGCCGACAGCCGCACAAAGGAGCGGGGCATCAAGATCCGTGCCAGCGCGATCATGCGCACGAAATCGACGGGCTCGATCGGTGCGGCATGCTCGAGTTTTGACCCCGGGATCGGGATCAGCATATTGATGGGCACGCTTTCGGGCGGTGAGGGCAGATTGGCCAATGCCACCAACATCGAAACGCGATCTTCCACCGTTTCACCCATGCCGAGAATGCCACCGGCACAAACCTTGATCCCGGCATTGCGAACATGTTCGAGAGTTTCCAGCCTGTCGTGAAACCCACGGGTGGTGATGATCTGGGAATAATAGCGCTCGGAGGTATCAAGATTGTGATTGTAGTAATCAAGTCCGGCATCAGCGAGCCGCACCGACTGCTCCGCCGTCAGCATGCCAAGCGTCATGCAGGTCTCCATTCCAAGCGCCCTGACGCCTGCGACCATGGCGACCAGAACATCCATGTCTCGATCCTTTGGGCTGCGCCATGCGGCCCCCATGCAATAGCGTGTCGCCCCGCCATCGCGCGCTTTGCGTGCCTGCGCAAGGACGCGCTCAACAGCCATCAGCTTCGATGCCTTGAGACCTGTCGGATAATGCGCGGACTGGCTGCAATAGCCGCAATCCTCGGCACAGCCGCCCGTCTTGATCGACAGAAGTCGGCTCAGCTGGATGGTATTGGGATCAAAATTCGCGCGATGCACCTGCTGGGCGCGATACAGCAGATCGTTGAAGGGCAAATTATAGATAATATGCGCATCCTGCATCGATATTGCCGCTGCGGTCCCATCTGAATCGGGCGCCGTGTGGTTGCGATTGATCGCGGTTTTTGTCATGAAATGCTCCTTGCAGATGCGAAATCTCGTTCAAATCCTCCAGAAAACGTGGGTTTCGCCAAGGTGAGAGCGGCTTCTCACTGCGATTTTCAGTCTTCTGACAGGATAGAAACTCGCGCTTTAAAAAATAGATAAAAGCGAATCACTATAGATAAAGCATAGCTTATGATCGATTATGGGTGCAAGATCAGCACTGTTGTTCCCTGCGGGATACCCTGAGACACCCGGACAACAGCCGGGCGCAGGCGAGGCTGCGCGCTGTATGTCTGCTCTGATATCATGCGCCGCACTGGCGCGAATCGATGACGATGCGGCACTGTGGTCATCATCAACAACGGGCAGTCGCCGATCCGACTGCTGCCCGCAATCGGGCCGCAGGTCGGGCTTCTAGAAAAAGCCTCGGCGTAGCAGCGCCAGCACAGGGGCCCCGATGGATTGTGGCTTCAAAGAAACGGCTTTCATCCGCAAACCACATAGAGCGCGGCGCGTGAATTCCATGCTCGCGAGCAGTATCAAGCCATTGTCGATGCCGCACAAGGCAGTGCAATTGCAGTTCCAGCAGAGGGTTGCATTCGAACGGTTCGCAAAGCCCTGGTCTGCCGGTTCGTTTATGCCTTTGTGCCACCGGACACTATTGAAAATGTCATCATGACGCAGGCTCAAAAAAGCGCAAAAGATCGCGGATATAGCCGGCAAGCACATGGCGCTTGAGGATCGACCTGCTTCTGCGGCGCGGGCCAGGCATGACGTTGCGCGCCTGATGCGCGAACCCCCATATGAAATGCCTCACAATTTCTGGGAGGATAGGTGACGGTGCTGCTCGAATGTTCCGCAGTCGCGATACCTCACGACCACAATGGTGGGGTTCGCATCAACCATAAGTACATCAGCACTCAACGCGACCCTATGCGCTTTGGCCGTCTTTCGTGATTGCAAATTGTCAACGGCATTTCTCGTAGGCGGACGCAGGCCAGCTCTGCAAACGCCGCTGTGAGAACGCACCCTAAAGAACCTGTCACCCACATCTGGCTCACCCTTTGCAACCCCGGCCAGTGCCGGGCGGGCCAAGTGCTCCTCGCAGATAAAAGGGGCTAATAGGCTGTGGTGATTGGCAACAGGGTGCCCCAATCAGCTCTCTCTATCAATTGCGGGATCAATTGCGGGATCAATCGGGAGTGAGTGGCGCTATTGCCTGGCGCTGAAGCGGCATGTCTGAATGAATTCTGATTTCACGCTTTCACGCTTTCACGCTTGCATCTTATGCCCGCCTTCAGCCCCTGCCGCCGCCTGCCGCTGCCTGCCGCTGCCTGCCGCTGCCTGATTGACGGTCATTGCGATCATGTGAAGAATGTCATCGGCGCTACATCCGCGTGAGAGGTCGTTGGCGGGTTTTGAAAGGCCTTGAAGCACGGGGCCGATGGCTTGTGCTCCGCCGATGCGTTGCGCAATTTTATAGCCTATATTGGCGGCCTCCAGATTGGGAAACACAAAGACATTTGCATTCCCTTTGAGCGGCGACTCCGGAGATTTCGCATGACTGATTGCTTCAACAAATGCAGTGTCGAATTGCAGCTCGCCATCAACACAAAGATCTGGTCTCCTTGCACGCACAGTGTTGGTCGCCTCAATAACTTTTGAGACGCGTTCATGTGCGG
>NZ_BAABSV010000016.1:0-65560 GCF_040369775.1 Brucella sp. NBRC 12953
ATACATTGACGGCTTCTATAATCCTGTGCGCAGACATTCTGCACTCGGGTATAAATCACCGATCCAGTTCGAGATGATAAACCGCAAATTAGTGACAGAACCTCTCCACTAAATAAGGGCAAGTCCAAAGCGCTTGTCGCCGCATAGTTCTGAAAGCTGGTGGATGCGCCGGGCCATATTGGAATAACGATCGTCAAAAAGCTGGGCTCCTTTGTGCTCGAATAGTGAGGCGATCAGCTCCTTCGAATGTGAGCGCAAGTGGGCGGCTTCACTCGCCCATACCGCAATGCACTCAATTGTTAGGTCGATAGCTCGGTCAAACTCGAACTCAGTTGCCTCGCAAATGGCGAACAGGAACTGCAACCTTTTGCCGTAGGGGCACGCGTTTCGCACACCTGCCACGAACTGAAGACGAGCTCCGAATGGAAGGCGCTTGTCCTCATCGATCATCCTGATCGCCTCGTCTATCGAAGCGGCCGATGTCGGATCGCAGCGCTGGACAAGCGTTGCGATGGTTTCGTCGACCTGTTCTTTGGTCGGTCGCGCCGGCGTATGAGCGAGGGATTGGCTTGAAGAGCAATTGCGGTCGTTGAATTCGTCCTGCTTCTGCTTAGCAAATGCCCTCGCTTGTTCGATCGCGGTCTTTTCCTCTTCGGTAAGCGTCCCTGGATAGCTATCTCCAGCCTTTAGGAGACTTTCCCATAGCGTCGGCCAAGCGCCGTCCATATGCTCGGCGAGCAGTTTCCCAAGGATCACATTCATGATGGCCTTACGGTCGGCAGGGTCGCAAACGCTTAAAAGGTCGGAGATGCCTTCACCGACCTGCCAATCCCACCAGCCGTGGTCCTTGCACAATGTGAGGAGCAGCGCGGCTCGCACTGGCGAGAGCTTCCCCTTTTTCGCTAAGTAGCAAACCAGCTGGGGTAAGCCATAGGAAAGCTCAACCACATCCTGGTCCTTCCATCGCACGAGTTTTGCGATGGCTGCAAAGCCAATTGAGTTCGCCGCCGAACGCCCGAACAATGTCCAGCCAAACTTCCTGGGTTCGTAGTGAGCGATTGCTTGGCAAAGGTTCATGAGGCGCTGCGCGGCCACGGGAGAGAGTTCGCCGCCGGGCTGAACGACGCCATAGTGTAGCAGAGAGTAAATTTGCTGGAAGTCCTCGCCGCCCATCTGGTCGAGCTGTGAGAGACCCTGGCGGTAGTACTCGCGTGCCTCGTCGACGCTCATAGCGACCAGAGTTGCGGCGAGATCGGCGTATCCTTCGCCGCGAGAGCCAATGTTCTCATCTTTTCGGATTTGTTCCGAGACGTGGCGCGCAAACTCTCCAGCAAGGCTGTGCAAAGGTGGCCTGCGAGCTAGATGGGCCAAGACCCTGAGCTTCTGATAGGGCGCGAACCGCCCCGTAGAAACAAGATCGACCACGGCGCGAGCCTGTTCCGACGTAACATCAGCTGCGTAGGAGAAAAGCAATTCCACGCACGCGAGGCCCAGTGTTCGCGATTGCAAATCTACTGCGGTCTCGGATCGCCAATGCACGCTGCTGCGGGTCGTCGATTGCCAGATGGAAATGAACGCATCTATGGTGGCGACACTGACCGGCTGCTTTGAAAGGATCGCCTCTTGAATGGGCTGCATCAACGTCAACGCGAGTTCGATGGCATCAACGATCTCGTTGCGCTCAACAGAGTTGTATCGAGCCTTTTCCTTGGGGGACTTTCGCTTCTTGACGCCTCGCACCGGTGCGGTGCTGACGGTCTGCTCCGCGATGAACTTGGCCAGCTCTTTCTTATCGCTGATGGTCTTGGCGCGCTTCGTAATCTTCAGTTCTCTGGGAAGGAGATCGTGATAAGCGAGCGGCTTTCCGGCAGACCAGGCGCGCACGCAAGCACAAATGAGAGGCTGCCAGACCTTCGGATGCCCATAGCGCTCGCTGTAGTCATAGCCTGAGGGCCGCATCTCTGGGACATTGCGCATCAGCGAGGCCGCTACCGACCGTGAGCCCATTAGCAGCACGGTGAGCGCAGCTTGGATGATGTCTCCGGCGATGCTTCTATCCTCTCGGAACGAATAGTCCTCACGATCTTCCTGATCATCTGGCGCCGAGAAGGCCTTGAGTGACGCCGAGAGTGACTTGGCTTGCGCCCGAGTGATGTATTGGGGCCGAGTCAGCAAGCAGATCTTCAGCGCGGCGGACTTGCACTGATCGCCTGCGGCGAACTCTACGAACTCGGCAAGCGCGTCATCGCCGGTCGTCAACTTCAGCTGATCGAGCAGCGTGATAAGAGCATCGCTCGCGGCAAGTGAGAAACGAGCAGTCCAGCGGGTGAGATTGTGGTCGACGTTCTCAAGGTCGCCATGCAAGACGCTGGCGAACAACACTGCTGCAAAGTCGGCTGTCTCAGGCCCGGCACGGTCATGAGGCGGGTCTTCCCCGGGAAGCTGCGAATGCCAGTTGATCCACCGGATCGTACTTTCGCGCTGAATCATTGCTTCTTCAGCATCGCCCGCAAAGCTGTACGATATGGTGAGGCGCGCACTTCGCGCTCCCCGCCACCCCGACCTATCTGCGAATAGTCGGCGCTGCGCATCGGGGTCACCCAGTGTCGCGGCTAGAGCAGGCGAGCGGCGAATGTACTCATCGCCCCGCATGTTGGCGGTCGCCACTTGCGCAAGGCGCATCGTGAGGTTGAGGACGCGGTCGAAGTCGCCTGCCGCCACGGCAAGGCGGAAGGCTGCTCGCAGGCGCGCGAGCGATAAACGTCGCCGGCCGAACTCCGACTGCACAACAGAGGGAAAGCTGGAGGAGTCCGCCAGAGCGAAGGCGCGATCACTGTCATTGATAACGACGAGGAAGTGGGGTAGCGCCTCGGCGGCATAGGACGATGATGCCTGGCTCGCCAACAGTCTGTCGGCGATCACTCTTTGTGCGTCTACTTCGCTTGAGTAGGTCTCGCGGACATATGTCTCAGTAGGCTCGTCGCGGAATATGGCTCCATGAGGTGTGAGTTCTAGCATGGGGGCCAAGTCCGATGCGGCGGTATTCACCTGAGATGCCGGCCAGCCCAAAGCACCCGCCAGATCGTCAAGGGGAATGGGCGGCGGCAGAAGCGAGAGCGCCACAAAGAACTCGCGAACTTCGTTCTCGGGCCAACCCGCGATGTGAAGGTCGTTGACGATCTTCGCGCACCGCTGGGCGATAATCTCCTTGACCGTGATCGGAGTGGACGGCGCCGTGCCGGCGACGTTTATGTCCCAGGTGGTCAGCAAGTAGTCGAGCACGCGGGCGTTTCGGCCCGACCGGGAGAGTGCAGTTGCAAACTCTACCTCGGAGATCGTTGGCCTTCTCGCCTCCAGAAACTGACGCGCTTCGGGCTCGGTGAACGGCCCCAGTTCGAAGGGCTCGACCCTCGCGCGGGCGATGACGGTGTCTTTGCGGTGCGTGCGGGCCGTGAGCATCAACTTCACTCCATCAATCGGCTCGTGATCGAGCATCGACAAGAGCAGTTTGGGAAACGCGTCCTCACGGCGATAGTCGGCCTCTAGCTGGGCATTGTCGGCAGCATCAATGATGATAAGTAGTCCGCGCTTCTTCGACTGGGTGACGATGGCAGTGGCGGCTTGGCTAAACCTCTTTCGAGCAGCTTTCAGAATCCGGCGGTTGTCATTCTCCGACGGAAGAAGGAGATCGCAGAGCCCTCTAGATGCGAGCTCGTTGACGATCTGGACGATGCCGATGCTCGGCAGATGGCGAGAGTGCTCTTCAGACCGGTAGGCGCCTCCGCCAAAGCAATCAAAGACGACGACCTCGAACTCGTTGCTCAGGCGCGCGGCGAGGCTCTGCACAAAGACGGTCTTCCCCACCCCTCCTTCGGCATGCACGAAGATTGGCATGGATAGCTGCGCGACCCTTGCGCCGACGATGTCGAGCTCTGTCCGTTCGACTACCGCCCCAACATCAATGAATCGCGTGTCTGCGGGGAACAAATCTTCTGGCTCGCAATCAAGCGCGTCGAGAACATCCTCACGCCTGATCAGGTTCTTTCCTTGACCACTGGGACCTGCCTTCTTCAGGACGAGATCCTGCAAGTCGTGCAGGCGCAGTTTGGCCTGAGAGTCCGCACCCGCCGACCAATCCGTGAGCGTTCGGCGGAGCGCGTTGCTTTGCCCCTGGAGGTTCTTCTCGGCGGCACGAAACTCTATGCGGGAGAATAGGCGCTTCGGATCGGGAACACCGCTCTTCGCACAGATTGCAGTCAGGTAGCTTACCTGCCGACCGGCGCCGCGGCTTGTCGCAGGAACGCCGCTCTGAAGAGCGGCAAGTGCCTCCCATAGATCGGGGCCAAACGAGGCGTTTGTCACGAAGATAAAGGCAGTTTTGGCATCGACGTCTGCGGCCGTGAAATCCTTCTCATAGCCGACGATTGTCGCGCAGAATTTCTCAATTGTTTTTCGGAGAAAGGAGGCGGTCACCTCATCGGGACGCAGTTTGTATTTGAACTGCACCGTTTCAAGCCGATCGCTCGCGGCGAAGTTGTCGCCATTGCCGTAATACAGCACGAGGTCCGCGACCTCCTCGGCCTTGTCGCCGGGCTTCGCGGTCTCGGTCGAGGAAAGACCCTCGACGGCTATCGCGAAGAGGTTGTCCTTGGGGAATACGAGCTGAAGGGCCCTTCGTGCGGCCCAACGCTCGTGAAAAGTGTGGCCCGCCCGCGACGCTCGAACGGTATCTATTTCGTCGCTGTGATCAACTGTCGGCATGAACCACTACTGCTTGAACCAAAATACCTTAGACACATTATAAATCATGAATGATAAGCCTGCCGGGGGTGACTGCAACAGCATAGAGAAAACAGCACACATTTATCGGTCTTCGTCATCAACCCGTGACGTATTCTTGTGGAAATCACTCGACCGAAAGCGATTCGAACTTTTCTGCCGCCGAACGCCGCCGTTTCTACGCTATTCTGCGCACGCCTCAGCCTCTGCCGGATGCAAGGGCGTATGATCGGTGGCCATAGCGTCTTGTGGGCGGTATTCGGCGGAATTTGGCGCACCGTAGAGGATTCGAACTTTCTCCTGACGATATGGCTGGCTGAATGAAATTCGTCTGCTTTTGGAAACTCCGAGGTCGCATTCGAATGACCGAAATGAGGGCGCAAAGCCGACATTCCGCAATCGGAGTGACATATGGCAAAACCCCACTTTTGCCATATGTGGCCGAAAACTTTCAGGTGACAATGCAGCTTATCCCACCTTGCGCGAACGATTTCGCCAATTCAAATACCCCATGATCATGCTAATCGCCACGAAGCCCCGCCCAACCTTACGGTTGAACAAAAAGGACGTTGTAATTGCCTCGAATTAGTTACCCGCATTAAGTTCATAATACGTGATTACGTGTGTTGACAGAGGAACTGAATTTAGTGATTTTCACTTTGATTTATTGGGGATAGTTTGCGCGGGGCAAGTATATGAAAATCTTAGACGAATCCAACCTTTCTCTCATTTACAATGAAGATTACCAAAAATATCTGAATCTAGATTGGGCGAAAGAGTGGCGCCGAAATTACTCAAGACAGATTCAGCGCGTCGAAGAAGCGGGTTGGGAAGAATGGAAAACCAGAGAATTCCAGGAATCTCTTTGGGACAGCAATGCGCTTGCACGCATCGGACCAGGCAGTTCAGTAACTGTTCATGGGGCTTATGAAGATCAAGAACTCGCGAAGTTCCTATATGAAGCTCGGGGTTCACTTGCTGGAATTCCAATTGAAGAACGAGGCAATCACCTACAGAGAATATACAACTATGTTCTCGATAAAGTTTATCCGAGGTTTACAAAGCGTCGGCCTAAGGCCCGGCTTACTAGGCTATTAGCGACAATCTTTCCAGACGATATGACAAGTATCGCAGATGCCAGCCGTATCTGGGGTGTACAACGACTTGTTTCAGCGTCACGAGTGAGAGGGGATTTCATCTCTCAGCACCCAACTGTTCGAGCGAAAATCCAGTCGTCTGTCGGCAACGCTAACACAATTGATGACAAGGTCGACCAAGCGATTTTTGCTTGGTATTTATGGCAGACCTATGTCGGCAAGCCTGACGAGGGAGCTATCATTAATGAATCTGAACAACGGGAAGCAAGCGCTCTTCCCCCATTTTCACTTTTACCGGCTAATGCGCAACGACGCAGCTTAACATGTGTAAAAGGAAATATCGACCTGCTGCTAGCAATGGTTCGAGAGGCCGAACAGGGCATCACTCGTGAAGAGCTTGTGGGAATAATTCTTGAAGAAGCCACGCAACTTAATACAAGTTCTGCTGGAAACATCATTTCCCAAGCTATGGGCGGCCTTGGGCTGCTTCGCATGGACGGCCTAGTGTATCGTCCAACTGATCGCGGGCAGGATTTACTAAATGTAGATAATCCAGCGACTGTATTACGGGGTCCGCTTATCGGCCGTGTTTTTGGCATGGGACACCTTCTCCTGATGGTTCGTCGTGAACCTGGGACCTTGAAGCCGACGGATGCGGCAAAGCGACTTCGAGAGTTAGTGCCCACATGGACGTCAACCCAACCAGGATCGTATATTTGCACTTGGGCACGATTAGTCGGGCTTATTGACGTGCAGAATACAGGCCAATTAATCTTGACAGACGACGGTGAAGATTATGCGGCCGCACTCCCAAGTGACTTTGAAGAAGAGTGGAGAATAGATAGATCAATTATACAGATCTTAGAGGCTGCATACGAGGAGCCTACTAAAAATTACCCCTCGAATAAACCCGATGTGCGAACATACAACGTTGAAAGTATTATTGATGAAGGTTGTTTCTTAGCTAAAAATGAAGTTTCTCAGTACGTCGATTTGCTACGACGTAAAAAGAATATTATCCTACAAGGCCCACCTGGAACTGGTAAAACTTGGCTAGCTAAACGCCTGGGCTATGCATTAATCGGAGAAGTCTCGCCTGATCGCCTTACCTCATTACAATTTCAACCAACGTTATCGTATGAAGATTTTGTGAGAGGATGGAGACCAGATGGAACAAAGGGGCTACAACTCGTTGACGGTGCATTCTTGGACGCAGTCAACGCGGCCAAAGAAAATAGCGATCTCCCATATGTGCTAGTAATAGAAGAAATTAATCGCGGAAACCCCGCGCAAATACTCGGTGAAATGCTCACCCTAATTGAAGATAGCAAGCGCAATGAAGGCGAGGCGCTGAGGCCTGCATATCCACGTACGATTGATGAACGGATTTATGTTCCAGATAATCTGTACATCATTGGAACGATGAATCTGGCGGACAGATCGTTGGCTCTCGTCGACTTGGCTTTGAGGCGTCGCTTCTCCTTCATTTCACTTTCGCCGCAGTTCAGCTCACCTTGGAAGAGCTGGATGCTGGATATTGGCGCTCCAGTGTCACTTGTCGATACCATCGCTCGCAAGATGACAACGCTTAATTCAGCGATAGAAAATGATCGTAATTTGGGACCTCAGTTTCAAGTCGGTCATAGCTTTATGACCCCATTTGGTAAGCCGGGAACCTCCGATGCAGAATGGGCGTCATGGTATCTAGAAACTGTTAAGTCCGAGATCGCCCCCCTCCTCCAAGAATACTGGTTTGATAACATCACGGAAGCAGAAGCACGAATAAGTGATCTGGAAAAGGTATGATAGGAGACCCGAATCTTACTTCAGGTCGTTTAGGCAGAAAGACCGCCTGGTCTAGTCACAAGAGTATCCCGATCAGGAATCTTTGGGTTCTGCTGGCTTATGCTTCTGGACTAGCACGATTTCTAGATCCTTTCTCGACAGAAATTGAAGATGATACCGAATTACCTGAAGTTCTCGCACGCCTGTTGGTTCATGTCGTTGAACGGAAGTTGCGAAGGAGCTTATCGCGCGGATATCAGCCGAATGCCGCTACGTTAAGCCGTGTTCGTGGGCGGATAAACTGGTTCGAAACTGAAACGAGGTTGCTTTTAAGTCGTGGGCAGATCTCTTGCCGTTACGAAGAGCTAACTCACGATATCCCTCGCAATCGGTTGGCACTCGCGGCTCTTACAAGCCTGACTGGAAAGCTCGAAAACGTTGATCTTATTCGTCAGTGCAATTGTCTCGCTAGGCACTTCCGTGATGCTGGAGTAATAAACAAACGACCTTCTTGTGCCGAATTGTCCGGTGATAAGGGCTCTCGAAGCGACTCTGACGACAATCTAATGTTGCGGGTAGCTACAATTGCGTTGGATCTTGTACTTCCTTCTGAAACTGCAGGAACTGAAAAGCATCATGGCTTGGATCATAACGAGATGCTCCTGAGGCGTATCTTCGAGCAAGCCATAGCAGGCTTCTATCGTCATGAGTTACACGGAAAATTCGGATGGTCAGTCAAAGGCCAGACACACTTAAACTGGGCTATTTCAGAACAAAGTGAAGGATTGAAGTCGATATTACCATCTATGCGTGCTGACATGATGTTCGAACAGGCAGGTATTAGGCGAATTATACTGGATACAAAGTTCACAAATATAATGAGCCCAAGGTCTTATGGCTCAGAGGGCATTAAAAGTGCACACCTCTATCAAATATATTCTTATCTTCGCTCTCAAGTTAGTCGCGGTGATGATTTAGCCGATACTGCCGAAGGCATTCTACTACACCCTGCAGTTAATCGTCATCTCGATGAAAACGTGACTATCCAAGGACATCGCCTGCGATTTGTGACCGTTGATCTTGCGGCTAAACCGATAGACCTCCGCAATCAGCTTTTGGATATTATATGCCAGCAATCATGATTGGACGGATCAACGCAAACATATTTGCCCTCCTCACTCACTCGGCTCAGTTTGATGTTTCAGGGCTCAATCGCGTTGAGTACTTGATTTCAACACATATGGCAAAATTACGTTTTTGCCATATGTTACAAATCGCGCCCGCTTTTGAAGCGTGCCGGACATTTAGAATGGGCATTGTGAATGCCCACCCGGCTCCACTTTTCATCAAATAAAAGCATCAGCTGAACGGCTTGCGATATCGAAAACGCAAAGGTGAACCTCGTGTACATTGACATGCTGCCAAAAATTACTGAGCAGAACGAGCAGCCAATGATTTACTCCTCAAACAATAACGCAGCGTAATCCATAGCCCCATGCAGTATGCGAACAATCGATACACGATCATTATCTACTCGATAGAAAATCAGATAATTACCGTGCACCCGACGACGATAGCCATGGCGTTCATAACGAGGCACTAATGGAAAGCTGCCAGCTAGCTCAGCTAAGGCTGCGCACTTGTTACGCAATTCGAGAATGAAGGAATAAGCGCGTCGAGGATTATCTTGCGCTATGAAGTCACCGATTTGCTCTAGGTCATTTTCTGCCGCATGAGAGAACTCGACCCTCATGCTAATTTTTCAGCCTTATCAGCCATTGCCAGATATTTTGCTTCCAACCGGTCAAATACTTCACTTGCAGGCTTTGTACGCCCAGCTTCGATATCAGCCATTCCATGGGTAAGCGCAGCATCAAGGGCGGCGAGTTTCGCTTCGCGGTCCTGAACCAAGCGCACGCCTTCGCGCAAAACTTCACTTTTTGAGCCATAGCGGCCGTTATCAACGAGCTGCTGAATGTAGCTTTCGAGTTGTTTACCCAGTTCAGCACTAATCATATTGTGACTCCTTTACTCGAACGTCTTTTCAAGTTAATCGATTTATCAACTATTATCAAGAATTGCTCGCACCACCGCTAATCATACAGCTTCGCTCGTCACCTGAGATGTATGACCTGAGCGCTTCTCTGACTAAATGTACATCTTTAGAAAAAGTCGCTTAAACTGCACCTTCCAAAACGCAAATAACAATTGGCATTTTGACCTTACAGTTTAAGCGACCCTTGGTCGGCATGGTCAAAGGCTAAGCATGCTGCCTGCCCTTCTTCCGCCGATAGTTATTGTTGAGCCGTTCTTGCTCTCGCTGCTCCACCATAGCAACAGTAGCTGACTTAGTGCCTTCGGCAATTTCGTCACCACTGAAATTGCTCACGCACAAATCAGATATTGTCATATGGGACATTATATTATGAAGAAGAACAGCTTGCCCTGGGCGTAAAAGCCGGTTCTTCGTTTTATAGCTACCAGTATCTTTTGCCTTGAACACATGCATGTCTTTCATTGGCGCTTTGCTCATATACCAAATGCGGTTGAGCGCGTTTTGACGGCTCACCGATCTAAAGTGACCCGCAGCTTTGCCAGGTATCAACGCTTCATGGGTACGGTTGAATACATCGATAATTTCCGCAACCTCATCTAACGTATTTGCATCGTCTTCCCACACCAGCATGTGCACGTGCCACGCAATCGTCTTTTTGTTATTTGGTGCTATCGAGAAATTAGCGAACAAGCTGGGTTCTATAAATCCATAAAAGCTAATCCGCCGAACAGCTCATACAATAGGATCTGAAGATCATCGATTGCTCAATTGTGATCTCCATCTATGGGCACACAGCACACCCTTGGTGTAAGCGTTACAAACGACAATCTTGTTCGCGGATGCTTCCTTAATTTTTCCTGCAATAATTCATGGGAATTTTCTGCAAAATGTATACGTACAACTGTATTAGTCGCTTTAAGCGACTTTGCGCCTTCATGCATTAGATCATCGATACCTGTTTCACAGAGCTTATATCGCCCTGATGGTGTCAATGTCAGCTTACGAATTTTAGCTTCAACGGCTGTATGAAGCTTAATATAGACGTCGCGTGACAGCAGGGGTGGTGACATCGTCATAGCTAACCTCGTACACCTAAGTAAGGTCAGTACAACTGACCTCACTATTATCAGGTGTGTTTGATATAATTGGGTAATTTGGGTGTCAAAAGTGTATTACAAGGGCATGACCGAAGTCTGAGTTTTGTCATCCATATACGGTGGGTGAATGACAAGTTTCAGAGATTTACCACTTTCCATTATGCGAATGGGGCAATCAATAATTCCTTGTGAAATACATTGACGCATAATAGCCTCGGTGAATTCCGGGGAAACCGTTAACTTAACTGTCGTAGCTGCCTCTTTTTTTGGTTTTGCAGGCTCATGGCTTTTTCTTAATGCCTCAAGAGATCCAGCTTCTTCTATTTTTTGCTTCACAGTTGCTGATTTTTTGCCTCTTAAGAAAAGCGGGTTGAGCGTAAGGAAATATTTGCTCACCTTCTTATTCTCAGCTTGTCCAAATCCGATAGCTAGGCGCAGGGCAAACTTCAACGCATCGCGTTCTCCGTCCAATTTAGGCTTGGGCCTTTGCCCTACCCATAATGGATCTCTACAAAACCTATACCAAGTATCTTTATCTGCTTTGAGTTCGCGCGCAGCCAGGCAGGAATTCTTTGACGGCTTTATACAAATCGAAGCGTCGTTTGATTGCGTAGACCGCAAATCCGCCAACCATCGCGCAAATGAAGAGCTGCACGCGCCAATCCAGACCGCCGAGGAAAGTGCCGATAGCTGTAACGGCCATTCCGATGCCGGTGAGAAAGTTTGTGATGACCGCCTTGGACTTCGCAGGATTTTCACCCAGCTCGCCGGGATCTGCAACGACAGGCACTTTTTCAACGACCATGACTTGATCAGCCGATGGCGGTGCAGATCCCGCAGCTTTCAATTTATCAAGAATAGCTTCCTTCCGTTCCGGCGTTACCAAAGCCTTATTGAGCTTGTCGCCGGCATAAAAGGTTTCGCCGCGCTGCAGTGCGCGACTGCCACCCTTCGTCGGAGCAAGCACCGGGAAAGAGGCCCATTCCTGCGCCAGTCGTCGTCCGAACTCGGTCCGGCTGATTTTGCCCGCAATGAAATCATTATAACCGCGACGGATCGCTAGGTGATACGCTGTCGGATCAAAGATGCCGTCGCCATCCTTCTCTCCTGTTTTCGGAGTTTTCATCCGCAAAGCCTTGTTGGCTTGAACGGCAGAATTTGCGCACGGTGTAGTCACAAGGCCGGACCAGCCAGCCTTATGAGCAATCGTGATTTGCGGGAGTGGCTTCCAGTCGAAGTTTTCGGAGAAGCGGACTTGGGGCATATTTCCCTCCTTCACTCGACAGCAAAGAACGAGTCTGATCATATAGCGGCAAAGACTGGAGAAGCGCGGTTAGAGCAAAATTCAAACGTCCATCAGCCGCGCACATGTATCTATGATTGCAGAACAAAACGAAATTTTTGATGAGTTTCAGATTTCCCTGCTTGTCAGAAAGCATGGATGGTCAAATCTTGTTCTCAGCTTGCCGAACAGCACACATACTTCAGTTGTAACCGACGTATTTTCCGACATCGTCAACAATATTCTTACGTGCTGCGAAGCAGTCATCGACAATCATCAACATACTCAGCCGTTTTATGATGAGCCGGGTGGATCAGTCTGGAGATTGAATCCAGATCCAATCATGAGGCATCTTGTACGGGTCAGGATTTTTGATCTGCCGAACAAAGCCGGCGAATTCTCTGAGTCCGATCTAAATGAGCCGGTGGTTGATTTGCTCACAAAAAGGAAGCACTTGCTTCTCAACTTTATGATGGAGCTATTGAGGACCAAGCTGTTGTTTGCGGATGCGTCATTTTACAAAGACCGGCAGGCCTTTCCGCATGATCGTTTTGAGACTGTTTGGAACAAATGGGCAAAAGCCAACATCGGCTGCCCATTCTCTCTGCCGCGCTGACTATTTATCCCCGCCAAACCCGGTATGCCGAGAGCAGCGCTCGAACATGTCTCGGCAAAACTGCGTCTCCGCTAGATGCCGTGTCAGGCTCACAATTTTCGTAAAGGTCTGCACCGACAAGCAGAATGGCCGCCGAAATAGCGGCATTAATTACGGATGCCGTCAGTAAGTGATGGCGTTTGACCCGCCGCTACGACCTCGCATTCATCTGTCATCGGCTCAACAATACGGCGCGCAAACGTTTGGGGTACAAAGCGCCAGCAGAAGTCTTTCGGCAAAAATTAATCGCGAACAGACATCGTTATGCGTAACCACTAACGGCAAAAGTCGCGCTTCAGCATGACCTCACAATACTAACTGCCGAACAAGAATTTACAGTCGTGATAATTGAATAGTTATTATTATAAGCATGATGCGCTTCGGTCGAATTGCTCTAAAGCTAAAACGCGCATCCGCTTAACGGCGAGCATGATCGCGGATTACTCGTAACGATGGCCGTTACCCCGATACGCTGCGCGCGATTTGGCGCCTTAGATCAGATGGACTGACGCCGTAATAATTGCGAAACGCCCTGCTGAAATAAGCTGGATCATCAAATCCGACACCATAAGCAATTTTTGCGATGGCGGATGTATCATTGTGCAATATTGCAGACTTCGCCGTATCAAGCCTGCGCTCAAGCAGATAACGAGAGAATGTGGTATTCTCTCGTTTAAACAGCTTCTGGATAGCACGGGCAGTTATCCCCTCAGACTGTGCAAGCTCCATTATCGAGAAGCCCGCATCCATGATCCGGGCATCAATCCTGGCTTTTATAGCCCCCATGCGCCCTGTCAAAACCCGTTGTTTACTTCCTGCCTTCAAGTTTGCTGCCAGTATGGGTAGTAACTCGTAAAAGTGATTGACCATGATCTCGGCATCACTTTCCGTCTGATATTCCTGCTGTAAGAGATAACCCGCATAGGTCACCAGCAGTTGAAAAGGCAGATAGGTGATAGGGAGCGGTTGCCAAAACAAACTGGAAACTTCTGCCTTGATTTGAGTGATAGCCGCCGATGGCAGATAAGCGCAATCCAGACGCCCTCCCTCCGGAAGGCTTAACGAAAGCGGCACATCCGATGGCATAAAAATGGCATCGCCTTTTGCTAGATCAAGCCGGATTTGTCCCTGCTCCACTTGAACCGGACCACTCATTGCACGCAGAATTATGACGCCTGAATCCCGAGAGCCCGGCGCCGAAAGACGTGTGTGGATCAGCGGAAAATAGATCGTGGTAAGCGCCAGCGATCCATGGTTCCAAAATAGTCCGCGCACCTTTGACAGATCACCCTGAACCGGTGAGACCGAAGGCATACCAATCATATCTCGCAGGATCTTAAGGCAGGGCTTCAACCCATCTGTCGCCCTTGAGGCTGCGCTGCCGAATTTTTGTGGTTTAACAGTTCCCATCATATCCAGTGCAAAAACTCTTCAAGGTTCGCTTTAATCCATTCCCGGTTCGCTCGTCTCCAAGCTATCCGTCTTTTAATGAATTAAACATGATGAGAATAGTCCTCTTTAGAAAATACTGGATGTAGGGCACATACAGCGTTGCTCATGTCCTTGGAGAAATTCATGCACAACAAATATCTCGGGATTTCGGTTGCCGCCTTGGTGGTGGCCAGCAGCGTCGCTGCACAAGCATTGGCGCAAACAGCGACCGAAACGGAGACTGAGACCGGCAAAGGGACGGTTCTGAACGCCATCACGATTACCGGGAGCCGCGGTGGACAACAGATTTCAGAGACGGCCCGCACCGTCTATGTCGTTGACGCGCAGCAGATCCAGATGCGCGCGCGTTCAGGAGAAACCATCCAGCAGATTTTGGCTCAGGAAATACCAAGCTTTGATCCGGTCAGCCAAGGGTCACGCACCTCATATGGGCAAAACCTGCGCGGACGCACTGCCCTAGTGCTCATCGACGGGATATCGATGAATTCTGCCCGCGGACTGAGCCGTCAGTTTGATTCTATCGATCCATTCAACATTGAACGGATCGAAGTTCTTTCGGGTGCGACGTCGCTCTATGGCGGCAATGCCACCGGCGGCATCATCAATATCATCACCAAAAAAGGCAAGGACGCGCCCGACGGTTTGCATGGCGAGGTCACGGCAGGCATAGAAAGCGGATTTCGCGCTGGCAATGACCTGGATCGCAACGGCGCATCAGCTGTCACTTATAACAGCGAAACATGGGACGCCCGATTATCGCTGGCAGGTAATCGCAGTGGTGGGTTTTACGACGCCGGTGGTACAATGGTTGTGCCTGACATCACCCAAACTTCGACGGCTTTCAACCGACGCATCGATCTTATGGGCAGCGCAGGTTTCCAGTTTGACCCAGATAGACGGCTGGAGGTCAGCGGACAATACTTTAACTCCGAGCAGAAATCCGATTATAGCGTTTACTTCGGACAATTTCTCGCTGGGCTGCGCAATCCAAGCCTCATCGAAACACGAGATGGCTATAATTCGGATTTCAACCCGCGCACACGTCGGTCTATGTTAAATGCGACCTATACGGATAATGACTTCTTCGGCCAGCAGTTGCTCTTGCAAGGCTTCTATCGCAGCGAGAAGATCAATTTCCATCCGTTCCCAAGCTCGACCTACTTCTACGGCAGCGCTCAGGATACAGATTATTATGGCATGAAGGCCGCACTCATCTCCGAGCCGCTTGACGGGTTGCGTGTTACCTACGGTGTTGATGCTGATAGAGATTCACTTTCTTCAAACCAACATATCTTCAATATGAGCAAGGCACTGCAAAGCGGCGCGATGGACTTTCAGACAGCAGGCATCACCGGCCTTTATCCCAAAATTGACGTTACCACCTTCGCTGGCTTCGTAGAGGCCTCCTATGAAGCAACAGACCGCCTTACCTTCAATGGCGGCGTGCGCTATCAGTACACTAAAACGGAAGTTGGCGACTTTGTTGGCGCGGCGCAACAGATCGCTATTCTCAACGGGACAGCGACCTCTGCCGATTCAATTCCCGGCGGCTCGGTCGATTACGACGCCTTCTTGTTCAACGCCGGCGCAACCTATAGCCTGACAAACACACAGCAGGTCTATGCAAATTTCAGCCAGGGCTTTGAGCTACCCGATCCGGCAAAGTACTATGGTTATGGTGCCTACTCGTTGTCGGGTGGCCATTACACCTTGCTAAGTGGCGTGAATGTCGCAAACTCTGCTCTTGAAGCGATCAAAACCAATTCCTTCGAAATCGGCTACCGTCTTGATGATGGCACCTATAATCTGGAGGCAGCAGGTTTCTACTCCACCTCCGATCGCTCCATTGTACTCAATCGTACTACACTGGCAGTCGAGCTTGAGGATAATGAGCGTCGGGTCTATGGCATCGAAGGCAAAGCGGGCATGAAACTTAATCATGGCTTCGATGTAGGCATTCTGGGCCAATGGGTACGTACCGAAGTTGATCAGGATGGTGACTGGGTCAAGGATACGATCGGCTCCGCCAGCGTTTCCAAACTTGGTGGCCATATAGGCTGGGGCAATGAAACACTTAATCTGCGCTTGCAAGGTCAGCACGTCTTCGATCTGGAAGACAACTCCGATTACAAGATCGAAGGTTATACGCTGTTTGATCTCATCGGCTCTTATCACGTTGAGAAGGCCGACATGACAGTGAATTTCGGTGTGCACAACCTGTTCAACAAGGAATATAACACTGTCTGGGGGTCGCGGGCCAAAGCACTTTATGGGGCACTCGCACCTGAAGAAATCTTCGACTACAAGGGCCGCGGCAGGACTTTCGCCCTCGCTTTGAGCAAAAACTTCTGATGATCGCACAACAAGACATGCTACCGACAAAGACTAAAGGCGCCAACGCGCGCCTTTATACCGTTCTCGGAGGGCTTTATCTCGCGCAGGGCATCCCGACCTATCTTCTATTGGTCGCATTGCCCCCACTGATGCGCGAAAGCGGTGCCTCGCGCACGGCTATCGGGCTTTTCTACCTCCTGATGATCCCTCTGATTGCGAAATTCGCGATCGCACCGCTGGTGGATCGCTATCCGCTGATCGCAAGTTGGGGACACCGGCGAAGCTGGGTCGTTGTTACTCAGCTTCTTGTCTCTTTCGGCATTGCTTGTATGGCTTTCGTAGAACCCCAACAGGCGGGTGCGCTATTTGCGATCTGTCTTTGCATAACGATTCTGTCTTCTTTGCAGGATATTGCTACCGATGGCTATGCTGTGCGTCATCTTAACGACAAAACACGCGCCACCGGCAATGCAATTCAGGCCGGCGCAGTAGCGCTTGGTGTCATCGTGGGTGGCACGCTGGCACTGGTTCTCTTTCACAAGATCGGCTGGCGTCCAACGATTTTCATCGTTTCCGCTCTTTCACTGCTGCCACTTCTGGCAGGGTTCTGGATGCAAGAAACAAGTCATCAGAAGCAGTCTCGGGAAAAGCCGCGCGCAAGCCTGAAACGTTTCTTCCAGCAGCCGAATGCGTGGCTCATCCTTTGCTTTGCCCTGACCTATCGGGCGAGCGAAGGCATGGTAAGGGGGATGGAAGGCAGCTATCTCGTGGATATCGGGCTGCCGCTATCGTGGATTGGCTATCTTTCTGGAGCTGCCGCTGCGACTGCTGGTCTGATTGGAGCTGTTTTGGCCGCGCTGCTGATCCGCTGGACAGGGCTTTTCTCAGCGCTCATTCTGCTGGGATTATTGCGCAGCCTCTGCTTCCTTGCTTTCAGCTTCAATGCTGCGGAAATCTGGCCGGGTGTGACGATTGCTATGACTGTGTCAGCAGTCCAAACCTTTCTGCGCTATATGGAACTGGTCGCGATCTACTCACTGTTCATGAAAGCATCTTCCTCCGACCAGCCAGGCACGGACTTCACAATCCTCGCTTGTGCCGAACTGCTGATTTATCTCGTTGGTTCCTCGGTGGCTGGTTATCTTGCAGATAAATTTGGATATGCCGATCTGTTCACACTGGCAACAGTACTCTCTGCACTCGGGATCGCTTTGACATTCTATATTTTACGGAGATTACGGGGCAATGGACTTGCCCTGTAATTGCTTTTTGCATGATAACCAGCGATTACTTTTATCGTCTCCCGCACAGCCATCAAAACCACCATTCATTTCCAATCGCCCTGCGAATTTGGACAGAACCTATCCGCGTGACATATCCAATGGTGGCGAGACATCCGAACCAAGCGGGGAAATGTAGGGTGTTCTGGACGTATGTTCTGCCAACGCTGCTTTCGCATTTTTCAACAAAAGCGGGTCGGTTATTACATTCAGTCCAGTAGCAGCCATCGCTTTTGCTGCATGCACCATCGCCTTATGGGCTGCCGGTGATTTACCTTGTGCAACAATCTGCCACGTATGAAAGGGCGTACCGATGGCGACTGTCGGGGCATGTACCTGAACCGTTGGGACAACCCAGCTCACATCACCTATATCAGTCGACCCGATGAATGGCTTACGATTGGTATTCTCGGGGGTTAAGAAGTTTGCGAGCGGCTCATCGGTTATTGGCAAACCTATCGCTTTATAGACCGAGGCTATGTCCTTTTCAGAGAAAGTCTTCCGAATTTCACGGGCAAAGGCACGATCTTGACTGTCAAAATCGGGTACGCCCAATTCATCCATAGCGGTGTGGAGCGCGTGTTCCAGCGGCTTATTATCCAACGTATTGGATACCGCGCTTACTATTTTCATCTCGACGGTTGTCTCAGTCATCATGGCTGCACCCTGCGCAATCTTATGCACACGATGAACAAGATCATGCATGTCCTGCAATTCCATTGCGCGGATTGAATATCGAACACGCGCATTTGCTTGGACAACATTCGGCGCAATACCACCTGTATCAAGAATTGCAGAGTGGACTCGCGCGTCAGATGGCATATGCTCGCGCATATAATTGACGCCGACGCTCATCAGCTCAAGCGCGTCAAGCGCACTGCGCCCTAAATGGGGTGCAGCTGCGGCATGGGCTGCACGCCCTTTGAACGTGAAATCTGCACGCGTGTTCGCAAGAGAAAGTGCTGGCGCAACTTCCCAGAAACTGTAAGGGTGCCATGAGATCGCAACATCCACATCGTCGAACACACCTGAACGAACCATAAAGGTTTTCGCCGCGCCACCCTCTTCTGCAGGGCAACCATAATAGCGTACGCGCCCAGCAATGCCTTTCTCGGCAAGGTAATTCTTGAGCGCAATTGCGGCTAGCATAGCGCCAGAACCAAGAAGATTATGCCCACAGCCATGACCGTGTCCACCAACTTCCAATGGCCTGTGCTCGGCCACGCCTGCCTCTTGGCTGAGACCGGGAAGCGCATCAAATTCGCCTAGAAATGCGATAACTGGTCCGCCCTGCCCCGCCTCACCGATAACAGAGGTTGGAATGTCTGCCACCCCTTCCGTGACGCGAAAACCATGATGCAGAAGCTCCGCTTTATGTTCGGCCATGGAACGAAATTCTGTATAGCACACCTCCGGCATGTCCCAAACGCGATCACTCAGCTCGATTAGTCGTTCTTTTTCATCATCGACTTTTTGCCAGAGGTCTATTCGATTATTTGCATTCATCACACATTCCAACTTCTGCTTCTAGAGCTGCGCTGCGTCATCAAAAACAAGTTCACTTGCAGGCGGAATTCTGTCTTCAAACCAAAAGGCTGCAGCAGCCCGAGACATTGCAGCGCCGTCATGACCGACACCTTGAATGTCGATTAGTTTCCAATTGAAAGGCAGATCACGCTTTTTGGCCTGCGCCATCGCAAAAGCATATACAAAATGCGCACGCTTAAAACGTGAAGGCCCTTGCGCTAATGCTTCGGGCTGACACGGAAGGTTCGGATCGTCTTCAACGATATCCTGATCGCCAGCAAATATGTGCATTGGATAGGCAAACCAGCGCGCGAGTTGTTCATCGGACAAACCAACTCCCCCCATCCCTTCAGGAAAGGATCGCTCCATATCTGGCAATGTATACCAACCCGGGTTTGCAGCGATGACCGCACAAAAAGGGTAAGTCAGCTGCGTTGCAAGCAGGCGATGTGCAAATTGTCCACCTGCGGAATGGCCATAAAGGTAGGCGCTGTCCTGGTCGGTTGCTCCAGATGCTTTCAATGCAGCAAACACCCGAGCAGGAACCCCATACAACCATTCCTGCTGGTCACGAACCCGTCCAACCGAATCTAAAACAAGCCCATTATTATAGCTTTCAGCCATCGGGAACGCTGCATCCGAGAAGGTTGGCGCAGCAATCAATAGCCCGTGTTTTTCAGCAGCAGCTATCCAGAAATCCCGGTACTCATCACCGTTGCGTAGCATTCCATGCTGCACAATAACCACAGGATTGCCCGGCTTATAGTGTGCTGGTCGGTAGAAGTTTACCTCCAATGGGCGATCAGGGTGAAACCTGTCGAGAAAAGGCAAAACGCTTCTCCCGACTTCTGGATTAAGCGAAGAGGTAATCATTGAAACTCCAGATTATGCAAATGGCACGCCACACTTTGACGAGAGGTGACTTCTTTAAGCTCGGGACGATGGTCACGGCACACGGACATGGCCTGTGCGCAGCGCGGGTGGAAAGGACAGCCGCTGGGTGGTGCAAGTGGAGAAGGTAAATCACCCTTCAGCGGCTCAAAATTGCGCTTACGCCGTTTGACAGACGGGCTAGCATTCAACAACGCGGCGCTATAGGGATGTGCTGGATTGGCAAAAATGTCAGCGGCTGAGCCGATCTCAACAATTCGGCCAAGATACATGATCGCAATACGGTCGCTTATGTGACGAACCACACCCAGATCATGACTGACAAAAAGATATGTCAGGCCGTATCGGTCACGTAAATCCATAAATAGGTTGATGACCTGCGCCTGGATAGAGACGTCGAGCGCAGAAACAGGCTCATCGCAAACAAGAAAATCCGGTTTGACAGCGAGCGCACGCGCAATGCCGATACGCTGTCGCTGACCACCGGAAAATTGATGCGGATAGCGTTCGCGATAAGCGATATCAAGACCGACCTCTTCCAGTGCGCGGTCTACCATTCCAGATATCTGGTTTTTTGGCGCTAGTTTGTGAACCTTCAGCGCTTCTGCAACAATCTCATGAACCTTCATTCTTGGATCAAGCGATGCGAATGGGTCCTGAAAAATCATCTGCACTTTAAGCAGGAAGTCGAGCTTTTCCCGGTTCCGTAAGTCGGCGACGTTTTTGTCCCTGTAAATGACGTTGCCAGCAGTCGACTTATGGATGCCGGTCGCCATGCGCGCCAACGTAGACTTACCGCAACCAGATTCTCCTACCAGCCCAAGAACCTCACCTTGCCGGACACTGAGATCAACACCATCAACAGCACGCAAAAGCCGATTTGGCTGCTTTTTACCGGCAAGACTGAGTAGTTTTTCCGCAGTCGTTGTTCTGGATTCAAAATATTTACGCACACCCTTCATCTCGAACAGAATGTCGCTCACGAGATTACCTCCAGGGTCGCAACCGGGTTGTGGCAACGGAAGCTATGATCACTTAGATGCTGCTTTTCCGGATAAATCGTTGTGCAAACGTCGATAACGCGATCACAACGCGTTCTAAACGGACATCCCGATGGTCGTGCATCAATCCGGGGTGCATTTCCATTGATTTGGTGAAGACGCTCGCCCGGCTGAACCATGCCGGTTGAAGAACTCAACAGGCCAAGTGTGTAGGGATGCATGGGATTATCGAGCACATCATCCACCGAACCGCTCTCGACAATCTGCCCCGCATACATGACCGCAACACGATCAGCCAACTCGGCGACGACAGCCAGATCGTGCGTAATCCACAAGACTGCTGTTCCTGTTTGGCGCGCAAGCTTCTGAACCTCATAAAGGATCTGACTTTGTATGGTGACATCCAATGCGGTAGTTGGCTCATCGGCAATAATAAGGTCAGGGCTATTAAGCAAGGCTATGGCAATCGCCACGCGCTGACGCATCCCGCCTGAAAACTCATGCGGATATTGTTTGAGCCGCGCTTCGGGAGAAGAAATACCAACTCTTGTCAGAGCATCCATCGCTTCTATGCGCGCTTTTTCACGACTACAATTGCGATGCTCGAAAATTGCCTCAAACATCTGTTCTCCGACAGTAAGAACAGGGTTGAGCGTGGAAAGCGGATCTTGAAAGATCATGGCAATGCGGTCGCCACGCAGCGAACGCAATTCTTCGTCCGAAACCATACGAAGATCGGATCCATTGAAGAGTATCTTACCTTCGACAATCTCGCCGGGCGCATCGATCAGCTGAACGATGGAAAAGCCTGTAACGGACTTTCCGGAACCTGACTCACCCACCAGGCAGAGAATCTCGCCACGCTCCACCTTGAGATCAATTCCATCGACTGCAGACCAGGCACCGCCGAGCAAATGAAAGACAGTCCGCAACCCCTGAATATCAAGAAGCGCTGTCATGCGTTGGCCCTCACGTTGAAGCTGCGGCGAACACGATCGCCCACGAAGTTCAGCGAAATAATCAGAAGGACCAGGGCGATACCGGGAAACACTGCAATCCAGTATTCACCGGACAGCAGATACTCGAAGCCATTGGCAATCAAAAGTCCAAGTGAAGGTTGAGTTACAGGGACACCAACACCTAAAAATGACAGGGTGGCCTCTAATGTTATGGCACCTGCAATACTGATTGTGGACATGACAAGGACAGACCCGACCGAGTTCGGCAGGAGGTGCGCCAACATGATATGGCGTGTAGGCAACCCGAAATTGACAGCAGCCTCAATATATTCCTTGCGCCGTTCGACCATGGCGGAGGCGCGCATTAAGCGCGCATATTGCGCCCATTGAACCACGATAATGGCGAAAATCACCTTATCTATTCCGCGCCCCACCGAAGCCAGAAGTACAAGCGCGACAAGGATCGAGGGAAAGCCAAGCATGAAATCGACAAAGCGCATGATGATCGTGTCGACGAAGCCACCAATCTGGGCTGCAAACAATCCAGCAGTCACACCAATAATCATCGCCCCCAGAGTGGACAATAACCCGACCAGCAAACTTGTGCGTAGACCATAGAGAATTGCACTGACCATATCGCGCCCTTGCGCATCCGTACCAAGCCAGTAGGTCATACCGGTCATGCTGGATGAACCAGGTGGGAGGCGATTATCCATCACACTCAAGGAAGAAAGATCATAGGGGTTCTGTAAGGTGATGAACGGCGCCAAAATCGCAAGGATAACGAGACATGAAAGCAGAAGAGCCGCCCCACGCATAGTTGGCTTATTGCGGATGCGCTTGAGCACCTGCTTACGCAAAGGTGTATTGGCAAAATGGGGAACGGTGGGTTTCGTCATACCAATTCTCCCGAAAGCTTCACCCTCGGATCAAGTGCCGCATATAGAACGTCCACGAGGAAGTTGACGCCGACAAAGAGCAACGTTGCGAGCATGACGTAAGCTACGACAACGGGACGATCGAGTTGGTAGATACTATCGATTAGGAGTTTGCCCATCCCCGGCCACGAGAATACGGTTTCAGTTATGGTGGAGAAAGCCACCAGACTACCAAACTCAATACCTGCGACGGTCACGACGGGAATGAGAATATTGCGCATGATATGTCGGAAGACGATGCGCTTACGGCGCACTCCCTTGGCACGAGCGAATTTGACATAGTCCTGGCTTGTCGCTTCTGCAGTTCCAGCTGCAACAAGGCGCACCAGCAGGGCTGATGTTGGAATAGCGAGGTTAAGCGTTGGCAAAATGAGATGGCGCAGGCCATCAAGGGTAAACAGGCTGGTATGGCACCCCAGAATATCAACAGTCTCGCCTCGTCCAGCAGTCGGAAGCCAGCCAAGAACCACGCTGAACAACAGGATGAGCATCATTCCCTTCCAGAAACTGGGAAGAGAAAAACCGATGACCGTTCCAGCCATAACAATGCGCGAGAAACGACTTTCTGTATTGAGACCCGCATATAGACCAAGAGGGACGCTGACGATTGTCGCACAGGTCATAGACAGGAGCACCAGCTCCAAGGTAGCAGGAAGCCGACCCAGGATTAGCGATACAACCGGCACACCATGCACAAAGGATGTACCCAGATCACCCCTCAGGGCATTGCCCAGGAAAGTGAAATATTGCTGCCAGACGGGCAAATCGAGCCCCAGTCTTTTGACCAGCGCCAGCCTTTCGGCGGCGCTGACCTGCGGTGGAACAAGCAGCTCAATCGGATCCCCAATGCCATAGATGGCAAAGAAAACGGCAACCGAAACGGCGAGCAGCACCAGAGCGCTTTGGATCAAGCGCTGCAAAGCATATGCAGTCATCACATTTTACCCGAATGATGCTTAACGAAGAGATTTACTTCGCTGGCTTTGCGGACATTGCGAGCGTGAACTGGTCAGACCGACCGGTAAAACTGATGTCCGCTTTATGTGCCCAGATGCCACTTTCAAAGTGCAGTGGAATGAAAGCATAATCCTTAAGCACTTCGGTGGTTGCCTGCTGCAACAATGATGAGCGTTTGTCATCATCCATTGTTTCCACAGCTTGATAAATCAGCTTGTCGAAAGCTGGGTTTTTGTAATCACCATAGTTGGAGCCACCCATTGTACCCGCTTCATTTGGAGATGCAGGCCACTGGCGCAGGAATGATGATGCTTCGCCGCTGGTCGACGCCCACCCACCGATCGCAACGCTAAGTTCTTTCTTTGAACGACGTGGGAAATAGAGCGCGCGTGTCATTGCGTCCACATCGGTTTTAATGCCGATTTGGGTCAGATATTGTGCAACGGCTTGTGTGATCTGGCTGTCATTGATGTAACGATCATTGGTCGTCGAAATAGTGAGTTGGAACCCGTCCGGATAACCCGCTTCGGCAAGCAGCTTTTTCGCAGCAGCTGTATCGTAACGAAGTTCGGGCGCATCTGGCAATGTGCCGAACATGCCCTTTGGCAGGAATTCGTTTGCCTGTTCTGCGGCGCCGTCCATCAGGCGGGCGATGATCGCTTTGCGGTCAATTGCAAGCGACATGGCTTCACGCACACGCACATCCTGCAAAGGATTTTTTCCGTCGGCAGATTTCACAAAAGGGCTTTGCGCACGGCCAACATCAAGCTGGTAATAGATTACGCGGGTGGTCGGGGTAACTTCTGCAACGAAGCGCTTATCATCCTTGATGCGCGTCAAATCACGGGCTGCCGGGTTTTCGACAAGATCATAATCGCCGGCAAGCAGGCCAGCCAATCGCGTTCCAGCATTCGGAACAGGAACGAAGCGAACACTTTCCCATGGCTCCTTTTCGCCCCAATATTTGTCATTGCGTTCAAGCTCGATCGCAGAACCTTTAACATAATTCTTGAGCTTATAAGGCCCGGTTCCGATCGTCTTTTTGCCATCGTTGAAATCACCAACAACAGGCCAGGCACCGGTAACACCGCAATTGTTGGCTGGGTCGAACGTGATCTTGCCATGGTCAACAATCGAAGAACTTAAAATACCCACTGTTCCCATGAAGGTCGCAAGCAGCGGCTCAGGAACCTTTGTCGTAATAATCAGAGTTTTGGCATCAGGTGCTTCTACAGATTCGAAATTCGCCGTGATATCAGCAAATGAACCTGAAACAGCGGTTTCGTTCTTCAGTGTGCGACAAAAGGTAAAAACAACATCATCCGCAGTAAATGGCGTTCCATCGGAGAAGGTAACGCCTTCACGCAGCTTGAAGGTCCACTTGTTTTTTCCATCATTCTCCCAGGATTCGGCCAGAGCCGGGTGCAATTTCTGCTTCTCATCCTGACGCGTCAGGCTATCAAAAATATGCGCAGCGAGCGCATTATTCGGGGTGAGATCATGGTAATGCGGATCAACAGCGGTCGCTTCTGATGAAAGCGCGACTTTAAGGGTCTGAGCAGTTGCAGCGCCGCCTAAAACCGTGGTCGCAAAAAGGCTAGCTATCAAGAGCGTTTTGTACATAATTATCTTTGTTCCCTTGGAGTAAACATCTTTTTGATGTGATTATTTTCATTTTTAGATTATATGAAAATTTCTAGACGTCAACTGCGGAAATTATCGATGGCCAACACTTTGAGTCCCAAGTCCGAATTTGCACAGCGAATGGCAGAGATTTATCCGTCTCTCAGCAAGTCGCATCAGAAGATCGCGGATTTTGTGTTGACGCGACCTCTGGATGTAGTCGCCATGTCAATTGAAGGTGTGGCTGAGGCTAGCGGCAGCTCAACAGCCACAATTACGCGTTTCGTCAAAACAGCTGGCTATGGCGGTTTCAGCGAATTCCGAGAAAAGATCGTTTCTGATTTCCAGGCAGTTCCGGGCAATAAGCACAACTCTCAAGGAAATGATCTCGGCTCTCTTGGTAAAACATCGACGTTGCACCGCCAGCTTATCGATAGTGTTGAAAAGCTGCAGGATACCATATCAAATATTGATCAGGCCTCATCTGACGAATTTATCCAGTCCATACTCCAGGCCCAACGAATTATTATTCTTGGAACCGGAGCCAGTCACTACGCCGCCGCATATCTCGAAGAGGGGTTGGCGCTTTATACAGAAAAAAGTGTCACCAACGCACTGCTGCGCGGTGCCAGTTCTTATTCAAGCAATATCATCAACTCCATCAGTAAGAACGATGTGGTGATTGCCATATCCATTCCTAGATACTCTCAGAGCACGCTGGAGCTTACAAAAGCTGCGCGTGCCAAACATGCAAAGATATTGGTCTTAACGGACAGCCCGACATCGCCACTCGCATCTTTGGCAGATGTCGTGCTTTATGCTACCGCGACAAGCGACTTTTTGCCGAATTCGCCTTCGGCAATTTTCGCTCTTTCCGAAGCAATTGTCGCAACCGTTGCAGAGCAGCGCCCCGATATAATTGAGTCTTTGCGTAAAATACCGCCGCCAAACATTATTCGCTAAGCGCCAACACACAGACAGCAATTAATCGGTGTTTTCAGCAGCGCTGCTAGCTCAGTACAATACCGCCGTCGACATTCAGGCTTTGCCCAGTAACAAACGCTGCATCATCCGAAGCGAGAAATGCAACCGGCCCTACTACATCTTCAGGATCACCGATCCGTCGCATGGCTGTTTTTTCCTGCCATGTCTCGCGCACCGCAATATCGTCTAGATTAACGCGGCCCATATCGGTGAGTATTATGCCGGGGCAAATGCAATTTGCAGTGATACCGAACGTTCCAACCTCTTGCGCCAATACGCGTGTGAACCCCATAACTGCGGCCTTTGAGGCAGAATAATGCGCCTGTTCGGGCGCGCCATGCTTGCCGCCAATCGATGCGATATTCACGATACGACCGTAATTCTGCTTCTTCATAAAAGGTAACACCGCCTGAACAACCAGAAATGTGCCCTTGGCGTTTACATCAAGAACGCTGTCCCAATGTTCTTCTTTAAGATGTTCGACGTCGCTTGCAATCAGGATGCCTGCATTGTTCACGACAGCATCGATGCGGCCAAAATTATCAACCGTCTTCTGGACCATGGTTTCAACGTCGGTTTTGTTACTGACATCGGCATAGACAGTTAAGACGCGACGACCACTCGCTTCTATTTCTTTTGCAACGTCCCGCAGTGCATCTTTCTGACGTTCAATATCGTTGATAGCCACATCAAAGCCGCGCTTGGCCATACCAACAGCGATCGCACGTCCAATTCCACGACTGGCACCTGTAACCAGTGCTATTTTTGCCTGTTCGGTCATTTCATCCTCCAGAAACTAAAGGGCAGTATAGCCGCCATCAACGGTCAACACCGTGCCGGTTACGAAGCTCGCCGCATCGGATGCGAGAAACAGAACAGCATTTGCGATTTCACGCGGTTCGCCGAGCCGTCCCTGGGGTGTCATGGCCAGCCATTTCGAAAACCACTCTTCGTTGCTGCGACCTGCAAGAGTGAGCTCAGTCGCCGTATAGCCAGGTGCGACCGCATTTACGCGCACGCCATGCTTGGCCCATTCGACTGCAAGCGATTTGGTGATGAGATTGACACCTGCCTTAGCAGCATTGTACGCGACCTGCGGCTGCGGATAGACAACGATCTCACCGCACATGGATGAAATATTGACGATCGCACCACGGCCGGCTGCAGCCATACGCTTTCCGAACGCCTGCGCACAGAAGAATACGCCATTTAAATTGACATCGATTACGGCTCGCCAGTCAGCTTCCTCAGTTTCGGCAACCGGGGCATTTTTGACGATGCCCGCATTATTCACCAATATATGCGGACAACCATTTTGGCGGGAAATAGCTTCTGCGGCGCGTTCGACTGCATCCTTATCCGTTACATCAAGGATATAAAGGCTTGCCGAGGCAGCTCTTAACGTGTTGAGCTCTGCAACGGCCGCCTTACCTGCTGCTTCATCACGGTCGGTTATGACAACAGTTGCTCCCGCTTCAACGAACAACTGCGCAATAGCGCGGCCTATGCCTTTGGCTCCACCGGTAATGACTGCAAGCTTATCTGTAAGTTCGAAATCCTTGAGCAATAGTCTCTCCCCAATTGATTTCAGGCCGCGTGAACAGATTTCAGCGCCGGGTACAAAGCGCGATACTGCTGGTAAATCTCGTTATAGATCGCTGCTTCGCGCGGACGCGGTTCTATACGCGTTCCGGGCTTCACCATCGCGGCGATTCCGTCATCGATAGTGGCGAAATATCCCGCACCATGGGCCGCCAGAACCGCAGCCCCCACCGATGGCGCGTCGCGTGACTGCGGCACACAAACAGGCAAGCCAGCCGTATCAGCATGTATCTGCAACCAGAGCGGAGAGGCACTTGCTCCGCCGCCAACGGTGATTTCCTGTCCGCGATAACCAGCATCTGCCATGGCATCGAGAATTGCGCGAGTGCCGAAACTGATGCCTTCCATAATCGCCCGAAAGATATGATGCGGCTCATGTGCAAGTGTCAGACCGACAATTGCCCCACGCGACAGAGCATCGGTATAAGGCGTGCGATTGCCCTGAAAATGGTCTTGTACCAGAAGTCCGTCAGCACCCGGTTCAAGAGCCGCAGCCTTACGGTTCAATTCTTCCATATTCATTGTACCGTTCATCATGCGGCCCAGCCATGCGATAATCGAACCGGTTGATGTTTGGCCACCCTCGATCACGTAGCGCCCCGGATAGAGCATATCCGGATAACTACCCCAAATACCGGGGGCATGGAGTGGTTTGTCCGAAACACCAAACTGCAGATGCGACGACCCGGTTATGAGAGCAAGCTGACCGGGTTTGGCAACACCAAGGCCGATCATGCCAATCAGTGCATCAGCCCCACCCTGAACCAGTTTCACCTTCTGGCTGAGACCAAGTTCGGAGGCTGCAGATGCACAAAGCGTACCGACTACCTCGCCCGGCGCGACCACACGCGATGGCCATTTATGCAATAAGGTTTCGAGCCCCAGTTTTTGCAGCATCGTAGTGGGGAAACCGCCGCGATCGGTCGAATAATGCCAGCGCAGCGACGCGTTGTTGAGACTTGCTGCTTTTTCGCCAGTCAGGCGCAAAGTCATAAAATCCTGATACTCGCAGATCGTTTCGGCCTTCGCGAAAACCTCCGGCTCATTGCGTGCAATCCAGAGTGCCTTGGGGATCATCCATTCCGCCGAGACAGGCCCTTGGCCACCGCCATTGGCTTTGAGCGCCTGATCGCCCGTCGCCAATACAGCTTCCGCTTCTGAGCTAGCGCGAACATCCATCCAGATAATCGATGGACGCAGAGGCTGTCCGTCAGCGTCGAGCGCAACAACCGTGCAGCTTGTTGTGGCAAGCGTTATCGCTTCGATCGCAGCCGGATCAATTGCGGATTCTGATATCACTTTGCGTGCGGCCTGAACGAAGGAGCTCCACCAATCTTCTGGATTTTGTTCAGCTCGTGCACCGCTGGAAAACTTGGTTTCATATGGAACTGCAGCACTGGCAAGGCATACGCCCGACAAATCGTAAACCCGCGCGCGGATACTTTCCGTGCCTCCGTCGGCGGTGAGAAAATAAGCCATTCAATTCCTCCCGAAGCAAATGCAAAAGCGCCTCCAACCTTTGCTTTGCCCTAAACTCAACTCAAATTGCGAAATGCCTCGAGTGCTTTGCCCGCATACATAACTGCTGGACCGCCTCCCATTTCGACAGCTACTTCCAATGCTTCGAGCAGTTCCACTTCTGCTGCACCATGGCGGATAGCGGCATCGACATGATATAGAATGCAGTCCTCGCACCCTTTGGCGACAGCAATGCTCACCGCAATCAACTCACGTTGAGCGGAGGAGAAACGACCCGCAGCAGTTGCTGTCTTGCTGACCTTGGCAAAGCCTGACATGAGCTCGGGCGTTGCCTTGGCAAAAGCACCAAGCCGTGATTGAGCTTCTTTGAGTTTTGCTTTTACATCAGTCATCGGCCTCTCCTGTAGAGCTCAAGATGAGATCCAGCACATCTTTCGTTTGATCCCATTGCGGCATATGGCCGGATTGAGCGAAGAAGTGGACACTCGCTGAAGGTGGCAACGATGTCACCTGCTGCCACGGGATAATGCGGTCTTGAAGACCAACAAGAACTCTCACGGACATTGAACGCAAAAGCTTATCCAGTGATGTGATAATATCGATACGCTGCCCTGATGATCCGATAATGGTTTCCGCAAGTGCCTTGAGACGGCCTTTGCTCATTGTGCGCGCAAAGTCGGCCGCAAGTTCGGGCGAAAGCTCAACAGGTTTGGCCGCAACGCGCCTGAGCAGATGCGTCACCTCACCAGCTGTCGTGGCATTCGCCATGCCGGAAATGAAACTTGCATCGATTTCGGAACCAAGACCAGCTGGCGCAATAAGCGTTAGCCCCGAAACGCGCTCAGCATGGGTCTGTGCAAAATCCGTTGCTGCAATAGCGCCTAGGGAGTGAGCGACTACATGCACGTTCTTAACGGACACCGCGTCGAGAAACTCCGACAGAAAATCGCTTAGTTGATCGATATGCCCCGCTTCAATCGTTGTCAGACCATGCGCGGGAAGATCGGGCGCAATAACGCGGAAATTTGCCCGGCGCAAACCTGAAGCGATACCGCTCCATGTGGTGCGATCTCCAGAAAATCCATGCAGAAGCAGGAAGGTCGGCGCATACTTTGAACCCTGGTCGCTATACGCAATACGACCACGTCCGAGTTCGACAAACTGTACATCACCTTTTGGCAGAGCATTACTGGAGGCAGCGAGTACGTCCTCTTTTTCAACTCGGCCCCTACGACCCGTGCCGGAAAGAAGTTGGATATCGATACCTTTGACACGCGCTATCCGGCGTGCAAGGGGTGTCGCACGAACACGCTTATCCCTTCCCGCTTGTCTTGCAACAGCTGCGCTGGACACTATTGGCACAGCTGATGCTGCAACTGTTTCAACGGCGGGGGCGTCCGGCTTCAAGGTGGCAGCACCGGCCGCAACCTCGATGCGGGCTATAGCGCCGCCAACCGTTACCATATCGCCTTTCTGACGCAGGATTTCGACGATCTTACCGCCGACCAGCGCAGGAAATTCTGCGACCGTCTTGTCTGTTTCAATTTCGAGAACGGCTTCGCCACGCTCGAAGCTATCGCCTGCAGCCTTTAGCCAACGGACAATGCGCCCCTCTTCCATCGTTTCCCCGAGGCGCGGCATATCCAGCTCAGTTACGACAAAATCGTCGGTGGACGCTTCCGAAACGGGCGTGCTTTCACCACCCTCATCTGTCCAGTCGGGACCAACGCCTATGTCGATACGCGCCAGCGGCGCACCAACCACCACATGATCTCCAACAGATCCGATCCACTCATGCAGTGTACCGTCCCCAAGAGCTGGAAACTCTGCAACGGTTTTGTCTGTTTCGATCTCGATGATTGAATCGCCACGTTTGAAACTATCGCCGGGATTCACGAGAAAGCCGACAATCTTGCCTTCTTCCATCGTTTCACCCAGACGTGGCATTTTGAGAATACGTTCTGTCATGACAGCATTCTCTCTGCGACCGAACGGATCAGGTCTGCTGTCGGCACACTTCCGGCTTCCAGATCCTGCGAGACTGAAATTGGAATGTCTTCACCTGCCACACGCACGACAGGCTGCTCGAGATAATCGAAGCACTCTTCCGTAATGCGTGCCGAAAGCTCTGCCGCTACACCCGCCGTCATCACGCCTTCAGATACAACCATGGCCTTGCCGACACGCTCGACGTGTTCGCGCACCGTGTCAAAATCGAGCGGGTTGAGCGTACGAAGATCGATAACCGTCGCTTCAATACCCTTGGAAGCAAGTTTTTCAGCCGCATCCATCGCGTAGTGCAGCTGGCGCGAATAAGTGACGATAACGAGATCCTTACCTGTACGTCGTACTGCTGCCTTGCCCCATTCCAGCGGCTCTGCATCAAGGTCGACCTCTTCCTTGCGCGTATAAAGCGCTTTGTGCTCAATGAAGACCACCGGATCAGGTTTCGTGAGGCTCTGGCGCAGCAGATGATAGGCATCCTGTACAGTCGCAGGCATAACAAGCCGAAGGCCCGGCGTATGCATGATCCATGCTTCCAGACTTTGTGAATGCTGCGCGCCTGCCGAACGACCGGTACCCCCTTGCGTGCGAAGAACCATCGGCACGCCAATCTGTCCGCCAAACATATAGCGGATTTTGGCAGCCTGATTGGCAAGCTGATCCATGGTCATGCCAAGGAAATCGATATACATGAGTTCCGCAACAGGACGCAGCCCGGTCATCGCTGCACCCACGGCTGCACCAATGATTGCTGGCTCGGAAATCGGGGTGTCGATAAGCCGGTCCGCTCCATATTTACCGATCAAGTCTTTTGTAACGCCGTAGGCACCACCATAACGGCCCACTTCTTCGCCGATCACAACAATGGTGTTGTCTTCAGCCATGGCATCATCCAGCGCCTTACGCAGCGCATCGCGGTAAGTCATGGCAACCATTATGCTTCATCCCTGGAAAGTACGCGATCAATACGAGTGCGGACGGGTTCCGGCTCTGGTTCGCCAACCGCATAGACATCTCTGAACATGGAAGTGAGTGGAGGCGCTTTGGATTCCACGGTAAAATCAATAGTCGCATCCATTTCGGCCGTGATGCCACTATCCATCGCGTCGAGGTCAGTTTCTGGTGCCAGACCTTCCGCCATCAGCCTATCCCGTGTGAACTTTACCGGATCTTTCTTCCGACCTTCTGTCTCTTCCGCTTCCGCGCGATATGGACTCTTGTCCATGCGCGCATGACCAAAGAAACGGTAGCAGGTCACTGACAGGAAACCTGGCTTGCCAAGGCGAGCATCATCAATCAGTCCCTGTGCAACACTTTTTACTTCTTCAACATCAATGCCATCCACGACGGCCCCGTTAAGACCGAATGCATGCGCGCGCTGGTCAAACGCTGTATTGGCTGTCGCCTGATCAACACGCGTGCCCATACCATACTGATTGTTGATGCAAACAAACACGACCGGCAGGCCCCAAAGCGCTGCCATATTCATGCTCTCATAGAGAATGCCCTGCTGCATCGCACCATCGCCAAAAAAGGCGATCGAAACAGAGTTTTTCTTGAGGTATTTGCTGGAAAGGCCTGCACCAACAACAGATGGAATTCCACCACCAACAATGGCATTGGCGCCAAGATGTCCAAGCGCCATGTCGGCAATATGCATGGAACCACCCTTACCATGGCAGTAACCGGTTTCCTTGCCACCGATTTCCGCCATCATCTGTTTGGGGTCAGCACCGCGCGCAAGAAAAATACCATGGCCGCGATGATGGGTCGTGAAAGTGTCCTGCGGCTGCATAGCAGCACATACACCGGCAGCGGCTGCCTCTTCACCAATGGAAAGGTGAAGCATCGAACCCGCCGTCTGGCCACGTACGAACAATTCACCAACGCGTTCTTCAAAGGTGCGGATACGCCGCATCGTCCGGTATAGTTCGAGAAGATTAGAGTTACTCGGATTTTGCACGCGCGCCTCCGACAGACTTGTCTGTTTCAAGTTTTTCATGATGTTTGGTTCAATGCCTAACGCAGTTCCTCAAAGGAGCTTCAGTTTGGTGGTTCGCGAAACAACTGCGACCGCCACGAGAATGATCAGGCCCTTCACGATGCTCTGGATGTATGTGTCCATGCCAATAAGGTTCAGGCCATTATTGATGACGCCGATGAAAAGCGCGCCGAAGAAGGTCCCTGCAATTGTTGCAGTGCCCGGGCGGAACATGGTCATTCCAATAAATACTGTAGCAAGACCATCAAGCAGATAACGTTCGCCTGCATTGGGCTGACCGGACCCCAAGCGCGCTGCAAGAAGCGCACCTGCAACAGCTGCAAAAATTGAGCAGACCACAAGAGCGGCAGCGCGATAGAAGCGACCATTCACGCCGGAAAGTTCTGCTGCTTTAAGGTTTCCGCCCACCGCATAAATGTAACGACCGAAAACGGTTCGTTCCATCAAGAACCAGGCCACGAAAACAACTATCACCATAGCATAGGCAAGCACCGGGATGCCAAAGAGTTGTCCTTGACCAAGCCAGAGATAACTCGCAGGAAGCCCGCCATAAATTGCTCGTCCGCCCGTCATCAGAAAATTGATACCGTAGAGAATAGAGCCAATCGCAAGCGTGGCGATCAGTGACGGAACCCCCACCAGCGTAACCAGTGCAGCATTGACCGAACCCACGACCAGACCGGCACCAAGACCAGCAAGCAAAGCAACTGGCAACGGAAATCCGGCAACCAGCATCAGCGGTACCAGAATGCCTGCCATACCAACCATATAACCGACCGAAAGGTCCATTTCTCGCGCTGCAAAGCCAAATGTCAGGCCTGCACCAACGATGGTAAGCATCGAAATCTGCTGGATAATATTGAGCAGATTGTTTGCCGTGAGGAAGCGGTCAACGGTCAGTGAAAAGCCCGCAAACAATAGGAAAAGCACAAAGAGCGTACTGTATTTCAGCAGCCACTCGCCTTTGAGCTTTTTACCGAAGCTCTGGGCATGACGGGATGATTGCGGTGAGACCGCTGAAGATCGGGCATTCATTGGGTAACTCCTGCCATTGCGGCAATAAATTTCGCTTCTGAGAATGCGCTGCGCTCAATCTGTGGACCGGGCTTGCCATTCACGAATGGGATGACGCGGTCTGCCACGTCGGCTATTTCCAGAAGGTCGGAAGAGGTTACGAGAATGGCTATCCCTTTTTCGGCAAGTCTGCGCATCTGCGCATGAATCTCGCGTTTGGCGCCGATATCCACTCCCTCTGTAGGTTCGATGAAAATCATCAACCGGTAATGATCGTCAGCGCCGTAAAGCCACTTGCCAATCGAAACCTTTTGTTTGTTGCCACCGCTCAGGTCTTTCACAAACTGGCTTCGTGAATGTGCCTTGACGTTCATCAACTGCATTGTGCGGTCCGCTTCGCTCGCCTCGCGGCGCATGGACAATACGCCGGTGCCGCCCAAAGTTGCGTATGATGGGTGGACCATCGCAAGATTTTCGCGCACATCCCAATCGCCAATCAGTGCATTTTCCATGCGATGGTCGGGCACAAGCGCCACGCCCTTCTTCTGCATGGTTCGCGCATCAACTCTGGAGATGGAAGTGCCATCAAAACGACAGGTTCCCGCGGTCTGCCCACTTGCTGTGTAAAGCGACCGCGCAAAGCCAAAATGCCCTGCCCCCGTCAAGCCAATAAGCCCGATAATCTCACCGGAACGGATGACGAAATTATCGACACTCACGCCACCAGCCTGCCAATCACTGACTTCCATAACCACTGGGCCGAGATTGCGTGTTTGACTGACATCCAGCTCGGTAGCACTCTTATCGCCCGAACGCTGAAGCATCAGGTCTATAAGTTGTGCTTCACTTGAATTTTCCGCCTCTAGCGTTGCTATATGCCTTCCATCACGAAGAACAGTTATACGGTCACTCAGCGCTTTGATCTCAGAGAGAAAATGGCTGATCAGTACAATACCAACGCCTTGCCGCGGTAAGGTCTTGATGATCTGCCAAAGGCTTTCTTTTTCACGCGCGGGCAATGTTGCCGTGGGTTCATCAAGAATAAGCAGGCGAACATTGCCGCGAAGAGCCCGCACAATTTCGATAATCTTCTGATCTGCCATCGGCAGCATGTCGACCTGCTGATCGAGATCGATCGACACCTGCGGAAACCAGCGCCTGAGCAATTCGTCAGCCCGCACGATCAGCTTGCGTTTATCGATAACGCCAAGTCCCATGCGCGGCTCGTCGCCCAATAGAATGTTCTGCGCGCCAGTCAATCCAGGAACGAGGCTACCTTCTTGCGAAACATGCGCAATACCTTTGCGAAGGGCATCACCTGCGCTTGCCAGCTTAACCTCATTGCCATCAATCGTAATGTTGCCAGAGGTCGGGCTTTTGCTACCACCGAGAATGCTGACAAGAGTTGTCTTTCCCGCACCATTTTCTCCGATCAGGCCATGTACCTCATCAAACCGGAATTCGGCACTGACCTGATCGAGTGCCAGCGTTCCAGGATAGGACATGACGATCTGCGAAAGGCTCACGGCCATCGAAGAACTCCCGCGAATTAAAGTATCAAGTTAAAAGAGGCCGGAACGCAGAACGGTCTCGTTCCGGCCAGTTGCAGGCTTGGGGGAGCTACTTCTTCGGGAGGAAGTCCTTGCAGTTCTGCTTTGTAACAAGCGGAGCATCAAGATAGACGGTCTTGGACGGAATAACCGTTGCCGCATCTTCCTTTTTCACGACGATGTTTTCAATCCATTCACCGGTCTGTGCGCCCATCTTTTCAAAAGGCTGGGAAACGGTTGCAATCATAAGGCTATCCGGCTTGCAGACTTCCTCGACTGCCTGTGGATGGCCATCGATACCGATGACTTTGACATTCTTCAGACCGGCCGCATTCAGAGAGTTGATTGCCGCCTGTGCTGGTTCATCCCATGGAGCCCAAACCGCATTGATTTCTTCACCAAACCGCGAAGCATAGTCCTGCATGGAACTGGTCGTGTCTTCAAAGAAAGCGGTATAGTCGATGTTGTGCTCTGCAAGGATCTTCACTTCCGGATACTCTTTCAACACCGTAGCCATGATATCACCGCGCTTACGCGTGCCGTGATGTTCTGCCATACGCAGGAAGATGAGGTTGCCCTTACCACCCATTTCATTGAGCAGATAAGGCGATACACTCGCTGACATTGCCCAATTATTGGTGGTGACATCGACGAGAACGCCATCAACCTGTCCGCTGTCGATCGCGAAGACCGGAATTTTCGCGGCAACAGCTGAATCGATAGCGGCACGCGATGCACGCAAGTCGGACATGCTCACGATTATTGCATCAACGCCGCGCGATGCTGCATCCTGAATATTGGAAGCGGTACGCTCGCCTGAACCACCGCTATCCAGCACACTGATATTCCAATCTTTATTGGTATCCTTCAGCCAGGCGTCGAAACCCGCCTTGGCGCGTTGCTCAGACTGCGCGGCAGCATTGGAATGCACCCAGGCAACATTCGTCGCCGATGCGCTAGCGGTGCCCATCAGCACGGCCATGGCTGCAACAGCAACAGTTTTCTTGATAAATCCTGATCCCATTATTCCTCCCCGAAGCGGCGTGGTTGTATCCACTGCGCAACTTCAAATTGTTGAACTTGACCTCATGCACGAACAAAAGCCGTGCCCCGCACTGACTTGCTAATCCTCCTGAACTGCCGCGATACGGCCATCGGTCTCTGCTCCTCCAGAGAACGATGTTTTCCTTCCGCTAATGCTTCAGCTCCGCATTCCAATTGACCCGTTCGCTCTTTCGCGCTCTTGTCCGCCAGAATGTTTGGTATTAAGCGTCGGCAAATTACAAATGTCAAATAGAATTACATTTGTAATTTTGATCGATGATTGAAGTGAGGGACGAATGAGTGAATCTGAAGACAGCCTAATGGTACGCGTGGCATGGCTCTATTACGTTGGAGGATTCAACCAGGAGGCGACTGCTTTAAGACTGGGATTAACGCGTGCGCGCGTCAATAAAATCCTCGGAGAGGCCAGAGAAAGCGGCCTTGTCAGCATATCGATAGACCATCAGAACGCAGGAACATTGCCTCTGGAAAATGAGCTTATGCGGCGGTATGAGCTCGATTTTTGTATTTCGACACCACCATTTGGCTTCGACGCAAACGATGATACCGCATCCGAAATCCGCAAACAGGTTTCCTTTCGTGCCGTTGGCGTTGCTGCAGCAACTTACCTAAAGGACTTTCTCGCGGATAATCAGGAAGCGACCATCGGAACCGGTTGGGGTCGAACTATTGAGCAGATGACATTACAACTTGCGGGTGTGCGTTCGCCGCAAGCGCGTTTCATCTCAGTGATGGGATCTTTGACAGCAAACTCTGCTTATAACCCGTTCGAAGTTGTACATATGCTCGCGCGGCGCACCGGTGGCCAGGGCTTTTTTCTACCCGTACCATTTATCGCCGATTCTGCAGAAGACCGAAAAGTTTTGATTTCGCAGCGCTCTGTTGCCCATGCCATGGAAATAGCCCGGACGGCTTCGGTATGTTTTATCAGCGCCGGCGAGTTGACCGAGGATTCACTGCTGCGTCGCCAAAACATGTTGAGCAAAGCAGAACTTGAAAGCCTTCGAGCTGCAGGCGCAATTGGTGATACAAACGGCATCTTCTTCGATAAGGACGGTCATCAAATTGACCACGAAATGAATCGACGAACGATTGCCCTCGGCTTTTCAGAACTGCAGAAAATTCAAGTCGTCCTACTCATTGCAGGTCAAGAAAAGGCAGTGGCAGCTAAAGCACTGCTTAAAAGTGGCATCGTCAATGGGCTTATAATTGATGGTGACGCAGCAGAAGCACTGAAGAATATTTCGTAGGAAGTTCAAAATCAGTATTGGCCAGAGCATTTTTAATCGCAAGTTCTGACATCAATTCCGATATCAGCATATGGCAAAATAGTTTTTGCCATATGTTTACCATCCGCCACCACAGCATCTCCAACAGCATTGAAGGCCCATTGGCGGCACCTGTATTTTTCTTATTACCATCCCTCTTGCAGTACCGATTCCAGCGTATCCGCGAAGTAATCAGCGCTTTCTTGCGTGAGGCAAAGAGGGGGTTTGATCTTGAAAATATTCAGGTGGTCACCCGTCGGCTGCATGATGATGCCAAGTTCAAGCAATCGGTCACATAAAGCCATCGTTTCTTCGGTAGCAGGCTCCAACGAAACATGATCCCTGATAAACTCCAACCCCATATAAAGTCCCATACCATGAACAGCACCTATCAATGAATATTGCTGTTTTAGACCTTGCAGACGTCCCTTGAGATGATCGCCTACCTTAAGTGCATTGGCCTGAAGTTGTTCATCTTCCATAATGTCGAGAACAGTATTTCCAACGACTGACGAGACTGGACTGCCTCCGGCAGAGGAAAAGAAATAGCCTTCCTTTTCCAGCGCATCAGCAATTTCCTTGCGCGTAATCACTGCGCCAAGTGGATGTCCATTGCCCATGCCTTTTGCGATAGTGATGACATCTGGCACAACCTGCTGTTGCTCAAAGCCCCAGAAATGATGGCCTGTACGGCCGTAACCTACCTGCACTTCATCAGCGATGCAAAGCCCGCCTCGTGATCTGATTTCCTGATAGACCCTCTTCAGATAGCCGTTGGGCAGTGGAATTCCGCCCGCATTCCCGTAGATCGGTTCACAGATGAAGCCCGCAAGCCCCTCGCCTGATGCATCGAGCGCAGAAAGCTTATCGAGCACAGTCCCAATATATTGTCCGGCAGTCATGTTCCCGCGATAGGTATTGGGAGAGACCACCGCATGCACCCATGACGGCCGCGTTCCAAGAGCATTGGGATTATCGGCAGTTGATGTTGAAACCGCATCGCTCCCCACCGTCCAGCCATGATATGCTTCAAGTAACGAAACGATATTGCGCCGACCCGACCATGCCCAAGCAAGTCTCAATGCCAGATCATTTGCCTCAGAGCCGCTATTGACCAGAAAAACAGTATCGAGCCCATCGGGCGCCAAATCCGCAAGTCTTTCCGAAAAATCAGCCACTTCCGAATAGTGAAAGCGCGAATTGGTATTGAGTTTCAACCACTGCCTATGAACATTTTCTGCAAGGCGCGGATGGCCATGACCGATAGTGGTCACGTTATTGACCATATCGAGATATGCACGTCCCTCAGTATCGAACAAATGCTCTTTCCAGCCGCGTTCAATTTGCGGGGGATTTTCGTAATAATGCTTCTGCGTACCGGCAAGACTTTTGTAGCGTTTCTCAAGCAGTGACGCGGGTCGCATTGAAGATGCGTCGATAGATAAGCCGAGAAATCCTGCGGCAGATGGGCAAAGTTCCGACCATGCCGCAGCCTGCGATGGTTTGGCGAATTGCGGCAGTGCATCAGACAGAATTTCGGATTGTTGAACGTAAATGATGCCCAAGCCGCCCTGATCATTGCGAGCCACACCGAGCACATCACCCGAAGATACCGAATGCGCTAATCCATCGCGTATGTCCAAGCCATTCAAATGCAGATTGCTCTCACCATTTCGTAAAATGAGAGACCCATCGGCAAAATCCGCACTCCCATCGAAAGGCGCAACTATTTTTGTTCCTGCGGGGACACAAACTGCAATATGCAGTGCGAAGCTTTCTGGTTCAGTGCGGCTGTTAACCCGGGTGCGTGTTAGTCGATACTCACCATATCTCGTCAGGCTGCATCCCGTCTTACGGGCGGCATCGAATAAAATTTGCTGTTCTATATTGCTCGAATTCCAGTTCCCAGCCACGAAGGCGGAATAATCGATCGAAAGCTCGACTTGCGTTGCAGAGTTGAGATCAACACTCGGAACGATAGACTTTCTATTGGCGTGGTGCTTGGCCTCGAGATCAATATCCAGCGCGTGGAATATTGCCTTTTCCATCAGTTCGAATGGCACTGAAGTCGCTGTCTCGAAGATGATCCGTTCATGTGCGGCATTGGCCGCTGCATAATCATTACTCGGATCAAGTCTCAGTTGCTGATGCGATGCTGCAAGCAACACGCAGGCGCGCGCGACAATCAGAGGCCAGAGGGCGACAAGCTCTTCTTTCTCCAACGGACAAACGGCATGAAACGCCTTCACAGCTGGGAGAATTGAGAAAGGGTCTCTGTCTCCATGATGCAGCAAAGACGCACATGTTGTCGCCAGCTCGGCAATCAGCCAGCCTTTCGTCATATCCCCAAAATCAATTACCGCATAGGGCAAGACAGACCCTGATGTCTCTCTTCGGCCAACAACATTATCATCCGTAATGTCATGGTGAATCACCTGAACACGTAACCCCGCCTTTACAGGGTCAAGCCGCTTTTGCACTTGTTCCATCGCCACAAGAATGGGGACGGCAACCGAGCTGGGATCACTATCCTGCAGCAAGAAAGGTATCGCCGCCTCAGCATAAGCCAGATCCCACGGTGATTTTTTCACAGCGCCTGGATGCGAAAAATCTGCCAAAGCGTGCGCGACATTCCCTGAAAGGGTACCAAGCGATTCAATCGCAGTACCGTTCAAATATTTGCGCGCCGTCAGCGTTTCGCCTTCGATAAAGCTCAGCAGACGAACATGATAATTTTCCGCTCCAACGGTAGCAGCACCGATGAATTCGCCATTTCGACAAGAGATGACTTTGGGAATAACAAATGAACTATCGAAACCATCGTCCTGTTTTGAAGCGAGATGCTGCAAAATCGCATTCTGCGCCTCGAGTTCAACGCGCGGATATTCGCTGCGGCTGATTTTGAGGACATAGCTTTCACCAGCAATGCCAACCTTAAAGTTCCGGTCCTGCTGGCTACCAAGCTCACGCAACTCGCCCTTCAGCCCGTAAACTGAACTAAGAATATCCGCAGCTTCCTCAATTGTAAGGCTCGGACGAGGCAATTCAGCTTTCGAAAAAAGGGACATTTCAGACATAGGGCTTTCCAATAGAAAATGGTTCGACGGAGCGACACATACGACGCGCCTTAAAGAAGGCGCATCGACGTTTGGCCACGACTTATCGCCTATTATATCGGGCGTAGTAGCGCTCAATGCGGGACTGAATAAACTCGAACGAGATGGAGAGCATCCAGTAAATCATGGAAGCGGTGATCAGCATTTCGATGTGTCTGAACTCGGTCTGGCCTTGAGTTCTTGCAACATACATCAGTTCCCAAACACCGATTACCGAAACAAGCGACGAGTCCTTCAACATCGCAATGAACTGGTTGCCTGTTGGTGGAATGATGATCCGCATGGCTTGCGGCAGAATGACAAGCCACATCGTCTGTGCCGAGCCGAGACCAAGTGCCGTGGCACCTTCCTTCTGCCCGCGCGGAATGCTTTCAATACCTGCACGGAAAATTTCAGTCATATAAGCGCCATAGCAAAGCGAAAGCGCGAGAATGCCCGCAGGGATCGCACCGATCACATAACCAATCTGTGGCAAGCCAAGATAGATAATATAGATCTGCATCAGGAGCGGCAGACCGCGAAAAAGCGACGTATAGAACGTCGAAAGACCGTAAATGACGCCGTTCTGCGATAGTTTTGCTATCGCGCCAATAAGCGCAATAATGGTCGCTATCACGATGGAAATCGCGGAAATATAGAGTGTCGTTACCGTTCCCTGTGTGATCAGGAAACCGATCTTACGTGCGATAAACGAGAACGACAGATCAAACGAGTAAAAGAAGAGCATCAGCAGGACGAAGAGTTCGGTCCATACCGCGACAACCTGCTGATTTCTCGATAGTCGCTTCAGTAGTTTCCAGTTCAGAAACAGGATCAGAGAGATGGAAAAGGCTGACAAAACCCTTGCAACAGCGGGGTTTTCCTTCACCCAGTCGGCAAGCGGGGGTACTATTGTGCCCAGCCAATGTGCACTAATGCCAATTGAATAAAGCGCTACCATTGTGATTGCGAACAGCACAAGACCGCCAAGCCTGCGCGCTGTATCGGGGTAGTTGAGAATGAAACGTCCAAGCATGAACGGCCTCCTTCAATTCGGTGTGCACCCTGTGCCGATAGGCTTAACGGATGTCTTTTTGTTCTGGGGGATAAATTTTCTTAGAAACAAGCGGCTGATCAGGCAGAGCGTTCTCGCCACTTGTCCTGTACCTGCAGTTTCCAATAGGTAAGTTGAGCAACTGCGAGACCAGCGTAACCGCCCGCCCAGACCAAGCCAAAAGGCTCAAAAAGCTTGTAACGATCAGTCATACCAAGAATTCCTTCGGCCACCAGCTTGCCACCAATAGCGGTGGTGTTCAGGCCATGACCGCCAAAGGCCGTGCAGTACCATACTCCACTCGGCATTTTTCCGATTTGGGGCATGAGGTGGCGCGCATATGCCATCAGGCCAGACCATGCGAGTTCTGTCTTGAGTCCAGACAGTTGCGGATAGGTGCTTGTCATTTCATGACGCAGCTCTCGCACCAGCCCCTCAGTTGAGGCGGCGCGGGTTGTTATGCGGCCACCCCACAATACGCGCCTGCCACCTTCAATGAGCCTGTAATAATCGCCAGCTCTGCGACTATCACCGATCGCCGCTGATGTTTTGATAGCTTCGCTGATGAGATCAGGAGCAACTTCAGAAACCATGACATAGGTTGCTATCGGCAAATAGGATCGTTGAAGTTTCTTATTCAAACCACCCGTATAACCACCTGTGGCGATCACCAGATTTTTGGCCTGAACTGAACCTCGGCTTGTCCGAACCATTTTCTGCGCATTCGAAACGTCGATTGATTGCGCTGCGGAATTCTCATAGATCTTACCACCAAGACGCTCGATTTCCTGAGCGAGAGCACGTGCATAATTGAGTGGATGAATGTGAAACGCCTTGGGATCGCGAATGGCCTGATAATAACGTTCAGACTTCAACACCGACTGAACTTCATCCCGCGACATATATTCAAGGTGGTAGTTGAAGTCTCTCTTTGCCTCCGCCACTTCGGCCTGCAAAGCGGGTGCATCTTCATAGCGCTGTACGCTGATCAACCCATGCTTGGGATCTGCAGACGTGATATTAAGATCGCGAATTGTTTCGCCAACAAATTCCATGCCCTCTACCGAGAGCCTGTGGAGCTTTTTCGCAGCATCGTCGCCCACTTTTGCAGCGATCTTATCATGACCGGTTGCAAAACCGGGACTGACAAAACCGCCATTGCGCCCCGAGGCGCCAAAACCGACACTCTTGGCTTCAAGAATGATAACAGACTGTCCCTGCCGCACCAGTTCCAACGCGGTTGTCAGACCGGCAAGACCAGCACCAATAATGAGGGTTTCACACTCCTCATTGCCAACAAGGGCTGCGCGTTCTTTGATATCAGCCATGGTTCTGAAGTAATGCGTGTCAGGATAGGACATCTTGTTACCAGTCTGAATATATTGATTTTTTCCATTTTCAATTCACAACCGGCCTGCCTCGCAAGGCAAAGCCGGGATTTTATGATGAATTGATCGGGAAATCTGATGTGCTTTTATCGGAAGCAATTAGTCTTTGCTGTAATCCGCGCCGTACCACTTGGTCGTAAGCGTTGCGAGGGTTCCATCATCCTTCATCTGCTTGATGATTTCTCCGATCTTTGCAGTCCATTCAGGATCATTCTTTTCTGCAATTACAACCAGCGGCTCGCGGAATGCATAACCACCTTCGAGAACACGAACCGGATAGCCATTCTTGATAGCAGTCTGAGCTGTCTGTTCTGGTGCAATAACTGCATCCAAACGCACACCATCGCCCAAACGAAGGTCGTCAAACGGCATCATGGAGTCTTCAAAGGTACGAACTTCGCCAGGAGTGACTTTGTATTCAAAAGCCGGAAGATCAGGCGCATCAATTTCAAGGCGACGGTTGATGAAATCTTCAGACGTGGTCCCGGTTTCAACCCCAATCACCTTGCCGTTCAGATCGTCGGTCGAATGCGCTTTGCTGTCCTTATGTACGACATAAACATAGGGGCTGTAATAATAGATTCCAGCAAAGTCGATAGCTTGTGCGCGTGCTTTGGTTGGCGTTACTGAACCAACGCCAACATCATAACGTCCCTGCCAGTGACCACCGGTTAGCGTTGGCCACTCAGGAGTTTCAAAACGGACTTTAACACCCAAACGCTTGCCGATTTCATTGGCCACATCAATATCGAACCCAACAAGTTCGTTATTGTCATCAAGAAAACCCTGTGGAGGCCAGCCCACATTGGTGGCGACTACCATTTCCTTTTTCTCATTTACACGATCCAGAGTGGGACCGGCATGTGCCATTCCGGAAAACAAAAACAATGACGCTGATGCGATTGCGAATAGCTTATTCAAGTTACCCTCCGTTGGTGCGGTTATATTTGTTAGGTCAGTGCAGGATCTGGCTCAGGAACAGCTTGGTGCGTTCATGCTGCGGGTTGTCGAAGAACTCGGCTGGCGAATTCTGCTCAACGATCTGACCCTGATCCATAAAGATCACGCGGTTTGCGACCTGACGGGCAAAGCCCATTTCGTGCGTTACGCAGATCATCGTCATGCCTTCGGCAGCAAGGCTCACCATCGTATCAAGCACTTCCTTGACCATTTCCGGATCAAGTGCCGAGGTCGGCTCATCGAACAGCATGACCTTCGGGCTCATGCAAAGCGCGCGGGCGATCGCCACACGCTGCTGCTGACCGCCTGAAAGCTGGCCCGGATATTTGTTGGCCTGCTCTGGAATTTTCACGCGTGCCAGATAGTGCATCGCGATTTCTTCCGCCTGCTTCTTTGGCATTTTACGAACCCAGATCGGTGCGAGCGTGCAGTTCTCCAAAATGGTCAGATGCGGGAAAAGGTTGAAGTGCTGGAACACCATGCCGACTTCGCGGCGCACTTCGTCGATCTTCTTGAGATCATTGGTGAGTTCAATACCATCAACAATGATCTGGCCCTTCTGGTGTTCTTCCAGACGATTGACGCAACGGATCATGGTTGACTTGCCGGAACCCGAAGGCCCAGCAACAACGATGCGTTCGCCACGCATGACCTTCAAGTTGATGTCACGCAGAACGTGGAACTCGCCATACCACTTGTGCATGTTCTTGATCTCGATGGCCACATCGGTCTTCGAGACTTCAAGTTTAGAACGATCGATTTGGAGTTGTTCAGCTGTGTTTGTCATAGCATCACCCGTGAGCAATCATGACATGACGCACAGTGGTATAGTCCTCAAGTGCGTAGATAGACATGTCTTTGCCGTAGCCGGACTGTTTCAAACCGCCATGCGGCATTTCATTGGTCAGCATGAAATGTGTATTAATCCAGGTGCAGCCATATTGCAGGTGCGCTGCAGCTTTAAGGCCCTTGCTGATGTCTTTGGTCCAGACGGAAGACGCCAGGCCATAATCACTGTCATTGGCCCACGAAATCGCCTGTTCCTCGTCGACAAAGCGCGTCACCGAAACCACTGGACCAAAGACTTCACGCCGGACAATCTCATCGTCCTGCAACGCTCCGGCAACCACAGTCGGTTCAAAGAAGAAGCCCTTCTCTCCAGAAGGCTTACCGCCTGCGGTTATTTCGATATGCGTGTTCTCACGAGCCCGTGCAACAAAGCTATCTACACGATCACGTTGGCGACGCGATATAAGCGGTCCCATCTCATTTTGTGCGTCATCATCGAGATTGAAACGAATGCTGGAAACAGCACCTGATAAATCCGCAACAAGGCGATCGTAGATCCGCGCGTCGGCATAGATACGACAGGCTGCTGTGCAATCCTGACCGGCATTATAGAATCCGAATGTTTTGATGCCTTCGACGACCGCATCAATATCGGCATCTGCCATAACAATCACGGGCGCCTTGCCTCCCAATTCAAGATGCGTCCGCTTCACTGACTTTGCTGCCGCCTGCAAAACCTTCTTACCGGTTGCAACATCGCCAGTAATGGAAACCATGTTGATTGACGGGTGATTGATAAGAGCGTTTCCGACAGTTTCTCCGCGCCCAAGTACGACGTTCACAACGCCCGATGGCAGAATATCGGCCATCACTTTGGCCATTTTCAATGCAGTCAAAGGCGTCTGTTCTGATGGTTTGAAAACAACTGTGTTACCACCAGCAATAGCCGGAGCAAGCTTCCAGGCCATCATCATTAATGGATAGTTCCAAGGGGCAATCGACCCGACAATCCCCACAGGATCGCGGCGGATCATGGACGTATGACCGGAGAGATATTCAGCAGCAATCGGCCCCTGCATGTTACGGACAGCACCTGCGAAATAGCGGTAGCAATCAATAACTGCAGGTATTTCATCATTCAAAACAGCGTGATACGGTTTACCGCAGTTCAGTGCTTCGAGCGCAGCAAAACCTTTGGCATCTCTTTCGACTGCGTCGGCAATTTTAAGCAGATAACCCGAGCGTTCCGCAGGCGTTTTATGAGACCAGCATTGAAATGCCTTTTCCGCGGCGTCGACAGCCTTGTCGACCTGTCCCAATGATGCTTCAGCCAGATGCAGAACAACATCCCCGGTTTTCGGATTGAGAACAAGTTCCTCATGTTCTGTTCCCAGTTCGAACCGGGAGCCGATAAGCATTTCTGAATCCATTACATTCTCCGGAGAAATTACGTCTGTTTCCGTTGTTTATTCTTGACATGACGTCTAAGAGGCTACGAAAAGCAGAACTTATCTGAGCTGGATAAAAAACCGCGCACGACCTCGCCTGCTCCACCGGCTGAGAGTGGAAGATGAAATCAATCCGGGTTTGGGATTATCGCAAAACTTGTCTGAGCAGCGATGAAGACGTCTAGATGCAGCTCACAATATTAGCTGATCAAGGCACATGAAACATGTTCGCATTACTCTCTCCATTGTGCCGTTTTCGGCTTTTCGTTCCTTGGAGATGAAGTTATCTGAACGAAAAACATTCGCAAATTCATTTATTAGAAAGCAGGTATCGGTTTTTCCGATTGATGTAACAAACCCGCACCTTAAAGCCAGCTCTATTTAAGAAATTTCATTTTAGAACAGATATTTAATCGAATTCTTTTTGTCAAAGATCATGTTAGCGTTGCCTTCCAGAACGCGCTGCTTCTGCAATTCCAATAAAATCGCGAGCGGATTGGGGAAGACTCGAGCCTTTTCGCCATACCATTCCAATCTGCACGATTGGCAGAGAACCAGATACATCTCGGCTTTCGATACGGTCACCTTCAAGCGACCAGGGGCGATAGACGAGATCAGGCAGAAGGGCCACACCAGCGCCGGTTGCCACTAAACTACGCACAGCTTCAACAGAACGGGTTCTGAAGGCCACATGCGGCCTCGCCCCAAGCGCTGCGAGAAGCTTTCCAGTATTTTCCTCGATTTCATCGACAGTGAGCATAATCAAAGGCTCTTTGGCCACATCGTCAATTGATATTCCGTCAACCGATACAAGCGAGTGCCCTAACGGCAACCACAACCGATAAGGCGATGTTTCGAGAATTTCGGCATGAAGTGCCATTCGATCCCGAAGACTTGAGATAACCACAACCGCCACATCGAGTTCACCGCCAATAAGTAGGTGTTCCAGATAAGAACCGTTGTCTTCAATTGCACTCACTTCCACATCGGGAAACGCCCTTCGATAGCGCGCCAGCAGATCAGACAGAACATAGCCCGCAACCAGTGATGTGACGCCGAGATGCAGTGTTCTTTTTTCAGTCACCTGCTTGCTTGAAAATGAGCGTCTTGCGTCAGAGACATCCGCCAATATTTTGGTCGCATGGCGCATAAACTGATGGCCATTGTGAGTAACGATCAAGCCACGCGGATGGCGCTCAAACAAGGTAACGTTGAGATCAGCTTCAAGTTCTTTGATTGCCTCTGTGATCGACGATTGGGAAATTGATAGCGATTGCGCGGCACGCGTAACAGAACCCTGCTCAGCACATGCGATGAAATAGCGTAACTGCCTAAGCGTGAACATTTCTCTGCAACCGGTATTCTGGAAATCGCATTAAGATCGAGCCATTTAGTGGTTAGTCAACCTCTCATAACGATTATTTGCTTACAATGACACTAGATATCGACTTCTCAAGAGCCGAAAATCAGGGGCCTCACGCGCTTTCTTATCAACGATCAGATGTAAAATTTCCTTGATGGCGCAGAACACAGAACGGGCGGGCGCACTGATTTTGGAATGATCGGCCAGTATGATGGTTTTTGCTGAATTGCGCACCATAGCCCGCGCTATTTCCGCGCCGTGGATAAAATGGTTCATAGCACCGAGCTCCGGGTCAATACCCCATGGGGCTAATAGAGCCACATCTGCTCGATAGCGATGAATGTCATTGATCGTGGATGCGCCCCAAGTTTCCAGTGGATCTTGACGAACATCACCGGATAGCAAATGGACCTCATAACGGTGATAAGTATTGCTTTCTCGCCAAGAGAACAGGCGCGCTACGTCGATTGAATTGGTCAGGATATTGAGGCCAGAAAGACCGCGATGATTAGCCAACACTTCCGTCATTTCGAATTTCCGTGGGGAGAAAAGGATCGACAATTGATGGGCGGGGCGGGGCGCGCCGATCATATCGAAAATGCTTTTTTTGTAGCACGCACCATTGCTTCGGGCGAAGTATAGCTCCCAGCACTCACAACTGGTTTTGAGGTGAGCTATTTCGCAAACGAAACCTAGTCTTCGTGAAAGCTTTTCTGTGAACAACGCGAGGTCTGGCTGTCACTAGACCAATTGGAGAGGTCAGCATCTGGTTGACCGCGTTGGTGCTGTATCAACTAGTTTCCCAAAGCAAAAAAATCGCAACCCGATTCTCTTTATTGCGACGGCTGGTGCAACTTCCATCCTCTGACCAGCGCGCTTTGCTGATCTGCTTGCGCCGCATATGGATCGTTCATTCGGCTTTCGTCGGGTTCGCTCGCATATATTCTTGTTGATACTGATTGGCGCTTCATTGTGGCTGATCGCCGATTGGCTTGGGCGTGTACTTATTCTTCCACGACAAGTCCCGGCCCGTCTTCTGGCGACATTGATCGGCAGGCCATTTCTTAACGCATTATGCGGAGGGCGACCGAATTATGTATTTTTGATATTAAGACTAATGTCGATCTTTTTCCTATTGAACGCTGACTTTTTGTGTATCCTGTGCCCTGTTTTCAGAAGCGAGCCTTACACAATGCCAAAACGCCTATTCTACATATGGATAGCCATTCTTGTTTTGGTGACAGGCGCACTTAACTGGTTGCTAAACCCAACACCGCCCACTTCACCCTCCATTGGTGGAGGTGGATATGATTTGTCCAAGCCAGTCTACACGTTGCTGCTCTGGGCTTTCATGATCTTATGGACATCGGTTGCCGCCGTAACCGGCATGATGAGTAAAGATACTTTTTCTGCACGGCGAGCATTTCTGCTCGCCGCTATTGGCGCATTCATGGCGATCATATTCTTTGCGATCTACGGTCAAAACATACACTGATGATTTGAGCGGTTTAAAAATTTCGGACCTGCTCTCTTAGGTCTCGGGAGAAGCGATCAATTTCTGCCTGAGCTGTTTCTCTTTTTTTCAACACCTCCGCAATCGATGTCTCGCTCTCATCAAGCATCGCAAGATATTTACCTTTCAAATCGCTGTTCTCCGGTACGGCTGCAATATTTTGGCGAATGCGATTTTGTTCATCTTGAAGAGACTGGAGCTTTTCCTCAGAACTTTGAAGTTCCCGCTCCTTTTCAACTTTCTCCCGTTGCGCTTTCGCAAGTTTGGTAAATTTGTCCGCCACATCCTTATCGGCGGCAGATGAGGACCAGCTGACAAGTGTAGCGGGATCGATATCAATTAACCCATAGCGTTCATTTTGAATTCGCTCGTCCACAGCAACGACAGACCGCTCCTGCCCCGCTTTCACAGAAGCTTTCAACCGGCGATGGGATACAGTTCTTCCACTTTCGGCATCTGAAGAGAAAGACCAGCCATCCCGACTAGGATGTTCGATGATAACTGTTCTGTCGCCATCCAGCGCACCAGAGATGCGATAAGTGGTAGTTTCACGCAGCTTTTCCGAGATGTGAGCGATGCCATCCACCACTTTTATATCGGTGATCTGTCTCGTTGGTTCCTGCTCTTGCGTTACCGTCACCTTGCGATCCGTTGCAAAGGCCGCAATTCGAGTATCATCCTTTGGAAGGCTTAAGAGCTCTGCATCTCCAACATAACCAGCCTGGCTGTCGTAAACAGTCAGTATCCCACCCGGTAAACTATTGTTGGATGAATTTTTCAGCATTATAGCGGCAATTGGGTGGACGCTGTTGTTGCCACTACGATAAATTGAAACCATCTCAGCATCAATTTGCGCATCAGCTATTGCTACTGACAAACTGTCGCCGTTTGTCAGATCGAATGTACCCGGCAGGGCGAAGCTCGCACTCGTATCATGCTCCGAGACCGCCGCAACTGCACTGTTCTGACTTCCCGCCGCAGAACTGCCGCCATAACCACTAATGGCAGGAGCCGGGACACGAGCCATATCCATCATCTGCTCATCATTCTCAAATACTGCTGCTTTTTCACTCGCAGGCATTGATCGCAGCCGGTTATTCAGGTTGCCAGTGTCCGCCTCGAACGCATTAACGGTTGCTGTATTTACAGCGACCTCCGCCCGCTCCTTCCAGTAAATCTGGTGTAAACGCTGCTTCAATGTAACAGGATCAGCAGATGTCAGGGTTAATTTAACATCTTTCCAATCTTCGCCACTCGCATTTTCTAATACAGCCCAAGCCTGCAGCCGCGCTTTACCGTCAGGTAGCGTCAGAACTCTATAGGCTGTCTTCCAGATGGGGGAAGCAACAACATAAGCTAAACGGGAATCCGTGTCCGAGAGATCACTGACGGCAATCCGAATACGACGTGAGCCATCATTTTTGCTTCGTTCGATGGACGCTGCAGCGCCCAAAATCTTAGATTTCATTTCAGCATCATCGACACTGAATGAAGTATCTTCCCCAAGTTTGATTGTCTGGATCTTCTCATCTTGATCCAACACAGTCAGCAGATAGAATTTTGCACCGTCGGCGATAGCGACAGTTTCTACGCCCAAAACTTTGCCTCTCACGGTTTTTCCATTGCTTGAGACGCTTACCGAAGTACCAGAAATTGAGGACAGCAAGCTGGAAACCGATGACAAATCTGATTGTTGAAAAGGAAGCTGCTTGAAAGTCTCGTCAAGCGGGCTTGGACCAGCGAGAGAGATATTCTTAATCTCGCCCTTTCCACCCTTAAGGACCAAGCTTTTCAGTACGTCATCAACCTGAGCAAGTGGAACCTCGATTTCTACATTACCATCACTCGAAACCACAGGCTTTCTGGATATTTCCGCAACGCCACCTGAAGACAGAGTCACAGCATCAATAGAGCTCACCTCAGACGCCAACGCCGATGTATAAAGTATAGTAACGGCTACGGACGTGAACGTAACAAGCTTGATCATTTAAATCTCCAGTTAAATGAAGGGGTTCGAGAGCCAACCGTATAACGCTTATAAGCCACTTATGGGTTTTGTGCGGTGAGATTTAGATCAGAATACAGTATTTACCGATTATTTATCACTTGAACCACCGCCTCTGGCGACAAGCTTACAACCACCATGACCTGCTTTACCACTTTGACTTTAGACGAAAATGCCGCAGTGATCTGTGCCTTCTGCCTTGATCGTACTGGACACGGCTTAAGTAGCATACACCTGCCCCTTTGCTCCCCGTCATTGACAGCAATTCCGAGTAGGCTGCCAATTTTCAAACCAATATTTGAGCTTGCGTTGATGCCGATGGCAAGCATTTGAGTATCTGACTGGCCATCTTACCCAAGGCTGCCTGACGCCGGTGGCACAAGCACAGCCCCAGCTCGGTCATGGTGGGCATTTGGCCCAATTCGATCTTTGGGTAGGATTAGTTTCCGTGTAGTCTCCGACGAGTTGAAATCCGCATCAAGCACGATTGTCGCCTGCCCGACATTGAAAGGTTCTGCGCCTGTAGCCTCAGCACTTGTGATACTGGGAGAGTTATCGGTGATCAAAGCGATAAACGCAAAAACCGCGCAAGTTAATGCGATTATGCTGCAAAATCATACCGTAGTGGAAACAAATGCGGAGCGCCTTTTCCGGTATAAACCATGCTATTATCTTATGCGCTCGGAACGCACTATTTAAAATTGATACCGCACTGAATCGGAACGCTAAGGTTTCACAACTTAAAATCGTTCAACCACAAAAACCTTACCCTATGTTGCATATATGCTACCCCAAATTGTATTGGGTTGTGTTAGCTAATTATAAATTAGCTGATTCAGGAGTACGGCATGTTGCACCGGAAATACGCCCTTCTTTCCACTTGTTCCGCGTTCGCCTTCACTGTCTTTCTTCCCACAGCGCTCTTCATTGTTCCGACCCAAGCTCTCGCTGCCTGTACTACTACAGGTAGCTCGACGGTATGCTCATCAGCCGCACCTTCGACGTGGACCGCTACTGTTGGAACAGGGCGTACAGACAATAACAAATCTGTGGAAGTACAGTCCGGCGCGCAAATTAATACAACTAATTCAAACGCTATAAGTATTGGGGATGGCGGTATTATTACCGTTCGAAACGGTGGCAGTGTTACGAATACGTCCAACCCTTCGGGGGCGGGTTTGTTCGGTACCGGGCCGAATACAATTGAGTTCGGCAGCAATGGTCAGCTTATTATTGAACAAGGTGGACAGGTCATTTCAAACGGCACGAATACTCGTGCGGAAGCCGTGAATGTTCATGGTTTTGGAAATACGATTATCAATCGTGGTCTTATTCAGGGTCAAAGCAGCGCCGCTATTTGGTTCGAAGATCAAACGATTGGCGCTAAAAATACCGTAGACAATTACGGAACGATACAAAAATTGGGCGGCGGCAGCGTGATCGGCACCAATGGCGGCGCCGGCATCAACTTTATCAACCGGACTGGCGCTCAGGTAATTGGCGATCTGAGCTTTGCAGGCGGCAACGATACACTGATTTTTGAACCAAACTCTGTCGTTACGGGTAACATCAACGGCGGCGGTGGTATTAACGACCTTATTCTTCAAGGTATTTCAGGGTCAAGCGACACACTCGCAGGCGCACTTAGAAATTTCACCACTTTGACTAAAAACGGTGACGGCCTATGGACTGTAAGCGGCAGCTTATCCGGATTTACCACTGTTACGATAAACGACGGAACGCTGGCTCTGACAGGCAACAATCTCGATTACACTGGCAATGTGATTGTTCGTCCAGATGGTGTGCTTGAAGCGCGTGCACAAAGCCTTCCAGTTAAAACCATCGCAGTGAACAACGTCAACAACGTACAGAATGATGGCCTTGTTCGCTTCACCCAGCCTGATGATGGCACTTATACCGGTCAAATAGTTGGCTCCGGCGCAGTTGAAAAGGCAGGGACAGGCGTTCTTATCTTGACACCGGCAACGGTGGCTGGAAACACTTATTCCGGCGGCACACGGATTAATGAAGGTACAATTGCTGTTTCAGCTGACAGCGCGCTTGGCAATGCGAATGGCGGCCTCACATTTGACGGCGGAGCTTTGCGTTTCGACTCGTCCTTTGATCTAGCAAACAGCCGTGCGATTGTTCTAAACGCCGGTGGCGGCACGTTCGATACCAATGGCAATACGACCAACGTCACACAAGTCATTACTGGCACAGGCGGGTTAAGCAAAACAGGCGCTGGAGTATTGAACCTTGAGAATTCCAATACATATAGTGGTACAACGACGGTAACTGGCGGTGCGCTTTATGTAAATGGCGATCAAAGCGCTGCGACTGGTCTAACAAGTGTAGAGAACGGCGCCACGATCGGTGGTGTAGGTACGATTGGTGGCAATGTTACCTTGCAAAATGGTGGCACTCTTGCGCCAGGTCGGGCTGGAGATGCACCGGAAGAACTCACAGTTAACGGTGATCTCGCTCTAAGCAGCGGCTCAATGCTTGAATATAGTTTCGGGCAGGCCAACGTGGCCGGTGGGCCTCTCAACGACCTCACCACAGTTAAGGGAAATCTGAACCTCGACGGCACAATCAACGTCGTCGCTACTCCCGGCGGATCGTTTGACCCAGGCGTTTATCGCGTTATCAGCTATGACGGCACGCTGACTGATAATGGTCTGACAATCGGAACTATCCCAGCTAGCGGTTATTACGTTCAGACAGCAGTTGCCAACCAGGTCAATCTGGTTAACACGAGTGGGTTGAACCTGACCTATTGGGATGTCTGGCCTGCATCAAATGGCGCAATCGGAAATGGTGCAGTCAATGGCGGAACCGGCACATGGCAGAGTTCAAGCTCGGGTGGAGCCAACATCAATTGGACCGAGCCAACCGGAGCGATCAATGCGCCATATCTGGATGACGCATTTGCAATTTTCATGGCAACGGCAGGAACCGTCACAGTTGACAACAGTGCAGGTGATGTTCGTGCATCAGGCATGCAGTTGGCGAGCAACGGTTATGTAATTACCGGTGATGCTATAACGCTGGTGGGTTCGCCATCATCGATCATCCGTGTGGGCGATGGTACAGCAGCTGGTGTGGGTTACACTGCTACCATCAACTCTGTTCTCACTGGAAATACCCAACTTACCAAAACTGATCTTGGCACACTTATCCTTGGAGCATCCAATACCTATGCAGGGGGCACCGCAATCAATGGCGGCGTGCTTCAGGTCGCAGAGAACAGTAATTTGGGTGATGCAGCGGGCAACGTATCTTTTAATGGCGGCACGTTGCGAACGACAGCCGACTTTATAATCGACCGGGCTACTGAACTGCAATCCGCTGGTGGCACAATCGAAACGACCAACGCAACGAAGTTAGATTACGATGGTATTGTGACCGGTGACGGCAATTTGACGAAGATCGGCACGGGCACGCTCGTATTGAATGGCAACAACACTTATGCAGGCGGAACAGCCATTAGTGCAGGGGTTGTTCAGATCGCGTCTGACGCAAATCTGGGATCGGCATCTGGTCAACTTAGCATTGATGGAGGCACACTTCATTCAACTGCTGACATCTCAATGAATCGCTCCACGACCATCGGTGCTGGTAATGCGACGATTGAAACGGATACAGGTACGACACTCACACAGCAGGGAAGTATTGCCGGAACCGGGTCACTGATCAAAACGGGCGAAGGTGCGCTTGTTCTCACTGGCACAGGAGCCTACTCAGGTGGCACCACTATTGCATCGGGGTTACTTCAGCTCGGCGATGGAGGGACGTCAGGGTCAATCGTTGGCGACATAGCCAATAGCGGTACTTTGGCATTCAACAGATCTGACGCACTTAGCCTTGACAGTGCAATTTCCGGCGCGGGTAATGTCCGTCAGATCGGTACCGGTGTAACAGTTCTCAACAAGCAGAGCACTTATACTGGTGCGACCTCTGTCGAAGCTGGGACACTCGCAGCAGGTGCAACGAACATTTTTAGTTCCAATTCGGATTTTGAAGTCGCACAAACGGGAACTCTGGCTCTTAATAACTTTAATCAGTCACTTAAAACATTGAACAACTCCGGAATCGTTGATCTTGGCCCGAACCCAGGTACGATGCTGACCGTCACCGGCAACTATACCGCGAATGGCGGTACGGTTCTAATCGGAACGGTGCTCGGCAACGACAGTTCAATCACCGATCGGCTTTTGATTGGTGGTAATACAAGCGGAAGCGGTGTTCTTTCAGTCAAGAATGTCGGCGGAAGTGGTGCTCAGACTGTTGAAGGTATCAAAATCGTCGATATTACTGGTGCATCTAACGCCACGTTCACGCTACTTGGTGATTATCAATTCCAGGGAGCGCCTGCTGTAGTTGGTGGTGCTTATGCTTATCAGCTCTACAAAAACGGAAAATCTGACCCGAATGACGGCGACTGGTATCTGCGTTCTACGATCAAAGATCCAACGGGTGGTGGTGGAATAACCGGCGGAGGCGACGGTGATGATGGCGAAGAAGTCCCGCTATATCAGCCTGGTGTTCCGAGTTATGAAGCCTATCCGCAGCTTCTTCTAGGTCTAAACGGCTTACCAACAATGCAACAGCGTGTAGGTAACCGGTACTGGAGTAATGCCGGGAATATTATGCTTGCAGAAGGTGCTGACCCGGTTGGTTCTCCCTATGCTCCAGCAAAAGAGGCTGGCTCTCTGATTGAGGGGAATGGAGTATGGGGGCGCATTGAAGGTGCTCGTACAAATTCCGACCCGCGTTTCTCAACTTCCGGAACGGACTACAGCTTCAACACACTCAAACTGCAAGCCGGACTTGACGGCATGTTGGCCGAAACAGAAAGCGGCAAGTTGATTGGCGGCATAAGTGTCCATTATGCCCATGGTAAAGCAAAGACAAGCTCACTCTATGGCAATGGCGATATCTCGACAGATGGCTATGGTTTTGGCGGAACCCTCACCTGGTATGGCGATAACGGCTTCTATCTTGATGGTCAGGCACAGGTAACATGGTATGATAGCGATCTGACGTCTAATCTCGCTCATATGGGATTGGTGGAAAGCAATAACGGCTTTGGCTATGCCTTCTCTGCGGAAAGCGGTAAGCGCATTTCGATTGATCAGAGTTGGTCCGTAACACCGCAGGCTCAGCTCACTTATTCGAATGTAAATTTCGACAGCTTTAACGATGTTTTCAACGCCCGCGTTAGTCTCGACCGCGGAGAGAGCCTCCAAGGCAGGATTGGTCTATCTGTTGAGCGTCAGAACTCTTGGTACAATGCCAATGGTCTTATCGATAGAACCTATCTCTACGGTATAGCAAACCTCTACTATGAGTTCCTGGAAGGGACAAAGGTTGATGTTTCCGGCACGAGTTTTGCCAGCCAGAACGAACGTCTATGGGGCGGAATCGGTTTAGGTGGCAGCTACAACTGGAACAGTGATAAATATTCGATCTATGGCGAAGGTTCGATCAATACCAGCCTCCAGAGCTTTGCCGACAGTTACAGCTACAAGGGCACTCTGGGCTTCCGCGTTCGCTTTTAAACTTTAGTGAGTAATAAAACCCCATCCGTAATGACATAAATTACGGATGGGCTTTTTGAACAAGAGCATCTAAAAATAGTTGTTTGTAGATACTATGGTCATCTCCAGCTTAATTCAGTTCTGCGACTCTCTTTTTATAATACGCATACCATTCGAATATTGCGTGTAACCTGGTTCATTTCCTCTTGGCGCAACAACGCGAGGCTGCTCGGGTCGCTGAACCTGTTCCGGTCGTTGAATTGGTCTTTGCACAGGAGGCCGGGCATAATCATCTCGACGCTCGGGCCTTGGGCGACCTGAATCATTTCGCCATCTATCTGAGCGGTAGTAGCGACGATCACGATAATATCGTGAATCATATCTCGGGTTATTACGGTAAGTAATGGCTGATCCCGAGTAGTACCCACCGTACGAAGGGCCGTAATCTCTATAGCCATCGTATGAGTATGACTCACTTACGCAGCCGGCCAATGTGAATGATAGCACCATAACGGTGCCAATAGACGTAAAAGCTTTAATAATGGCCATAACTTGCTAGCCTCATTTTGTGAACATTTCGGAATTAACAATCGGCCTTCAATCGATAAAGAGCAAGTCACGAAGTTCATAGAGCTTGTTATGGTCTGAGATTAAAAGCTCTGGGTGGACATCTATCGACGAACGAGACTAGCCCCAAAACCACGCTAGGCTAGGAGTTTTGCCGCATTCGAGAGGCAAGGAGCTTAATACCGTCGGCGATGCGATTGATGGGAATGGAAGAATACGCGATACGGAAATAGCGACACGGCCTGTCATCGCTCCAGAAGAATGGCGCACCGGACTCGATGAGCACACCGTCCTCGCGCAGATCGCGTGCCAGTTTGTCGGCATCCATGCCTTCTGGGCCTTCTATCCAGAAGGCAGTCCCGCCAAAACCCGATTTACCTGCGATCTTCAAACCTTCACTTTCAAGCGCGTCGATCATAACTATATGGCGTTTGTGATACTCAATGCGCATCCGATGAATGACCGCATCGTAATGGCCAAGTGCGAGGAAATAAGCAGCAGTTCGCTGCAAATGGCCCGGGGGATGCCGCAACATCAGCGCACGCAAAGCTCTTGCTTCACGAATAACGGGCGCTGGTGCCACAAGATATCCGAGCCGTAAGCCCGGAAACAATGATTTTGAAAAGCTTCCTACATAAAGTACACGGCCATATCGATCGAGCGATTTCAGTGCGGGTGTCGGAGGTTGAAGAAAGCTCATCTCGAATTCATAATCGTCCTCGACTATGACGAAATCACGTTCTGCGGCTGCTTCCAGAAGAGAAATGCGCCTTGCTCGCGGCATTGTCGCAGCGGTTGGCGACTGATGGCTCGGCGTTACAAAGACTGCATCGATACCATTCGGAAGCAATTCCGGTGGCAAGCCACCTTCATCAACATCGAGTGCAGTTACATGAGCTCCGGTCAAATGAAGTGTCGCACTTATATCAGGATGCCCTGGATTTTCACAGACGACATGCGAACGATTTGTCAAAAGCAGATGACTGATAATCCAAAGTGCATTTTGCGCACCAACCGTAACCAATATTTCATCGGGCTCTGCACGGATACCTCGGCTCGGTAGAGTACGGGACCTGATGTAGTTAACAAGTTCCACGTCGTCAGCAGCTGCAAAGTCGCCAGCCATAAGGATGAAATCCTCGCGCGCCAAAGCCCGACGAGCGCAATCGCGCCAAGCAGCCAGATCAAATAATGTCTGGTCCATCTGCCCGTAAAGAAAAGGGTAACGATAGCGTCGCCAATCCAGAGGCTTTCGAATTGTCTTCGCTATATTGAAACCGGGCCGCAGCTTGGAGGACCAATCTACCGCTGTATTTGGCGTCTGCAAAAAATCTTCATCCGGGCGACTGATCGGAGGTGCTATAGCTACGTGATAAGCGCTCCTCGAATGCACTTCAAGATAGCCCTGCGAAACAAGCTCCTGATAAGCCAATGTAACCGTAAGTCGCGATATTTTCAGATAATCTGCAAGTCCTCGCGTCGACGGCATACGCGCTCCAGGCAAGATAGCACCGGAAAGAATAGCGGATACTGTTGTTTCCCGAATTTGAGACTGTAATCCGGTACTTCGAAAGCCATCAATGAAGAAAATCGTCGGCGAGACAGAACCCAAGGCCTCACTCCATTAGTAAATCAGCAAATATACTGAGAATCACGTCGCTCTTCAGCGTCTTGTTCCAACTCATCAATAGTGTTTCTTCTTTCTATTTCTCCCAATAAAAAATTTTGGATTGTAAAGTGCATTCTAGCCGGGATTTCATGATGAAGGAATCTCAGTCAGCAATCTGGACTTATTGACTATTCCAACTGGATATAAGTCAAAATTGCTGACATGGCTATCGTTTGTGTGCGGAACTGAAGATTGGCGGAAAACGCCAGCAGTCATGACAAAGTCAGGCATGGTTCTTAAAATGGAAGGGGAACTCCATGAATTATTTTACTAACATAAAACGGGTGGTATTATTTTCAGCTGTTGCTGCGTTTTCAACAACTGCAGCCTATGCTGAAACCACGGTTGTGGTCGGCTATCAGCAAATCGTCGGACCATTTCTCACTGCAATTGCAGACGGGAAGTTTGACGCGGCGGCCAAAGAAGCTGGATATAAGATCGACTGGCGACAATTTGCTTCGGGCGGCGATATTTCTACCGCACTTGCGTCCGGCAACGTGCCAATAGGCGTGATCGGTTCAACGGGTATCGCGGCAGCATCGACACGCGGTGTCGAGCTGGAGCTTTTCTGGATTCTCGACAATATCGGTAAATCGGAAGCACTTGTCGCGCGCGAAGGCTCCGGCATTGAAAAGCCGGAAGACTTGAAGGGTAAGAAGATCGGTGTACCATTCGTCTCCACCTCGCATTTTCATCTCCTCGTTGGCATGAGCGATATCTGGAAGATCAATCCGCGTGATGCAGAAATTCTGAACATGACACCGCCGCAGATTGTTGCTGCATGGCAGCGCGGCGATATCGATGCGGCATATGTCTGGCCGCCTGCACTGTCCGAAATTCTTAAAACCGGCAAGGAAATCGCCAATTCCGAACAAGTAGGCGAGAAAAGCGTACCCACTTTTGACGGACTTGTGGTGGACAAAAACTTCGCCAGTGAAAACCCTAAGTTCATGACCGCCTTCACGACAGTGCTGAAGGATGCTTATGCGGACTATAAGGCCAATGGCAACCAATGGACGGCAGATTCCGCGCAGGTCAAAGGTATGGTCAAACTAATCGGTGGCAATGCTGCTGACATACCAGACGCACTCAAACTGTTGTCTTTCCCGACAGCGGAGGAACAGGCTTCTCCGACCTGGCTCGGTGGAGGCAAAGAAAGCGGTGCGCTGAAGTCCATCACTCAGAGTGCGAAATTTCTTGTTGATCAGAAACAACTAGACAAAGCGCTGGATGATTATAGCGGCAATGTAAATGGCAGTTTTGCCGAAGCCGCCGCAAAGTAATTACGTGAAGTAATTCAAGCGACTCCGCCAGCGACGGCTGCTTGACTCCGTCGTTGAACTGAGCTGGTTCCGCGCAACTTTGCAAATTCAAATTTGCAGTTGATCCGTATTGCCGGGACCACTCCTTCGTTCCCAAAAGGCGACGTTATGGAAACCTTGAACGTATCGAATGTCAGTTTGACCTACCCGGGTCTGTATGTGGAAGAAGCCGTGATTGCACTCAAGGGCGTCAATCTACAGATCGACAGCGGCGATTTTGTCGTAGCACTTGGCGCGTCTGGTTGTGGAAAAACCACTCTGCTCAATCTGATGGCTGGGTTTATGATCCCCTCAGCGGGAGAGATCACTCTAGGCGGACGGCTTGTTCGCGGGCCAGGCGCAGACAGAGGGGTTGTCTTTCAAAAGCACGCACTTCTCCCCTGGCTCAATGTGGTCGATAATACGGAGTTTGGGCTTAAGCTTCAGGGTGTACCTAAAGCGGAGCGCCGCGAGCGCGCTGCCAAAAACCTAGCACTGGTCGGCCTGCAAGAGTTTCACAACCACAAGATCTATCAACTGTCAGGCGGGATGCAGCAACGTGTTGGTATTGCTCGCGCTCTCACTTGCGATCCTGCCATGCTGCTTATGGATGAGCCGATGGCAGCACTGGATGCTCTTACTCGTGAGACCATCCAGGAACTACTTTTGCGGGTATGGCAAGTTACCAATAAAATGTTCTTCTTTATCACTCACAGCGTCGAAGAAGCTTTGTTTCTTGGTTCGCGGCTCATTGTCATGTCGCCGCGCCCGGGACGGATCACTCACACTTACGATCTGGACTTTAACCGGCGCTTTCTGGAATGCGGTGACGCGCGCGCCGTTAAATCCAGTCCCGACTTTATCAAGATGCGTGAGACAATTCTGGGGATTATCTATGGCGATGAACGTGCATCAGGAAACCCGGAACTGGCCCATGCTTGAGTTTTTTACTCGGGCACGGCCAGTCAAGCCCGGTAAAGTCTACGGCGCTCCGGGTGACGGAAACAGTGGCTTCATCAGTTTGGTTACAGCACTCCTGTTGCTGGGAGTCTGGTTCCTCGTGACGGGCATGGGTTGGGTGAAACCGCTTTTTTTACCTTCTCCCTTCGCAGTCTATGATAAATTTGTGATTGCCATGACCGATGGTGTGGCGAACTCGACATTGGTGGAACATACGCTTGCCAGTTTAGGGCGTGTGCTTGGCGCTTTTGCCATCGCTTGTGTGACTGCAATCCCGATCGGTATCATGATGGGGATGAGCAGCTTCTGCCGCGGGGTACTTGACCCGATTATTGAATTCTATCGCCCGCTTCCACCGCTTGCCTACTTGCCGCTGATCATCATATGGCTGGGCATCGGTGAATTCCCGAAGGTGTTTCTCATCTTCCTTGCGATCTTCGCTCCAATGGCGATTGCAGCAAGAGCAGGCGTTCGCTCTGTCTCCACTGAACAGATCCACGCGGCTTACGCCATGGGTGCATCGAGAACGCAGGTAATAACGCAAGTCATCATGAAAGCCGCACTACCGGAAATCTTCACAGGTATGCGGATCGGCATTGGTGTGGGTTGGACGACGCTGGTCGCAGCAGAAATGGTAGCAGCCCATCGCGGACTTGGCTTCATGGTGCTCAATGCAGCTCAATTTCTTGCCAGTGATACCGTCATCATGGGTATCATCGTCATAGGTGTGTTCGCTTTCGCCTTCGATCTTCTCATCCGCTATATGGAGAAGGTTCTCATTCCTTGGAAGGGTAAAGTTTAATGGCAACAGACGCCGTTTAACCCGACCACCTACCCCCAAACTTTTACGATAATCGCGCGGCGATCCTGTCGCGCCACGGGAAAGCTGTACGCATTTTCCGAACAGATAGCAGATTGATCAAGGAGCATTAGAATGTCCGCTGGGCACCTCACAGAAAAGCAATTTTCCGACCTGTTCGACGCCTTTAACCGACATGACATCGACGCGATCATGCCATTTTTTGCTGAGGATTGCGTGTTCTATACCGTTGGTGGTGAGGAAATTTATGGCACCCGGCTCGAAGGCAAAGAGGCAATCGCCAAGGCGTTTTCCGGTGTCTGGGCCACAATGTCGGATGCCAGCTGGGACGGTCATCGGCACTTCGTGAGCGGAGATCGCGCCGTTTCCGAGTGGACGTTTCGCGGCACTGATGCAAACGGTGCGCGCATTGAGGCAGAAGGTTGCGATCTCTTTACGCAGCGGGGCGGCAAGATCGTCCGCAAACAGGCATTCCGCAAAAACCGGCCTTTGCTGACTGCATAGGCCTCACCTGTGCCAGTCGGTGATTTGGAGGACCGACACATGAATACTCACACGCTCAATAAACGTTCCGACAAGCAGCCATTCGACCCTGCTTATGATCCGGTGGTCGCGAAGACACCCGGTCAAGGCAGAGACTACGCACCGACTTATTGGATCGGCACAGCTGGACCGACACCAGAAGATGACGGCCCCATTCACGGCGATGTCGACGCTGATGTCGTCATTGTTGGTTCCGGATATACAGGATTGTCAGCTGCTATTCATCTCGCCCGCGATCATGGCATTAAAGCAGTGGTGCTGGAGGCCAACGGGGTTGCGTGGGGGTGCAGTACCCGCAATGGAGGTCAGGCTCAAATCTCTGCGGGACGGCTTAAACGCTCGCAATGGATTGAGCGTTGGGGCGTGGACGTCGCTAAAAAACTTCACAAGGAAATTGCAGAAGGTTTCGATCTCTTCCGCGCACTTATTGCCGAACCAGAGATTGACTGTGATCCGCAAGACGGCGGACATCTATATATTGCGCATCGCGACAAGGTCATCCCTTCGCTGGACAAAGAATCCCGCTTACTCAATGAAGTATTTGGCTATCGCACCCGCATGGTCAGCCGTGATCAAATTCACAGCGACTTCATCCGCGATCAGGAAGCGTGTGGCGCCATGTATGAGCCAGATGGCATTGGTGTACATGCAGCCAAGCTTGCTTTCGGCTATCTACAACTTGCGCGCAAACTCGGCGCAAAAGTGCATGTGGCAAGCCCGGTGCTGAGCTGCCGCAAAAATGGAAATATTTTTCATCTCCAGACTCCGAACGGAACTGTAAAGGCGAGGCAGGTTTGTTTCGCGACAGCTGGCTATACGTCGCCTGAGCTCCATCCGTGTACGCGCCATCGGCTTATGCCGATACTATCAAATTCAGTGGTAACCCGCCCACTGACGGCCGAAGAAATCGAAGCCTGTGGCCCGAAGACCGGAATCCCACTGACTGATACCCGAACACTTCGCCACTATTATCGCTTCTTGCCAGATGGGCGAATGCAGATTGGCAGTCGCAGTGCGATTACGGGGGCAGATGCGTCGAACCCCCGGCATTATGACTTGCTGCTCGCAGGTCTCTACCGGAAGTTCCCAATATTGGCAGGCATTAAAGTCGATTATTCCTGGTGGGGTTGGGTTGATGTCAGTCATGACATGATGCCTCGCATCTTCCGCCCTGATCCAACGCAGGAAATTTATTACGCCATGGGCTACGGCGGTAATGGCGTGATGTATTCTGCGCAGGCGGGACGTCGAGTTGCACAATTGATGGCCGGTCGCGGACAGGGACTGGACCTACCGATTTTCACATCAGAACTACCGAGCTACGGCATGTTGACGCCATTCCGGCGCATAGGTCAGCGCGCCATGTACCGCTGGTATGCCCTGAAAGACGAAATTCTCTGAATAAAAGCGAAAGGTATGCGCCATGAAGATGACGACGGAAGAAGCATTCGTAAAGGTCTTGCAAATGCATGGAATTGAACATGCATTTGGGATTATCGGCTCTGCGATGATGCCGGTTTCCGACCTGTTTCCCAAGGCGGGCATTGCCTTCTGGGATTGCGCGCACGAGACCAATGCGGCCCTGATCTGCGACGGCTATACGCGCGTGACAGGCAAGATGGGCATGGCTATTGCCCAAAATGGGCCAGGTGTGACTGGCTTTGTGACCGCGATCAAAACTGCCTATTGGAACCACACACCAATGCTGCTGGTAACGCCGCAAGCTGCCAACAGGACCATTGGTCAGGGCGGCTTCCAGGAAGTGGAACAGATGGCATTGTTCGAGGATATGGTCTGCTATCAGGAAGAGGTCCGCGATCCATCCCGTATCCCGGAAGTGCTCAACCGTGTCATCGAGAAG
>NZ_BAABSV010000017.1:0-17036 GCF_040369775.1 Brucella sp. NBRC 12953
TGGCGATAACGTCACTGTAGACGTCACGCTGATCGTGCCGATCGCGATGGAAGAGAAGCTCCGCTTCGCTATCCGTGAAGGTGGCCGCACCGTCGGTGCAGGCATCGTCGCTTCGATCATCGAGTAAAGAATTTGACTGGCGGTTATGCCGCCGGTCTGGCATCTTGAATGCCAAATAGGGGTATAGCTCAGTTGGTAGAGCGACGGTCTCCAAAACCGTAGGTCGCGGGTTCGAACCCTGCTGCCCCTGCCATTTAAAACGAGTACTCATGGCTTGACTGTGAGTGCTCGTTTTTTGTATTAAGAGTTAGCGGTTTCGCTGACTATTCTGATTAGCGCTCTGGCCTTTTGGCAGCGAAGTCAGATATCGATAACTTTCCGCCGGTTATTCAGATCGGGCAGGGGAGGTCGCGGCGGCACGATTGAATGGTGCAGCAAGCGATGTTCGTAAGGATCGGATTTCCGATAAGCCTGTATGGTATTCTTTTAACTATTGGGCTTGTTTTTTTTGGGAATCGATTCTATGTAACGTCAACAGACACGCGGTGCGTGGGGCTGAATCTTCAGCTTTACGTGCCGTATACGCATGGGTATCGGGTTCTGATTCGTTTTGAACGGTCCGGTTTCCTCAAGCAAGAACAGAGTGGCAGATGGCATCTAAGACGAATCCGATCACCTTTCTTCAGCAGGTTCGCGCCGAAACGGCGAAGGTGAGCTGGCCGACCCGGCGTGAAACAGTCATTTCCACCATTATGGTGGTTGTAATGGCCTTTTTTGCTGCTGCATTCTTTTTTCTTGCCGATCAGCTTATGGCCTATGGCGTAGAATTTATACTTGGCCTTGGCCGCTAAGCAGGATTGGGGAGTTACGAGATGACAGCGCGCTGGTACATCGTTCACGCCTATTCCAACTTCGAAAAGAAGGTGGCTGAGGATATTCAGGCTAAGGCTGCACAGAAGGGTCTTTCTGGCCTTATTGAGCAGATTGTCGTGCCGACCGAGAAGGTTGTTGAAGTTCGCCGTGGCCGCAAGGTTGATGCTGAGCGCAAGTTCTTCCCGGGTTATGTTCTCGTTCAGGCTACCCTGACCGATGCTGTATTCTCGCTGATCAAGAATACGCCTCGTGTGACTGGCTTCCTTGGTGATTCCAAACCTGTTCCGGTTTCACAGAAGGAAGTAGATCAGATTCTGAATCAGGTTCAGGATGGTGCAGAGCGTCCGAAGACTTCTGTGACCTTCGAAATCGGCGAAAATGTTCGCGTTTCCGATGGTCCGTTTGCCTCGTTCAATGGCATTGTGCAGGAAGTCGACGAAGAGCGCGCGCGCCTCAAGGTTGAAGTTTCCATCTTCGGGCGTGCTACGCCTGTTGATCTTGAATACGGTCAGGTCGATAAGCTCTGATCGTTTAGCTCGCGAGGGCGTTCACCGTAACAGGTGAAAAGGGTGGAAGGGTAGGTGGCTTTAGCCGGTCGCTGATCTCGAACCACCGAACTGCCAGTCAGTTTTACTGACGTCAGTCGAGAGCCGGATTTCCGGCATTAATCGAGAACGCCGGTTTCCGGTATTTTTATGAAGGCAGAATGCAATGGCTAAGAAAATTGCAGGCCAGCTGAAGCTCCAGGTAGCAGCAGGTGCGGCCAACCCATCGCCTCCGATTGGCCCAGCACTGGGTCAGCGCGGCATCAACATCATGGAATTCTGTAAGGCATTTAACGCTGCTACACAGGAACTGGAAAAAGGTTCGCCGATTCCAGTCGTGATCACATACTACCAGGATAAGTCTTTCACTTTTGTGATGAAGACCCCTCCGGTAACCTACTTCCTTAAGAAGGCTGCCAACCTCAAGTCGGGTTCCAAGGCGCCTGGCAAGGAAAAGGCAGGCACGATTGCGCGTGATAAAGTTCGCGAAATCGCTCTTGTTAAGATGAAGGATCTGAACGCATCTGACGTGGAAGCGGCTATGCGTATGATCGAAGGTTCTGCCCGTTCGATGGGCCTGGAAGTGGTGAGCTAAGACCATGGCAAAGATTTCCAAGCGTGTAGCTAAGATCCGCGAAGGCGTTGACGTCAACAAGCTCTATGACCTGTCCGATGCTATCGGCCTGGTTAAGGAACGTGCAGTTGCCAAGTTCGACGAAACCATCGAAATCGCAATGAACCTCGGCGTTGACCCACGTCATGCTGATCAGATGGTTCGTGGCGTTGTTAACCTTCCAAACGGCACCGGCCGTACTGTTCGCGTTGCTGTTTTTGCACGCGGCGACAAGGCTGAAGAAGCCAAGAAGGCTGGCGCTGACATCGTTGGTGCGGAAGAACTGTTCGAAATCGTCAACGGCGGCAAGATCGACTTTGATCGTTGCATTGCAACCCCAGACATGATGCCACTCGTTGGTCGTCTTGGTAAGGTGCTCGGCCCGCGTGGCCTGATGCCAAACCCTAAGGTTGGTACTGTTACTGTCGACGTTGCAGCTGCAGTTACCGCTTCTAAGGGCGGCGCAGTTGAATTCCGCGTTGAAAAGGCTGGTATCATCCACGCCGGTATTGGCAAGGTTTCCTTCGACAACCAGAAGCTCGAAGAAAACATCAAGGCTTTTGCCGATGCAGTTATCAAGGCTAAGCCTTCGGCTGCTAAGGGTGAATACGTCAAGCGCGTATCGATTTCTTCGACCATGGGCGTTGGCGTCAAGGTCGACCCGTCAACCGTTAAGGTTGTCGCTTAAGTTATTTAGGCTCCGGTCCGCCGGAGCTTAGCCTTTCTTCGAGAAAGGCAAATGGTGGCACATCTGCATCGTGAAAGCGGTCAAAAGTGCAAGAATTCCGGATCGCAAGATCCGGATAGCCGGACGAAAGTCCGGTTATCCTGTCCGAGATTGCAGGCGGACATTCATCTTCGGGTGATTGTCCTTAAACATATGGCCTGCATGAGACGTGGAATAACCCTGTTTCGCATGAATGTGCATGCAAGGTTTGAACCGTAGTTGCCTTTGAGTGATGCCTGGTTTCCAGGATAGCTGAAGGGGACAGGATCCTCGAACGTCGGGCTGACTGTGAAGTTCGTCCGGCAAAGGCAACCCGGCAGGACCATGTGGTCCTGTCTACTGGAGAGAGACAGTGGATAGAGCGGAAAAACGCGAATTTGTCTCGTGGCTGAACGGAGCTTTTAAAGATTCCGGTTCGGTCGTCGTGGCCCACTATACCGGTCTCACTGTTGCGCAGATGAGCGATCTTCGCTCAAAGATGCGCGATGCTGGTGGTACCGTTAAAGTCGCGAAAAACCGCCTTGCCAAGATCGCTCTTCAGGGCACGGAATCGGAAGGTATCTCTGATCTGTTTACAGGTCAGACGGTTGTTGCTTATGCAAACGACCCAATTACCGCTCCGAAAGTAGCCGTCGAATTCGCTAAGGCTAACGACAAGCTCGTTATCCTCGGCGGTGCAATGGGCGCAACGACACTTAACGCCGATGGCGTAAAGTCGCTTGCTTCGCTCCCATCGCTCGACGAACTGCGCGCAAAGCTGGTTGGAATGATCCAGACCCCGGCTCAGCGTCTCGCAGTACTTACCAGCGCACCAGCGGGCCAGATCGCTCGCGTTATTGGCGCGCACGCCCGGAAGAACGAGGCGGCGTAAGGCCGTTTTTCGCTGTCAATTGTTCAAACCTTGAAACTAAGGAAATACCAAAATGGCTGATCTCGCAAAGATCGTTGACGACCTGTCGGCACTGACCGTTCTCGAAGCTGCAGAGCTTTCGAAGCTTCTCGAAGAGAAGTGGGGCGTTTCGGCTGCTGCTCCTGTAGCAGTTGCTGCTGCTGGTGGCGCTGCTCCAGCTGCTGCTGCTGAAGAAAAGACTGAATTCGACGTCGTCCTCGCTGACGGTGGCGCAAACAAGATCAACGTGATCAAGGAAGTTCGCGCAATCACCGGTCTCGGCCTCAAGGAAGCTAAGGACCTTGTTGAAGCTGCTCCAAAGGCAGTTAAGGAAGGCGCTTCGAAGGACGAAGCTGAGAAGATCAAGGCACAGCTCGAAGCAGCTGGCGCTAAGGTCGAACTCAAGTAAGTTCGAAAATTCCGACGGACGGTTTCCGTCCGTCGGTTTCACTCTGGACTTGCATCTGGAGTAAATGCATGAAAAGAAACGAAAAGTGCGGAATTCGCTTTGATTTGTGCATCTTATAATCGGAACGGATATTTGAAGAGCGTTCTGATCCTGTTGAACCCTTTTTCTGATGGCCTTGAAGGGGCTTTCAGAAAACGGGTTTTAGCCCGTTAGAAGGACCGCCGAAAGGCGGCGCACGATAAAGGCCGCAAGGCGTGAGCAAGCCGTAAGGCTATAGAACGAGGAGCGACGATGGCTCAGACCCATTCTTTCAATGGTCGCAAGCGCGTACGCAAATTTTTCGGCAAGATTCCCGAGGTCGCGGAAATGCCTAACCTCATCGAGGTTCAAAAGGCATCTTACGACCAGTTCCTCATGGTTGAGGAACCAGCTGGCGGGCGTTCTGACGAGGGTTTGCAGGCGGTTTTCAAGTCTGTTTTCCCAATTCAGGATTTCTCCGGCGCTTCAATGCTCGAATTTGTTCGCTACGAATTCGACGCACCAAAATTCGACGTTGACGAATGCCGTCAGCGCGATTTGACGTATTCGGCACCTCTCAAGGTGACGCTGCGTCTGATCGTGTTCGATATTGATGAAGATACCGGCGCGAAGTCCATCAAGGACATTAAGGAGCAGGACGTTTACATGGGCGATATGCCGCTCATGACGGACAACGGCACCTTTATCGTCAACGGTACAGAACGCGTTATCGTTTCGCAGATGCACCGTTCGCCGGGCGTATTCTTCGATCACGACAAGGGCAAAACCCATTCGTCGGGTAAGCTTTTGTTCGCAGCTCGCGTTATTCCTTATCGCGGTTCGTGGCTTGACATCGAATTCGATGCCAAGGACGTAGTCTATGCACGTATCGACCGTCGCCGTAAGCTTCCAGCTACGACGCTGTTGATGGCGCTTGGCATGGACGGCGAAGAGATTCTGTCGACGTTCTATAAAACTGTCACCTATTCGCGTGACGGTGATAACTGGCGCATTCCTTATTCGGCTGACCGCTTCAAGGGTATGAAGATCATTTCTGATCTCGTCGATGCGGACACCGGAGAAGTCGTTCTCGAAGCTGGCAAGAAGTTGACCGCTCGCTCCGCAAAGCAGCTCGCTGAGAAGGGCCTCAAGGCCATCAAGGCGACTGAAGATGATCTGTTCGGCTCGTACCTTGCAGAAGACATCGTCAATTACGCTACCGGCGAGATTTATCTCGAAGCTGGTGACGAAATCGACGAGAAGGTTCTCAAGACGCTTCTCGACACCGGTGTTGAAGAGATCAACGTTCTCGATATCGACCATGTCAATATCGGTGCGTATATCCGCAACACGCTCGCTGTCGACAAGAACGAAAGCCGTCAGGAAGCTCTGTTCGATATCTATCGCGTTATGCGTCCAGGTGAGCCGCCGACAATGGACTCGGCTGAAGCCATGTTCCATTCGCTGTTCTTCGATTCGGAACGCTATGACCTTTCTGCTGTTGGTCGCGTGAAGATGAACATGCGTCTTGATCTGGATGCAGAAGACACCGTGCGTGTTCTGCGCAAGGAAGATATCCTTGCTGTGGTCAAGATGCTGGTTGAACTGCGCGATGGCCGCGGCGAAGTTGATGACATCGACAACCTCGGTAACCGTCGTGTGCGTTCGGTTGGCGAACTGATGGAAAATCAGTACCGCGTTGGTTTGCTCCGTATGGAGCGTGCGATCAAGGAACGTATGTCCTCGATCGAAATCGACACGGTTATGCCGCAGGATCTGATTAACGCGAAGCCTGCTGCAGCAGCAGTGCGCGAGTTCTTCGGTTCTTCGCAGCTGTCGCAGTTTATGGATCAGACCAACCCGCTTTCGGAAATCACCCACAAGCGCCGTCTTTCGGCTCTTGGACCTGGTGGTCTTACCCGTGAGCGTGCTGGCTTCGAAGTCCGCGACGTGCATCCGACCCACTATGGCCGTATCTGCCCGATTGAAACGCCGGAAGGCCCGAATATCGGTCTGATCAATTCGCTTGCAACTTTTGCCCGCGTCAACAAGTACGGCTTTATTGAAAGCCCGTATCGTAAGGTTGTCGACGGTAAGGTAACGAGCGACGTTGTTTACCTTTCGGCTATGGAAGAAGCGAAGCACTCGGTTGCTCAGGCAAACGTTGAGCTGGACGAGCAGGGCGGTTTTGTTGACGAATTCGTCATCTGCCGTCACGCAGGCGAAGTTATGATGGCGCCGCGTGAAAACGTGGACCTGATGGACGTTTCGCCGAAGCAGCTCGTTTCGGTTGCAGCAGCTCTTATTCCGTTCCTTGAAAACGATGATGCTAACCGTGCTCTCATGGGTTCGAACATGCAGCGTCAGGCCGTTCCACTCGTTCGTGCGGAAGCTCCGTTCGTTGGAACCGGTATGGAAGCAGTTGTTGCACGTGACTCAGGTGCTGCTATTGCCGCTCGCCGCGGTGGTGTGGTTGACCAAGTTGACGCAACGCGTATCGTTATCCGCGCTACTGAGGATCTCGATCCTTCTAAGTCTGGCGTTGATATCTATCGTCTGCAGAAGTTCCAGCGCTCGAACCAGAGCACCTGTATCAACCAGCGTCCGCTTGTACGCGTTGGTGATCCTATCGGTAAGGGCGACATCATTGCTGATGGCCCATCGACTGATCTGGGCGATCTGGCTCTTGGTCGTAACGTGCTTGTCGCGTTCATGCCTTGGAATGGCTATAACTACGAAGATTCGATCCTTCTTTCCGAGAAGATTGTTTCGGACGACGTCTTCACCTCGATCCACATTGAGGAATTTGAAGTAGCTGCACGCGACACGAAGCTTGGACCTGAGGAAATCACACGCGATATTCCGAATGTGTCGGAAGAAGCGCTGAAGAATCTCGACGAAGCAGGTATCGTTTATATCGGTGCTGAAGTGCATCCTGGCGACATCCTTGTCGGTAAGATCACGCCGAAGGGCGAAAGCCCGATGACGCCGGAAGAAAAGCTTCTGCGCGCTATCTTCGGTGAAAAGGCGTCCGATGTTCGTGACACCTCGATGCGTATGCCTCCAGGTACTTACGGTACTGTTGTTGAAGTTCGCGTTTTCAATCGCCACGGCGTTGAAAAAGACGAACGTGCAATGGCGATCGAACGCGAAGAGATCGAACGTCTTGCCAAGGACCGTGACGACGAACAGGCTATTCTCGACCGTAACGTTTACGGCCGTCTCGCCGACATGATCGATGGTAAGGTTGCTGCTGCAGGCCCTAAGGGCTTCAAGAAGGGCACGACCATTACTCGCGATATCATGACCGAGTATCCGCGTTCGCAGTGGTGGCAGTTTGCTGTTGAAGATGAAAAGCAGCAGGGTGAACTCGAAGCTCTGCGCGGCCAGTACGACGAATCCAAGAAGCTGCTTGAAGCACGCTTCATGGACAAGGTCGAAAAGGTTCAGCGCGGCGACGAGATGCCTCCAGGCGTCATGAAGATGGTCAAGGTCTTTGTCGCTGTTAAGCGCAAGATCCAGCCGGGTGATAAGATGGCTGGCCGTCACGGCAATAAGGGTGTGGTTTCCCGCATTCTTCCTGTCGAAGACATGCCATTCCTCGAAGACGGTACGCATGCCGATATCGTTCTTAACCCGCTTGGCGTGCCGAGCCGTATGAATGTGGGCCAGATTCTGGAAACACATCTTGGCTGGGCTTGCGCAGGTATGGGCAAGAAGATCGGTGAGCTGATCGATGTTTATCGCAAGACGGCAGACATTCAGCCGCTGCGTGATACGCTCGAGCATATCTATCCGGACAATGACCGCAATGAGCCTGTTCGCTCTTATGACGATGATTCAGTCATAATGCTGGCGAACCAGGTCAAGCGCGGCGTGTCTATCGCAACGCCGGTCTTCGACGGTGCGGTGGAAGCTGACATCAATGCGATGTTGACGGATGCAGGTCTTGCGACTTCGGGTCAGTCGACGCTGTATGATGGACGTACGGGTGAGCCGTTCGACCGTCAGGTGACAATGGGCTACATCTATATGTTGAAGCTCCACCACTTGGTCGACGACAAGATCCATGCTCGTTCGATTGGACCTTACTCGCTCGTCACTCAGCAGCCGCTTGGTGGTAAGGCGCAGTTCGGTGGTCAGCGCTTCGGTGAAATGGAGGTCTGGGCTCTGGAAGCATACGGTGCGGCTTACACGCTGCAGGAAATGCTTACGGTCAAGTCCGACGACGTTGCCGGCCGTACCAAGGTCTATGAAGCCATCGTTCGTGGTGACGATACGTTCGAAGCTGGTATTCCAGAAAGCTTCAACGTTCTCGTCAAGGAAATGCGTTCGCTCGGTCTCAATGTTGAGCTGGACGACACACGCGACGAGCAGCCGGCACTTCCGGACGCGGCGGAATAAAAAAACATCAAGGCGCGCCATGGTATTGCCGTGGCGCGCCCGTAAGGTGTTTCCAGACAATGCAAGAAGTGATTTGCGTAACGGAAATGCTGAAACGGAATGTGCAGTTTCGAACTGCTTAATACCGCGATTTCTTTTCAAGATGGCAGGGACTTTCAGCCTGTCATCGACGACACACAGGGCGGCGGATCGCCCTCAAGGAGAACGGCATGAACCAAGAGGTCATGAATCTTTTCAATCCTCAGGCTCCGGCACAGACGTTCGATTCCATCAGAATCTCGATTGCCAGCCCTGAGAAGATTCTGTCCTGGTCATACGGCGAGATCAAGAAGCCCGAGACGATCAACTATCGTACGTTCAAGCCTGAACGCGATGGTCTCTTCTGCGCGCGTATCTTTGGCCCGATCAAGGATTATGAATGCTTGTGCGGCAAGTACAAGCGTATGAAATACAAGGGCATTATCTGCGAAAAGTGCGGCGTGGAAGTCACGCTCTCGCGCGTTCGTCGCGAGCGCATGGGTCACATCGAACTCGCAGCGCCTGTTGCTCACATCTGGTTTCTGAAGTCGCTGCCTTCGCGCATCGGCACGCTGCTGGACATGACGCTCAAGGATATCGAGCGCGTCTTGTACTTCGAAAACTACATCGTGACCGAACCAGGTCTGACTTCGCTTAAGGAGCATCAGCTTCTTTCGGAAGAAGAATACATGATCGCTGTCGACGAGTTCGGCGAAGATCAGTTCACAGCCCTTATCGGTGCAGAAGCTATCTTCGAACTCCTGGCTTCGATGGATCTGCCAAACATCGCTGCAGACCTGCGCGTTGAACTTGCAGAAACCACTTCGGAACTGAAGACGAAGAAGCTGATGAAGCGTCTCAAGATTGTTGAGAACTTCATGGAATCCGGCAATCGTCCTGAATGGATGATCATGAAGATCGTTCCGGTCATTCCACCGGATCTGCGCCCTCTGGTTCCACTGGATGGCGGTCGTTTTGCTACGTCCGATCTCAACGACCTTTACCGTCGTGTGATTAACCGTAACAACCGTCTGAAGCGTCTCATTGAACTGCGCGCTCCGGGCATCATTATCCGTAACGAAAAGCGTATGTTGCAGGAAGCTGTTGACGCGCTGTTCGATAACGGCCGTCGTGGCCGTGTCATCACCGGTGCTAACAAGCGTCCGTTGAAGTCGCTCTCCGACATGCTCAAGGGTAAGCAGGGTCGTTTCCGTCAGAACCTTCTCGGTAAGCGCGTCGACTATTCTGGTCGTTCGGTTATCGTGACCGGTCCTGAACTGAAGCTGCACCAGTGCGGCCTGCCGAAAAAGATGGCGCTCGAACTCTTCAAGCCATTCATCTACGCTCGTCTTGACGCCAAGGGTTACTCCTCGACTGTCAAGCAGGCGAAGAAGCTTGTTGAAAAGGAACGTCCAGAAGTTTGGGATATTCTTGACGAAGTGATCCGTGAGCATCCGGTTCTTCTGAACCGTGCGCCTACGCTGCACCGTCTTGGTATTCAGGCATTCGAACCCACGCTGATTGAAGGCAAGGCCATTCAGCTGCATCCGCTCGTTTGTACAGCGTTTAACGCTGACTTCGACGGTGACCAGATGGCTGTTCACGTTCCGCTGTCGCTTGAAGCCCAGCTTGAAGCACGCGTGCTAATGATGTCCACCAACAACATCTTGCACCCAGCGAACGGCGCACCAATCATCGTTCCTTCGCAGGACATGGTTCTCGGCCTCTACTATCTGTCGATCGTGGCAGACAAGGAGCCGGGTGAGGGCATGGTGTTTGCCGATATGGGAGAACTTCAGCATGCACTTGAGAACAAGGTTGTCACGCTGCACACCAAGATCAAAGGCCGTTTCAAGACGGTTGATGCGGAAGGCAAGCCTGTTTCCAAGGTTTATGACACCACGCCTGGTCGCATGATCACTGGTGAGCTTCTGCCGAAGCACGCCAATGTGCCTTTCGATATCTGCAATCAGGAGATGACGAAGAAGAACATCTCCAAGATGATCGACCACGTCTACCGCCATTGCGGTCAGAAAGAGACGGTTATCTTCTGCGATCGCATCATGCAGCTCGGCTTCGCCCATGCATGTCGCGCCGGTATTTCCTTCGGTAAGGATGACATGGTCATTCCAGACTCGAAGGCCAAGATCGTTGCAGAAACCGAAGCTCTGACGACTGAATACGAACAGCAGTACAATGACGGTCTGATTACTCAGGGCGAAAAGTACAACAAGGTCGTTGATGCCTGGGGTAAGGCGACTGACAAGATCACCGAAGAAATGATGGCCCGCATTAAGGCCGTTGAATTCGATCCGGTGACTGGACGTCAGAAGCAGATGAACTCGGTCTACATGATGTCTCATTCGGGTGCCCGTGGTTCGGTCAACCAGATGCGTCAGCTGGGCGGTATGCGTGGTCTTATGGCCAAGCCGTCGGGCGAAATCATCGAAACCCCGATCATTTCGAACTTCAAGGAAGGCCTGACGGTTAACGAATACTTCAACTCGACACACGGTGCCCGTAAGGGTCTTGCCGATACCGCGTTGAAGACCGCTAATTCGGGTTATCTGACACGTCGTCTCGTTGACGTTGCACAGGATGCGATTATTTCGGAAGTCGATTGTGGCGCCGAAATCGGTCTCACCATGCAGCCAATCGTTGATGCTGGTCAGATCGTTGCTCCAATTGGACAGCGCGTTCTGGGCCGTACGGCACTTGATCCGATCATCAATCCGGCAACCGGCGAAGTCATCGTCGAAGCTGGCCGCATGATCGAGGAAAAGGACGTTGAAGTCATCGAGAAGGCCGGCATCCAGTCGATCCGTATTCGTTCGGCTCTGACCTGTGAAACCCGTAACGGCGTTTGCGCCAAGTGCTATGGTCGTGACCTTGCACGCGGTACGCCTGTTAACCAGGGTGAAGCAGTTGGCGTTATCGCTGCTCAGTCGATCGGTGAGCCTGGCACTCAGCTGACCATGCGTACGTTCCACCTTGGTGGTACTGCACAGGTTGTTGACTCGTCTTACCTGGAAGCTTCGTACGAAGGCACTGTCAAGCTGCGTAACCGCAACGTGGTTCGCAACTCCGATGGCAATCTCGTGGTGATGGGCCGTAACATGGCTGTCCTGATCCTCGACTCGACCGGCAAGGAACGTGCGGTTCACCGCGTAACCTACGGTTCACGCCTGTTCGTTGACGAAGGTGATGCAGTCAAGCGCGGCCAGCGTATTGCTGAATGGGATCCGTACACCCGTCCAATCTTGACGGAAGTTGAAGGTTACATCGAGTTCGAAGATCTCGTTGATGGCCTTTCGGTTTCGGAAACAGCGGACGAGTCGACCGGTATCACGAAGCGCGTCATCATTGACTGGCGTTCGACACCACGCGGTGCGGACCTCAAGCCTGCTATGGTCATCAAGGACAAGAGCGGCAAGATCGCGAAGCTGTCGAAGGGTGGCGAAGCTCGCTTCCTGCTTTCGGTAGAAACGATCCTTTCGTTCGAGCCTGGTGCACATGTTAATGCTGGTGATGTTATTGCGCGTCTGCCGATGGAAAGCGCGAAGACCAAGGATATTACCGGTGGTCTGCCACGCGTTGCGGAACTGTTCGAAGCTCGTCGTCCGAAGGACCACGCCGTCATCGCAGAGATCGATGGTACCGTTCGTTTTGGTCGCGATTACAAGAACAAGCGTCGCATCATCATCGAGCCAAACGACGATACGATCGAGCCTGTTGAGTATCTGATCCCTAAGGGCAAGCCGTTCCATCTTCAGGATGGTGACGTTATCGAAAAGGGTGAATATATCCTCGACGGTAACCCGGCACCGCATGACATTCTGGCGATCAAGGGCGTTGAAGCACTCGCTTCGTACCTCGTGAACGAAATCCAGGAAGTCTATCGTTTGCAGGGCGTTCTCATCAACGACAAGCACATCGAAGTGATTGTTCGTCAGATGCTGCAGAAGATCGAGATCACGGAATCCGGTGATACCGGCTACATTCCGGGCGATCACGTCGACCGCATCGAACTGGACGAAATCAATGATCGTCTGATCGAAGAAGGCAAGAAGCCAGGTTCGGGTAATCCGGTTCTGCTTGGTATTACCAAGGCGTCGCTTCAGACTCCTTCGTTCATCTCGGCGGCATCGTTCCAGGAAACCACTCGCGTACTCACCGAAGCTGCAGTTGCAGGCAAGATGGATACGTTGCAGGGTCTCAAGGAAAACGTCATCGTCGGTCGTCTCATCCCAGCTGGTACAGGTGGCATGACCAACCAGATCCGTCGCATTGCAACTGCTCGCGACGAACTGATCATCGACGAGCGCCGCAAGTCGACCGGTTCTTCGGAAGCCAACGTGATGCTGGCAGATATGACCAACAACGCTGCCGAATAATCGGAAAGCAATCAACAAAGAAAAGGCCGCCTTTCGAGGCGGCCTTTTTGTTATGCAAATTTTAAAAAGAAAGGGCGGTTTAAAACCGCCCTTGAACATTATGCAAAGCGGAAGATGCTCCACATTTTTCGGTGTTCGCTTACGTCGAACTTATTCTTCTTCTTCATCGCCTTCGAACTCAATCAGTGCAACTTCGCCGGTGAGGGCGGTGTGCCATGCGCTCTTGTGTGGTTCTTCTTCTGGTTCTTCCGTGATGGTACCCATCTCGACCAGCTCTGCTTCGTGATAACCTTCTTCCGCCAGGATCGCGAGAACCGTCTGAACGAGATCTTCGTCTTCATCGGATTTCAGCAGGATATGGACTTCGATAGATTCCTCTTCACCTTCGTTCCAGACGTCGGCGATCACCAGGTGAACAATCGGCGAATCGTTCTCTGTGGATGTGGTGGTGGATGACATTGAGAATCCCTTAATATTGTGTTGCGTTTCGACTCGGATGTGCTTCAATAGCGACTGTTGATGTCTGGCGCTATGCTGGCATACGAAAATGACAGTTTTGCCGCGAAATATTAGCGATATGAAGCCTAATGCGGCGCAATAACCTGTCCGGCGGACCCCAAAACGCCCCCGAGCGGCCTTTTGGATAAGAAACTTAACGTCCTGCCCTTGACGAAACGCCTGTAAACACGTATCAGCAGCCCATCTGAGCCGATGTGAGGCTGGCATTTTCGGAGCGACGCGCTCTGGAGTTCGCCTCAAACAGGGTTCGTTTTACGATCGAAATGCAACTTGCCGTTCGCATGAAGCTTATGCTTCCTCTGCTTTTGTTCGGGTGGCCGCTGATGGAGTGGCTCGTCCCGAATTTGTGCATGAGCACTCCGGTGAAACGGCCCTTATTGGGCGCCGATACGAGATTTTTTATAGAGGAAGGTTCAATGCCTACCGTAAACCAGTTGATCCGCAAGCCGCGCACTGCGCCGGTAAAGCGTAATAAGGTTCCTGCTCTGCAGGCAAACCCACAGAAGCGCGGCGTTTGCACCCGCGTTTATACAACGACCCCTAAGAAGCCAAACTCGGCTCTCCGTAAGGTCGCCAAGATCCGTCTGACCAATGGCTTTGAAGTCATCGGTTACATCCCTGGTGAAGGTCACAACCTTCAGGAGCACTCCGTGGTCATGATCCGCGGCGGTCGCGTAAAGGATTTGCCGGGTGTGCGTTACCACATCATCCGCGGCGTTCTCGATACCCAGGGTGTTAAGAACCGCAAGCAGCGTCGTTCGAAGTACGGTGCGAAGCGTCCTAAGTAAGAATTTTCCGGGGATACCGGCCGCCGGAATGGCGAGTTGAGCCCGATGTAATTGAAAGTTGAGACGAAATGTCCAGACGCCATAAAGCTGAGAAGCGTGAGATTAATCCGGATCCAAAGTTCGGCGATCTCGTTATCACGAAGTTCATGAATGCAGTTATGCTTCATGGTAAGAAGTCGGTTGCTGAAAGCATCGTTTACGGTGCGCTGTCTGCAATCGAAGCCAAGGCGAAGTCAGAGCCGGTCGCGCTGTTCCATCAGGCGCTCGACAATGTTGCTCCGCACGTTGAAGTCCGTTCGCGCCGCGTTGGTGGTGCAACCTATCAGGTTCCGGTCGATGTGCGTTCAGAACGCCGCCAGGCACTTGCCATTCGCTGGCTGATCAATGCAGCTCGTGGTCGCAATGAAACGACGATGATTGACCGTCTCTCCGGCGAGCTGCTGGATGCGGCAAACAATCGTGGTTCCGCTGTCAAGAAGCGTGAAGACACGCACCGCATGGCAGAAGCCAACCGCGCGTTCTCGCATTACCGCTGGTAATCGTCGAACCCTATTCAAAGAGCAAAAACATGGCCCGCGAATATAAAATCGAAGACTACCGCAATTTCGGTATTATGGCTCACATCGACGCCGGTAAGACGACGATGACCGAGCGTATTCTGTTCTACACCGGTAAGAACCACAAGATCGGTGAAACCCATGATGGCGCGTCCACCATGGATTGGATGGAGCAGGAACAGGAACGCGGTATCACCATCACGTCCGCTGCCACGACCACGTTTTGGCAGGGTCAGGATGGCAAGAAGCGTCGCTTCAACATCATCGACACCCCGGGCCACGTTGACTTCACCATTGAAGTTGAGCGTTCGCTCCGCGTTCTCGATGGCGCAATCGCTCTTCTCGATGCGAATGCTGGCGTTGAGCCGCAGACCGAAACCGTATGGCGTCAGGCTGAGAAGTACCACGTTCCACGTATGGTCTTCGTCAACAAGATGGACAAGATCGGTGCTGACTTCTACCGTTGCGTAGAAATGGTTGGCTCGCGTCTTGGCGCAATCGCTCTCCCAGTTCAGCTGCCAATCGGCGCTGAAAACGAGTTCGAAGGCGTTATCGACCTTATCGAAATGAAGGCTCTGACTTGGGATGGCACGATCGGCGCAGCTGCGACCGTTGGCGAAATTCCTGCAGACCTCAAGGATCAGGCTGAAGAATACCGCGAAAAGCTCATCGAGCTGGCCGTGGAAATCGACGAAGCTGCGATGGAAGCTTACCTCGAAGGCACCATGCCTACGAACGACCAGCTCCGCGCACTGATCCGTAAGGGCACGATCGACGTTAAGTTCCATCCGGTTCTTTGCGGTACTGCGTTCAAGAACCGTGGCATTCAGCCGCTTCTCGACGCTGTTGTTTCTTTCCTTCCAGCTCCAACCGATGTTCCTGCAATTAAGGGCATTGACGTTAAGACGGAAACAGAAACAACCCGTGAATCTTCGGATGAAGCACCTCTCTCGATGCTCGCATTCAAGATCATGAACGATCCGTTCGTTGGTTCGCTGACCTTCGCTCGTATCTACTCGGGCAAGATGACCAAGGGCATTTCGCTCGAAAACACTGTTAAGGGCAAGCGTGAGCGCATCGGCCGTATGCTGCAGATGCACTCGAACAGCCGTGAAGACATCGAAGAAGCTTTTGCAGGCGATATCGTTGCTCTGGCTGGCCTCAAGGAAACCACCACTGGCGATACGCTCTGCGATCCGCTGAAGCCGGTTATCCTTGAACGTATGGAATTCCCAGATCCGGTTATCGAAATCGCGATCGAACCAAAGACCAAGGCTGACCAGGAAAAGATGGGCATCGCGCTCAACCGTCTGGCTGCTGAAGATCCTTCGTTCCGCGTTAAGTCGGATGAAGAATCGGGTCAGACCATCATCGCCGGCATGGGCGAACTTCACCTCGACATTCTCGTCGATCGCATGAAGCGCGAATTCAAGGTTGAAGCTAACGTCGGTGCTCCGCAGGTTGCTTACCGTGAATCGATCACCCGTCAGGCTGAAATCGACTACACGCATAAGAAGCAGTCGGGTGGTTCGGGTCAGTTCGCTCGCGTCAAGATTATCTTCGAACCGCATGACGGCGACGATTTCATCTTCGAATCCAAGATCGTTGGTGGTGCTGTTCCTAAGGAATACATCCCAGGCGTTCAGAAGGGTATCGAAAGCGTCATGGGTGCAGGCCCGCTGGCAGGCTTCCCGATGCTCGGCGTGAAGGCAACCCTGATCGACGGCGCATACCACGACGTTGACTCCTCGGTTCTCGCGTTCGAAATCGCGTCCCGTGCAGCATTCCGTGAAGGCGCACAGAAGGCTGGCGCACAGCTTCTCGAGCCAATCATGAAGGTTGAGGTGGTGACACCTGAAGATTACGTCGGTGACGTTATCGGTGACCTGAATTCGCGTCGTGGTCAGATTTCTGGCACCGAAGCACGCGGTATCGCTACGGTCGTCAACGCAAATGTTCCACTGGCCAACATGTTTGGTTATGTGAACAACCTGCGTTCGATGTCTCAGGGCCGCGCCCAGTACACGATGCAGTTTGACCATTATGAGCCGGTCCCAACTGCAGTCGCACAGGAAATCCAGAAGAAGTTCGCGTAACCTCCGGGTTACGCCAAACATTAAAAAGCCTGAGCAGGCTGTAATTTTAGGAGAGCTCAGATGGCAAAGAGCAAGTTTGAACGTAATAAGCCCCACGTAAACATCGGCACCATTGGTCACGTTGACCATGGCAAGACCTCGCTGACGGCAGCGATCACCAAGTTCTTCGGTGAATTCAAGGCATAC
>NZ_BAABSV010000018.1:0-4541 GCF_040369775.1 Brucella sp. NBRC 12953
CGGCAGTTACAGCTGGGCCGACAACAAATATGCCCTTTATGGCGAAGGCTCCATCAACACAGCGCTCAACCATTTTGCCGACAGCTATACACTCAAAGGCAATGTCGGTCTCAAAGTGAAGTGGTGAGGCATCAACGCAATCAACACGCGCCGCGCGGACTGCAGCGACGGCAACCAGGGCCCAACGGGCGGCGGCTTGCGCCGCAAATGGGTATCAAGCAGCAACGAAGAATTATATGAGCATTATCGCAAATATAAATCACGTGAAATTGCATTTATCAAAATATCGGTTAGCATAAAAAGCATTCATAGCATTTTAGCGATTCCGTATTACAGTATCGCGTGGCAATGCGTAAGTATATTTTGTAGTTCTAATATAGATAACTCTGACTGCATGGCGATGGGGACGATGCGGGTCAGTTCTGAAAGGTGTGGCAAATGAAACAGCTGGAAAAGCATGCGCGGGCAGGAAGCCAGCGCGGCGCGCTTCGAAAAACCAATGCAACAGGAGTGTCTTCAGGCAAGCTCCGGCGATTTGCCACCTTTCTGCTGGCTGGCACCGTTCTCGGCATGGCCGGCCTCACCGGGGCATTTGCCAAGGGTGGACAGGGTGGGTCCTATGACAGTTCTAATTGTGGAGACGGTGGCGCCGGCGGGGCAGACTTTCATGCCGGCAATGATCCCTCGAGCCTCGATGGCCAGGACGTACCGGCCAGCATGTATCCCTGTGCACAAAACGGTGGCGGCGGCGGTGGTCCGGGTGGAAGCGGTGGCGCCGGAACCCCGCCCGCCGATCATACGCTGGCCTCGTCCGGCTACGGCGGTGATGGCGGAACCAACGGCCAGATGGCGACGGTCGGCGGCACATTCAACAACAACCTCACCGGCGGCGACGGCCATCGGGGCGGTAACGGCAACAGTGGGAATTTCAGCGGCATTGGCACCGCCGGCGGCGGCGGCGGCGCCGGCGGCTACGGGCTGATCATAACCGGCACCACCGCACCGGTGATTGGTGCTGCGACCATTGTCGGCGGCAAGGGCGGCATCGGCGGCAGCTCCACTAGCAATTACGGGGCTGGCGGAGGCGGCGATGGCGGCATCGGCATCTATTCGGAAAAAAGCGATCTGACCATTCGTGGCACAATCCGCGGCGGCACCGGCGGCACCGGCGGCGCACCGAGTTCAACAACACAAGGCGTAGCCGGTCGCGGTGGCGATGGCGGCGCCGGCATCTTCGCCGAGACCGGGATCAGTGTCAGCATCGAGACCGGCGGTTTCAGCATCGGTGGCGATGGTGGCGCCGGCGGATTGACCAATGATATCTTTTCGTTGACCAAACTCCCCGACGGCAACAAGGGTGGTGACGGGGGCGACGGGGTCAGCGGTGCTGGATCTCTCAACAATCGCGGCATGATCACTGCCGGCAATGGCGGCATTGGTGGCGCCCATAGTCCGCGAGGGACAGGAGTTTTCGACCATGGTGGCCAAGGGGGCCAGGGCGGCATTGGCGTCAATTCCGCTGACAGAACCAATGCCAGCATCAGCAATTTCGCCCAGATCTCCGGCGGCACTGGTGGCGCCGGCGGGGCAGCCAATGGCGCCCACGCTAATTCCACCTTCAGCAATGGCGGCGCCGGCGGCACCGGTGTGCTGACAGGCGCGGGCGCAATCGTCAACAACAGTGGCGCGGTAACCGGTGGCACAGGTGGCGCCGGCGGTGACGCCACCGGTCTGTCGAAAGCCAATATTGCCAATGGCGGCGCCGGCGGCACGGCGATCGAGGTCGGTGCCGGATCCACCATCATCAACAGCGGCAGCATAGTTGCCGGCCAGGGCGGCGCAGCCGGGATCGGCAGCGGAACCAATAGCGGCCAGGCCGGCGCGGACGGGTTGGCGATCCATTTCAAAGGTGGCGGCCATCTCACCTTACTGGCGGGATCAACCATCACGGGTGTCGTGCGCAATGACGACCCCCAAGGGGTTCTCGAACTGGGCGGTGCGAACGATTTCAGCTTCGGCGGCACCGTTACCGAAACGCCCAATCAGGCGGGGTTTCAGTATCAGGGCTTTTCAAGCCTCATCAAGTCTGGATCGAGCACCGTCGTTCTCACCGGAAACCACAGTTTCAGCCAGGGTGTGACGCTTGAAGGCGGCGAATTGTCGATCACAACGCAGCAAAATATCGATCCCGGTACCCCGTTGCGCTTTGATGGCGGTAGTCTGCAAGTCACCGGCACAACACTAACCTCGCTCGGCAATACCATCATCTGGCAGGCTGGCGGCGGCGGGTTTGACATTGCAGATGCCGGCAATGTGTTTACAGTCTATCAGGTGATTGGCAATGGCGGCAAGCTTGCCAAGCGCGGTCAAGGCACTTTGGTCTTGAGCGGCAACAATCTTTACACGGGCGGGACGGATCTTGAGGGCGGCGTGCTTTCGGTTGGTTCGGATAGCAATCTTGGTGATGCCAGCGGTGGCCTGCGCTTTGCCGGTGGCACCTTGCTTGCAAGCGATAGTTTTGCGACCGCGCGCCTCTCGAGCCTGTCAGGCAGCGGCGGCACCGTGTCGGTTGCCAACAACAAGACCTTGACGCTTGCAGGAGAGATCAGCAATCTGGGTGCCGCACACGGCGCCTTGACCAAGACCGGCAACGGTACTTTGGTGCTGACGGCACAAAACAGCTATAGCGGCGGCACAACCATTGCCGCAGGCACATTGCAGCTGGGGGATGGCACTGCCGGCCATGACGGCCTCATCCTCGGCGACATTGCCAATAGTGGCCGTCTGATGGTCGACAATTTTGGCGATACCGAGCTTGATGGCACCCTCAGTGGCACCGGCGCGCTGTTCAAGTCAGGAAGCGGCCTCCTGACCCTTAAAGGCAACAACAGCTACAGCGGTGGCACCGATCTTTTCTCAGGCACGCTGTCGGTCTCGCAGGAAGCCAATCTGGGCAGCGGCCCCTTGCTGATCAATGGCGGCACCTTGCAGGTCACCGGCACCGATTTCAACCAGACGTCCCGCACCATCAACTGGGGCGCAAGTGGCGGTGGCTTCGACATTGCCGATGCCAACAACACCTTCTCCATCGCTTCTGCGTTCCACGGTGCAGGCGCGATGCAAAAGACCGGCGCCGGCACATTGGCGCTGAGCGGCGACAGCACCGCCTATACCGGCGCTGTGGATGTGCAGGCCGGTGATCTCCGGCTTGATGGCGCCACATTGGGCGGCAGCGTCACCGTTGCGGATCAGGCCGATCTCGGCGGCCATGGCACGATTGTCGGCCCTGCCAGTTTTGCCTCCGGCGCCACACTGTTTGGACAAAGCGGCCAGCAGCTGGTCTTCAACAGCAATCTGACCCTTGCAGCCGGAAGCCAGACCGATGTGACCCTGAGCGGTGGCCAGTCGGCCAATGCGCTGTTTGATGTGCACGGCGATCTGGCGCTCGATGGTACCCTCAATGTCGATGCTGGCAGTGTGGTCGGCACCGGTGTCTATCGTATCTTTGATTATGATGGCAATCTGACCTCCAACACCATGACGATCGGCACCGTCCCCGGCAATGCTGCCGATTACAGCCTGCAGACCGCCATCAACCATCAGGTCAATCTGATCAATACCGGCGGACGCGACTTCTTCTTCTGGGATGGCGCTGGGCCAAAGGATGATGGCATCGTCCAGGGCGGCAGCGGCACCTGGGATGGAGCCAATGACAATTGGACCGGCGCCGATGGCGCAACCAATACGCCTTGGGTCAATGATCGCTTTGCGGTTTTTGGCGGCACAGCCGGAACCGTCACCATCGATGCCGGCTTTGCCCCTGCCGTCAATGGCATGCAGTTCATGACCGATGGCTATCTGCTCACCGGCGGCCCGCTCTCGCTTTCTGGCACCGATGATCAGCTGATCATTGTCGGTGACGGATCGCTGCAAAGCTCGGCCATGACCGCCACCATCGCCTCGGTGATCGAAGGCAATGAAGGTCTGCGCAAGTCCGGGGCTGGACAGCTGGTGCTCACCGGTGCCAACACCTATACCGGCACCACCACCGTCACCGAAGGCCTGCTGACACTGGGTGAAGGCGGCAGCATTGATCCATCCAGCGCCATCGTGCTGGCCAGTACCCGCTATGGCTATGGTGATCTGGCCATCGACAAGACTGCTGATTTTACGCTTTCCAACCAGATCAGCGGCATTGGCGAAGTGTTCAAGCGTGGCGCCGGAACCACGACCTTTTCGGGCGACAACAGTTTCTCGGGCGGGTTGAATGTTGAAGCAGGCACCGCAAAGGCCGGCATTGCCGATCATGCCTTTGGGTCGGGCCGTGTGAAGATTGCCAGTGGAGCAACGCTTGATCTGGCTGATCTCAACCAGACCATCGGTGGCCTTGATGGCCTCAACCCGGCCGATGGCCATGGCCAGGACGGCAATATCACGCTTGGTGCAGGAACCCTCACGCTCAATCAGGATCTGCATGGCGATTATTCCGGCGTGATCTCCGGCAGCGGCGGCATCATCAAGAATGGCGCCGGTGATCTGGT
>NZ_BAABSV010000020.1:0-2249 GCF_040369775.1 Brucella sp. NBRC 12953
GTTCTGGGTGACAGCGTACCTTTTGTATAATGGGTCAGCGACTTAGTGTAACGAGCAAGCTTAAGCCGGTAGGTGTAGGCGTAGCGAAAGCGAGTCTGAATAGGGCGTTCAGTTCGTTGCATTAGACCCGAAACCAAGTGATCTAGCCATGAGCAGGTTGAAGGTACGGTAACACGTACTGGAGGACCGAACCCATATCTGTTGCAATAGATCGGGATGACTTGTGGCTAGGGGTGAAAGGCCAATCAAACTTGGAGATAGCTGGTTCTCCGCGAAATCTATTTAGGTAGAGCGTCCAGCGAATACCCCCGGGGGTAGAGCACTGAATGGGCTATGGGGACTCACCGTCTTACTGATCCTAATCAAACTCCGAATACCGGGGAGTACTACTGGGCAGACACACGGCGGGTGCTAACGTCCGTCGTGAAGAGGGCAACAACCCTGACCACCATCTAAGGTCCCTAAGTTATGGCTAAGTGGGAAAGGATGTGAGGATCCCAAAACAACCAGGATGTTGGCTTAGAAGCAGCCATCATTTAAAGAAAGCGTAACAGCTCACTGGTCTAAATAAGGGTCTTTGCGCCGAAAATGTACCGGGGCTAAAGCCATACACCGAAGCTGTGGATGCACGTATGTGCGTGGTAGCGGAGCGTTCCGTAAGCCTGTGAAGGGACAGTCGTGAGACATCCTGGAGGTATCGGAAGTGAGAATGCTGACATGAGTAACGATAAAGGGAGTGAGAGACTCCCTCGCCGAAAGTCCAAGGGTTCCTGCTTAAAGTTAATCTGAGCAGGGTTAGCCGGCCCCTAAGGCGAGGCCGAAAGGCGTAGTCGATGGGAACCACGTTAATATTCGTGGGCCTGCAGGTAGTGACGGATTGCGTGTGTTGTACATTCTTATTGGATTGAATGTGCAGCGAAGCGGTTCCAGGAAATAGCTCCTGCATATAGACCGTACCCTAAACCGACACTGGTGGACTGGTAGAGAATACCAAGGCGCTTGAGAGAACTGCGTTGAAGGAACTCGGCAAAATGCACGCGTAACTTCGGAAGAAGCGTGACCCTTATTTAGGCAACTAGATGAGGGTGGCACAGACCAGGGGGTAGCGACTGTTTACCAAAAACACAGGGCTCTGCGAAGTCGCAAGACGACGTATAGGGTCTGACGCCTGCCCGGTGCTGGAAGGTTAAGAGGAGATGTGCAAGCATTGAATTGAAGCCCCAGTAAACGGCGGCCGTAACTATAACGGTCCTAAGGTAGCGAAATTCCTTGTCGGGTAAGTTCCGACCTGCACGAATGGCGTAACGACTTCCCCGCTGTCTCCAACGCAGACTCAGTGAAATTGAATTCCCCGTGAAGATGCGGGGTTCCTGCGGTTAGACGGAAAGACCCCGTGCACCTTTACTATAGCTTTACACTGGCATTCGTGTCGACATGTGTAGGATAGGTGGTAGACTTTGAAGCAGTGGCGCCAGCCATTGTGGAGTCATCCTTGAAATACCACCCTTATCTATATGGATGTCTAACTGCGGCCCGTTATCCGGGTCCAGGACCGTGTATGGTGGGTAGTTTGACTGGGGCGGTCGCCTCCTAAAGAGTAACGGAGGCGCGCGATGGTAGGCTCAGAACGGTCGGAAATCGTTCGTCGAGTGCAATGGCATAAGCCTGCCTGACTGCAAGACTGACAAGTCGAGCAGAGACGAAAGTCGGTCATAGTGATCCGGTGGTCCCGCGTGGAAGGGCCATCGCTCAACGGATAAAAGGTACGCCGGGGATAACAGGCTGATGACCCCCAAGAGTCCATATCGACGGGGTTGTTTGGCACCTCGATGTCGACTCATCGCATCCTGGGGCTGGAGCAGGTCCCAAGGGTATGGCTGTTCGCCATTTAAAGCGGTACGTGAGTTGGGTTCAGAACGTCGTGAGACAGTTCGGTCCCTATCTGCCGTGGGTGTAGGAATATTGATAGGATCTGTCCCTAGTACGAGAGGACCGGGATGGACGTATCTCTGGTGGACCTGTTGTCGTGCCAACGGCATAGCAGGGTAGCTATATACGGACGGGATAACCGCTGAAGGCATCTAAGCGGGAAACCCACCTAAAAACGAGTATTCCCTATCAGAGCCGTGGAAGACTACCACGTTGATAGGCCGGGTGTGGAAGTGCGGCAACGCATGTAGCTTACCGGTACTAATAGCTCGATCGACTTGATCACTCCCATTTACAATATCCATCGAACGAAGTTCGAT
>NZ_BAABSV010000021.1:0-1235 GCF_040369775.1 Brucella sp. NBRC 12953
TGGACTTGCCCTTATTTAGTGGAGAGGTTCTGTCACTAATTTGCGGTTTATCATCTCGAACTGGATCGGTGATTTATACCCGAGTGCAGAATGTCTGCGCACAGGATTATAGAAGCCGTCAATGTATTCGCCAATGGCTTTGATTGCATCTTGACGTGTGTAGAACACAGTTCGCCATATCAGTTCAGACTTGATCGTCTTGAAGACGGTTTCCACCATCGAATTATCGTAACAATTTCCTTTGCCGCTCATGGATGGAAGCATGCTGTTCGCTTTGAGGATTTTGCGATACTCATAACTGGCATATTGGCTTCCCCTGTCCGAGTGCTGGATCAATCCCGGCTTTGGTTGCCGGATAGCAATAGCCTTCTTCAAAGCACAGATAGCCAGATCCTTTTTCATCCGATCGCGCGCTTCCCAGCCAATGATGCGACGAGAATAGAGATCGACAACGATTGCCAGGTACAGCCAGCCTTCTGCCGTCCATATGTAACTGATATCAACACCCCATTTCTGATCTGGTTCGTCACAAGTGAAGTCCTGATCCAGAAGATTGGGAGCGACAGGCTCACCATGATTGCTGTCGGTCGTGCGTTTGAAGCGCGTTTTCTGCCGGGCTTTCAAACCATTTTCGCGCATCAGTCGCGCCGTGCGGTGACGACCTGCTCGAATACCTTCTTCATTCAGCTCAACATGCATGCGAGGGCTGCCATAAGTTTCACGTGACAGCACAAACTGGTTACGAATGTGGGCCAGAATAATCATGTCATCAAGCTGGCGACGACTGGGCAAACGATGCTTCCATGCATAATAGCCGCTGATGCTGACACCTGCGAAAGCGCACAGCCGTGACAGAGACATATGTGCCTTCTCCGTGTCGATGAACGCAAACTTCATCGACTTGTCTCCCGAGCGAAGAAGGCCGTCGCTTTTTTTAATAGGTCACGTTCCTGTCGCAGAAGTTCGTTTTCTTTGCGAAGCCGAGCAAGCTCCTGGCTCATGTCTTCATGCGGACCGGAGAGTAAATCGTTCTCAGCAAAATTACGACGCCAGCGGTCAAGTGTTGATTTGCCAATGCCAAGGTCCTCGGCAACCGATGAAATGCTTCGACCACTCGTCGTTAAAATCCGAACGGCTTCGCGTTTGAATTCTTCTGTAAATTCTCGCTGCTTCAATTCTAAGTCTCCTGTCAGTCTTGTCTAACAGAAGCCCTCCACTTTTGAAGGGGAAGTCCA